>NZ_CAWPJM010000052.1:0-283987 GCF_963888495.1 Vibrio sp. 2-2(8) | reverse complement strand
TTTAGCAAGGATCAGGCAGATGTGTTTGAACCTATTAAAGAGTGAAACCACCTTTAAAGGTGGTATTAAACGCAAACGGATGAACTGCGCAATGGACGAAAACTACCTAAGTAAGGTTCTCGAAAGCCTTACAGGGCGGTGATGTTCATGCGGTTTCCGTGGTTACATGAAAATACTGGGATGCAAAAATAAATAAAATGAGGTTAGGTATTACAAAATGAACCCAATTCTCCCACTTATCGGTCGTACCGATGCGCTGTTTACTCAAGATATTTTCCAAAATGAAACAGTGCTATCTCGTATCGTTTCAGAGTCTCGTTTTCTTGTTTTGGGTGGCGCAGGGTCCATCGGCCAAGCTGTCACCAAAGAAATCTTTAAGCGCAATCCGCAGAAGCTGCATGTAGTCGATATCAGCGAAAACAACATGGTGGAGTTGGTACGCGATATTCGCAGTTCATTTGGCTACATTGACGGCGATTTCCAAACCTTCGCTTTGGATATCGGTTCGATTGAGTATGATGCCTTTATCAAAGCCGATGGTCAGTATGATTATGTCTTAAACCTCTCTGCCCTCAAGCATGTGCGCAGTGAGAAAGACCCATTTACCTTGATGCGTATGATCGATGTCAACGTATTCAATACCGATAAAACCATTCAACAGTCGATTGATGCTGGTGTTAAAAAGTACTTCTGTGTTTCGACCGATAAAGCAGCCAACCCCGTCAATATGATGGGGGCGTCCAAACGCATTATGGAAATGTTCTTGATGCGTAAGAGTGAGCAAATTGCCATCTCAACTGCGCGTTTTGCTAACGTGGCCTTTTCTGATGGTTCTCTGTTGCACGGCTTTAACCAACGTATCCAAAAAAATCAGCCGATTGTCGCACCAAACGACATCAAGCGTTATTTCGTAACGCCGCAAGAATCCGGCGAGCTGTGCCTCATGTCGTGCATTTTTGGCGAAAATCGCGACATTTTCTTCCCGAAACTCAGTGAAGCGCTGCATCTGATCACTTTTGCCGACATTGCAGTGAAGTACCTCAAGCAACGTGGTTACGAGCCTCACTTGTGTGCCAATGAAGATGAAGCGCGTGAGCTCGCTAAAACGCTACCAGCGCAAGGAAAATGGCCTTGTCTTTTTACCGAAAGTGACACTACAGGTGAGAAAGACTTTGAAGAGTTTTTCACTAACAAAGAAGTGCTCGATATGGCCCGCTTTGAAAACTTGGGCATCATCAAAAACGACCCTCTGTATCAGCCAGAGTTGTTAAGTCTGTTTGAAACGCAGATTGGCCAAATGAAGGCGGCTCGCGAATGGACTAAAGAGCAAATTGTTGACTTATTCTTTACCATGATCCCCGATTTCGGTCACAAAGAAACGGGCAAATACCTTGATAGCAAGATGTAAGGGCGAATCATGAAAGCACCACGGCTGGTTGAGTTTGTTCGCGACCAATACCAAACCCAAGAGTTTATTCCACTGCATGCCCCGACGTTTTCGGGCAATGAGAAAGCGTATGTGATGGAAACCATTGACAGCACCTTTGTATCGAGCGTCGGTAAGTTTGTTGATGAGCTTGAGCGCAAGATGGAAGCCTTTACTGGCAGCGCCCGCGCGGTTGCCACTGTTAATGGCACCGCAGCGCTGCACGCTGCGTTGTACATGGCGGGCGTTGAGCGGGGCGATTTGGTGATCACCCAAGCGCTGACGTTCGTTGCAACTTGCAATGCGCTTTATCATATGGGGGCCGAGCCGATTTTTGTTGACGTATCGCCTGTGAGTCTGGGCCTTTGTCCTAAAGCGGTGAATGCCTTCTTGGAAGAGTATGCAGAAGTCACTGAGGCAGGTTGCATCCATAAGCAAACGGGCAGAAGAATCAAAGCGGTGGTGCCGATGCACACCTTCGGTCATCCTGTCGAACTGGATGAACTGGTTGCCGTTTGTTCGAAATGGCACATCACGTTAGTCGAGGACGCAGCAGAAAGTCTAGGCTCGTTTTACAAGGGCAAACACACCGGAACGCTTGGTGAATTTGGTGCGGTGAGCTTCAATGGCAACAAAATCATTACCACGGGTGGTGGTGGTATGGTGCTGTGTGGCACGGAAGACGCGGGCAGACGCACTAAGCATGTGACTACGACGGCGAAAGTGCCGCACCCGTATGAGTTCTTCCATGATGAGCCAGGGTTTAACTACCGCATGCCGAACTTAAATGCGGCACTGGGCTGCGCGCAGATGGAAGTGCTGGAACGCTATCTGGCGCAAAAACGCCAATTGGCGCAGCAATACCAAGCGTTTTTTGCCGGTAGCGATGTCACGTTTGTGGTCGAGCCAGAATACGCGCAGTCGAACTACTGGCTCAATGCCATCATTTGCGCGGATGCACAGCAGCGTAATGAACTGCTGGAGCAGACCAATGCTGCAGGAGTGATGACTCGTCCAATCTGGCAACTTATGCATCGCTTGCCGATGTTCGAACAAGCCCTGCGTGGGGATTTGACCCATTCAGAATTCATTGAAGCACACCTGATTAACTTACCGAGTACGCCCGTTGGCGCTTAGGTGAGGGAGCGAGCATGAGCGAACATCAGAAAAAAGTCGCCGTCTTTACCGGAACAAGAGCAGAGTATGGTCTGCTCTTTTGGCTTCTAAAAGATATTCAAGCCGATGCAGAGCTGAAGCTTCAACTGCTGGTTTCGGGCATGCATCTATCGCCTGAGTTCGGCGAAACCTATCAGCAAATTGAGCGAGATGGCTTTCATATCGACGAGAAAATCGAAATCTTACTTTCATCGGATTCTGCGGTAGGCACAGCCAAAAGCATGGGGCTCGGTGTGTTAGGATTTGCCGATGCGTTGGCAAGGCTTAAACCAGATGTTCTGGTGATTCTTGGCGATCGTTTTGAAGCACTCGCTGCGGCGCAAACGGCGATGATTCTGCGTATTCCGGTGATTCATTTGCATGGTGGGGAGATCACCGAGGGTGCGTATGACGACGCTATTCGTCATGCGATCACCAAGCTGAGCTATCTGCATGGTACTTCGACCGAAGCGTATCGTCAGCGCGTTATCCAGTTAGGGGAAGCGCCAGAGCGTGTGAAAAATATCGGCGCTATTGGGCTTGACCACCTTAAGCGTGCACAGTTTATGGATGTGCCTGCTCTGGCTCAATCACTCAACTTCCCTTTGACTCAGCCGTACTTCTTGGTGACCTACCATCCCGTTACCTTAGGCGAGGAAGCGCCCGAAGCCAGTTTTCAGGCCTTGCTCGATGCACTTGACACTTACCCTGAGCATCAAGTGATCCTCACTTATCCGAATGCCGATGATGGCGGCAGGCGCATCATTCCAATGCTCGAAGCGTATGCGGCTGCAAACCCACAACGTGTGCTTGCCATCCCTTCTCTGGGGCAGGTGCGTTATCTCAGCGTGGTGAAACATGCTAGCGCTGTGATTGGCAACTCATCCAGTGGCATTATTGAAGTGCCTGCTTTTGATGTACCGACGGTGAATATTGGCGTGCGCCAGCAAGGGCGTTTAGCGGCGAAAAGTGTCTTGCATTGCCGGGCATCTAAAGAAGAGATTGAACAAGCAATCCAAACGGCCATTACCAGAGGCTATAAGGCTGACGGTGAAGTGATCGATAATCCTTATGGCCAAGGTGATAGCAGTGCGCAAGTGATTGCAATGATAAAATCACTTCATTTTGAACCTTGTAAGTCATTCTATGACTTACCCTTTGAACCGATTGAGTGAGGCAGCATGACTCTAATCATTGCAGAAGCGGGTGTAAACCATAATGGTGACGAAGCACTGGCGTTTAAACTCGTCGACGCTGCGCATCAAGCTGGCGCCGATATTGTTAAGTTTCAAACCTTTAAAGCCAAAAACTTAGTGACAGAACAAGCCAAGCAAGCGGATTACCAAGTGGCCAATACGCAAAAGCAAGAGTCGCAGCTAGCCATGCTTAGCCGACTTGAGCTGTCTTATGCGGCTCACCACCAGTTAGTCAAACATTGTGAGTCCCTGGGTATTGAGTTCCTTTCGACCGCTTTTGATGCTGAAAGCTTAGATTTCCTCGTTAATGATCTTGGTTTAACGCGACTGAAATTGCCTTCTGGTGAGTTGACCAATGCGCCATTAGTCCTTGAGCATGCGCGCACCGGATGTGATTTAATCGTGTCTACGGGGATGGCGACACTGGCTGAGATTGAAATGGCATTGGGCGTCATCGCTTTTGGCTACACTGCAGCGGATCTCGTTGCACCGTCGGTGTTGGCTTTTCAGCAAGCTTACGCATCAAATGAAGGGCAGAAAGCTCTGAAAGAGAAAGTGACCATCCTGCACTGCACCACCGAATACCCAGCCCCGATAGCAGAAATTAATCTCAAAGCAATGGATACGCTCGGCAAGGCGTTTGATTTACCAGCGGGTTATTCTGACCATAGTGAAGGGATCACCATCCCGATTGCTGCGGTGGCGCGTGGCGCTGTGTTGGTTGAAAAGCACTTTACCCTTGATAAAAATATGGAAGGCCCTGATCACAAGGCGTCACTTGAACCCGATGAATTGGCCGCGATGGTGAAAGCGATTCGCCAAGTAGAAGTGGCGTTGGGCACTGCGGTAAAATCGCCAACCGTCTCTGAAGTCAAAAACAAAGCGGTGGCACGTAAAAGCTTGGTGGCAAGTCAAGCGATTCAAGCAGGCGATGCCTTTAGTGCAGATAACGTGACGATTAAGCGCCCGGGCAGTGGCATGTCACCTTATCAGTATTGGGAGATACTCGAGCGCAAAGCAAGCCGAGATTATCAAGTCGGAGATTTGATCATTGAATAAACCGTTACCGCTTGTTTTGATTGGCGGAGGCGGACACGCCAGTGTTTTGGCTGATATCTTACTTGGCCAAGGACGAGAAATACTTGCCGTCATTTGCCCTGATGACGTTTCATCACGGGCGGTATTGGCAGGCATTCCCCATTTTGCCCAAGATGAGGATATTACACGCTTCTCTCCAGATAGTGTGCGGTTGGTAAACGGTATTGGCATGAGGCCTCGTTCAACTTTTCGTCAGCGTATTAACGAGAAGTTTCTCGCACAAGGGTATGTTTTTGAAACGGTGATTGCGAGTGACGCTAAGGTATCTTCCTTTGCTGAAGTGAAATCGGGAGCACAGATTTTCCCTGGTGCGAGAGTACAGACTGGCACGGTTATTGGCGAACATTCCATAGTGAATAGCGAAGCTTTGATTGAGCACGATTGCAGAATTGGTGCCTACAATCACATAGCGCCTCATGCCACCTTATGTGGCGACGTGTTTACGGAGGAAGACGTGTATATCGGTGCAAATGCAACAGTCATTCAAGGTTTAGTTTTAGAATTGCAGAGCGTCGTTGGGGCTGGGGCGATAGTGACTCAATCACTTAAGAAGGGCAGTACATGCTATCCAACTCGCGCCTATATTAAATAAAACAAATAAAATTCAAGGATATTCCATGAGCTATTGCTGGAACAATGTATTGATTAAACCTGACAACTCAATACGCGATGCGCTGGAGATCATTAATAACGAGGCCTTAAGGGTTGCGTTAGTGGTTGACAACAACCAGCATTTGGTTGGAGTTGTAACCGATGGCGATATTCGCCGTGGCCTGCTCAAGAATCTGACGCTGGCTGATCCTGTCTCTTTGGTGATGAACCAATCTCCGACGATAGCGAAGATGGGAACCCGTCGAGAAGATTTGATCGAGCTGATGGAGAAAAAAGGCATCCTATCTATTCCGCTTCTAGATGAGGCAGGAAAAGTGGTGGGGCTTGAAACCTTGCATGGCGCATTGCATCGCCCGAAATATCAAAATCCTGTTTTTTTGATGGCTGGCGGATTTGGTACTCGTTTGCGTCCGCTGACGGATAACTGTCCTAAGCCAATGCTCAAAATCGGCAACAAACCGATCCTTGAAACAGTGATCCGCAGTTTTATCAAAGCGGGGTTCGTCAATTTCTATATCTCGACACATTACATGCCTGAATTGATTCATGCACATTTTGGCGATGGCTCAGAGCTCGGTGTAAATATCACTTATGTACATGAGGAGTCCCCGCTTGGCACAGGGGGAGCACTTGGCCTTTTACCGAATGATTTGCCAGAAGGCTTACCGTTGATCATGATGAATGGTGATGTGTTGACCAAAGTCGATTTTCAACGCCTTCTCGATTTTCATGTGAGCCATGACGCCGACGCAACCATGTGTGTGCGTGAATACGACTACCAAATTCCATACGGCGTGATCAATGGAGAAGGCAACAAAATCACCAGTATGGTGGAAAAGCCTATCCAGCGATTTTTTGTCAATGCGGGGATTTACGTGGTCTCTCCACGTGTGATTCAATCCGTACCAGAAAATCATCGTATTGATATGCCGACCCTATTAGAACAACACATGCAGGAAAGAAACAACGTATTGATGTTCCCAATTCACGAGTATTGGTTGGATATCGGCCGAATGGATGATTTCAATCGAGCGCAAATAGACATACTAAACCTAGGTATTTAGAAATGAAGCATATTAAAACTCTCGCTATAATTCCAGCAAGAGGAGGAAGTAAAGGTTTACCAGGTAAAAACTATAAACCTTTGTTAGGTAAGCCTTTGTTTATCTATTCAGTTGAAGTTGCTAAAAGCACTAATAATATATCTAATGTCATCGTCTCAACTGACTGTGAAAAAGTGATTGAAATATCAAGAAAAAATAATGTTGATGTATGCATTAGACCTTCGTATTTAGCGACAGATACGTCTTTAGTAATAGATGCAGTGCGTTATACAGTAACTAAAGAAGAAAAGAAAAAAGGGTACAGGTTTGACTATATCATATTACTTGAACCTACAAGCCCAATGAGAACAATCGAAATAGTCAGTGATTGTACTAATATACTTATTAATGATAACAATATTAAAAGTATAGCTACATATTCTGAAACAGAGTTGCCACCAACCCGAGCTTGGTCAATTAGAGGTGGTAAAGCACAACCTTATATAAAAGATGCAAATCCGTGGCTGCCAAGACAACAACATGAAAATGGTTATCAACTTAATGGTCTTTACTATGGAATATGTAGAGATCGTCTAATTAATGATAATTGCCCATCCTTGGTGACAGATGAACATTTTGCTTATATTACTCCAAGAGATATATCCATAGATATAGATACTGAGATTGATTTTAATATCGTTGAATATCTTATTGATAAAGATAAGGGATAAAGTGTGAAAAAACCTAATTTACTTATTACTGGTGCAAGTAGTGGTGTAGGGCTAATGCTTGTAGATAAACTAAATGAAAAATATAACATAATCACAATATCAAGAAGAGTTAAAGAAAGGTTTAAAGAGCTGAATTTAACTAGCTATAGCTGTGACATTTCCGATGAGAAAGAATTACTTAATACATTGGAGGTCATTAATAGAGATGTGGGTCATTGCGAATATATAATTAATTGTGCCGGAGTGCTTGATAAAGGGAGTTTTGATGAAAAAAAAATAAATGACGTGAAATATTCAATGAGTGTAAATGCTTATGCTCCATTGATAATAATTGAAAACTTCATTGGTAAAATGAAAGAAGAAAATTATGGTCGTATTATTAACTTAACCTCTGGTGCTCCTTTAAATTGTTTTCCAGGCTTCTCGTGTTATAGTGCTTCTAAAGCGACGCTTAATGCATTATCAACCACATTATCTAAAGAGCTTGATGAATACAATATTAGTATAAACCTTATGAGTCCCGGCCCTGTAAGAAGTGAAATGAGTCCGGATTCGCCAATCGAGCCCGAGGTTTGCTTACCGACAGTGGAATACCTATTGTCAGGAAAAGCGAAAGGTGAGCATAACTCATTTTATTGGTTAGGGTATAAAATCCCTTTATTTCCTGATTTAAATGGAATTAATTGGTTGGAAGGTATTGGTACTAAAAACTTAGAAAAGGTTATTTAATATGTCTAAAATAAAAATTGGAATTTTAGGCGCCAGTGAAGGTAATGGCCACCCATATTCATTTTCTGCAATACTCAACGGCTATAATGCTGATAATTTTGAAAACACAAAGTGGATAGGTATTTTAAATTATCTCCAAAAACGAGATGACGAAGAGTTCGGAGCATTGGATGCGAAAGTTACTCATGTTTGGTGCCAAGATGTTGATATTGCATACGAGATTTCTGGGTGCTGCCTTATCGATAATGTTGTAACAGATTATGTGGATATGATTGGGCATGTCGATGCGGTTATTATTGCCCGTGATGACTTTGAGAATCATAGAATAATGGCTGAACCATTCTTAAAGGCGGGCCTTCCAGTGATGATAGATAAGCCTCTGACCTTAGATTGTGAGGAGCTTGATTGGTTTATGTCTTTCTATGATAAAGGTTTATTATTCTCATGCTCTGGCTTACGTTTTTGCCAAGAACTTGACAGTGTAAGAGAAAACTTAGACGAATTTGGAAAGGTTACTCTAGTTAAAGCTTCGGTTATCAATGATTGGGAGAAATATGGTGTACACATGCTGGATGCCACACTAGGTGTCTGGGATGAAGATGTAGATACGGTGAACTGTTACTCTCAATCTGGTATAGATACGTTCACGCTGAGTTTTAGCGGTGGTATTACATTCCAAGTGAATACCCTGGGCCCTGAAACGTTTAGTTTCTCTTACCAAGTAATTGGAGAGTCCAGCTCTGTTTCGTGCGAAATAAGGGACAACTTTAGTGCATTTAAAAGAATGCTTAGTAAGTTCGTACAACAAGTTAATAGTGGTGAACCGTATCTATCTTCCCAAAGTGTTCATCGTTCGATCCGTACTTTAATTGCAGGCCAGGAAGCAAAACGACTTCAAACAACGATCAAGGTGAATAATGTATAGTTTGGAAAAATACAAGACGATAGTATTTGGGGCGAATGGTCTACTTGGTTTGAAGGTAACCAATGCTATTCTTGATAGGGGTGGAGAAGTTGTTGCTGTCGACTACGCAATCGAAGGTTTAAAGGATAAACTGAGCCACTCAGTGGGTGGCAGAGTTACAGTAGTTCAACTTGATGTTACGAATCAAACTGAAGTTATTGCGTTCTTTGACAGCTTAGATGATGACATTACAGGGGCTGTGAATTGTACATATCCGAGAAATAGCTCTTATGGGGCTCATTTTTTTGATGTGTCATTAGATAGCTTTAATGAAAATATTTCGATGCACTTGGGAAGTGCCTTTCTTATTGCGCAGCAAAGCGCTAAGCATTTCATTAAAAATAAGAAACTTTTTTCATTAGTAAATATATCTTCTGTATATGGTGTCATCGCGCCCAAGTTCGATATATATGATAACACGCCAATGACTATGCCTGTAGAATATGCCGCGATAAAATCAGCGATTATTCATCTCAATAAATATATTTCTAAATATGTTAGTGCGAGTAGTTTCAGAGTGAATAGTGTCAGCCCTGGTGGGATATTTGACAACCAACCAGAATCTTTTTGTCTGGCTTATAGGGATAATACAAATGGTGCGGGTATGTTAGATGTGTCGGAAATGATTGGTTCAATATTATTTTTACTGTCTTCTGATTCGCGCTATATTACAGGTCAGAACTTGATTGTAGATGATGGTTTTTCTCTATAGTCAAATTTTCATTTGATGTAAAGGCTTGTTCAGGCTTTCCTGGATTATCTATATAATAGCTAACCGTTATGTTTGAAGTTAATTTAAATACAATTTCTTTAGTAGGAAGATGATGATCAGGAATACCATTATATATGTCTTCCTTGATGTGTTGAGTAAAGCATCAGCCTTAATAATACTCCCATTAGTAACGAAAAGTTTATCAGTAGAGAGCTATGGATCTTATAAGTTCATAATGGAATTTTCTATCTTCGTCGTAATGATATCAACTTTAGGAATCGGCTCAAGCATTGCGAGATATAATTTTGATAAATTAAATATAAAGAGAGTTTATACACTAGGGTATGCTACATCTCTCATTTCAATTCCAATTAGTCTTATACTCCTCGCTTTTATTAACTACAAACATAATATTAGCTTTTCCATTGGTTTTATGTTTACAGCAATCAGTTTTCTCACGATGTTTAACTCTTATAGTAGGCAGTTTTTTACTATAAATAAAAAAATCAAAGAATTCTCAATTATAAAAGTTGTTGAGCTTGTTGTGTTTTTTTTGTCTATTGTGGCTTTCTACTACTTTGGAATGCTGAATATCTACTCGCTGTTATTCTCAATGTTAATGATGGTTACTGCAAACACTGTGCTATCGCTATCCTATGCTAGTGAAATTATAAACTTTGATTATGCTGGTTCGTTCATTAGTGTGTTCTCTAAAATTAGAAAATTCTCGATAGACAGTTATATTTCTGGAGTGGTTAAATACCTAAACCTGAATTTGGAGAAAATATTCTTTGCTTTCTATCTTACCGGCACAGGTTTTGGCATATATGCACTGGCAGTGACAATTGGTACAGTCGTTAGGACTGTGGGAGTTGCTTTGTTTCTGTCTTTTGCTCCCACCTACTATGAGAATCACAGACAAGGAGACTGCGTAGGAAATCAGCGCATCTTTAAATCTCTGTTCTTTTTAGCACCTATATTATATTTTGTATTTATTATATTAGTTGAACTTGGTTGGAAGTATATTATTGACGGTGAATATTATGAATCAAAAAAATATGTAAGTGTCATCTCTCTAATATACACGCTGGAAATATATTATGGACTGACTCAGTACTATTGGTTCCAGATAAAAAATACAGAATTTTTGTTAAAGTACGAAGTTTTATTTTTCACTTTGTACTCATTGTGTTTAGGAAGTATTTTTGTAGTGAATACACTAGATTTGATGTCGATACTATACTTTATAGCAAGTTTGACCACGTCTAAGATATTTATATTGGTTTTTTATAACAAAGATCATGAGTTGAGAAAGATATCTAGCTGGATGTTAGGTAGCATATTTTTTATGGTGTGTATTCTTGAAATTACCAACCAAGGTGTTTAAATGAAAGTGATTACAGCTAATATAAAATTAGCCATGCAGGGTACTTTTTTTCTCCTCTTCAAGAACTATTTTAATTCAAAGAAGAAGCTCAGAGAAATATCAAAATTGGATCTATCACAAATTACCAGCTATTTTGAGAAATATAAGAAAAAAGGAAATGTAGACAGAGTAGTTCTAGTTGAACTATTCCACGAGCATCCTACGGTTAATAATAATAATCATATAGTTAGTTTGCTTCTAAGTCATAAGTATTGTACTGAAACAATTGGCTTTCTAAAGTATCGCAGTTGTAGTGAAGTAAAGTATGTTGCAAAGAAGTACAACGTAAGTAAGTTCGTTTATGTGTATACGTGGAAAAACTCGATTTATAGAGTTAAAGCATTCTTTTCTTTGATTAATTCCTTGAGTAAATTGAATTACGAAAAAAGTACAGGCTGGGAGATAAAAGTTGAAGGAGTGGAGATAGGTGATTTAGTATATGATCAATATTTAAGATATACTAACTTACCTACGGTCAGGAAATTAACTATTAACTATACACTCTATATTTATAACGCAATATTTTATTTCTATAGATACTTGGATGTATTGAAAGAAAATAATGTAACAGATGTCATTTTATCGCATGGTGTTTACGCCGAGTATGGAATACTTGCTAGAGTAGCTTCTTCATTAAGTAGAGATATTAAAATCTATCAATGGTTTAATTTGAATCCTATGAATGTGTCAGTACATACGGCAAATAAAGAGTATGTTAGGAAACCGCGATACTATGAACCTAATGTGATGGAGCGCATCCTAAAAAATAATGATAGAAATGACTTGCTCGCGGAATACTCGCACATTATGCGGTCAAGAATGGAAGGTGATGACAAGAATCAAATCGATGTGGCTTTTGTTTACAAGGGAAATGAAATAAATAGCAAAACAGACTTTATTGAACAATATAGTCCTGATAGTAATAAGAAAAATATATTCATTTATGCACATGCATTTGTTGATTCTGTTAGGTACTCACACTGGTCGTTATATTCAGATTACTATACATGGCTATATGAAACACTATTTAATCTAGTTGAAGAGTCAAAAATATCTAATATTTATATCAAACCACATCCGTCAGAATCGATGTATAAATGCAATGTGACAGTGAAGGATACTATTGATGATATTAACTCGAGATATGGTGCCGCGTTTGTTTACTTAGATAAGAAAGTACATAATCGTGTCATTTTTAATATATCGAATACTATCATAACATCTAACGGAACAGTTGCATTAGAGGCTGTTTGTTATGGTATTCCTGTCCTAGTAGCTGGTTCTACGCTGTATGAAAGAGCTGATACGGTTTGTCAACCGAATACTATAGATGAATACGTTAATTGTCTTAGGGATATAGGAAACATAAAACACCCGACTGAGGAGACAATTGAACGAGCCAAACTTTGCTTCATGTTTTTCCAGAAGTATGTATACGTGCCAGCTTCATTTCTGAGGAATGGTTATGTTTTTTCATCGGCAGACCGTTGTGCTGAATACGCCGAGCATAATAAAGCCTTTGGAACAAAAGTTAAATTAGAAGACGAGTTATTATTTCAAGCCTTTGATTATATGCTTGAAAAAAATGAGAATGATACAATATTTTTAGATTGGAAAGCAAGCAATGAAAGTACTTATAGTTAGTGAATCTGATATAGATGGTGGTGCAGCAAGAGCAGCATATCGTTTACACAGGTCATTGCTAGCGCAAAATATCAAAAGCCAAATGTTAGTGCAAAGAAAGATCAGTGATGATTACACTGTAAAATCGAGTACTTCTAAGATCTCTCGAGTAATTAGCAGATTACGTCCACTGATTGATAGGTTACCTTTATTACTTTATAAACAACGTACTAAAACGTTGTTTAGTCCTTCATTACTGCCTTTTAGTAAGATCATTGATCAAATAAATGAATACAAACCAGACGTAGTGCATCTACACTGGATAGCAAGTGGAATGATTCCAATCAAAGATCTCTCAAAAATCAACGCTAAGGTGGTTTGGAGTTGCCATGATATGTGGCCCCTAACTGGCGGGTGTCATTATGACGAGGAATGTGAAGGGTACAAAATAACTTGTAGGGATTGCAAAGTACTAGGGCGAAATGATGCGATTTTAAGTCGCCAGGTATTCAAGAAAAAACTAGCTGCTTACAGACAGATCGGTAGTCTGGCCATGATTGGCTCAAGTAGATGGATGACTAGATGTATAGCTTCGAGTCAATTAACAAGAGGTCTAGAGTCCTTTACTCTACCGAATTGTATCGACACCCAGATATTTAAACCTATAGAAAAAGATGTTGCACGTAGCTTTTTTAAGATTCCTCAGGGAAAAAAAGTAGTTCTCTTTAGCGCAATGAATGTCTTGGGAGATCCGCGCAAGGGGGCGAGAGAGGTTTTTGAGGCGATAGAGAAGTTAGAAAAAAATAATGTAGTGGTTGTAATCGCAGGGAGCAGTAAACCTGAAACCCCACCCGATCTCTCATGTGAGGTTTATTATATTTCTCCATTATATGACGAAGTTTCTTTGGCATTAATGTATAATATTGCGGATGTAATTGTCGTACCATCTCTGCAAGAAAACTTAGCGAATAGTATAGTCGAAAGTATGGCTTGCGGCGTACCAGTTGTTGCATTTAACGTAGGCGGAAATCCAGACTTAATTGATCATGAAATTAACGGATATTTGGCGCATTCGTACGATACTACTGATTTAGCACAAGGAATTAGTTGGATTATTAACAATGATAGTTATTGTAGGATTTCTAAATCAGCAATAACTAAAGTTATGTCTAACTACGAAAGCAATTTAGTGGCAAAAAAATATATAGGATTATACGAAAAAATATTGGAGGACTCTTGATTATAGGTAATGGACTTCTCTCAAGAGCATTTTGCTCATTTGAGCATGATAATGATGTCGTTATATTTGCAAGTGGTACCTCTAATTCTAATGAGAACAATGATGCTAATTTTTATCGTGAAGAGTCTCTTTTGCTTGAAATAATACGTAGTAATAGAGATAAAACTTTTGTATATTTTAGTACTTGCAGTATCGAAGATATTAGTAAAAAAGAGTCAAAATATGTTCAACATAAGCTTAGAATGGAAAGTTTGATTAATGGACAATGTAAAAGTTTCTATATATTCCGTCTGCCTCAAGTTGTAGGCGTTACTAGAAGTAAAACGCTAATAAGCTATTTGTTTAGCTCTATTGGCAGTGGTGAACGTTTTTCGGTGCAGAGAAATGCAACTAGGAACTTAATTGATGTAAAAGATGTGTTTTTGATCTGTAACTATATTATATCCAATCATATATATATTAATGAGGTTACTAATATCGCATCAAGACAAAATTTGGAAGTTATTAGCATTGTTAATATGATCGAAAGTATATTAAGTCGTAAAGCGAATTTTGAATTCATTGATTCAGGTAGTACTAACTATATTGATATTTCAAAAATAGAAAAAATTCCTGATTTTGATGCGTTAAATGACAGCGAGTATGTTAAGCGGATATTATTAAGTTTTTACCAAATTAACGAGAAATTACAATGAAAGGTATTATATTAGCAGGTGGTAGCGGAACAAGGCTATATCCGGTCACAAAGACAATAAGTAAGCAACTCCTGCCTGTATATGACAAGCCAATGATATATTATCCTCTCTCCGTGTTAATGCTTGCTGGGATTCGCGATATTTTACTTATCTCTACTGAACAAGACATAGGAAGGTTTCAAGAACTGTTGGGCGATGGTGACGATTGGGGACTGAAAATTACATATAAGATTCAAAAATCACCTGATGGTTTAGCTCAAGCTTTTGTAATCGGAGAAGAATTTATAGGTGATGATAGTGTCGCTTTGGTGTTAGGAGATAACATATTTTATGGTCAAGGTTTCACGTCAATATTGCGTAATGCTGCTTCTCTAAACAAAGGGGCTCTTGTATTTGGTTATCAGGTGAAAGATCCTAGAAGATTCGGAGTAGTAGGTTTTGATCAGAGCCGAAAAGTTACAAGTATTGAAGAAAAGCCCGAGGTGCCAAAATCAAACTATGCGGTAACAGGTTTGTATTTCTATGATAATCAAGTCGTCGAATTAGCTAAGCTGGTTAAACCCTCAAAAAGAGGCGAACTAGAAATAACGTCGATTAATGAGATGTATCTCAGGATGGATCAACTTGACGTAGAGCTTTTAGGTAGAGGTTTTGCCTGGTTGGATACAGGCACTCATGATAGTCTGATTGAGGCAGGGCAATTCGTTCAAACGATCGAACACAGGCAAGGTTATAAAATTGCTTGCTTAGAAGAGATAGCTTATAACAACGGCTGGATAGACAAAGAGAAAGTTCTAAAAATATCCAGTTCACTTAGTAAAAGTGGTTATGCACAATATCTAGAGGAGTTAGTAAAAAATGACTAATATATTGATCACTGGTGGTGCCGGTTTTATCGGATCAAATTTCATTCCCTACTTTATGGATAAATATCCAGAGTATAATATTATTAACCTAGACTTATTAACCTATGCTGGCTCATTAGATAATCTTGATGAGTGCACAAAAAAATATAAGTACAGATTCATAAAAGGTAGTATTTGCAATAGGGAACTTGTAGAATACATATTTCAAAATTTTAACATTGAAGGTGTAATTCATTTTGCAGCAGAATCCCATGTTGATAATAGTATATCTAATCCGTCCATTTTTATTGATACAAATGTAAATGGTACTTTCACACTTTTGGATGTGGCTAAAGATTACTGGATGGAAAAACCTACCGTATATAAGCCAGGCTATGAAGGTTGCAGGTTTCATCACATTAGTACTGATGAGGTATATGGGACATTAAATGAAGTTGATTTATTTACGGAAGATACTCCGTATGCACCGAACTCACCATACAGTGCTTCAAAAGCATCTAGTGACATGCTTGTCCGTTCGTATCATGAGACCTTTGGTCTTAATACGATTATTACTAATTGTTCTAATAACTACGGACCTAAGCAGCATGAAGAAAAGCTAATACCTACAATTATACGAAAGGCCTTGTCTGGTGAGTGTATACCTATTTATGGCGATGGACAAAATATTCGAGATTGGCTCTTTGTACTTGATCATTGTGTTGGCATAGATCTAACTTACCATTCAGGTGAGTCAGGGAATGTTTACAATATTGGTGGTAGGAACGAAAAGACTAATCTTGAAGTTGTAGATGAGATATGTACTCTTCTTGACAAGAAGATACCAAAGAATTCTAGCTACAAAGATTTGATAACATTTGTCGAAGACAGAGCAGGGCATGACAGAAGATATGCAATTGATGCTACTAAGTTGGAACTAAATTTGGGGTGGAAGGCTAAAGAGACCTTTGAAAGTGGTATCGAAAAAACTATAGATTGGTATCTTAGCAGGATTTAATATGTTATTTTTCATATTGATAATGGCCTATGTTTTTATCTTGGTTCATTACTATAGAAAATACTCCTTTAAAATACTTGGTGATCCAGTTTTTTGGTTGTTATTTTCAACCCTATATTATTTGCTGTTAAGTAATTACTCTTTATTTGGGGTGAATCCTTTCGAATTAAATACTGATACTAAAGTTAGAGTGGATAATATTATAGTCATTGTCAGTTTTTCCATTCTGCTTTCATCTGCATTTTTTTTAAAATTCTTAAAAGTAGACTACGAATGTACATTCAACTTTGAAATTAGTAAACTGACCTTTCAAATTTCGAAAGTTATATTGTTTTTCTGTTTGCTTTACTTTTTGATTTCATATGCTTATTTTTTTCCAAAGGCATTTGGGTTAAGTATACCAGAACGAAGAGAGGTATTCAGTGAGTTGCTTCATCTTAAACACTGGTTTTTTAATGGAGCTTTCTTACTGGCCTCAAGTGTTGCTTTTATTAAGAGTAAAAGTAAGTTTAAAGTCTTATTTCTACTATCTGGATACGCAGTCTTATTGTCATTCCCGTTGTATGTAAGCTATAGAGTGATCGCTATTAAAAGCTTTGTCTTTTTAATCGTATTTTTCTCTATTTATATCCCTTATCATAATAAATCCTTAGTGCAGCTGCTATTGTTTTTCTCGTTGATTATCTTAACAATTGTCATCCCATTGTCCAGAATCGATTTAGGGCAGATTGAGTTGGATTTTTTTAGGGTAATGCTTGCACCCATTGGGGAGGCTATTTTCACACGGCAAAGTATAGATATTACATATGAAAACCTGCTTTCTAAGTCGGATATGTTGACTTTCTTTCAAAATTTTTTACTGTTCTCTTTGCCTAGTTTTCTTCGCCCAATGGAAGTAGATAACATTGATAAGATACTTTCAAATTACTACTTTTACGGAAAAGATTTGGGGCTTGCAGGTTCGGTCCTTAACGAGGGCATTTATTATGGTGGTACCTTGGGGCTTGCATTTAGTACGTTTGCAATCATCTTCTATACTTTTATAGCCAGATTTTTCATTTATAAGTTTAATAGTTTGATGTTGTTTTTTATTGGTTTGTATGCTTCGGCAAATATAATCAATTTATTCCGAAATGGCGTCAGCCAAACCATGTTAATATACTCTTCATCAATTCTATTCTCATTTTGGATAGTAGGAAGAATATCAAAGCACAAAAGGAATTAGATAGTTGAAGATATCTATAATAACCGTTACATACAATGCAGAAGAAACTATTGAACGCACTCTGAATAGTGTAGTTAAACAAGATTATAATAATATCGAGTTTATTTTCGTTGATGGAAGTTCTACTGATAGAACATTAGAAATTGTAAAAGATTATATGGGGGCTATAGATAAGTTTGTATCAGAGCCTGATAACGGTATTTATGATGCAATGAACAAAGGGATAGATCTTGCCACTGGAGACGTATTACACTTTTTGAACAGTGATGATTATTATTGTGATTCAGAAACAATAAGTCGAGTTATGAGTTGTTTTACTGAGGATATTGATATTGTTTCGTCTCCTGTAACAATGGTAGATTCCAAAGAAAGGTATCTTTATGACTTTAAGCCTCTTCCAGAGAACCCATTTAAATGTATCCCCCACCAAGGGTTTTATTACAGGGCAGTCCTACATAAAGACAAGGGGAAATATAGTAGTTATCTCAGATATGCTTCCGACTATGACTTCTATTTGTCGGTTAGAGAGTCGAATAAAATAAAGGTAATTTCCCAGCCTACAGTATTTATGCAGAATGAAGGACGAGGAGTAAGTGACGGTTTTTTCGTGCTTAGTGAATTGTTTTATGTTCAAATTAAGCATGGGCTTTCTTATGGACGAGCATTTCGCCGTTTCATTTTTTTGTTAGCAAAAAATCGAGTAAGACTATTTCTTGAGAAGCCACTCCTAAGGTATTTACTAGATAGGGTTAGATATGGAATTAGATAACAAATTGAAAGGACTGCCAAGCTTAGTTTTGTTGCAAGCAATGGGAGATAATCTAATTTCATTAAATATGTTAGATCAAATTAATGAAAAGTTCCTGATTTTAGGCACTAAACATACTTATGATATAGCACTTTTAATGGAGTCTAAATTACACGAACGTATACACGTTCTTTATGACGAAATTCCATCATTTTATGATATTCGCAATAGTAATATATTGAACGTGGTTAGGGATGTTATTAAGTTTAGAAAGTTCATTAAAGATAATAACGTAAAAAAACTAGTATTTGAAAAGAGTGACTTTAGAGTTCGTCTCTTAACTTTTGGTATTGATGTTTCGGTTTTAGCCCCTACTGATGTTAAAAAAATCTACGGGGCAAGAAAAAACTTGTACTCTGAGTATTTTAGAGAAGAGTTGACTCTGCTTAGTTGTGTGAGTAACTACGACGATGTAAAAAAAATCCTACTAAGCCCTACCACAAGAGTAAGTGCTAAGAATATAACAAGAACGAACCTCTTAGATATGATTAGTGTTTTACATGCGAATGGATTTTTTGTTCAGCTTATTGATTATGATGCATCTTTCTCTGACCTGGAAAATATAGTAGACGACTATTATACTAATACGTCTTTGTATGATGTAAGAAATTTGATAAAAAACTGTGATATGTTTATCGGGGCAGATTCTTTTTTAGTTCATCTAGCTCATTATTATCGTAAGCAATTTTTTATCGTGTTTAATGTTTTAAATACGTCTTTTTTGCCACCAGGCTGTGTCGATATTAAAAACTATATAGTTACTCCTGATGCTTCTGATTTTAAAGCAGAACTGATAGATAGATTTATTTCTATTGGGTTAATAGAAAGTAGCAGGGAAAATTCGTGCGTAAACCGCCGTAAATGCTCGTGGGTGAATAGTTACCCTTAACTAATGTAAAATATGTGGTATTATGCCCCTCGAGAAAGGCACATTTTCTCACTTAGGAAGAAGGTTAGTTTTCTGTTGCTATTTGGTCGATGCTGATGTTTGGTGACTGCCAGGTTTTATGATTCTAGACATCATCTAGAGCATTGATTGCAGGTTGTGACTCTAGTCAACTGTTCGTGGTTATGTCCACAGATCTCCAGGGAAAAATCATGAACATGCCCATGTTTAAAGGATTTGTAGCATGGTGAGCTCACAGTTTTCTTGTTCTGATGGATAGCGGCATCACACAACAAACAATTAACCAATGATCAATTTGACGATCATTTTCAGTGTTTTCTAATACCCCCATAAACAAATTGGAGGTCCAACGATGAGTAACCAGCACCCATTTATGCATTTCGATGTCATTCCAGATTACCGCCAAAAAGGTAAAGTCGAGCACAAGTTAACAGATATCATTTTGTTAACAATTTGTGCTGTACTTTCTGGTCAAGATGACTGGAAAGCGATTAGCCTCTATGGCGAAGCTCGGTTGGATTTCTTGAAGCGATTTGGTGATTTTAGCCATGGCGTTCCCTCTACTTCGCCTATAGCTAGCGATGGGCATGATTAATGCGACTCGCCTACAAAAATGCTTTATCGATGGATGAAAGATTGCTGTGAGCTAACGAAAGGTGAAGTCATTGCTATTGGAAAGGTGAAGTCATTGCTATTGATGGAAAAACCGTTAGGGGCTCTTATGATAACACTCGAGGGCTTGGTGCCATCCACATGGTTAATGCTTTTGCGACCGAAAATGGTGTGAGTCTCGGACTGCATAAAGTCTATGAAAAAAGCAACGAGATTACGGCCATCCCAGAGTTGCTGGAACTGCTTGATATATCTGGTTGTTTGGTCAGTATTGATGCTATGGGATGCCAAAAGAAAATTGCTCAAAAAGTGCTAAACAAAAACGCGGATTACCTACTAGCGGTGAAAGGAAATCAAGGTCGTTTGGAGCAAGCGTTCGATAACTATTTCGATATGAGTATGTTGCAAAAACACGACGGTGATTCTTATAGCACGCAAGAAAAATCGCGAGGCAGACCAGGGAGACCGCATGAAGGTCGTTGATATATAAGGGCTGCAAAGATGCTAAGAATCCGCTTTGAACCTATCACTAATCCCAACTATTGAATGTAACCACATGAAAACAAAGATCTGCTTGTAGATCATTTTCGTTGTTTTGTAATAGCTCCTAGACAATATAGGAGCCTAAATATGAGCGAGTTAACCAACCCATTTATGCATTTCCAAATCATTAAAGACTACCGACAAGAAAGCAAAGTAGATCACAAATTATCAGATATTATGTTGCTGACAATTTGTGGCGTCTTGTCGGGTCATGATGGCTGGGATGGCATTATCGATTTTGGCAATGCTCGCTTAGATTTACTCAAACGATATGGTCACTTTGACGCTGGTATTCCTTCTGCAGATACGCTGTCTCGTGTGGTGGGCATGATGAATCCGGCAGGGTTGCAAAGAAGCTTTATAGCTTGGATGAAGGACTGCCATACACTGACGGATGGAGAAGTCATCGCTATCGACGGTAAAACATTACGTGGCTCTTATGACCGCTCGAAAGGTAAAGGAACGATTCACATGGTGAATGCTTTTGCTACTGCAAACGGAATGAGTATCGGCCAACAGAAGGTTGATAGTAAAAGTAATGAAATTACCGCGATCCCCAAGCTACTTGACTTGCTAGAGGTAAAAGGCTGCTTGGTTACGATTGATGCAATGGGATGCCAAAAGAAAATAGCGCAGAAAATCCTCGATAAAGAAGCGGATTATTTGTTGGCAGTGCAAGGTAATCAGGGAATGCTTGAGCAAGCCTTTGATGATTATTTTCGAATGGACATGCTTCAAGACTTTGACGGCAGTTCTTACAGTACACAAGAAAAAGTCACGGAAGAATCGAAACGAGAGTGGCTTTAGTGAACCGTGATTTGTCGGTTTTAGGTGATATTGAGCATGAATGGCCTGAGCTAAAATCAATGGGCATCGTCGCTTCGATTCGCCAAGAATCGGCTGTAGCAACAGAGCAAGATGTGAGTATTCGTTACTATATATGTTCTAAAGAATTAGAAGCCCAAACGCTGCTTGAAGCGACGCGTTCTCATTGGGGCGTAGAGGCCATGCATTGGTCCCTTGATACCGCATTTAGTGAGGACAACTCTCGTATTAGAGCCGATGATCGCGCAGAGGCTTTAGCAAGGATCAGGCAGATGTGTTTGAACCTATTAAAGAGTGAAACCACCTTTAAAGGTGGTATTAAACGCAAACGGATGAACTGCGCAATGGACGAAAACTACCTAAGTAAGGTTCTCGAAAGCTTTACAGGGCGGTGATGTTCATGCGGTTTCCGTACGAGGCAGACAAGAGACTAGGTTGGCCTTAACAAACACAGATTTGAGTGTTTTAGGTGACTTAGAATTTGATTGGCCCGAGCTAAAAACAATGGGTATCGTCGTTTCTGTGAGACAAGAAGAAGCCGTGGCGAAAGAGTCGGAAGTTACGGTGAGGTACTATATTAGCTCGAAGGATTTAAATGCTAAGGAATTGTTAAATGCAACGCGTTCACACTGGTTAGTTGAGTCGATGCATTGGACACTCGATACTGAATTTGGCGAAGATGCTTGCCGAAAAAGAGCAGAAGAAAGTGCAGAGAACTTCGCAAGGATCAGGCAAATGTGCTTAAACATGCTGAAGAGTGAAACGACTTTAAAAGCAAGTATTAAACACAAAAGAGCAATGTGTGCGATGGATCCTGAGTACCTTTTAAAGGTGTTTGCAAGCCTTTATTAATGGGGATGTTCATGATTTTTCCGTGCACAGATCTCGGAAGATAGTATAAATTGAAGCAGAACCTAACTGCTGAACAGATGTCGTTAGCCCTAATGTTAAAATGGAACCAAATGAAATGAATGAAAAAGTTGCGCTGATCACAGGTATTACTGGTCAAGACGGCTCTTATTTAGCTGAACTTCTAGTTGAAAAGGGTTATGAAGTACACGGTCTTATTCGCCGAGCATCATCATACAATACGGAGCGCATTGATGCGTTAGTAAACGCAGGATCTAATGTTAAATTACATTATGGCGACCTAACGGATTCCTCGAACCTAATTCGACTGGTTAAAGAAATTCAACCTGATGAAATCTATAACTTAGGTGCAATGTCACACGTTGCGGTTTCTTTTGAGTCGCCTGAGTACGCAGCGGATGTCGATGCAATGGGGACTATTCGTCTGTTAGAAGCAATTCGTATCAACGGCTTAGAGAAGAAAACACGTTTCTATCAGGCATCTACCTCTGAGCTGTACGGTGAAGTGCAAGAGATCCCACAAAAAGAGACGACTCCATTCCACCCCCGCTCGCCATATGCAGTTGCAAAAATGTATGCCTATTGGATTACAGTAAACTATCGTGAATCTTACGGCATGTATGCGTGTAACGGCATTCTGTTTAACCATGAGTCACCACGACGTGGTGAAACATTTGTTACTCGTAAGATCACACGTTCTATTGCTAACATCTCTCAAGGTTTGGAGTCGTGCTTACAATTGGGTAACATGGACGCTCTACGCGACTGGGGCCATGCGAAAGATTACGTGCGTATGCAGTGGATGATGCTTCAGCAAGAAGTTGCTGATGATTTTGTTATTGCGACGGGCAAACAAATTTCTGTACGTGAATTTGTGCGTATGTCGGCTAAAGAAGCGGGTATTGAATTAGACTTTACTGGCGAAGGTGTTAATGAGATTGCAACAGTTGTTGCTGTGGATTCAGTTAAAGCACCAGCGGTCTCTGTTGGCGATGTAATTGTTAAGGTTAACCCTAAGTTCTTCCGTCCAGCAGAAGTAGAAACCTTGTTAGGTGATCCTTCTAAAGCAAAAGAGAAGCTTGGTTGGGTTCCTGAAATTACCGTAGAAGAAATGTGTTCAGAAATGGTTCAGGCTGATCTGTCGAAAGCTAAGCAGCATGCACTGCTTAAGCAACATGGTTTTGATGTATCTATTTCTTTGGAGAACTAAATACTATGTCAACGACGAGAATCAAACGTGTGTTTGTCGCCGGCCATAGAGGGATGGTAGGCTCTGCAATTGTACGTCAACTTGAAAAGCGAGCAGATGTTGAGCTGGTCGTTCGTAGTTTTGCTGAACTCGATCTTACTAATCAAGCCTCAGTTGATGCTTTTTTTAAGGAAGAGTGCATTGATGAAGTTTATTTGGCAGCAGCTAAAGTGGGTGGTATTCATGCTAATAATACTTACCCAGCGGAATTTATTTACCAAAACTTAATGATAGAGAGTAATATTATTCATGCTGCTCATGTTAATAATGTGCAACATCTATTGTTTCTAGGTTCTTCATGTATTTACCCTAAGTTTGCTCAGCAACCTATGACTGAAAAAGCATTGCTAACGGGAATACTTGAAGAAACTAATGAACCTTATGCAATAGCTAAAATTGCTGGTATTAAGCTTTGTGAATCTTACAACCGTCAATACGGTCGTAATTATCGTAGCGTAATGCCAACGAACTTGTATGGTTTAAATGATAATTTCCATCCAGATAATTCACATGTAATTCCAGCAATTATGCGTCGTTTCCACGAAGCTAAGCTGAATGATGATAAAGAAGTGGTTGTTTGGGGCACCGGCACGCCTATGCGCGAATTTCTTTACGTCGATGATATGGCAGCTGCTTGCGTACATGTAATGGAGTTGGATAACGAAACTTATCAAGCTAATACAGAGCCTATGCTTTCTCATATCAATGTGGGTACAGGTGTGGATTGTACTATTCGTGAAATGGCAGAAACTATGGCGAAAGTTGTTGGTTTTAAAGGAGACATTGTGTTTGACACAACTAAACCAGATGGAACTCCACGTAAACTGATGGATGTTTCTCGTTTGGCAGACCTAGGCTGGAAATACAGTGTTGATTTAGAAGCTGGCTTAACCACAACTTATCAATGGTTTTTGGAAAATCAAGATAGTTTTAGAAAATAATCCTGCTGTGATGCGTTGTTTGAGTTATGAGCATGATACTAGATACTGAAACGTTTAAAGCCGTGGTAGCTTCGACACCTTTAATCTCTATTGATCTGGTCATTAGAAATAGTAAAGGACAGGTTTTGCTTGGTGAGCGAACGAATCGACCAGCAAAAGGGTACTGGTTTGTTCCCGGCGGGCGGATATTGAAAGATGAAACGTTCGAGTCAGCTTTTGTTCGTCTTGCTCAAACAGAGATAGGTCAAACCTATAGGTTAAATCAAGCTCGCTTTCTTGGGCCTTATGAGCACCTATACGATGATAATTTTTCAGGTGCAGATTTTACAACACACTATGTGGTTCTGGGTTACGCAATCACTTGGGATGGTGATTTGTCATCTTTACCTCAAGATCAGCATCAAGCCTATCAATGGTGGGATGTTGATACTCTTCTGGCTTCTGATAAAGTCCATCATAATACAAAGTTATATTTTCTATAGCGTTTAAAAACAGTTTTTTGATTGCTTCTTATTTATCAAACCCTATGTAACTAGGGTTTGAATTTCAAACAGGCTATTCTTATGTTACTTCCTATCATCATGGCCGGTGGCTCTGGCTCTAGATTGTGGCCATTATCCCGTACTCTCTACCCCAAACAATTCATCAACCTTACCGATGATGATTCCATGCTTCAAAATACTCTTGCTAGATTAAAAAACATTGAGCACGCCCCTCCTTTTCTCATTTGTAATGAAGAGCACCGCTTTATTGTTGCGGAGCAATTACGTAAGCAAAAGTTAACGCATTCCGGTATTGCCCTTGAGCCAGTCGGACGAAATACCGCACCAGCTATTGCTTTGGCTGCATTAGCGGCATTACAAAATGGAGAAGATCCGTTACTGTTAGTCTTGGCTGCTGATCATGTGATTCAAAAAACGGATAAGTTTATTGAATCAGTAAAGAATGCTATTGCTTATGCCGAATCAGGTAAGCTAGTAACTTTTGGCATTGTTCCTCATACACCAGAGACCGGATATGGATATATTAAACAGGGGGAGTCAATTGGCTTAGGTGGTGCTTGTAAAGTTAGCCATTTTTTTGAAAAGCCTAATTTGGAAACGGCAAACCAATATTTAGAGTCAGGTGACTACTTATGGAATAGTGGTATGTTTTTGTTTAAAGCATCTCGCTATTTGGAAGAGTTGAAGTTATACAGTCCTGAAATTTTAAAAGCTTGTGAAGCTTCTATGGAACTAGCGAAAAAAGATTTGGACTTCATTCGTCCCGATGAAAAACTGTTTAGTGCTTGTCCTGATGATTCAATTGATTATGCAGTAATGGAAAAAACGCAGCATGCTGTCGTTGTTCCTATGGATGCAAACTGGAGTGATGTTGGATCTTTTAGTTCATTGTGGGAAGTTTCTGGTAAAGATACCCAGGGTAATGCCTGCCATGGTGATGTGTTGACGGATAACACTCAAGATAGCTATATTTATTCTCAAAATAAATTGGTCGCAACGGTAGGGGTTAAAGATCTTATTGTTGTAGAGACAAAAGATGCTGTTTTGGTTGCTCATAAAGATAAAGTGCAAGATGTAAAAAACATCGTCAATCAGTTAAAAACTGAAAATCGTAGTGAATACCTACAGCATAGAGAGCAATATCGCCCTTGGGGCACCCATGATGAGATTGCTTGTGGTGATCGTTATCAAGTTAAACATTTGGTAGTGAAGCCGGGTGAGCGTACAGCAATGCAAATTCATTACCATCGTTCAGAACATTGGGTTGTAGTACAAGGTACCGCAAGAGTATTTAATGGTGAGAATGTTGATCTTCTGACAGAGAACCAATCAACATACTTGCCCGTAGGTGTTGCTCACTGTTTGGAGAACCCAGGTAAAGTTGATTTGCATCTAATTGAGGTCCGCTCTGGTTCCTATTTAGGTGAAGACGATATTGTGCGAGTGGAAGAGTACCATGCACAGGATAAGCATTAGATGGATGCTTCTATTATTAGGATGTTCTTAAACATTCATTGATATATTTTATATCTTGAGCGGTTGATTTATAAGGATATTGAGCTTATTGCCTAAGGTGTTCATTTTAAAGAGTGTTTGGTGAGTCATCATTTTCAATATTAATATTATAGATACTTCGAGCAAACGAATGAATATATATCATCTTTCATTAAGAACGTTTGAAAAGTCTTACAAATTCAATAGGTAGCTTATGTATACTTCTAGTAAGGTGATTGCAGAGTCTGGCATTCAATTTGGTACCAGTGGTGCACGTGGTTTAGTCGAACAGTTTACTCATGTTGTTTGCGCGGCTTTTGCGTATTCGTTTTTAAGTGGAATTAAAAACTCATATAGTTTCAAGAAAGTTGCAGTGGCGATTGATACTCGTCCGAGTAGTCCAGCAATGGCACAAGCCACAATTGCTGTTATTGAGGCTATGGGCTTTGAGTCTGTTTATTATGGCGTCATCCCAACCCCTGCTCTTGCTTACTCGGCTATGCAAGAAGGCATTCCTTGTATCATGATAACGGGCAGCCATATACCTTTTGATAGAAATGGGATTAAGTTTTATCGTCCTGATGGTGAAATTACTAAAGAAGATGAGCAATCGATAATTAATGCTGAGGTTGAGTTCTCTGAGCCAACATTAAAACCATTAAACGCGTCAACGTTAGCTGCTGAGCAATATGTTGCTCGTTATACTGATTTGTTTGAAGAAGATTTATTAGTTGGTAAACGTATTGGTATATATGAGCATTCCAGTGCCGGTCGTGACCTATACCAAGGATTGTTTGAAGCTCTCGGTGCGGAAGTTATTTCCCTTGAGCGCACAGATGAATTTGTACCGATTGATACGGAGGCGGTCGCTGAAGCGGATAAGATAAAAGCACGTAATTGGTCAAAAGAGCATAGCCTTGATTTTATCTTCTCTACCGATGGGGACGGTGACCGTCCACTGGTTGCCGATGAAAATGGTGAATGGCTGCGAGGTGATATTCTTGGCTTGTTATGTGCCGAAGCGATGAATATTGAAGCGTTAGCTGTACCAGTGAGTTGTAACACGATCATTGAACAGTCAGCACAGTTTAAGGCTGTGTCAAAAACGAAAATTGGTTCGCCGTATGTGATTGCAGAGTTTGCTGAGCTAAATAAACGTTATTCAAGTGTGGCTGGTTTTGAAGCTAATGGTGGTTTCTTGTTAGGTTCTGATGTTGAAATTAATGGCAAGGTATTAAAAGGCTTACCAACCCGTGATGCTGTTTTGCCTGCCATTATGCTGTTATCAGTAAGTAAGGCTACAAGCATTGTTGCTCTTGTTGATGCCTTGCCAAAGCGATTTACTCATAGCGACCGAATCCAGAATGTCGCGACTGAGAAAAGTCATCAAATCATTGCAAAAGCGACCATAGCTCCCAGTAGCTTGCTCCGATCCTTAGGTTTTATGAGTACGACAGTTGAGAGTATAGATACCACCGATGGTCTTAGAATAACGTTGAAAACTGGTGATGTGGTTCACCTGCGTCCCTCGGGGAATGCACCAGAACTACGTTGTTATGCGGAATCTGATTCTGTTGAAAAAGCAAATCAAATCGTAGCATACACGTTAGAAAAATTAAGGACGATTGAGCTCGATAATTTATAAGGGGTGTTTTTGTCCCTGCATTTTCTGATTTATTTCGAATTGTTCGTGCAACAGCTAGAGTTTAGTTGCCCGAACCTATTACTAGGTAGTTTTAATATATAATGAAAGTTTCAATAATAACGGTTTGTTACAATTCGGAAAAGACTATAGAAGACACTATTAATTCAGTAGTTTCGCAAACATATAAGGATATTGAGTATATCATTATCGATGGTGGATCAACAGACAGTACCAATGACATCATTAAAAGACACTCCGGTGATGTGGATGTTTATCTTAGTGAAAAAGATGAAGGCCTTTATGATGCTATGAATAAAGGAATAAAACTGGCTAGTGGTGATGTCATTGGTATTTTAAACTCAGATGACTTTTTTGTCTCTCAATCGAGTGTATCTGATTTAATGTCGGGTTTTAACCAATTGAATATTGATGCAGTGTATTCCGATCTCGTTTATGTACAAGCCGATGACACTGGCAAAGTCACGAGGCTTTACAGTTCTAAAATTTTCAAAAAGTCACTGATTAGATTTGGCTTAATGTTACCGCATCCTACTTTCTATGCCAAAAAATCTGTTTATGAAAAATGCGGTTTCTATAAATTAAATTATAGAGTAGCAGCCGATTTTGAGTTTATAGCCCGTTGTGTGAAAAAAGGGATGATATTCAATCGGGTACCTAAGATAACTGTAAAGATGAGAGAGGGCGGAATAAGCTCTAGTGGTTTTATGTGGCGAATTCATCAAAATGCAGAGATCGTTAGAGCCTGTCGAGAAAATGGGATCTATACAAACCTTGCTATGGTTGCGCTTAAGCTTCCTTACAAAATATTCACATTACTGATTCGAAAATTTGTGAGTGTTTGAGTTATGACAATTCTAGTTACAGGCCCTACTGGCTTTGTTGGACGTGAATTGACAAAGTTGAAAAGGGATTTTCGCTGCGTTGTTCGTTTAGGTGAAAACCATCCATTTAAAAATATATACACCGTACCTGGCATCGACTCATATACTGAATGGGGGAGTTGCTTTGATGAGGTTGATTCGCTAATTCATTTGGCGGGGTTAGCGCACAATAATTCTTTTTCGGTGGCTGACTATAAAGCTGTAAATACAGATGGGACTTTGAGGCTTGCTTTAAAAGCTGCAGAATCTGGTGTAAAACGCTTTGTTTTTGTTAGCTCCATTGGTGTAAATGGAACATCAACCACTGATAAACCATTCATATCAAATGCCAAAGAAAACCCCCACAATGCTTATGCACAATCTAAATACGATGCGGAAATTGGTTTAAAGAAAATTTCTGAAGAAACTGGGCTTGAAGTTGTGATTGTGAGACCCACCTTAGTTTATGGCCCTAACGCTCCCGGCAATTTTGGTATGCTAACGAGGTTAGTCAGTAAGTTGCCGATTTTCCCCTTTGGTTTAGCGAATAATCGACGTGACTTTATTGCCGTGCAGAATTTAGCTGATCTTTTAGTTACTTGTGCTACGCACCCAGATGCTGCAGGGCATTCCTTTTTAGCTAGTGACGGTGAAACAGTTTCTATCCAAGAATTTACAAATGCCATAGCTGAAGGACTTGGGAAGAAAGTTATCCAATTGCCAATTCCAGTGAGTCTAATGCGTCTCATCGGAAAATTAACCGGAAAGTCAGTTATGATTGAACAGTTGTATGGCAACTTAGAAGTGGACTCTTCTAACATAAACGATGTGTTAGGTTGGACACCCCCGCTAACAATGAAGCAAGCAATGGCAACATTGCGTGATACCGGAATAAAATGATATATGATCCGTTTAATTGATTTCCTAGCCGCCTTCTTTGGCTTGCTATTTCTGTGGCCAGTGTTGTTGATTGTTATCATCATTGGTTTGTTTGACACAGGCTCGCCAATTTTTGTGCAAGAACGTGTTGGTCGCAATAAAAAACCATTTAAGTTGATTAAGTTTCGTACTATGTCGGTAGAAACCAAGTCTGTAGCAAGTCACTTAGCGAACAATGCATCAATCACTAAACTCGGTGCTTTTCTTCGTAAAACCAAAATCGATGAATTACCTCAGTTGATTAACGTGCTGAAAGGTGAAATGAGCCTAGTCGGCCCACGTCCAAATTTGTTCAACCAAGAAGAACTGATTAAAGAACGTGATGCATTAGGGGTGTATGATGTTCTACCGGGCATTACTGGTCTTGCTCAGGTGCAGAATATCGATATGTCTACACCACGACTATTGGCAAAAACAGATAAGCAGATGATTGATACCTTGACGCTAAAAGATTACTTCAAGTACATATTAATGACAGCAACGGGTAGTGGTAGTGGTGATGCTGTAAAGTAGGACAGCTTTCAATTTATCTATGACAGACTTTTAAAATTAACGCCAGTATAATGCTGGCGTTGATTTATATAGAGAAATAATATGGCTAGGCTGAACTTTATCTGGAACTTATCGCGGGTTAATAAGCGCATTATTAGTGTCATTATTGACCTTTTCTTTATCGTCTTCTCTTTTTATGCCGCTTATTGGGTAAGAATTGGTGATATTGTTTTGATCAAATCACCAACGGTTCCTTATCTTCTGGGTTGTGTTGCTATCACCACCATCCTTTCTTTCACACGGCTTGGACTTTACCGTGCGGTATTGCGTTACCTTACTTTTCATGCGTTAGCGGTGGTCAGTATTGGCACGGTGATTTCAGCGGCTTCTGTTGCCGTTCTTGCATTTTATTTTAGTGCGCCTATTCCGCGTTCTTTACCCATTATTTACGGAACCTTTCTCTGCCTTTTATGTGGAGGATCGCGACTTATCGTTCGTGTGCTCGTTGCCCAACTCAATGGTCAAGGAAACAAGCCAGTGCTGATTTATGGGGCGGGCTCAGCGGGAAGGCAGCTTGCACTAGCGCTCAGAAATTCGGAAACTCATAAAGTAGTAGGGTTTATTGATGAAGATAAAACCCTTGAAAAGACCGTGATTATGGGGTTGTGTGTACATAATGTTGGTCATGCAGATAGGCTAGTTGCTAAACATAATGTAAAGCAGATACTACTTGCAGTGCCAAGTGCTTCACGTGCTCGAAGGAAGAAAATATTGGAGTCTTTGGTTCACCTTTCAGCGGAAGTACTTACCGTACCAGATATGAAAGATATTGTTGAAGGTAAGGCGAGTATTGATGAGCTAAAAGACGTTGCGATTGAGGACTTACTTGGGCGAGATCCGGTTACACCACAGCGCTCGTTAATGGAAGCAAACATTAAAGATAAAGTCGTTATGGTCACCGGGGCTGGGGGCTCGATTGGCTCAGAGCTGTGTCGACAAATCATCCTCAGCCAGCCGAAAAAGTTGATTCTTTTTGAGCTATCTGAATTTGCGCTATACCAAATTGATCGAGAGCTTAGTCAACTTATTGTCCGCAAAAAACTAAATATTGAAATCGTACCTCTGCTTGGTTCTGTTCAGCGTATTAATCGTTTATCAATGGTGATGAAAAGCTTTAGCATTCAAACCATTTACCATGCTGCCGCCTATAAGCATGTTCCTTTGGTTGAGTTCAATGTCGTTGAAGGGGTAAGAAACAATGTGTTTGGTACTTACTACACCGCAAAAGCTGCAGTAGAAGCTCAAGTTGAGTCTTTTGTACTTATCTCTACAGACAAAGCAGTTAGGCCGACCAATGTCATGGGTACGACTAAGCGCATGGCTGAATTAGGTTTACAAGCCTTGGCAGAGCAAGAAAATGAGAAGCCTAAAGGTACCCGTTTTTGTATGGTGCGTTTTGGTAATGTGTTGGGTTCTTCTGGTTCCGTGGTGCCACTGTTTAAAAAACAGATAGCAACAGGCGGCCCTTTAACTGTTACTGATCCTGAAATAACGCGTTATTTTATGACCATTCCAGAAGCCGCACAGTTAGTGATCCAAGCAGGAGCGATGGGCAAAGGTGGTGATGTCTTCGTTCTCGATATGGGGGAATCTGTGCGTATTTCAGATCTTGCCAAAAATCTTATTCAGCTTTCTGGGTTGGAAGTGAAAGACGAATCTAACCCATACGGTGACATTGAGATAAGTTATACCGGGCTACGCCCTGGAGAGAAGCTGTATGAAGAGCTTTTGATTGGTGACAATGTTGAGAATACGGCACATGAGCGAATTATGACTGCGACAGAAGTAAACTTACCGTTACCTCAATACATGCATCTTTTGGAAGAACTCGACATCGCTTGCCATAACTTTGACCATGAGCGGATCCGAGAATTGTTACTTGAAGCACCAACAGGCTTTGCTCCTAGTGACGGTATTTGTGATTTGGTGTGGAAGAGAAATCATCCAGGAGCAATTCCAAAAGAGAGCTTAGTGACGTACTAATCAAATTAGATTACGGTATCAAAAAAGGGTTTATCATATTGCGATGAACCCTTTTGTGTTTTGGGGCAAAAATATTAGTGGGCTATACATCGGTTAGAATGAAACTTTGCCAGCTGCGACGAATTTTTTAACAGACCATTTGTTGTGATGAATGAATAGCGCGCACTATCGATTCAATGACTCCCTAACAAATGAAAGGATTGAACATGCAGATCATCCACCACGGTGGAAAAGAGACCGTCACGGGCTCTTGTCATGAGCTGAGGCTTGGGAAGAAAAGGATTTTGGTTGATTGCGGCTTATTTCAAGGGCGTGATAGCCGACCAATGGCGATTGATTTTCCATTAACTCATCTGCAGGCGTTGTTGTTAACTCACTCGCACATTGATCACATCGGCCGTATACCTTGGTTATTAGCGGCTGGTTTTCATCAGCCTATTTATTGCACACCCGCTACCGCAGAATTACTCCCATTAATGTTAGAAGATGGGTTAAAGCTTCAACTTGGCTTAGGGCAAGCACGGCGTACAAGAATATTAGAAAGGCTGAATAAACAAATAAAGCCGGTGAATTATGGCGTGTGGCAGCGTATTTCTCGTGATTTAGACAATACTTATTTTCGCTTTACGCCTGCGGGCCATATTTTAGGGTCAGCGTTTATTGAAGTGAAACTGCCAAATAATGAAATTGTCCTGTTTTCAGGGGATTTAGGTCCCAGCAACACACCGTTATTGCCTGACCCAGTCTCTCCGCCTCGCGCCGATTATCTGCTGATTGAATCAACCTACGCGAACAAAACCCACGACAATGTGCAGCTGCGGGCGCAGCGCTTAAAGGACATCATCAACCGTTCTTTGCAAGACGGTGGCACCATTTTAATTCCAGCATTCAGTGTGGGCCGAACACAAGAGCTGCTGTTTGATATTGAACAATTGATCTTCAGCGGTGAAATCGATGGCAATATTCCGATTATTTTAGATTCACCCATGGCGCAACAGGTGACGAAATCTTACCGAAAGTTTAAAAAATTGTGGGGAAAAGAGGCGAAAAAGCGTTTGGATGCACAAAGGCATCCGCTTGCGTTTGAACAGTGTATTACCGTTCAAGATTATCGAAGCCATCAAGCATTGGTCAACCGTTTAGCCTCAACAGGGGAAGCGGCGATTGTGGTGGCCGCGTCTGGCATGTGTGAAGGTGGCCGAGTGATGGCCTATTTAAAAGCGCTGTTGCCTGATAAAAGAACCGATGTGATCTTTGCGGGCTTCCAAGCTCAAGGCACTCTGGGCCGAGCAATTGCGCAAGGCGATCACTCGGTGATGATCGATGGCGATGACGTGCTTGTGAATGCACAGGTTCACAGTATGTCGGGCTATTCTGCCCATGCCGACCAAGCCGATTTGTTGCGCTTTATTGAGGGCATTGTGACTAAGCCTAAGCAAATTCATTTGATTCATGGAGAGCCCACCACAAAGCAAGCTTTTGCGGTTACGTTGCGCAGTTTAGGTTATGAGGTGATAGATTGAGCGCAATGTTTTGCCGTGTTAATTGCATTGTTAATAGCAGTAACTTACTTTTAATAGGTGTAAAAGATTTGTATCCATTAGCAACTAAACGATAACGCTTTGTGGCTTAGACTGTGGCTTGGACTTTTTGTCGGTTAATTACGACGCGGTGTGAGTGCAAAGTGTACATGTGTAGTGGGCGATTCTTACAAACAAAACCTAATCTATTTCACCAATGGGGGTGAGTTGTGAATCTATCGTTAAAAGGTAAGTTGATAATGACAAGTTTGCTTGTTGTTATTGTGATGGCGGTGGTGTTGACGTTACTGTCGGCAAATTTATTGAAAGATGAAACGGAGAGTGGCATTAAGGAAAGGGTGTATGGTATCTCGAAATCGGCAACGAGTTCGATTACCCAATGGCTGGATGTTCGTAGCAAAGTTATTAGCGCGGTGATCCCTCACACAATGAAGGAAGATTCACTGCCTTTTTTACAGCAAGCTCAGCAAGGCGCACAGTTTGATTTACTCTATTTCGGCACTGAGCAAGGCACCATGCACCGTTCTATTCCGTCTCGAGGTGCAGACAATGCAAGCTATGATCCTCGGACAAGAGGATGGTATCAAGAAGCGAAAAATAGCTCCGGCACGATATTAACTGCCGCTTATGCCGATGCGATCACGGGCGCTTTGATGGTAACGCTCGCTGAACCGATTAAGAAAGACGGACAGTTTTGGGGCGTTATTGGTGCTGATGTGTTAATTGATCAATTGGTGAAGGATGTCATTGCGATTGATGCAGGGGCAAAATCAAACGCTATGTTGGTCAACCGTGATACAGGGTTAATTGTTGCACACCGTAATAAAGATTTGATTCTCAAACCGCTGGCTTCTTATAGCCCTAACCTAACGCAACAAGTCATCGACCGCTCAATGGCAGAGAACAAAATACAAACCGTGATGGTTGGTGATGTCGAAAAATTATTATTCTTTACCGCCGTTCCTGAGACTGACTGGGTGCTCGGCATTGAGCTCGATAAAGAGGTGGAGTACACCAATATTGGCGCGCTCTTTATGCAGTTAACCTCGATATCAGTCGCCATTACAATTTTGGTCGTGATTGTGTTTTCGGCATTGGTTGGCTTCTTACTGCGTGACTTGGGCCGAGTCTCCCAAGCATTGGCGGAAATTGCAGACGGTGATGCTGACCTTACGCAGCGCATTGAACCACGTTATCAAGATGAAGTAGGCGCACTGGCGAATAACTTTAATCAGTTCGTCGGTAATATGCACGGCATGATCAAGCGCTTCCATGAAGTGTCGCAAGGGTTAACACTGCAAGCAGAAAACACCGCAGCGCAAGCCCATGAGCGTACCCGACGCATTATGGTGCAACAAGATGAAATCAACATGGTGGCCACTGCGATTAACGAAATGGCGGCCGCAACGCAAGAGATTGCAGGCAATGCAGATAATACAGCGGCCACCTCTTTGGATACGGTGAAAATTTCTAACCACGGTGTTGAGCAGGTGAAAAATACTCAACAGTCGATCAGTGAGTTGTCGAAAGAGATGACGGTGGCCAAAGAGGTCATTGAGAACTTGAACCAGCACGCACAAAACATCAATACGATCTTGTCAGCGATTCAGGGCATTGCTGAGCAAACCAACTTACTGGCACTGAATGCGGCGATTGAAGCGGCAAGGGCGGGTGAGCAAGGGCGTGGATTCGCGGTGGTAGCGGATGAAGTTCGGGTACTCAGCCAACGGACGCACAGTTCGACGCAAGAGATTCAACAGACGATTGAAACCTTGCAGAAAACCACGACTCAGGCCGTGAACATCATGACTGAGAGTAGCAAGCTTTCCGAAAGTAGCGTGGAAGATGCTAACGTGGCCGCGCAAAGCTTAGTGAAAATTGGTGAAGCGGTCGGCACGATCAGCGATATGGCAACCCAAATTGCAACCGCCGCAGAAGAACAGGCGTCAGTCACAGAGGAAATTACGCGTAATACCCAAGGTATACGCGATGTGTCTGATGAACTGGCAAAAGAAGCGCAAGAAGCTTCCCAACAAGCTGAATTGCTTTCTAGCTTATCTAAAGAGCTTCAACACGAAATTAACCGCTTTAAACTGTAACCCTTCTCGATCACTTTACGATTAACCTCCCCCATTAGGGGGAGGAAATTCAGGCAATGTCATGTTTACCTTGCGAGAGCTTGAAAGTCACTCCCAGTTGGCGCTTGCGAAACGCGTAGGCCGAAGTCAGGAAGCACGGCGTAAATGTGGTCAAAAATATCCGATTGAATACCTTCATATTCGACCCACACGACCGTATTGGTGAAACAATAGATTTCCAGCGCGACGCCATCGTGCGTGGGGGCCAGTTGGCGCACCATTAATGTCATGCCTTGGTGAATTTGGGGATGGTTACGCAAGTAACGTTCTAGATAGGCACGAAAACTGCCAATGTTGGTTAAGCGGCGGCCATTGATGCGGCAGGCTAAATCGAGTTGGCTCATCTGATTATAGGCGTTGAGCTCTTGTTCTTTTTCGGCCAAGTAGGGCTCTAAAAGTTGTGCTTTGCGTAGGTAGCTTTGCTCTTCTGGCGTCAGAAAGTGAATGCTATTGGCATCAATTAATACGCTGCGTTTAATGCGTCGGCCGCCTGATTCTTGCATCCCTTTCCAGTTTTTAAACGAATCAGAGATCAAGGCATAAGTCGGAATAGTGGTGATGGTTTTATCCCAGTTTTGCACTTTGACTGTGGTCAGGCTAATGTCGATGACGTTACCGTCTGCGCCATATTTGGGCATTTCTAGCCAGTCACCGACGCTTAGCATTTGGTTCGCTGAAAGCTGAATCCCCGCCACTAATCCTAAAATCGGGTCTTTAAATACCAGCATGATGACCGCCGTCATCGCACCTAAACCGCTCAGCAGTAGCACTGGTGATTTGCCAATTAAAATCGACGTCGCAAACAGTGCGGCGATAACAAATGCGATGATTTTGATGCTTTGAATAATGCCTTTGAGCGGAATGTTACGGCTGGTTGCGCTGCGATAAAGTAGCGTTTCCACAACATTGAGCAGGGCGTAACTGCTTAATAAGCCAAAGAGAATAATCCACAGTAAGGTCAATGTATGTAGCAGTTCGTAAGTCGCACTGGCGTGGCTAAGCCATAACTGAGTTTGGATTGAAATGACAATCCCTTGAATTAACAAGGCAAAGCGGCTGAAAAGCTTTTTGCTAAACAGAATGTTTTGTAAAACTTGTGCGTTGGTTGTGCGCCGCTGTAGCCATAGGCTCACCCCTCGGTGCAACACTAAATGGATAACGATAGAAATAAGCGCGATAAGCCCAAGTGCTTCAGCAATCGGCAGCAGTTGTTCTAAATTAATGTTCAGTGATTGTAGCCACGAAGTGATGGCTGAAGGCATGATTTGCTCCTTGTGTCAGTAGGCGATACCGTTCCTGTTTTACCGCATTAACCCGTGTTCGATGCGGCAGTGTATTCTCGACAGCAATGGCAAGTGGTTTGCGTGTCTATAGTAACATTGAGTTAAGGTTTCCCTAGGCTTAGTGCCGATTATTAACCGCTATTTGACCTAATAGCCTTTTTCAAAATCAATTCTGTTTTCAAGTTGGAACCCGTCGCGCCACAAGCCGTAATTACGGGTGAAAATCTCCACCACTTGCTCAGGAAAACTCACTGCCGCGATGTGCGGGGTAAGGCTAATGGCAGGGTGCGTCCAGAACGGGTGATCTTCGCTTAATGGCTCTTTTTCAAATACATCGAGGTAGGCGTGTTGAATGTGCCCCTCTTCAATCAATGCAATCAAATCACTCTCAACAAGGTTTTTACCGCGCCCGACATTAAACAGCAATGCATTGTGGCAATGGCTCAACGTACTTTGATTGAGCAAGCCTTTAGTGTGCGGCGTGTTGGGTAACGTACTGACCACAACCTCCGCGTGAGCGAGGGCAGTAGCAAGCTCGTTAATGTGATAGGTTTTATCAAAACCCCCGTTTTTGGCTGGGATGCCAGTGCGGTTGACGCCAATCACGTGCAAACCAAAGGCTTTGGCTACTTTCGCTAAATGGCTGCCAATCGAGCCTGTGCCGAGGATTACCATGGTTTTATCATTGATCGATTGATAAGGGTGGGTTTGCCACTGTTTGGCCGCTTGTTGCTGCGCGTAGCAAGCAAAGTGGCGAAAGTGTGCAATCAGGTTGCCCAGAACGTATTCAGCAATTTGCTGGCCGAAGATGCCTTTAACGTTGGTGAGCTCATAATCTTGACGAAGTTGCGGCGAGATTAAGGTGTCGACGCCTGCATATTCCGAGTGCAACCATTCCAGTTGCGGAAAATCGTCCAAATACTTTGCTGCCAGTGGTGGCGCGGCCAGCAAAATGGTTGCTTCGCTGCGATCGTCAGTGATGGCTAAGCCGCTCAACTGCGCCTGTTCAATCGCTTGTCGATAAATATCGTTGTGTTCGGTCAGAATATAGAGTTTATGAGTGAAATTGTTCATCGGCTTTGCTTTTTTCCCTGTTGGTTATCAAGTACACTTCCGCTGTCTTTTTCTGCTGCGATTGAGTGATTATGCTACAAAACCCTCTGCAGGTTCGTCTTGAGAAATTTGAACCTTGGCAACAAATTACTTTTATGGCGTGTTTGTGTGAACGTATGTACCCGAACTATGCCATGTTTTGCGACAATACTGAATTTGCTCACACGCGAGTATATCGAGATATTCTCGACAGTGTTTGGGAATTGCTCACGGTAAAAAGTGCCAAAATCAATTTCGAGAACCAATTGGAGAAGTTGGAAGAGATCATTCCAAGCTCAGAAGATTTTAATGTTTACGCTGTGTACCCAGCAATTGATGCGTGTGTGGCTTTGTCTCACCTACTTCACGGCCTGCTTGATCGCGATTATCTGTATGAAAACATGCAAAAAATCAGTCAGGTATCGGTGCTGACAGTGGCGCAGTTAGAAGAAGCGCAAACGGGCGAAGAGATCACCAACGACAATCAAAAACAAAATGAAGCGGTCTGCGCCGAATGGGATGTGCAGTGGGCTATTTTCCGCCCTTTGCGTGAAGCCGTAGAGCGAGATATTGATTTGATTAAAGACCTACGCCAAGAGCTACGCGACGAAGGCGTGAGCAACATTGGCGTGAGTTTGTAGAAAAAATGGGAGCTAAAGCTCTAATGCCGTTCACTTAAGGTGAGCGGCATTGTATTTTCTAGGGTATCGGCTTGGCTTTTTCTTCACGACTTCATAAATCAGCCCTTTTTTCTTCGCTGTGTTAATGCACTTGGAGCAACAAATGGCTTACCTGTGCGGTCAACAATATCGAGCATATTGACAATGTCAGCCATGGATTTATCGTTATAGATAGCCATACCAACCAGTAACCATGCCATCGACTCTAAAGTGAGCTTTCGTTTTCTTAGAGTAACGGTATCAGTAAGCTCATAAGCACTATTGATGAGCTCAATGGGCAAGAGGTCTGCGAGTGTTTCAACTTGATTGGGTTTATCACTGTTGATGATATCGAGGGCTTGAAAAACGTGCATAAAAAAATCCGATAAACAAGGTCTATCGGATTTTTACATAAAGGTAGGATCATTCAACTGATCTGCCGATTAAAGTCTTAACTGATCGGCATTAGAGCTAAAGCTCCCATCATCCCTGTTTTCAATGACGCCGTGTGTATTTTGCCACATTGCCTTGCATTGACAGGCCATTACTGCGATGTATTGGGCCTTTGTACCCAAGGAGAGCGGGCATCTGTTCTATCATATAATTGATGTTTCTTCCTCAACATTTGCCCACCATCGCGAGTGATTGGCTCCCAGTTAAGTATTGCTCTGTTCGTGGACGGTTTTACGGTCATGATGTCAAAAGGAATTGATACATAAAATCCCTTATTATAGCTTCCTTCCCCATATTCATCGGCCGTTAAGTCTGTAAATACCGCATAAACGCCGGCAATCACACCTGACTTGAATTGTTTAGAAAAATCAACTCGAGCACCAATGTCTCCACCTAAGAATTTTCCTGCACTGATTTTAAATAATGTACTTTCAAGAAATGCCCAATCAGGTGTGTAGTAAGTGGTTAGATGACCTGTTGTTCCTTGGTTTAATACATAAGCTCGGCAACTTGTTGGGTTATTAATACAAGTCTGAGAGTCTGGATTTACACCATTGTAGTAGAAGTAATTATCTGAATAAATCCCAAACCAAGAATCAGCTTCACGCTGACTGAGGTAGTTCATATCCAATCCTAGAGCCCAGTTAGAGTTCATGGGGCGATATAATATTTCGCTACCCACACCAGCAAACATCGATTCTAAATATCCGCCGTAAACTTGTGTGTAGATACTCTCTGTTGGCTGTTCAAACCAAGTTAGCTGTAATCGGCTCAGACGCACGGGATCTTGTACGTAGCTACGGAACATCGTACGAACTCGAGGCGTCGCTTCATTTCGAACATGTGGTGACTGTGGGCTATCAATACCGTAATTGAATTTGTCGTAGTTATCGATAATGTTGATGTAGATCGCGCCGCCAAGTTCAAGTTTAGGCGTGAGCCAATAGTTGGAGTGCGCGCTCAGGCCTAGGCTGAATAAATAGAAAGCTTCCGGTCCACCAAGAGATTGTTGTAGTGACGGTGATAAACCGTAATCCCAATGTTTGATAGATTGAGCCACTATAGAAGAAAATGTTGGGGTCGGTTCTTGATATTTATCGAAAGTAGACTGAGGAGTAAGCCCAAGTTGGTCATAATTGGCTGCCGAGATATAGTCTTCTCTATTAATTATGGTTTCAGTTAATGCGACACCATTGTTTTGTTCTATGATGTGAAATTCCGTAATGTCATCACTACCGTAATGAGTTAAAACGGCTGCGGCTCGTTCAAGTGCTTCATCTCTGTCACGGTATTTAACTTGTTCACCACTTACGATAACTTTGGTATCAGAAACCGCAATGGTATTTTGCTGATAGCCAGCATTGTGTAACAGTTCTGTTGATGCTTTCTGCCAATTATTGGATGTGGGAGACGCTTGAACCTTAGGTTTTGGCGCATCCAACCAACTTGCTTTCATACGATTAAAGTTGGTATAAAAGTTAAAACCTAACGTTAGTGTATTGCCTCGTTGATAACTGACCTTCGCATCTCCCCAATCACCTAAGCGGTAATTAATACCAACATTCCAAGGTGTATGCTGAGTCATATCAGAGTTGGCTCTTACTTGTGGCCAATCTTCAGAATAATCGTTGCTGTCGTACTCAATTTTAATTCTCAGTGGATCGTAAGGTGTTTGGTATTCAATGCCACCAAATAGCGCAGCAGAGCCTTTAAACCAACGCTCAAAGTCAACTGTGCCACCTTTGTCTTTATAATCACTCGGTCGGTTACAAAATCGGTCGCTTATTTTACAAACCGGGTTACTGACGTTGCCACTTTGCCCTATGTATCCCCAGCCGATACCCAGTGTGAAATCAAGGTTGCCAAAACGTTTAGTTGCAGCGACAAACTCACCGTCAAACATACCAGTACCACCAAAATCTCGCACGCCAATAGATGTTTCTGGTAGCCAGTAGCTTTCTTCAATGAGGCGAACTTTAAAATCCATACCTTTGTCTGTATACAGGTTATCGCCGCTGTAGTCTGGATTTGAATTATAGAGAACATCGGGTAAGCGGGTATAACGAATTGTCGCATCAAGCCATGGCATCACTTGCATCGAAGCAACGTAATGGTGGTAGTTGTTATTAAAACTGACACCGATATTAAATTCACCTTCTTCTGCCATGCGGCCTGAAGGCATTTGCATTAGACCAGTACCACCAAAGTCCATTTGTGATGGTTTCCAATCATTCGTGTTGCCTAGGGCAATCGATGCATAACTAACAGAGATCAGACTTAAAGACGAAATAAGAAATGAAGAATATTGAGGTTTCATAAAAAGCCTTTTCTTGACCGAAGTAGCGAAACAATCTCGCTTTCGAAACCTAATAACTGAGCGTTTGAGCTGTTAAATCCTACGAAAATGACGCTACCCGGTGCTAGGAGAGTTTGTTCATCATTCCAGTAGGCATATCCCGCTTGTTTGGCATGACCATCAGGATAAATCACCCAGACATTGCTGTTATTGGCGCTCGATAATAATGTTGTTTGGTTAAGGTAATCTGCGACAGTTAATCCACCAATAAACGGTTTAGTGACCGGAGAGAAAAGTAACCCTTCAATACGAACTGTTTTGGGCCTTTTGGGCGTAATTATCTCGAAATTGCCTTCTAGCTGAGGGTTGTTCTTCGGTGCGATCCGTATTACATCATAATCAAGATTGATGAATTCACGATAACCAACATTCCAACGACTGATTTGCTCATTCAATAAAGCAATGCTTGCTTTAGATTTTGGATGATCATGTGTGTAGGCAGTTAAACGTTGAAGTAAGGTTTGTTTTATTTTTTCCACTTCGCTCGCTTTATCTTGATTAAAAAGCATATTGTTCAATGGATAAGTGGTTAATGCAGCGAGTGGTCCGTTTGGGTTGTTATAAGCCATTTCTACGGTTTTTTGTTGGTTAATAATGTCAGTGAATATTTTTTCCAGCCGTTCTGGTTGGCTATATTCAAGTACTTTTTTTTCATCGGGTAAGTGTATCGTTAACACGGAAGCAAAGCCGCTTGCTGAAAAAGCAGCCATAAATAGTGCTAGAAGACAATAATTCATAAATGACAGCCTATAATTACTGAGGTTTGTAAGGTTTTAATATTTCCATGTCGATTTTTAAGGTATCAGGAATTAACCATTGTGAGGACTTAACGACATTGCCGTTTCTATCAACCCAGAAAGTGTTGCTCATGCTTTTACCACTTTTATCGAACTGAACGTTTTCTTGCCACACACTTGTATTTTCTTGCCACAGTACTGATTCGATATATTCGGTGGCGACTTGACGAGTTGATATGGTGGCTCGTTGACCGAATTGATACTCAGGTTGCCAATCGTATTGGGCTTGCCATTGATTATCGTTGGTTAAAGACGGGAAGTTTTTTAGAGGCAATACGCTGTAAAGGTTTGCGGTCGGCATATTGATTGTTTTGATGATTCTACCATTTTCAGTAACGATCATTGCACTGTCAGAAGAGAGCCATTTATACTGTTTTTTACCTGAAGTTGGATGTATATCAATGAATGCCAATACCATGAAAATTTGTGCTTTATCGTTGATAGTCACGTAGCTGCTTAAATAAGGGATCTGCTCGATTTGTTGCTTGGTTAATGTCACATTATCGACGCCGAATGCGGCAAATTTAATCGAATCATTAATACTAGAAAACTTAGTTGAACAGCCACTAGCGGTCATTAATCCCAAAGACAGCAGAGCCGAGATCAGAGGTTTCGCCGTTTTTATTTTGCTCGACATCGATATTATCCGTTTTATGTCAGTAATTTGTTGTTTCTGGTAAGCATAAAAACATCCTTAACAAAGTTAAGGATGTTTGTAGGAGCAAACTTAGTTTGTTGTGCCGTCAGTGCCTGTTGTCCCATCACTGTCTGATGCAGCAACAACTGCTACAACAGCAACAGCAAGGGCACCAGCTACGATACCTGATGTAGCAACAGCGCCAGTAGCAGCGGCTGATGCACCTTCTGCTCCTGCAGCTACCGCAGCTTCTTCAGCAAACGCTGTACTTGATAAACTCAAAGCAACTAATGCCGCTAATGCAATTTTTTTCATAGTATATCCTTGTAAATTTACAAATAAAAACATCGATGTCGGCAATGCATAAGCACACCTATTGACATGGTATGCAAAATAGACACCAAAGTAAAAGTTTATCAATAGTCATTGAGTGTTTTAAAGAGTGATATCCCATTTAATTGTATTCATTTTTTTAATATAAATGCAGTCACTATGAATTAGTTGAGTAGGTATGATGTATTTAGTATGCTACGCGCCAGTGTCCACTTTAGTTTATTTAATAATATTAGCATTTAGGACTTTGCAGTGGTTAATAATGGATGGATGATGAAATCACTGGTTGTGCTCTTAGGGGGCTGCATTGTTTGCAAGCAAGCTTTTGCTTCCCCATGGTTAGAAACATCCGATCCTTTTGTTCGCTCAGATCTTGCGGCTCTGTCAGATTCAGGGAGGGTCAATAGCCCTACCAATCACTTTCCAATGCTCTGGTCGATGTTAGATAGTTCCATATCTCAGTTTAATGTTCTTTCTTCCTCTTTAAATTCTGAATATTCTCATATCAAATACCGTTATCAAGCCGCTCAGTTAGAACGCGGAAATCGCAAATTTGCCGTAATTATAAATAGCGAACCATTGGTAAATAATGCTTTTGGTCGAGAGAGTAATGCTCATTGGGGCGCTTATGCTAGCTATGAAATGCTTAAGCCGCATTACGCTTTTCGTCTAACGACAGGGTATTCTGATGATGGTGAAGATCGCGATATCCGTTGGCAAGACAGTTACTTAGCGCTTAATACTGGTGGGTGGGTTTTTAGCATTGGTACTTTGCCTCGCTGGTGGGGACAAGGTTGGCAGCATAATTTGGTATTGAATACACACGAGTCGGTACCTGAGATTAGCCTTAGCTATACGAGCGAAAATAACTGGTTGGGTGTTTGGAGTCTGGAAACATTAGTCAGTGATGTTGATGATATTTACCAATACCAATGGTCTTCTCGATTAATAAGTAAGCCATTTTCTATACTGGAATATGGCCTTACTTACCATCAGTGGCTGAAACCTATTGATGACAGTGATTATCTAGATGAGCAAGTAACCTTCGATGCTAAGTTATCGCTACCTAGCGTTTGTGATTTTTATCATAGCGTCTATGTTGAAGTTGCTTCGGATCTTAGAGCCTCTCAGCTTGGGGCATTATTGTTTGGTTGGTCTGGTTTTATACCCTTCGATAAATACTCTTTTCGTTTGGTTATTGAACGACAACAAGGTCGTGATGATGATTTACATGTCTTGACAGACATGAAGTTATTTAATGATAAGTTCATGAGAAATAGCTATTTAGTGGAAGATGGTTGGTCTGTATCTGGTTACGTGCAGTTAGCGAATGACCATCAAATAGAAGCGACATATCAAGAGCAAACACAGTACCAACAGCAGGGCAAAGAATTGTATCAGGTAAGTTATCGACTCCCAGCGTTGAGTGGAAGACTTACCTTTGGTGTGGACAGAGAGCAAAGTGAAAGTAGTCAGACGAATTATTGGTCGAACTACGAATTTCGATTTTAACGTAGCTCTTTTAGATAAAAATAACTAATTAAAGATGATGGCTAGCATAAAATGATGAAGTGTAATTTTTTCTTTAACTCTTTCCTGCTGGTGTTTGTGGCTATTTTGCCAAGCACTGCGTTAAGTTTTACTCCAACAGCAGCGCAAATATCTCAATTTAAATCGCTTCCAAAGGCCCAGCAAGAGCAGTTAGCAAAGCAGTATGGGTTTGATTTAAATACTATCTCTTCAGCATCTGAATCAAACGGAGTAAATGGAAAAGAAAAAATTGCTGAGCCGAAAAGAGCAACTTCCATTCAAGAGAATTCGAATGTTGAGTCGTTAAACTTAAAAGAGTCTGATGAATCTGAACTTCCGCTATTTGGTTACGATTTATTTGTTGGCACTCCAATGGATTTTACGCCAGTGGATAATCTTCCAATCCCTTTAGATTATGTAATGGCACCTGGCGATGAAATACTGGTTCAGCTTTATGGTAAATCCAATCAGCGCTATTCAGTGACTATCGATCGTGATGGTAAAGTGGATTTCCCAGAGTTAGGTGCCGAATACATTGCAGGACAAACATTTGGCGAAATTAAGCAATACATTGTAAGTTTGGTTGAAAGAAAGCTCATTGGTGTTGAGGCGGTCGTTTCTTTAGGAAGTATCAGAACGATTCAAATATACATTGCTGGTGAGGCAATTCAACCAGGTGCTTATAATGTTAATGGGCTTACTACGCTCACTCAAGCGATTGTAGCAAGTGGCGGCGTTAAAGAGAGTGGAAGTTTGCGCAACATTCAGCTCAAGCGCAAAGGTAAGGTCATTCAATATTTTGATGCTTATAATTTATTGCTTAACGGTGATAATTCACAGGATATACGGTTGCAAGCGGGTGATACATTATTTATTCCCACTAGACAAGCAAGTGTTGCCGTTAAAGGTGAAATTATTCGTCCCGCCAAATATGAGCTAAAAGGGAAAACCACTCTTGAATCCATCTTAAAAATGGCAGGTGGTGCTTTACCTAATGCCTATCTTTCATTAGTCAATGTCCGACGAGTGAGTACTAATGGCGTTGAACTTATTACCCTCGATTTTTTAAATCAACCTCACCGTTCATTTATGTTACAACCAGGGGATGAAGTGTCTCTAGCTCCTGTTAACCAAAGCTTTAGTAATGTGGTTGCCGTTCGTGGGGAGGCCATTAGGCAAGGTACCTATTCTTTTGTTCCTGGAATGAAAGTAAATGATGTGATTAAAGATATCGAACAAGATTTAAAGGAAACCGCCGATCTTCATTACGCTCTTTTAGTGAGAGAAGATGTGGCTCCCCGTAAGCTCAGAGTAAAACAATTCAGTTTACTTAACGCGATCTCTCAGCCTTCATCTGCGGATAATTTGCCACTTCAAGCTCGCGATCAAATTTTTATTTTTGATAATGGTATTGATTTGGAATATTGGTATCGCAAAGATAAAAATATAAAGGTAGATGTAGCCGCTACGGAGAAACCTAAGTTTGTTGAGGTAGTTGATCAAACTACAGGTGCGTTGGTGGAACTAGACACCACTAGTCAACTTGATCTTTTAGGGGAAGAAAAGGTTTCTAAGAGTGATAGCCTTAAAAAAAGCAGCCGAGAGTTATTACTTGAACCTATCATTGAGCGTTTGAGAGCACAGGCAACCTTTGATTCTCCTGCTCAACTTATCGAAGTAACCGGCGCAGTTAAATATCCAGGTGTTTATCCTTTACCTGACGATGTAAACTTTAAGGCGTTGATCGATGCTGCTGGTGGCTTTGCTGAGCATGCCTACCTTGCTCAGGCGGAAGTAACGCGTTCTCAGCGTGTCAATGATAGTTTTGATGTCGAGCACTATACAATTTTCCCTCGCAAACTAATCGATGGAGACATGTCGTTTGATTTTGTTGCTCAAGATTCGATCATGGTAAAACGTCAACCCGATTGGCAGCGCGATTTATCTATTGAGCTGCAAGGCGAGGTTAAGTTTCCTGGAACGTACACCTTTGCTCGTGGTGAAACCCTCTCTGATGTTATTGCTCGAGCTGGCGGTTTTACCCGATTTGCCTATCCTGCGGGTGCGGTATTTAGTCGTGAAAGTTTAAAGCGCCAAGAGCAAGAGCGATTAAAGTTACTTAATGTTCAGTTGAAACAGGAAATTGCTAGCCTAGCATTACGCCGTCAAAGCTCTTCAGCGAGCTACACCACTAGCCCTAATGATGCCATGGCGATCGCTGAAGAGTTAGAAAAAACAGAGGCGCTTGGACGGTTGGTTATCGACTTAAAGCAAGCTGTGGCGGGTGATAGTATTAATAATATCATGTTGGAGAGTGGCGATAAGTTATACGTGCCTGCTCTTCAACCAATACTCAGTGTCATGGGTGAGGTTCAATTTGCTTCGAATCATACTTATCGTCCGGGAATGAGTATAGAAGATTATATATCCGCAGCTGGAGGAACGAAAAAGCAAGCCGATACTGATAGAATCTATGTGATTCGTGCTGATGGTTCAGTTATGTTGCCAAATAATTCTTTCTGGTTTAGCCGGAAATCAAAACCACTGGAGCCAAGTGATACAATAGTGGTTCCAATTGATACCGATTACTTAGATGGGCTAAGTACTTTAACCTCTGCTACTCAGATACTGTACCAAATCGGTGTTGCTTGGAGCGCAATCAAAGATTAATGGGTTTTCGTCATTTTTATGTTGGCGTATTGAATGCGCCAACGTTTGCTAGTGTGTGATTATGAATAAACCAATGTTACAACAACCTATATTTAGTCATATGGATAAGTTAGGCGTTTCAGATGATGAGATTGACCTACGAGAACTTTTTGGGGCGTTATGGAAAGGTAAGTTGCTCATCGTATTATGTACGGCTGTTTTTGCAGTTGGTGGTGTGATTGTTGCGCTATCAAAACCGAATACCTATCAAGCGGAAGCGAGTTTAGTTGCTGCCAATGAAGATAGTGGTGGTGGATTAGCGTCAATGGCAGGGCAACTGGGCGGATTGGCATCCTTAGCTGGCATTAACCTAGGAAGTGGTCGCTCAGGAGATAAGGCGATGTCTTTGGCTGTATTGCAGTCTCGTCAGTTTATCAATGCTTTTATCAACCGCCATCAGTTACTTGTGCCTCTAATGGCCGCTGAATCTTGGGATCGTGTATCTGGTGAGATGGTTATCGACCCGGCTCTTTATGACGTAGAAACACAGCAATGGATCCGAAAAATTGAGCCTCCACTCTCTTCTACTCCTAGTGATTGGGAGGCTCATAAAGCATTCAAAGAAATCTTTTCTGTTTCAGAGGCGAAAGATAATGGGTTGGTAAAGGTATCAATTACCCATCTTTCACCACTTATAGCCCAGCAGTGGGTTGAATTGCTGGTTAAAGATTTAAATGATTGGATTAAAAATGAAAAATTGACAGAAACCCGTCAGAATATTAGTTATCTTGAGCAGCAACTAGAAAAAACCAAATTAGTTGATATGCAGTCTGTTTTTTATCAGTTGATTGAAGAGCAGATGAAAAGTTTAATGCTGGCAGAAGTTAAAGATGAATTTGCTTTTAAAACGATTGACCCAGCCGTTGTTCCTGAAGAAAAAGCAGGGCCGAAACGGGCATTGATTTGTGTTTTAGCGACGTTACTCGGTGGAATGCTCGGTGTTGCTATTGTGCTGGTTAGATTTGCTTTTAAAAAACCATAGGCTCGTTACTACCTTCATAGGTATTACATGAGCCTCTATCCATAACCGCAAGTTGTGTATTGTGCAAAAAATCCGATATCTTTGTTGCGATATCGGATTTTTTGCATTTAATTTAACCTTTATTAAGCGTGAGTTTATAAGTCTATTTTCCCTTTTCCTATTGTTAACTACACTTAGGCAGATTGGTGACTATTCCTCATCCCTGTTTTCAATGACGCCGTGTGTTTTCTTCCAACGCTCCCAGCGCTGGTAAGCAAGCTGCTGCATGTCGGTGGTTTTATCTGCTTCATCAATGATCTCTTCACCCAGTAGGTACTCAAAAATATCCTCTAAGGTCAGAATGCCTTGTACTGTGCCGTATTCATCAACGATTAACGCCAATTGCAGCCGTTTTTGCATCATTTGATCAAAGGCCTTTAATAAGCTCATTTTGTTGAGCAGCGCATGAAGCGGCCTCATGACTTCTTCTAAACGTTTACTGCCTTGGCCCTTTTGTTGCAGTTTAAATAGCTCTAAGCGATGCACAAAACCGATGATGTCCTCTTTGCTTTCGCCATAAATAAGCGGACGCGAAAAGGGCGTATCTCTATGTTGCACGAGAAACTCGTCGATAGTGAGTTGCGCGCTGGCGCGAAACAAAACCGGGCGCGGTGTCATCACTTGAGTCACAGGGACGTGCTGAATAGCCAACAAGTTATTGAGTATTTTTGATTCGCCATCGGCAAACTCACCGCTTTCATTGGCCAGCATGGCCATTGCGGAGAGTTCATCACGCATTTTGGGCGCTTTATGGTGACGCGCTAAGCGTTTGGTGATCTGCTCTGAAAACCAGACGAAAGGTGTCAGCGCCCACACCATCCAGCGTAAAACCACCGCAGAAGCTGGCGCAAGTTGACGCCAATAGGTTGCGCCAATAGTTTTCGGTACGATTTCCGACAACACCAAAATGCCTAGAGTTAGCACCGCAGAAAATACGCCGAGCCATTCGCTACCAAATACGACCGCCGCTTGTGCGCCTGCGCTGGCGGCACCGATGGTGTGAGCAATAGTGTTGAGTGTGAGAATTGATGCCAAGGGACGGTCGATGTCTGCTTTGAGTTTGTTCAGTCTGTCGGCTGAAGGGTGAGCGTTTTGACGCAACTGAGCAAGGTAACTTGGTGTAATGCTCAGTAGCACAGCTTCAAGAACCGAACAGATAAAAGAGACACCGATGGCAACGGCAATATAAACCGTAAGCAAAAACATGATTGTTCCTTAGTTTTATTTATACCAAATCAATACTGCGTTGAGCTTGATCCATGCCAATGTCGGTCATTGGAGGCTCTACCTGCGTAGGATTGTACTGATATATTAGGTCGCTTAAGTGACCTGAAATATCAGGTATCCAAGCATAAGTACGCTATAAATAAGGGCTTACAGCATCAAAAACAAGCGGATATTCTTTGTCAATCAGTAACAAATTGTGAGTTATTGCTCATATTGTGGTTAAAAGTGCGGCATAGAGACAAAAGATCAGCGACAAACCTTTGCCAGACGGGGGCTTTATGTTTTAGAGTGAGGTCAATTCGATAACACATGAGAAGGGAAACCTAATGAACAAGACCCAATTAATCGACTTTATCGCTGAAAAAGCAGACTTATCTAAAGCACAAGCAAAAGCTGCTCTTGAAGCGACTTTAGGCGCAGTTGAAGGAGCTCTCAAAGAGGGTGACCAAGTTCAACTAATTGGTTTTGGTACATTCAAAGTAAACCACCGTGCAGCGCGTACTGGCCGTAACCCTAAAACAGGTGCTGAGATTCAAATCGCAGCAGCTAACGTTCCAGCATTTGTAGCCGGTAAAGCACTGAAAGATTCAGTGAAATAATTTATACTACGCCGAGATACCCTCTCGGCGTAGATTTCTCCCATGAAAAAAATTCTTTTATCCATTCTATTTCCCCTAGTCTTAGTGGGATGCTCTTCCTCTAGCCATACGCCTAGTCTCGAACAATATTCCAATTATACCAGTGGGCAAACCATGGGTGATGCCACCAGTTTTTATTGGTATATCGAGCGTTCAGCCTCTCCAAACAGCGCCGCCGATTATGTCGCATCGGGTGATTATGGTTGGTATAAAACTAATTATCGCTGGGATGAAGGGACATTAAGAGAGCTCAAGCGCGAAGGTGAGCAGCTACAAAAGAAATCGCTCGTGCCTTATTCGGTTCACTTACGTTTTAATGACGCTGGCGAGGCCATTTATCAACAATACCGTGTCGATGGAAAAATACTGCCACTCGATGAAGAACAGCTTTCCCATTACCTGCAACAAGCACAATACCTGATCTCAGAAACCAAAAATAAAGACAACCAAGGGTTAGAACTGATTCAAGGGGTGTGGGATGGCGAAGTGTTTGAAACCTGCACGGGTCATGAATACACGCAGATGGAATTTAACCAAACGCTGCCCAGTTTTGTGGTCAGTCGTTTAGCATCATTGGATAACTACATTGCCTTTTTAGGTAAAATCCGCAATAACCGTGTCTATATCGAAGAGCTATTAATGCTTGCTGATGAGAATCATGGCTGTGTCGACAAACCGCAATTGTTGAAGTGATGATTAAGTTCATCTCGAAGTGGGTTTAACACCAAGCCAATACAGAAGTATGAATATGAAGTATAAAAATAAGGCGCTCAATGAGCGCCTTATTGGATCATAACCTAGCCTTGTCGTTGTTATTTTGTTGTCTGTTGTTCACGAGCTATCGCGCGGTAGCCAATATCGCTGCGATAGAACATGCCATCCCAGTTGACCTGTTTGGCTAATTGGTAAGCGCGCTGCTGCGCTTGTGAAACCGTGTTACCCAGTGCGGTTGCGCATAACACGCGACCACCGTTGGTGACGACTTCTCCAGCTTGGTCGCTTGTGCCTGCGTGGAAGATTTTCTCACCTGCGACTTCTTGCGTTGGTAAGCCAGAAATAACATCCCCTTTCGCGTAGTCGGCGGGGTAACCGCCAGCGGCCAAAACAATACCGATAGAAGCGCGTGGGTCCCATTTTGACTCCACTTGATCGAGTTTGCCTTCCAGTGCGGCAAAGCAGAGTTCGACCAAATCCGATTGCATCCGCATCATGATCGGCTGAGTTTCAGGGTCACCAAAGCGGCAGTTGTACTCAATTACTTTCGGTGTGCCTTGTGCGTCAATCATCAGCCCAGCGTACAGAAAACCTGTGTAAGGGTTGCCTTCTGCCGCCATACCGCGCACCGTTGGATAAATCACCTCTTGCATCACGCGCTCATGGATCTCGGGCGTGACCACCGGAGCTGGCGAGTAAGCGCCCATGCCGCCAGTATTGGGGCCAGTGTCTTTATCACCGACGCGTTTATGATCTTGGCTGGTGGCCATAGGGAGAACATTTACGCCATCGACCATGACAATGAAGCTCGCTTCTTCTCCATCTAAGAACTCTTCAATCACCACGCGGCTGCCTGCATCGCCAAAGGTATTGCCTGCGAGCATATCTTGAATCGCATCTTCGGCCTCTTGTAGCGTCATCGCCACAATGACCCCTTTGCCAGCGGCAAGGCCATCGGCTTTGACCACAATCGGCGCGCCTTGCTGGCGGACGTATGCCAAAGCAGGTTCAATTTCTGTGAAATTAGCGTAAGCCCCAGTAGGAATATGATGACGAGCTAAGAAATCTTTGGTGAACGCTTTAGATCCTTCGAGCTGCGCTGCCGCTTGAGTCGGGCCAAAGATGGGTAAATCCGCCTTACGGAAAGCATCCACTACGCCAAGCACTAAGGGTGTTTCTGGGCCAACAATGGTCAGTTCAATACGTTTTTCTTGAGCAAAAGCGACCAAACCAGCAATGTCTTCCACTGCAATGTTGACGTTCTCAAGTTTAGGCTCAAGCGCTGTGCCCGCATTACCCGGAGCAACAAAGACAGTTTTAACATTTGGGTTTTGAGCGACTTTCCAACCCAGAGCGTGCTCACGACCGCCAGCACCTATAATCAGAATGTTCATCTATGAGTATCCTTTAACGTATAGAGTTTGTTTGTTGCTATTTACCAAGGTTTTTAGTGACGGAAGTGACGCATACCAGTAAAAATCATCGCCATGCCGTGTTCATCGGCGGCGGCAATCACTTCGTCATCGCGCATCGAACCGCCTGGTTGAATCACACATTTGATGCCCGCTTGCGCTGCGGCATCAATACCGTCACGGAACGGGAAGAATGCATCAGAAGCCATTACACATCCTTCTACTTGCAAGCCTTCATCGGCCGCTTTAATGCCCGCAATTTTGGCTGAATAAACGCGGCTCATTTGGCCTGCGCCCACGCCAACAGTCATGTCACCTTTTGAGTAAACAATCGCGTTTGATTTGACGTATTTAGCTACTTTCCAGCAGAAAAGAGCATCTTTGATCTCTTCTTCACTCGGCTGGCGCTTGGTTACGATTTTGAGATCATCAAGGCTAACCATGCCTTGATCGCGATCTTGTACCAGTAAGCCACCATTGACGCGTTTCACGTCAAAGCCCGTGGTTTTCGCTGACCATTCACCGCACTCAAGCAGGCGCACGTTTTTCTTCGCCGCAACCACTTCAATCGCTTCCGCTGAAACGGTTGGTGCGATGATCACTTCAACAAACTGGCGCTCAACAATCGCCGCTGCGGTTTGTGCGTCTAGCTCGCGGTTAAAAGCGATGATGCCACCAAAGGCAGACGTTGGGTCGGTTTGGTAAGCGCGGTTGTAGGCTTGAAGAATATCACTGCCCAAGGCAACGCCACATGGGTTGGCGTGTTTGACAATCACACACGCTGGCTCAGCGAACTCTTTCACACACTCAAGAGCGGCGTCGGTATCGGCGATGTTGTTGTAAGAGAGCGCTTTACCTTGGAGTTGGCGTGCAGTAGAGACTGACGCTTCCTCTGGGTTGGCTTCAACATAGAAAGCGGCCGCTTGGTGACTGTTCTCACCGTAACGCATGTCTTGTTTTTTCAGGAATTGTTGGTTGAAGGTACGCGGGAATTTGCTCTCTTCATCAGCCTTCTTTCCTTCTTCATCAAGTAAAGAGGCTCCATAGGATGGAACCATAGTGCCGAAGTAGTTGGCGATCATGCCATCGTAAGCAGCGGTGTGTTCAAAAGCAGCAATCGCAAGGTCAAAACGTGTTTCGAGTGTTAGCGAATTGTTGTTCGCATCCATCTCGGCAATGACACGGTCGTAGTCATGTGCATTCACCACTATGGTCACGTCTTTGTGGTTTTTCGCCGCAGAACGCACCATAGTTGGCCCACCAATGTCGATATTTTCTACCGCATCAGCTAGGGTACAACCTGCTTTAGCAACGGTTTCGGCAAACGGGTAAAGGTTGACGACTACCATATCAATCGGCTTAATACCGTGTTGTTGCATAATGTCGTCATCTTGACCGCGGCGGCCCAACACGCCACCGTGTACTTTCGGGTGCAATGTTTTTACGCGACCGTCCATCATCTCAGGAAAACCGGTGTAGTCAGAAACTTCTGTAACAGCAATACCTTGGTCTGCTAATAAGCGAGCGGTGCCACCAGTAGAAAGAATATCGACACCGCGCTTCGCGAGAGCTTGAGCGAACTCAACAATGCCGGTTTTGTCTGATACGCTGATCAATGCGCGGTGAATAGGACGAGCGTTATTCATGCTTCGGTCTTCCTCAAATCATGGAGTTAATAGGAAATTTGATGGCGCACATTCTAACCAAACAATCATCAAAAAGCTCGCGCAATCGTTTGGCATCGCAAAATTTTTTATAAAAACGGCGATATTGGGTATCAAACGTAATAAAAACGTTAAAGGAGAATGAGATGTTTCAAATTGGAGAGCTCGCCAAACGCTGTAAAGTTTCAACCGATACGCTGCGTTTTTATGAAAAAAATGCGCTAATAAAACCGGCGGGGCGCAGTGAGTCTGGTTATCGTTTATATAATCAAAAAAATCAGCAGCAGGTGAGTTTTATTCTCAAAGCCAAAGAGCTAGGGCTCAGTTTGGATGAGATCAAAGAGTTATTGGAAATAAAGCTGGAAGCGACCGAACACAGCTGTGCAGAAGTGAAATCGATCACCAGCGCTAAGCTGGTGGTGATTGATCAAAAAATCGCCGAGTTAACGGCGATTCGTCAAGCGCTAAAAAAAATCAACGATGCGTGCTGCGGTCATATAGACGACAACGCCAGCCACTGCTCAATTTTAGCGGCATTGGAGTGATCTCATCAGCCGATAAGGTGTGAGTTGCTCACACTTTAAAATGGCTAATGCTCTGTTTCAGTTGTTGGCCACTGTCTGAGAGATATTGACTGGCTGTCGACACTTGATCGGCTTGGGCTGCAGCTTGGGAGCTGTGCTCGGCAATATGAGTCAGATTGCGATTAATCTCTTCTGTAGCGGTGGTTTGCTGGGCGCTTGCCTCAGCAATATGTTCATTGAGTGAGAGAATCTGTTTTACTTGCTCGTCGATCTCATTGAGCACTTGCTGCGCTAAAACGGCTTGTTGCTGTGTGGCGGTTGATTGTTGCTGCGTTTGAGCCATAAATTCTCCCAGCTCTTTTGCGCGAGCCTGTAATCTATTGATTATCTGCTCTATCTCGTTGGTACTGGTTTGAGTACGCGTTGCCAGCGCCCGTACTTCATCCGCGACGACCGCAAAGCCTCTCCCTTGTTCACCAGCACGCGCTGCTTCAATCGCCGCATTCAGGGCCAATAAGTTGGTTTGTTCGGCTATCCCTTGGATGACCGCCAGTATCGCTCCGACATCTTGCGTCTCTTTCGCGAGGTTTTTAGTGGTAGTGTCAGTGGTGGTCAGTAGTGCAGACAAGGAGTCCATAAAATCAGAAGCTTTGCCAATCACCGAGCTGCCTTCTTTGCCTTTGCTGCTGGCCGTATGCGCGGCTTTCGCGGCACTACTCGCTGCATTAGCCACTTCTTGATTGCTCGCATGCAGTTCGTTCATCGCTGATGCGACCGTATCGACGGATTGCTGCTGCTCTAAGGCTTTGATTGAGGCATGTTGTGAGAGTTGAGTAAGCTCATTTGCCGAGTGGTTAACATTGTCGGTGATCGGTGTGATATTGGTAATGGTATGACGAATCTTCTCTGTGAACTCATTGAAGGCTTGCGCTATGTGTGACAGCTCATCACTACCTTGCACCGAGAGCTGTTTGGTTAAATCACCGTCGCCTTTGGCGATTTCTTCAAGTGCCTGTTTGGTTTCTTCACACGGTTTAGTGATGCTATTTCCTATCACTACTGAAAGAATCAGCATCACAATAATAACGAGGCTAAGAATGATCAATATCGATTGTAGGCGTTGCCAAATCAGCGCATTGACATCATCGATGTAGACTCCAGAACCGAGGATCCAACCCCAAGGTTTAAATAATTTTACATAAGAGATTTTACCCACATCGACGCTAGAACCTGGTTTGGGCCACATATAGTCGACAAAGCCTTCACCCTGCTGTTTAGCGACTTTAGTAAATTCTACAAACAGTTTTTTTCCGGTCGGGTCTGCGGCATTGGAGAGATCTTTACCGTCCAATTGGGGCTTCATTGGGTGCATGATCATACTTGGCTGAAGGTCGTTGATCCAAAAATAATCATCAGCCTCGTAGCGCAGTTTCGCGATGGCTTGTTTGGCTTGAGTCTGTGCTTGTTGCTCGGACAAGGTGCCATCGATTTGTAATTGGTGGAAGTAACTTAATACGCCGTATCCTGTTTCGACGATGTGGCGAGTTTTTGTCTGTTTTGATTGCATTAAATCGTGTTGATAACTATTGAGCATGGAGACAAATGGGATCAACAGTAGCAGTGTGGTGACCGTGGTCAGCAGGTATAAACGCGTTCTAATTTTGGTCTGGCGCAAGTTCAGTAAGCTCATTGACGTCACTCCTTGTCAATCTTCCGAGTGGTTTTATCATTATAGGCCCATTTGACTTGGTGTTTAGATTGTTGCGTCGCCGAGCTCATCTTAGTCACTCCATTTTTGGGGGGATAAAGCCTTACTCATTGTATGCACTGTTCACGACAAGTGATTTGGGGATCGGTCGGTAAATTTCCATCACATGCACAATGTAACCAGTTTGTTGCGGTCGCGTAAATGCGACAACAGAAGAAGAGAGAGCCCGCTCAAACAATCAGATCTCTTTATTGCATTAATGCAAAGTAAAGCAGCCCGTTGATATTTTAGTTATCCGTTGGGTGAAAATGAAAAAACCGAGCGCAGAGGCTCGGTTTTAAAAGCGATGGTATCTAGTTGCTAGATTTGTGCAGTAGCTAGATTAGTTCATGCCGTATTTTTTTAGCTTCTTACGAAGAGTGCCGCGGTTGATGCCCATCATGGTTGCTGCGCGAGTTTGGTTACCGCGAGTGTACTGCATGATGGTGTCGAGTAGTGGCTGTTCAACTTCAGCAAGAACTAACTCGTATAGTTCTGTCACTTCTTGGCCGTTTAACTGCGCAAGGTAGTTTTTAAGAGATGCTTTAACTGAATCACGTAGTGGCTTTTGCGTGATTTGATCTTGTGAAGTTACGGTTGTTACTGTGAAAGCTTCTGAAGTCAGGTTTTGTTCGAACATATGCGGTCTAGCTCTTCTCTTAATTATGATGCAACGTTATCAAAATAACCTTCGAGCGCGTCAATTTGCAGCGGTGCTGCGTCAATAGCGTTGAAGGTACGGCGAAACTCACTCGCTTGTTCATGTTCTTTCAGATACCAACCCACATGCTTACGAGCGATGCGAGGGCCTAAATACTCACCATAGAAACTGTGGAGAGCCTGTACATGGCCAAGCATAATATCTTTCACTTCCGCAGCCGGAAGTTCAGACATCGTGGTGCCGTTTTCCAAATAGTGTTGGATTTCTTGGAAAATCCACGGGCGACCTTGGGCAGGGCGTCCAATCATTAAAGCGTCAGCGCCGGTGTAATCCAGCACGTATTTCGCCTTCTCTGGGCTATCGATATCACCGTTAGCAATAACCGGAATAGAGATGGCGTTTTTCACCGCTTTAATGCTGTCGTATTCGGCCTCGCCTTTGTACATACACGCTTTGGTTCTGCCATGCAGGGCTAAAGCTTGTATGCCGCAGTCTTCGGCTAATTTAGCGATGTAGACACAGTTTTTGTTGTCTGTGTCCCAGCCAGTACGGGTCTTTAATGTCACTGGGACATCAACGGCGTTCACCACCGCTTTCAAGATCTGTTCAATCGTCTCCGGAAATTGGAGTAAGGCTGAACCCGCCAGCTTTTTATTCACTTTTTTTGCTGGGCAACCCATGTTGATGTCGATGATCTGAGCACCGTTCTCAACACTAAATTGGGCTGCATCGGCCATAAGCTGTGGGTCGGCTCCCGCAATTTGTACCGAGCGAATGCCCGATTCGCCCTCATGTACCATACGTTGCATCGACTTTGACGTATTCCATAGAGCAGGATTAGAGGACATCATTTCACTGACGGCCATGCCTGCTCCATAGCGAAGACACAACTCTCGAAATGGTCTGTCAGTTACTCCTGCCATAGGGGCAACGATAAGATTGTTCTTAAGTTGATAGTTTCCGATTTTCAAAACGTCATCACAGTTCTGTACCAGCAAGGGCGCGCATTTTACGCATTTTTTTACTGCGTGAAAAGACTAATATTTGAGCATTTACAATTTGTTTTAGTAAATCGTATAAAATACAGTCTATTAGCACGCAAAGTCTTATCTAGCCTTGCTTGCGACCCGAGATGCGGCACCACTCATTGAGCTCAATTATCGGGTCAATGTGAAGCTCGTCACGATAATGGTTGGCAACTTCTTCGGCTTGAGTGTCCAAAACACCGGACATCGCAAGTTGGCCGTTGGGTTTAAGTAACCCTTTGATCACGCCATTCAGGTCACGCAGTGGGCCGGCCAAAATGTTGGCCACAACCACGTCAGCGATTAAGCCTTCAGGTTGGTCTTGTGGTAAATACACTTCAAGTTGGTCAGCTACGCCATTGCGTCCTGCGTTGTCGTTGGAAGCAAGCAGTGCTTGTGGGTCGATATCAATCCCGACGACTTTGGCTGCGCCCAATTTGATCGCTGCAATGGCTAGGATGCCTGAACCACAACCAAAATCGATGACGGTTTTGCCTGTCAGATCGAGCCCTTCGAGCCACTCTAAACATAATGCGGTCGTCGGGTGAGTCCCTGTACCGAATGCAAGGCCCGGGTCGAGCATTACGTTGACAGCGTCAGGTTCTGGGATTTCACGCCAGCTTGGGCAAATCCACAAACGTTGACCAAATTTCATCGGGTGGAAGTTGTCCATCCATTCACGTTCCCAGTCTTTATCTTCGAGCTGTTCAACTTTGTAGGCAAAGTCATCACTCAGCAGTTTGCTTGAGCGAATTTGGTCAATGATCCATGCGCTATCGGCTTCGGCATCATATAGCGCCAGCACGTCGGTATCGCCCCAAAGGCGAGTTTCGCCCGGAAGCGGTTCAAAAACAGGGGTGTCGTGAGCATCAAGAAAAGTGACGGATACTGCGCCCGTCTCTTCCATCAGCATGTCGCCAATTGGCTCGGCATTGGCGTTAGTTGCGTTCAGTTTAATTTGAATCCAAGGCATGTCAGTTGCTCTGTTATGTCGTCAGTTGGCGCAGAGTTTAGCAGAAACTGACTCGGCTGCCGAAAACAAAAATGCTCACCGAAGTGAGCATTTGGTCTCTCGCGACGCGAAAATTAGTGCTGTAAACCCAATTTCTTCTCAAGGTAGTGGATGTTCGCTCCACCGTGTTGGAAGTTCTCATCTTGCATGATCGATTGCTGCAAGGTGATATTGGTTTTAATGCCATCGACGATCATTTCGTTTAACGCATTTTTCATGCGCGCAATCGCCACGTCACGGTTTTCACCGTAAGTGATGAGCTTGCCGATCATTGAATCGTAATGTGGCGGCACTGTGTAGCCAGCATAAATGTGCGATTCCCAACGAACGCCCATACCGCCCGGCGCGTGAAAACGTTCAATTTTGCCCGGTGAAGGGAGGAAACGAACCGGATCTTCCGCGTTGATACGGCATTCAATTGCATGGCCACGGATCTTGATGTCATCTTGGGTAAACGACAGTGGTTGACCTGCGGCGACGCGAAGCTGTTCTTTGATGAGATCAACGCCAGTGACCATTTCAGTGACTGGGTGCTCAACTTGAATACGCGTGTTCATCTCAATGAAGTAGAACTCGCCGTTTTCGTATAGGAACTCAAACGTACCGGCACCACGATAGCCAATTTCGAGACAAGCGCGAGTACAACGTTCACCGATGTATTTACGCATCTCTTCGGTAATGCCTGGTGCAGGAGCTTCTTCAACCACTTTTTGATGACGACGCTGCATTGAGCAGTCACGTTCACCAAGGTGAATAGCGCCACCTTGACCATCCGCAATAATTTGTACTTCAACGTGACGTGGGTTTTCTAGGAATTTTTCCATGTAAACCATGTCATTGTTGAACGCCGCTTTGGCTTCGGCACGTGTCATTGCGATCGCTTGGGTCAGTTCATTTTCGCTACGAACCACGCGCATACCACGACCGCCGCCGCCACCAGAAGCTTTGATGATCACAGGGTAGCCGATGCGTTTCGCATGAGCTTTGTTTTTGACTTCATCGCCATCCAGTGGGCCGTCAGAACCCGGTACACAAGGAACGCCCGCTTTTTTCATTGCGCTGATGGCTGACACTTTGTCACCCATCATGCGAATGGTATCGGCTTTCGGGCCAACAAAAATGAAGCCTGAACGCTCGACTTGTTCAGCAAAGTCGGCGTTTTCAGAAAGAAAACCGTAACCGGGGTGAATTGCTACTGCGCCAGTTACTTCTGCTGCAGAAATAATGCGTGGAATGTTTAAGTAGCTGTCAATACCACGTGCTGGGCCAATACAGATGGTTTCGTCGGCCAGCAGTACGTGTTTTAAATCACGATCGGCAGTGGAGTGCACGGCAACAGTTTTGATGCCAAGCTCTTTACATGCGCGCAGAATACGAAGTGCAATTTCACCTCGATTCGCGATGACTAATTTATCTAACATAAAGCAAACCTCGATTATTCGATAACAACAAGCGGTTGGTCGAATTCAACGGTCTGGCCGTCTTCAAGTAGGATTGCCGTAACGATACCTGCTTTATCGGCTTCGATTTGGTTCATCATTTTCATCGCTTCAACGATGCATAGTGTGTCACCGACTGAAACACTTTGACCGACTTCGATGAACGCTTTTGAATCTGGACTTGGTGAGCGGTAGAAAGTACCGACCATTGGCGAAAGTACTTGGTGACCTTTTGGCGCTACAGGCGCGGCGGCTTCAGCCGTTGGCGCAGGGGCAGCGACTGGCGCGGCTTGTTGTGCTGGCGCTGGTGCAGCGTAATGCATCTGAGCCATCTGTACTGGCGCAGTGTTACGACTGATGCGTACCGATTCTTCACCTTCAGAGATTTCTAGTTCAGAAATGCCAGATTCTTCTACCAGTTCGATAAGCTTCTTGATTTTACGAATATCCATCTTTTCTTTCTCTTTATCTTGTGAATACGTCAGCCCTTAAGGTTGGGCCGTAGAGTGTTTGTTTATCGTTGATCGTCTGTGGGTTATTTTGCCTGTAGCGCTTTTATGGCAGCTGCAAGAGCAAATTCATAACCTTGTGCACCTAACCCGCAAATCACCCCTTGCGCCTTATCCGACAGATAGGAGTGGTGGCGAAAAGGTTCACGTGCGTGAACGTTGGATAGATGCACTTCAATAAATGGGATGGCGACACCCAATAACGCATCGCGCAGTGCCACACTGGTGTGCGTCAATGCGGCGGGATTAATGATGATGAAGTCGACCTTGCCGTAAGCGGCATGGATGGCTTCGATCAGCTCATATTCGCGGTTCGATTGAAGATGTTCTAACTCAATATCTGCTTTTTGCGCTTGTTCGCGTAATGTCTCGACAATGTGCGCTAAGGTGTCAGAACCATAATGTGCAGGTTCACGTAGCCCTAACAGGTTAAGATTTGGCCCATTTAAGACCAGAATGCGAGATTTGGCAGTCATTGTGTCGACATCTCCCTATATCGTGAAACGAATATTAATATTCCCATATTATTCTTAGGTCAGAGTGAATTTTTCGTCAAAAATTCCCTGAATTTAAGAAATTGCCCAAGATTATAGCTAATTCAGCGCAAATGGCAGCAATTTACTGGTCTTATCAGATAGTTTACTCATTTAATTCTGCAACCGAGTTAACAGAATGAGAAGAACTGAGAGGGAAAGAAAAAGCCGCCACAAGTGTGACGGCTTAATCATCTCAATGCCTCGCGGCAGGTAGAATCGTTAGCGTTAAGACAATTCTGCTTTTTCGGCGATCAATTTATCCACTACGCTAGGATCGGCCAGTGTTGAGGTATCGCCCAAATTGCTGGTGTCGCCGGTGGCGATTTTACGCAAAATACGACGCATGATTTTGCCAGAACGGGTTTTGGGCAGTGAATCGGTCCAGTGCAGTACATCGGGCGTTGCAATTGGGCCAATCTCTTTCCGTACCCAATCTTTGACCTCTTTGTGTAACTCGGCACTGGGGTAGACGCCATCATTTAAGGTGATGTAAGCATAAATGGCTTGGCCTTTAATATCGTGTGGCACGCCGACAATTGCCGCTTCTGCAATTTTATCAAAAGCAACCAAAGCGGATTCAATTTCCGCGGTGCCCATGCGGTGGCCAGAAACGTTTAACACGTCATCCACACGGCCCGTTATCCAGTAGTAGCCATCCTCATCGCGGCGTGCACCATCACTGGTGAAATACATACCTTTGAAGGTTGAGAAGTAGGTTTGTTCAAAACGGTCATGATCGCCATAAACGGTGCGCATTTGGCCCGGCCATGAATCTAAAATAACCAAGTTACCTTCGGCAGCTCCTTCAATGATGTTGCCCATGTTATCGACCAAGGCTGGTTGCACGCCAAAAAATGGTCGTGTGGCCGAACCCGGTTTAAGTGCTGTCGCGCCCGGCAGTGGAGTAATTAAAATGCCACCCGTTTCGGTTTGCCACCATGTATCGACAATCGGTGATTTTTCGTTACCGATGGTTTTGTAGTACCACTCCCACGCTTCTGGGTTAATCGGTTCTCCCACCGAACCCATAATGCGCAAACTGGTGCGTGACGTCTCTTTGACGGCTTCATTGCCTTTCGCCATCAAGGCGCGAATAGCGGTCGGCGCAGTGTAAAGAATGTTGACTTGGTGTTTATCCACCACTTGACTCATGCGGTTGGTGTCTGGGTAGTTGGGAACCCCTTCAAACAGAACGGTTTTTGCACCATTGGCCAAAGGACCGTAAACCAAGTAGGTGTGGCCAGTGATCCAGCCCACATCGGCGGTACACCAAAACACTTCGCCTGGCTGATAGTCAAACACATATTTGAAGGTCATCGCCGCGTAAACAAGGTAGCCACCGGTTGTGTGCAGCACACCTTTGGGTTTACCCGTTGAACCAGAGGTATAGAGAATGAAGAGGGGATCTTCGGCTTTCATGGCTTCGGCTGGGCAGTGGTCGGAAGCTTTTGCGGTTGCTTCATGCCACCACACATCACGATGTTCGTGCCAGTCAATTTGGCCACCAGTGCGTTTAAAGACGATCACTTTGCTGATGTTTTTCACTTCAGGGTGGGTCAAGGCTTCATCGACGTTTTTCTTCAAGGGCACAGCGCGACCGCCACGTACACCTTCGTCGGCAGTGATGACTATTTTGGAATCAGAATCAATGATGCGACCGGAAAGGGCTTCCGGTGAAAAGCCACCAAACACCACAGTATGCACTGCGCCTATTCGAGTACAAGCGAGCATCGCAACGGCTGCTTCTGGCACCATAGGCATGTAAAGACAGACCACATCTCCTTTGCGTACTCCTTGATCTTTTAACACATTAGAAAAGCGACACACTTGTTGATGGAGTTCTTTAAAGGTGAGGGTTTTATCGTCAGCCGGATCGTCACCTTCCCAGATAATCGCCACTTCATCACCACGAGTGGCAAGGTGGCGATCGATGCAGTTAGCAGAGACGTTTAATGTGCCATCTTCAAACCAGCGAATATCTACATGGCCAGTATCAAACGAGGTTTGTTTCACTTGAGTGAAAGGCTTAATCCAATCCACAATCTTGCCGTGTTCACTCCAGAAGCCTTCTGGGTCGGTCACTGATTGTTGGTACATCGCTAGGTAAGTGTCATTATCCGCATGTGTTTTGGCTTTGATGTTCTCTTTTACCGGATAAACGTGGGCTTCACTCATTGCTTTTCTCCTTGTGAATTCGAACAATTTCCCTGTTGATTGGCGATCAAATTGCGCTGAAAGGAAAATCTGTATGTGGGTAACTGTCAGTCAGAGTGCGATTTTCTACAATTAGACTTTAGGATGAGTGTGGGGTAAGTGCTAGCGCGAGTAAGGTGCAACAAAGGGAGGCAGATCACCTTTGGTCAAGCGCACAAACACTAATGCCGCGGCGATGGCATCTTGCAGCGCGTCGTGTTTATCCTGCATCGGCAAGTCAAGATGGCGACAAATCGCCTCTAAGCTGAGGTCGATGTACGCGTTCGGCAGCATTCTCTCTAACTGATCATGATAGATCTGACTTACTTCGATGAGAGCATTGGGCAGTGGAAAGCCTAAATGTCGCCGACAAGCGAGGTCGAGGATTTTTTTGTCATAACGAATGTGATAGCCCACTAAAGGTCGGTTGCCGATAAAGTCTAATAGGTGAGTGATGGCCTCTTGCTCGTCGATGCCATCGACCAGATCTTGATGGCGAATTTTGTGGATTTTGACTGAACCCGAGTCGAGCGATTGTGGCGCGCTCAAACGCACTTCAAATGGCTGGCTGGTTAAAATGCGGTTGTCGATGATTTTGGTGGCGGCAATCGTCACTAACTCGGCGCGATTCGGGTCAAGGCTGGTGGTTTCGCAATCGAGCGACACATATTCCCCTTGCATCGGCGTCGCAAACAACGGCTGATAAGGCGAGTCTTTCAGCTTGTGAAACCAATAATGGCGTGTAAACCAATTCAATTGTTCGCCTCCACTATTCGCGAATTTGATAGTGATAGCCAAGCCACTGCTTGAATTTTTTCACCACGTGTAAACTGTGCCTGAGCAGGTCACGCTCGGTTCGGTCGAGCTGTTTTAAATCGAGTTTATTGGTGCTGTGTTGATTGCTCAGTTGCTGAGCTAAGCGCAATTTAAAGAACTGTTTGAGCGCTTCACTGAGATTATCGGCGGTTTCTTTTTCCAAAACCCGTTGCTCTACTAGCGCCTCGATGCGTTCAAAGGTGTTGTTTTGTTGAACTTGATGTTCAAGGCTTAGGGCGCGAATGCCATGCACAATCGGGAAAATGCCACCTTGTTTAATATCTAAGCCAGATTTGGAGTGTTTTACGGTGCCAAACAGCGTGAGTGGCACAGAAAAGCTCAGCGCGGGGCGAGTAAACTCCATCAAAATCAATTCTTGGTCGGCCATTAAATGGCTCAAGTGCTGTTTAATAGGGGCCAATAAGTGTTTGTTGCCCGCAACTGCGTGTGCGTCGGCCATGATCGCAATATCCATCACTTGCTCGGGTTTGGCCGCTTTCACCCATTGGCTAAGCGTGGTTTTCCACTCAGTTTGGCTTTTAACCCATTTCGGATTATTGACCATCACATTGCCCGGACAAAGCGGATAGCCGAGCTGCTGTAAGGTGTGGGTGAGCGTGTCCATGACCACACCCATTTGATGCCACTGCAAGCCATCTTTGATGATCAGCGCGTTATCTTGGTCGGTTTTGAGGATCTGCTCCCCACGGCCTTCGGAGCCGAGTACGATCAAGCAGCAGTGATCATGCAGCGCGGGTGGCACAACCAAATGAAAGGCTTTTTCGATGATCTGTTCATTGACTGCTGAAATCAGCTCCATAATAAAACGAGTGCGAATGCCATTGTTGATTAGGCTTTCAACCAGTTGCCGCTGTTTGTTGGAGGCGAGAGCTAACTCTTCCACGCAGTTGGCGCGAGCAATACTTAATGTCAGCACGTGAGAATGAGTGGAGAAAGCACTGAGAATTTGTGTCATGTCCAGCATGCCAACGGCTTGATGACCATCACACACCATCACTCGTTTTATGCGGTTGCGCGTCATGGCGATCATCGCATTAAACAGAAAGTCGCCATCGTTGATGTGCAGCACAGGAAAGGTAGCAATTACCCCAACAGGGGTATCGAGCGGGTGGTTATCGAGCATGACGGAATGCAGCATATTGGTGCGCGTGACGATAGCATAGGGGTGCGCACTGGGGTTTTCGATTAAGCGTTGATCATGCTCGGCAAGACGAACTAAGGCCGCATCAACTCCGTTATCGCGTAATTGCTGGGTCACTTGGTTGAGCGGTTGATCTGGGTTTAAAATCATCGGTGGATGGTAAATCGAGTCATCAACCTTAGTTAAAATAAATTCGGCTAAATTCTTCTGCTGATGTGCCACATCAAGCAGAGCTTGGCGTTTGGCAAGGTTATTGTCGAAGTAGGCGGCGAACTGGCCGTTGTCGTTATACAGTTCGAGAAAGACGGCTTTCGGCAGCAGATAGCTTAAGGTATCTTCCAGCGCCACGTACTGATGCTTGGCTTTTTCTTCAAACAGTGCGCGTACATCAAACATGTCATCGTTGGCGTAGTGAGCAAAAATCTCTTTGCCATCTGGCGAGCGTTCTTCGACCGCGCCTTTGATCAGTACGTGCAGATACAAGCTGGCTCTGTCACTGGCCTGCAGCAGATCGTTGCTACGAAAATACGCCACATCCAAGGATGAGCGAAGTCGCTGTTGCTGCGGCAATGTTAAGCGGTCAAAGGGCGGTGACTGCATGTTGAATTTGTCAGGCATAACGATCGTCACTCAGAAGAAATTCCTATCTAAGTGTGACAAAAATCGCCACTACCTCCAGACGACTTTGGTCTAATGAGTGATATGACCCGCAAGGTTGTGAATAAGGAAACAGATTTATCAGTAAACTTCCCTTTTTAGAATCTTAAACTGCCTGCATAATACGGCGGTTTTCTCTCCCTCGTTTTGTTCAGGATGAATCATGCTTAACCCCTCTCCATATGGTTGGATATCGCAGTACTTTATTGGTTTCTTCTTTGCGTATGGCGTTTACTTGCCATTTTGGGCGCTGTGGTTTGAAACCCAAGGTGTGTCTGCAACCGATATTGGCGTATTAATCGGTATGGGCTTTGCCACGCGTTGCGTCGCTAATTTGGTGATTACGCCGCGTATCCATAAGGCCGAGCTTCTTCTACCAGCACTGCGTTGGTTAAGTTTGGCGGCGTTTTTATTTATTGGTTTTCACTTCTTTACGGGCGGCAGTTTCTGGCTGATGGCGTTAGCTACTGTGTTGTTTAACCTTTGCTGTGGCCCCGTGGTGCCGCTATCCGATGCGATGGCTAACTATTATGCACGCTTAAAAATGCTCGATTATGGTCGCACCCGCTTATGGGGGTCGGTGGCTTTTATCGCTGGTTCTACCGTGGTTGGCGTACTTGTGGCACGTTATGGCTCTGACATGATCCTCTACACCGCCTTGGCTGGGGTATTTGTTTCGCTACTGATTAGCTTGCGCAATCCCAACCCAATGCCCGTGACGGTTGGTGATGCACATGCCGTCCGGCCGAAACTGACGCAGTTATTGCGTGAGTGGCCAGTGATAAAATTCTTGATTTTAGCGGCGCTAATACAGGGCAGTCACGCGGCGTATTACAGTTTCAGTTCGATTCACTGGAAAGCGGCGGGGCATTCGGAAGAGCTGATTGGCTATTTATGGAGCCTTGGGGTTGCCGCTGAAGTGGCGGTATTTGCGCTCAGCAAACGCCTTTTTTCAGGGTGGTCACTACGCACATTATTTGTTGCCGCGTCGATCGGGGTTGTGGTGCGCTGGGGGCTTATGGCATCGACCACCGCGCTGCTTGCGTTGGGGACGATTCAACTGCTGCATGGGGTGACGTTTGCGATGGCGCATATAGCGGCGATTCAATACATTCAGCACGCACCGCAAAGCAAAATGGTGGCTATGCAAGCGCTGTATAACGCCATTCCACTTGGGGCATTTATTGCTTTGATGACCACCTTGAGTGGCTGGGGTTATGAACGCTGGGGCGCTAATGTATTTTGGGCGATGGCGGCAATGGGCATTTTGGCGCTGTTGATTAAAGTCGAACCCACATCATCCAATGAGTCAGGTACTGAGGTAATGAAAGCGGCGCCTGAAGCACAGAATTAACCTTAACTGATTGAGATTAAAAATTATCCTTAGTTAAATGAAGCCTCTTCTTTGAAGAGGCTTTTTTGAACCGATAAGGATATCAAATGCAAGGATGGATCGTCGTTCCCGTTTCGCTCGCTTACTTAGGCGTGCTGTTTCTCGTCGCTTGGTATGGTGATAGGCAAAGCCAATGGCTGGCGAAATGGCGACCGTGGATCTACAGCTTATCGATCGCGGTCTATTGCACCTCTTGGACTTTTTACGGCACTGTGGGTCAAGCGGCTAGCAACCCTTGGTCATTTCTGCCTATCTACATTGCGCCTATTTTAGTGTTTACCCTTGGCTGGCGTATGTTGGCGCGGCTGATTTTGATTGCGAAGCGCGAACATATTACCTCCATCGCCGATTTTATTGCTGCTCGCTACGGAAAATCGCAAGGATTAGCGGTAACCGTAACTTTGATTGCCGTGGTGGGCATTTTACCTTACATCGCCTTGCAACTGCGCGGCATCACTATGGGGCTTGAGATTGTCGCCCCCAACCTCGCTACGCAATTTGGTTATCAGAATTATCACGTCTCGTGGTTTGTGGTCGCGGCTTTAGCGCTATTTACTATGCTGTTTGGTACACGGCATATTGATAACACCGAGCACCACCGCGGCATGATGATGGCGATTGCGTTTGAATCGATTGTTAAATTGGTCGCTTTTTTAACCGTGGGCGGTTTCATCATTTATCTGGCTTCAAGCCGTGAAACGGTTGATCTAAGTGCGATTGCCCAGCAGACGTATCAAGCGCCCAACTGGCCAACGCTGTTGATCCACACCGTATTAACCATGATGGCGATCATCTGCTTACCGCGTCAGTTTCATACCATGGTGGTAGAAAATGAACGCGCGCAAGATCTACACACGGCGCGCTGGTTATTTCCTCTTTACCTGACTTTGATGGGGTTATTTGTTCTACCTATTGCATGGGTTGGGCAAAGTTTGCTAAGCGGCAGCCCTGCCGATACTTATGTACTCAGCGTGCCTATGTCGGTGGGCGCCGAGCAGATAGCGTTACTGGCGTTTTTAGGTGGCACATCAGCGGCCAGCGGCATGGTGATTGTCTCGACCATTGCATTGGCGATCATGGTTTCTAATGATTTGGTGATGCCGCTTCTGTTGCGCCGCATGCGCTTAACTCAGCGCAACTACCGTCATTTATCTGGGTTGTTGCTCAACATCCGTCGCGGGTTGATTCTATTGCTGCTGCTTGGCGCTTGGGGTTTTTATCAGGCGTTGGATGCGATTGGTTCTTTATCGGCGATCGGTTTTCTCTCATTTGCGGCGATTACCCAATTTGCCCCTTCATTGATTGGTGGCATGTACTGGCGTGAAGGCAACCGCAAAGGCGTTTATGTTGGATTGGCGGTCGGTTTTACTGTGTGGCTCGTAACCTTAATGAGCCAAACCGACATGCTGGCGGGCGATGCACAAACTAACGTTCTGTTATGGATGATCACCCCGCCGGATTGGTTGGTGCAGATGGGGCTGAAAAACTCAGATTGGGGCATGATGCTCAGTGTTGCGCTTAACACATTCTGCTACGTTGTTGTCTCTATGGTGACTCGTCCGAGTTTGAGTGAGCGTTTACAATCGGCCTCTTTTGTCGGTACGCCGCTGCCTGAGAGTGAGAATCTCAGCTTGTATCAAAGCCGCGTGACAGTGGCTGAGCTTGAAATGTTGGCCGCTCGTTTTGTGGGGCGCACTCGCGTTCGCACTGCTTTTCGCCAATATTGGAGCCAGCAGAGAGAGACGTTACTACCTAACCAACAAGCGCCATCTACCTTAATCCGTCATACAGAAAGAGTGCTGGCGGGGGTGTTTGGTGCTTCTTCGGCCAAATTGGTGCTCACTTCTGCGCTGCAAGGACGCAACATGCAGCTTGAGGAAGTGGCGACCATTGTTGATGAAGCATCCGAACTGTACGACTTTAGTCGCGGCTTATTGCAAGGGGCCATTGAGCATATTGGTCAAGGAATTACCGTGGTCGATAAAAAGCTACGGCTGGTGGCGTGGAATCAACGCTATCTCGAACTGTTTGAGTTTCCCGCTGGGCTGATTCAAGTGGGGCGGCCGATTGCGGATGTGATACGGCACAACGCGCAACACGGATTATGCGGCCCTGGTGACCCTGAGGATCACGTGCGGCGGCGGGTGTATCACCTTGAGCAAGGAACCAGACACACCTCGGCGCGTATTCGCCCAGATGGACGAGTTATTGAAGTGCAAGGCAACCCGATGCCGGGCGGCGGGTTTGTGATGAGCTTTAGCGACATCACCGTTTTTCGCGAAGCGGAGCAGGCATTAAAAGAGGCCAATGAAACCTTGGAAGAGCGCGTGCACCAACGCACCCTAGAGCTTGAAACCCTCAACAAACGCTTGGTGGCGGCAACTCAAAAATCAGACCAAGAATCGCAATCAAAATCGCGCTTTTTGGCCGCCGTCAGCCACGATTTAATGCAGCCGTTGAACGCTGCGCGCCTGTTCGCTTCCTCGCTCTCGGAAGTGGCTAAAGAGACGGAAGTGAAAACGTTGGCGGGTTATATAGAGAGTGCTCTGGGCGCGGCTGAAGATCTGATTGGTGATTTGCTGGATATTTCACGTTTAGAGTCCGGCAAGCTCGATGTGCATTCTCATAGCTTTGCTATTAATGATGTATTTTCGAATCTTAACGCTGAATTTAGCGCTTTAGCTAAGCAGCAAGGGATTGATTTTAAAGTGATCCCATCCTCGCTCTATGTGATGTCTGATCCTAAATTATTACGTCGCGTGGTACAAAACTTTCTCACTAACGCGTTTCGCTATAACCCTAAAGGTAAAGTGGTGCTGGGTGTACGCCGAGTGCGAGATCAGGTCAGGATTGATGTTTGGGATAACGGCATTGGTATCGAGCAAGATAAGCAGCAAGAAATCTTCGAAGAGTTTAACCGTGGTAGCCAAGTCCGTTCTGACCAAGGTTTGGGGCTCGGTTTAGCGATTTCAAAAGGCATTGCATATGTGCTGGGTCATGAAATTTCGATGCGCTCTTGGCATGGAAAAGGCAGCGTGTTTTCGCTCTCTTTGACGCGCGCTGAAGCTGTCAAACAGGCTCCGACACTGGCGATAGAACAAGGTATGCCATCTGATCTCAATCATCTGCGCGTACTGTGTGTGGACAACGAAGCTGATATTTTAGTCGGCATGAACGATCTGCTCGCAAGGTGGGGGTGTGATGTCAAAGTAGCAACGGACTTGCTGCAAAGCCTGAAAGCATTAGAAAACAATTGGTTGCCTGATGTTATTTTGTCGGATTACCGCTTAGATAATGGTCGCACTGGTTTAGAAGTGTTGCAGCAGTGTCGCTTGCGGCTTGGAGATAGCTTTGAAGGGGTCATCATCAGCGCTGATCGCACTGAAGAGATGATGGATGCGATTAAATCCAATGGCTTTAGCTTTATTCCCAAACCAATAAAACCACTCAAACTGCGCGCGCTGTTGAATCGAGTCAATTAAGCATGCAGCATAAAGCCGATGCGTGGGCATCGGCTTTATGGGCATCACACTTCACTGCGGAGCGAACATCGAGCATGACGCTCGCAGGTGAAGATTAATGGTCGTGAGCTTGCCCCGCGCCTTTCGGGAAGCGGATTGATTCCACCATTTCTTGCACTTCGGTTGGAACTTCTGCGGTAAATTTATTCACCACAATCGATACCACGAAGTTCAAACACATACCTAACGTACCAATGCCTTCAGGGCTGATACCAAACAACCAGTTATCTGGCGTGCTGGCTGCCGGGTTAATGAATTTGAAGTAGATGATGTAGGTTGCAGTAAAGATAATCCCTGCGACCATGCCCGCGATCGCGCCTTCTTTATTCATCTTCTTGTAGAAGATGCCCAAAATAATGGCCGGGAAGAAGGAGGCGGCTGCCAAGCCGAAGGCAAACGCTACCACCTGAGCCACAAAACCCGGTGGGTTAATGCCTAGGTAACCAGCACCCACAATCGCAATGATGGCGGCTAAGCGTGCGGCTAACAGCTCTTGTTTATCGGTCATGTTTGGTTTGAAGCCTTTCTTCAATAAGTCGTGAGAAATTGACGTCGAGATAACCAATAAAAGACCTGCAGCTGTCGAAAGCGCAGCAGCTAAACCCCCAGCTGCGAGCAAGCCAACCACCCAGTTTGGCAGTTTTGCCAGTTCAGGAGACGCCAATACGATGATGTCACGGTTAATGTTCATCTCGTTGCGCTCATCGCCAGAGTAGAACATACGACCGTCGTTGTTCTTATCTTTCCAGCTTACAAGGCCAGTATTCTCCCAGTTCTTAAACCAAGTAGGCGCGTCTGTTGCGGGTACGCCTTGCATGTCTGGGCCATTAATGGTCTCAATCATGTTCACGCGGGCAAAAGCAGCAACACCTGGCGCTGTGGTATATAGCAAAGAGATGAACAGCAATGCCCAACCTGCTGAGATACGCGCATCACGCACTTTAGGCACAGTGAAGAAGCGAATAATGACGTGAGGAAGACCAGCAGTACCCACCATCAAGGCTGCGCAGATAAAGAACACGTCAACCGTGCTCTTGTTGCCTTCGGTATAAGCGGTGAAGCCGAGCTCTTGAGTTAAGCCATCGAGTTTATCGAGTAGGTAAACATCGGTACCGGTAATGGTTGAGCCCATACCAATTTGTGGCAGAGGGTTACCTGTCATCATGATCGAGGTGAAAATGGCGGGAACAAGGAAGGCGAAAATGAGCACGCAGAACTGTGCAACTTGCGTATAAGTGATGCCTTTCATGCCACCGAGTACCGCATAGAAAAACACGATCCCCATACCGATGACGATACCAACGTTAATATCCACTTCGAGGAAACGAGAGAATACCACGCCGACGCCGCGCATTTGCCCCGCAACATAAGTAAACGAGATAAAGATGGCGCAAAATACCGCCACCATGCGCGCGGTTTTTGAGTAGTATCGCTCACCGATAAAATCTGGCACGGTGAACTGGCCAAATTTACGCAAATAAGGTGCAAGGCAAAGTGCCAATAACACATAGCCGCCTGTCCAGCCCATCAAGTACACGGTACCATCATAGCCAATGAACGAGATGATACCCGCCATTGAGATAAATGAAGCGGCTGACATCCAGTCCGCTGCGGTTGCCATGCCGTTGGCAACAGGGTGAACACCACCGCCAGCAACATAGAATTCACTGGTCGATCCTGCACGGGCCCAAATGGCAATGCCGATATAGAGTGCAAACGTAATACCGACCAGAATAAACGTCCAAGTTTGAATATCCATTTCGTAAACCTCTTAATCTTCCTGCACGTTGTATTTCTTGTCGAGCGCATTCATGCGCACAACGTAAATAAAGATCAAGGCGACAAAGGTATAGATGGACCCTTGTTGTGCGAACCAGAACCCTAGTTTGAACCCGCCTAAATGAATCGTATTAAGTGCGTCGACGAAAAGAACGCCTGCACCATATGATACCAAGAACCACACTGCCAGCAGTGAGCCCATAATTCCCAAGTTTTCCTTCCAGTAGGCTTGAGCATGTTCGGTTGATTGGAACGCCATGACCTTCTCCTTCGGTTTGCATATCGTAGTGTTAATTTAATGTTACGAAATTAAGATAGCAGTGAAAGGGTGGTGGGTCTGTGCAACTTTAGTCGGGAGGTTGTTTTTTTCAATTCATTGTAACTAAATGAAATTCCTCAATTTAGAAGGTCTTTCTTATGTTGAGTAAATGTTAAATTAGCCAAAAGTATAAGATCATAAGCTCTTGATTGGAAAATCGCTCATGGCGAGTTAACGATTTTTTATGTGGTTGGTTATTCATGCCGCGATAAAAACGATCAATGTTTACATAAAGTTGTCTTAAAAACGGATTAAACTAAGGCACAATGGAACGCGAATTTATGTTGGTTATTCAATCAATAATAATTAAATCAATAAGGAAGGAATATGGATGCAATCGCTATCAATGGTTTTTTTCTCGTAGGTGCTTTGCTGATTGCATTAAGTGTGTTGTTAAGTCCAGTCTCTTCTAAGTTAGGAATTCCTATTCTGCTCGTTTTTTTATTGGTGGGTATGTTGGCTGGGGAGGATGGCCCCGGTGGCATCTTATTTGATAATTATCCGATTGCTTATTTAGTCAGTAACTTAGCGCTTGCCATCATCTTATTGGATGGCGGCATGCGTACCCGTGTTGCCAGTTTTCGGATTGCCTTTTGGCCGTCAGTCTCGTTAGCGACGTTTGGGGTGGCGATCACCACCATTCTCACCGGCTTGATGGCGGCGTGGCTGTTTAATTTGGAATTGCTGCAAGGTATTTTGGTGGGAGCGATTGTTGGCTCAACCGATGCGGCGGCGGTTTTTTCCCTGCTTAAAGGGAGAAGCTTGAATGAGCGCGTCGGTTCAACGTTAGAGATTGAATCGGGCACTAACGATCCAATGGCGGTGTTTTTAACCGTGACATTAATTGCGGTACTGGGTAGCCAAGGCGATGATCTCAGCGCAGGATTCTTGCTGCTGAGTTTTATCCAGCAATTTGGCCTCGGGGCTTTATTTGGATTAGCCGGAGGTTGGCTGCTCTGGAAGCTGATTAATAGCAATCAACTTCCAGAAGGGCTCTACTCCATTTTGGCCATCAGTGGCGGTTTGATTATCTTTGCGCTGTCCAATTCACTCGGCGGCAGTGGTATTCTATCCATCTACTTGACGGGTTTATTGCTGGGCAATAAACCGACTCGTTGCCGCTATTCCATTCTGAACGTACTGGATGGGATGACGTGGCTTAGCCAAATTGGTATGTTCTTGGTGCTTGGGTTATTGGTCACACCTTCTGAATTGCTGACCATTGCGGTGCCGGGCTTTGCGCTCGCTTTTGGTATGATTTTGTTTGCGCGCCCCATTTCTGTATGGATTGGTTTATTGCCATTCAAAGCATTTACTGCGCGTGAAAAGTGGTTTATCTCTTGGGTTGGACTGCGCGGCGCTGTACCCATTATTTTAGCGGTTTTCCCAATGATGGCCGGTTTGCCGAATGCGCAGCTCTATTTCAACTTAGCCTTCTTCGTGGTGATGGTGTCGCTAGTGGTACAAGGGGGAACCTTAATGAAAGCGGCCGCTTTGGCTCGCGTTGAACTACCGCCCAAACCTGAGCCAATTTCACGTACCGGTGTTGAGATATACCCGTGCAGCGAATGGGAAATGTTGGTCTATAAACTCAAACAAGATAAATGGTGTATTGGTGAGCCATTACGCAATCTCTCAATGCCTGAAGGAACACGTATTACCGCTGTGTTTCGTGACGAGCAACTGCTTCACCCATCGGGCAGCACCAAGTTGCAAGAGGGCGATGTCTTGTGCGTGTTAGCACAGGAGAAAGATCTCGAATCACTGAGCAACCTATTTAGTGAAGCGCCAGAAAAAGCCTCGTTAGAGCGCTTCTTTGGTGACTTCTTTTTGGATGTGGATGCAAAACTCGTTGACGTTGCTGCTTATTATGGTTTGACGATTGAACACCTCAATCAAGAGATGACGCTCAACGATTTGCTGATCCAAGAGCTCGGAGCCACACAAGTACTGGGTGACCATTTTGAATGGCAAGGTCTGTATCTGGTCGTGGCGGACGTGGCCGATTGGCAAGCAACCAAAGTCGGTTTGCGATTACCTTTAGAAGAGACGTTAGATGAAGCGAGCGAGTAGCCGACTACTCGCCCAACTCATTGAGTAAAATTACTGCTTGGGTACGGTTTTTAACCCCAAGTTTACGGAAAATAGCCGTCATGTGCGCTTTGATGGTCGCCTCAGAAACATTAAGCTCATAGGCGATTTGTTTGTTGAGTAGCCCATCAGAGAGCATGCCTAATACTTTGTATTGTTGTGGGGTTAAGGCGGCAATTTTCTTGGTTAAATCATTACATGCGGCGTGATTGGCAATTAGCCCTTCAGGGAAAAATGGGTCACCGGCTAGGACTTGATTGAGCGCCGAGATCAGCGCGCGCATGTCACTCGATTTAGGAATAAAACCAAAGGCACCGTGGCTTTTTACTTGCGCCACCACTGAAGGTTCTTCACTGGCTGAAATCACCACAATCGGTAAATCAGGGTATTCGGCTCGCAAGTGAATCAGCCCTGACATCCCATTTGCGCCTGGCATTTTGAGATCCAACAGCAGCAAATCCACATCGCTCTGTTTGGTTAATAAGGCTAACAGGGCATCTAGCGAATCCGCTTCCAATAAATTGGCACCGCTTATCGCCATATGCACCGATTGAAATAGCGCATTGCGAAACAGAGGGTGGTCGTCAGCAATGATGATGGTGTAGGTCGAATCCATGACGTTTTACACTTTTAGCAATGTCGTTAAATCGATTATTGACCGCGATTTCTCACTGAACAATCTTTATACGCTAAAAGTCTGAACTGTATCCACTTTTTGTCTGATACTGAGTAGTGACTGAGCCTGATCTGAGAGTGGTGTATGTCAGGCGGTTCGAGAAGAAGTGATGGTGTTCACGCGCCATTATTGCCGACTGTTGCAATGGCTTGCTCAAACAGGCGGCAATAACGGGTACCTTAAAGCTGGTGGGCGATGAGGTGTGCTAAAAAGCGATCGGCTGGCATAAAACCGCTGATACGTGCGTTTGAAACGCGTTCACCTTGCGCATTCCAAAAATCAATCGTCGGTAACCCTAGCACGTTCATCGCCTTGAGCAGCTCAATATCTTGTGGCTGATTTTTGGTGACGTCCGCTTGCAATAGCACAAAGTTTTGCAGTTTCTGCGCGACCTCTTGCTGATGGAAAGTGTACTTTTCAAACTCTTTACACGCCACGCACCAGTCGGCGTAGAAATCGAGCATGACGGGTTTACCTGCTAATTTGGCTTGGCTCAACTGCAAGTTGAGCTCAGCAATATTATTCACCCGAATGAACTCGACATGGCTACGGCTTGCTAGGTTGGTTTGTTCTGGCTTAAACCACACATCCAGTGCAGGTTGCGCTGAAGCAAACAGACCCAATACCGCAATAATGCCAACCATGCTCTGTTTCCAGCCACCAAACGGCAAGCTGTTTTTACAATGATAGAGCCAACCAAACGCGACGATCCCAAGCGCAGACCAGAGCGCTGTCGACCACACTGGTGGCAATAAGCGTTCAAGTAAGAAGATCGGCGCAGCCAGTAAAATAAAGCCAAATAGTGTTTTGACTCTCTCCATCCAGCCACCGGCTTTGGGGAGTAGTTTGTTACCAAATACGGCGACCAAAATCAGCGGAATCCCCATGCCCATAGCTAAGGCATACAGTGCAATCGCCCCTGTGAATAGGTCGCCACTTTGCGCGACATACAGCAGCGCGCCAGAAAGAGGCGCGGTGGTGCACGGTGAGCAAACCAAACCGGAAATCGCGCCCATGGCAAACACGCCAAGACTGTTCCCGCCTTGCTGCTTATTACTCAGGCTGTTTAGCCACGTCTGCACTTTGCTTGGCAGTTGCAAGGTATAAACGCCAAACATCGACAGGGCGAGTAGCACAAATAGGGTACTGAGGCCAATCAGTACATAAGGGTGCTGCATCGCGGCTTGAAATTGTAACCCAGCCGAAGCGACGACTAGGCCAAGTACGGTATAAGTGAGCGCCATACCTTGCACGTAAATAAACGATAAAATCAACGCGCGCCGTGGTGAAAGTTGGCCACGGCCAAGCACGATACTGGTGAGGATCGGGTACATAGGGAGTACACAAGGGGTAAAGGCTAGGCCAACGCCAAGTGCTAAAAAGAGCAGCGGTGTCCACCAAGAATCGGCGAGGCGGCTTGCTAGCCCGTCTTGTTCAGCCACGGGCGCTTTTGGCGAATCTGTTTCGCTTTTCGCTACATTGGCCGCCGTGTTGTTGTCAGAGCGAGTATCGCTTGCCACAGCTTGAAGGTCGATAATTCGCGTTTCTGGTGGATAGCAAAAGCCCGCTTTTGCACACCCTTGGTACTGGATAATTAATTTGGCGTTCGCTGCTGCACTGAGGAGCGGTACGTCGACAAACAGTGGCTCAGTATAAATCTTCACATCACCAAAAAATTCATCGTGATATGGCTGACCATCGAGCATCTCGATTTCACCAAGCTGTGCATTTTCGGCGCTGATACTGATCCGATCTTGGTAGAGGTAATAGCCCTGCTTGACCTGCCAATCTAAGAAGACCTGCTTACCTTGCTGCTCGGCATGAAAAGGAAACGCTTGGTCAACTGGGACAAATTGATTGTCGGCTGAGGCCAAACCGAGGTTGTTACCACTATTGAATGGATTGTCATTGCCGAAGACCGCCAACGCAGGTTGGGAAAGTGTCAGCAGAGCTAGCAGTACAAAGGAAAAGAGTAGGCGCATACAAAAATCGAGTCTTCATTAGGTGAGTGTCATCTTAACCCAATCAGACCGCTTTTCGGCGCAATAAGTTTCACAGTGATGGAAAAATCGTCGCTGATGAGGCAGTGAAGCGAGAAAAGCCAAGTGAGGTTGTGGACCTCACTTGGCTGGGCGATGGGGGTTAAGCGACACCTAGGCGAGTTTTCACCACCGCTTCACACGCTTCAATATTATTGATGTCTTTGGGAATAATAAGCACAGTGTCATTACCACCGACCGTTCCTAAAATCTCAGTGTGGGGATCAATATCAACCAATCGCGCGACCAATTGAGCACTTCCAGGATGAGTTTTTACCACCACAGTGGATTGATTGTGAGTGATAAACTCAATTTGTGAGGCGATAGATGACTCAACACGCACTGGCGCGGTTTCGACCGTAATGCAGTACACTTTTTTGCCGCACGCATTTTGCACTTTCACCACACCAAGTTGGGAAAGCAAGCGTGACACAGTGGATTGGCTAATGCCTTCGTAGCCGAGCTCTATTAGCCTGAGTCGTAGCTCATTTTGGTTAGCAAAACTTTGTTGTTGTAGGATTTTTTTACAAGCGGAAGCTAACGTTTTGTCATCGGTTTGCATTGCGCCGTGGGGGATTTTTCTGTTCACGGGCGGTTCCTTTTATACACGCTACTGCGTCTGGGGTATCGGTGATCCTTACCATGCCAGCACACTCCCAAAGCCATAGAGTGTGAGTTCACGTTATGTTTGACGCCAATGGCGCAACGGTTGAGCATTGCTCTTTTCCCCTCTATAAGTGGTGGGGGATTATTATTGATGCCTGTAGCTTAACATTAATCAATGTGTCGCTTTTTGCGGGGGATCACCAAATAATAAACTAGATTACCGATTGATTTTTGGCGTTTTATGTTGATTTGATGGAATAATATGCACGGAAATATGCAAGATTCGTAAGTTGGTCCAGCGCCGAGTTAGGACGCTGGAGGCTGGCAGGGCTGTAAACGCGATGGATGCGCGCTTAGTGCTGTTTTAGCAACGTTCAGTCATGATTTCGCGCGAGAATACTTTCTCACAATAGTGGCATTTGAGATGCACATTCTCTTGTTTGAGCTGCACTTTAAAGCGGCTCTCGACAGGCTCGCCATGAGAGATGCAGTTGCTGTTTGGGCAACGAAATACGCTGTCAATTCGCTCTGGCAAAGTGAGGGTCAGTTTGTTGACCACTTTATACTCTTCAATTTGATTGACGGTGGCTTTCGGGGCATACAGTGCTAATTGGTTCGCTTGCTCTTTGGTGAGATAAAGGTTTTCTATTTTAATCAGATCTTTATTACCTAACGCAGAAGAGGGTAGGTTTAGGCCAATCGTCACACGTTGATTGGTTTCATTTAACTTAAACAAAGAGAGAATTTTGATCCCAAGGTTGGCAGGGATATGGTCAATCACGCTACCGTTACGAATCGCTTCAACTTGCAATTGGGTCTCTTTTACCATGATGTTATCTCCTACTTATAAGGTTGGGTTAAGAACAAGGGCTAATAAAGCTTCACGCGCATAAACGCCGTTTTCGGCTTGTTGGAAATAGTAGGCGTAAGGTGTTTTATCGACATCGGTGGTGATTTCATCGACCCGAGGCAGTGGGTGCAGCACTTTTAAATTGTGGCGCGCTTCTTTTAATGTTTCTGCGGTTAAGATGTAAGCCGATTTCATATGTGCGTATTCGGATGCATCAAAGCGCTCTTTTTGTACGCGCGTCATGTACAGCACATCCAGTTCAGGCACGACCTCTTCAATGCTGGCGTGCAAACTAAACGCAATGCCAGCCTCTGAGAGCTCTTCGCAAATGTAATCTGGCATCGCCAGCACTTCTGGGGCGATAAAAAAGAAACGTACATTGTTGAATTTCGATAAGGCTTGGGTGAGCGAATGGACGGTGCGGCCATATTTTAAGTCGCCGACGAACGCGACGTTAAGGTTATCGAGCCTGCCTTGCGTTTCATAAATGGAAAACAGATCGAGCAAGGTTTGAGTGGGATGCTGGTTAGCACCATCGCCACCGTTGACTACGGGAACGCCGTTGGAAAACTCAGAGGCTAAACGTGCAGCGCCTTCTTGTGGGTGGCGCATGACAAATGCATCGACATAAGAGGAAATAACTTGCACCGAGTCAGCTAAGGTTTCCCCTTTCTTGGCAAGTGACGTATTGCCGCCATTATCAAAACCAATCACTGTGCCGCCTAGGCGCTGCACTGCCGTTTCAAACGACAAACGGGTACGTGTAGAAGGTTCAAAGAAGCAGCTTGCCACCACTTTATTTTTGAGAAGTTCAGGGTTTGGTTCCGCTTTAAGCCTTGTTGCAGTTTCAACAATCAGCTCCAGTTCCGCGCGGCTCAGTTCTGGAATGGAAATGATGTGCTTGTTAAATAACGAATGCGCCATAACGTGTCTTCCCTCTGTATGGTTCGCTTTGGCTACTAGCCTTTGCGAAATTTTGCTTAAAAAAAAGCCCCCTAAAATAGGAGGCTTCAATAACGTTCAGAACAGAAAAAAAAAACAGCTAACTCGACCGGCGCCGGGTGTAATGGATGGCGTTGATGGGGAGTGCTGCGGTTCATTTTCTGCTCCGTTTAGACAAATTGCGAAGGATTATACGGACAAAAAACACGCTGGCAATACTCTTTGGAAAATATCCAGAAAATGGATTTTTATGCGAAATTAGCTTGATTTCGATGTTATTTACTACGCGTTCACAGCTAAAGCATAAGCGCGATTTGTGAGTGTTATTGACTGAAAAAAAATGCGAGCTTTATTCAAGCTCGCATCGATTCAACATCAAAGAGATGAAGTAGACGATTCATCGTCTACATTCATTATCTACTATTCGTTACCTAAGTTAGCTACCCTAAGTTAGTTACCTAAGGTGGCCACCATCACGGCCTTGATGGTGTGCATGCGGTTTTCAGCTTCATCGAACACGATGGAATGCTCAGATTCAATCACTTCATCGGTCACTTCAACGCCTTTGGCAAGCACTGGGTAGTTTTTCGCAAGCTCTTTGCCAACGGTGGTATCTTCGCCGTGGAAAGCAGGCAAGCAGTGCATGAATTTCACATGTGGGTTACCAGTGGCTTTTAACATCGCCATATTCACTTGGTAAGGTAGCATCAATTCAATGCGCTCTGCCCATGCTTCTTTCGCTTCGCCCATCGATACCCAAACATCGGTGTAAAGGAAATCACAACCTTGAACGCCTTCTTGAACATCATCTGTGAGCGTAATTTTCGCGCCTGTTTGCTTTGCAATAGTGCGACATTCCGCGACTAATTCTTCGGTTGGCCAGAACGCTTTTGGTGCAACAAGGCGAATGTCCATGCCCATTTTCGCAGCGCCCACCATCAAGGAGTTACCCATGTTGTTGCGTGCATCACCGAGGTAGGCAAATTTCATTTCATGGAGGCGTTTGCCACGGCCATGTTCGATCATGGTAAGGAAATCAGCCAAAATTTGTGTTGGGTGGAATTCGTCAGTTAAGCCGTTCCATACTGGTACGCCAGCGTAGGCACCAAGCTCTTCAACGATCTCTTGACCAAAGCCGCGATATTCGATGCCGTCATACATGCGGCCTAAGACGCGCGCGGTATCTTTCATCGATTCTTTGTGGCCAATTTGTGAACCTGATGGGCCTAAGTAGGAGACTTGAGCACCTTGGTCAAACGCTGCTACTTCGAATGCACAGCGAGTGCGAGTTGAGGTTTTTTCAAAGATAAGTGCAATGTTTTTGCCTTTGAGACGAGGCTGCTCATAACCGTTGTATTTGGCTTTTTTCAGCTCAAGTGATAGATCCAATAGGTGCTGGATTTCGCGTGGAGTGAAATCAAGAAGTTTTAGAAAGTTACGATTGCGTAAGTTAAAAGCCATGATCTTTTCCTCATTTGCAACGCTTGCTTCTGATGAGAGGGTGGAAGAAAGCGTTACTATTTGTTTAAAGTTAAAAACAGATTCGGTTTATAAAATAGATTTTAAAAACAATGTGTTAGTCACGCGTAATATTGGTGCCTGCTGTGCCTTCTAAGATGCGTAGGCCATCTTCTAACGCGCCGATCCCAACGACTTTCCCGCCTTGTTGAATGAATTCGCACGAGGCTTCAATTTTTGGCCCCATAGAACCAGCATCAAATTGATAGTTGGCAAGCTCGCTTGGCGTTGTGCTGCGCAGCGCATGTTGGGTTGGTTTACCCCAATCAAGGTAAACGGCGTCAGCATCGGTCAAAATGAGCAGCGCGTCGGCGTTCAATTGTTTGGCAAGAAAGGCAGCAGACATGTCTTTGTCGATCACTGCTTCTACACCGACTAATTTGCCGTTTTCACGTTTGACTGGAATACCGCCACCACCGGTGCAAATCACTAAATGACCAGCACTGATAAGCTGGGAAATCGCATCATGTTCGACGATGCCTATCGGTTGAGGGCTCGGAACCACACGGCGGAAGTATTGGCCGTCGGGCTTGACTGTCCAGTGGTATTTCTCAGCCAATTCACGCGCTTCTGCTTCTTGATAAACTGGGCCAATCGGTTTGGTTGGGTTGGCAAAGGCAGGGTCTTTCGGGTCGACCATCATTTGGGTCAACATGCACGAAATGTTGCGTTCAGGCAGCATGTTTTTGAACTCTTGCATCAACATGTAGCCAATCATCCCTTGAGTTTCACTGCCCAATACGTCGAGTGGGTACGGCGCTACTTTTTTGTATTCGAGACCTTGTAGTGCTAGTAGGCCAACTTGAGGGCCATTGCCATGCACCAGCACCACGTTATAGTGTTTGGCTATTTCGGAAATGGTTTTGACTGCAATTTCAATGTTGCGACGTTGAACATCTGCTTCTAATGGCTGACCACGACGAAGTAGCGCGTTTCCACCTAATGCAACAACAACAGTTTGTTTGCTCATAATTCTATCTCTTCTAAGGTGGGTTGAGGCGTGCAGAGGAAATTTGCCTCAACCCATTTGATTAACCTAAGGGCTAGATACCGTCACGCTCAATTGGGCAGCTCATGCAGCGTGCACCGCCACGGCCACGGCCCAATTCGTCACCAGGAATAGACAGAACAGTGATGCCTGCTTTGTCGTATTTTTCATTGGTATAGGTGTTGCCTTCATAGCCAATCACTACGCCAGGTTTGACGGTTAGGACATTGTTTGCATCGTTCCACTGTTCACGTTCTGCGTTGAAGTTGTCACCGCCCGTTGTGATTAGGTTGAGCTTGTCAACGCCAAGTGCTTTTTCGATGGCGGTAACGAAGTAACCTTCTTCTTTCACGTTTACGGCACCAGACTCATCGCCTGTGAGGCTCCAGCATTTCACATCTTTGCGTACCACTTCTGGGTAAACAGAAAAGGTGTCTTCACGCATGTGTGTCATGACGGTATCTAAGTGCATGCAAGAGCGGTGTTTTGGTAGTTCCATCGCAATGATTTGCTTCGCTTGGCCATGTTTAAATAGGCCCGCAGCTAAGTGTTCAACACCTTGCGCTGTGGTGCGCTCAGACATACCAATCAGTACTGCACCTTTGCCAATCACAAGAACGTCGCCACCTTCAATGGTTGAATTATCGTAATTAATGCTCTCGTCATCACCGAAGTATTTAATGAAGTCTTGGCCCGCAAAGCTTGGATGCCAGCGGTAAATCGCACGCACATGGTTGGTTTCACGTTGACGTGCAGGTTTTGCCATCGGGTTGATTGACACGCCACCGTATACCCAGCAAGACGTATCGCGAGTAAAGAGATGGTTTGGCAGTGGTTCAATGATGAAATCGGTTGGTGCATGCAAGCCTTGCATCATTGAAGAGGATTTCATTGGCATTTCAGCGTAAGACAAACCACCTGTCAGGATTTTTGCCAATTCAAGGTTTGGCAGATCGCTGAGGTAGCAGCGCACGTCATTCGCAAATGTTTTGCCAAGGCGGTAATCCGATACTTGTTGAGTAAGCAGCCACTCTTTTGCGACGGGAACCGCTAGCGTGTCGGCTAATAGATCGGTCAGCAGTAAAACTTCAACACCTTGGTCACGTAGCGTTTGTGTGAATGCATCATGCTCTTTCCCCGCACGCTCTACGGCCAATACATCATCAAACAAAAGGTCGTGACAGTTGGATGGTGTTAAGTGAGTGAGTGAGCGTCTTGGGCGGTGAACAAGAACTCGACGTAATTGACCAATTTCAGAACCAACATATAACTTACTCATAATAGTATCTCTCTTAATTTATATGCATTTATGCCGTTATATTTTTGACATTAAATTCAACTTGTTCTGGATAAATACATAATTATTTCTGTAGGGAATTCAGTATGAATTTATTTATTCACTTCTTTGTTCTGCAATTAATATTACCCTTGGTCTGTATATGTTCTTAGAGGTCCATCACAGAATGATTTATATTGAAATTCGGCGAAAATAATAGTTTTTTAACAATGTTTATGCAGTGTTTATATTGTGAGTGTCATATTTATTACTGCTTTTTTTATGGATGTTCATTCAATTTAAATCTCACGCAGCACTACTCCATATAGGCTCGGTATTTTGGTTGGGAATTTTATGCACCAAAAACACATCGATAATTCATCGAATTGGTTAAGAATATGCACTTGAAAAGGGTATATAGTTGAATGTGAGTCGAAGAAATGGGCTGTGTTAACATAACTTTCTTAATAAAACTTGATCTCACGCAGGCTTTCTAATGTAGATGTTTTGTCTGAATGGGCGTAATAGAGGACGGAAAATGAGAGATGAAATAGCAGGCGATCTGAATTTGGTGATAAAGGAATATAGGCCGCGTTTTATTTAGTCACCAAAAGTGGTTATTTATCCCAGCCGATTGCTATAAAAAAATAGCCATCAAAACTAATGGTTATCTAACGACGTTGAAAGCCATCACTTCCTGATTTGGCTAACGTATCATGTTTAGAACTGGGTAGCTGCGCAGCCAATGAGCCTAAGTCGGCCTGCCAATAAAAAAGCCGCAATCATGCGGCTTTTAAAGGGTGTGGCGCGGTTTTTACCTACGACATATCGTTCATCAGTTTGGCGCTATAGCATCGCACCTAGGCTGAGAGATAGCATAATGAATACGCACAATATGCCTAACAGTGGTGCGACCCATTTCACCCAGCGAACATAAGGTACACGAGCAATTGCTAAGCCGCCCATCACTACCGCAGAGGTTGGCGTGATGAGGTTGACTATCCCTGAAGCCGATTGGTAAGCCGTGACGACAAGGTCGCGGCCAACGCCTGCAAAGTCAGCCAATGGAGCCATGATGGGCATGGTTAATACCGCAAGGCCAGAAGACGAAGGTACAAGGAAAGAGAGAAGAATTTCCAGTAAATACATTACGTTAATAAAAATGACGGATGAAAGGCCAGTAACCATTTGCTCGGCTGAGAACAAAATAGTGTCGGTGATCATCCCGCGGTCCATGATCACCACAATGCCGCGTGCGATACCAATGATCAGCGCTACGCCTAATAGGTCTCGTGCACCATCAATAAAGCTGGTGGTGAATTCCTCTTCACTCATACGAGCAATTAAACCGATAATGATGGTTGCACCCAAGAACATCGCTGAGATCTCAGCCATCCACCATCCAGCAACAGATACCCCATAAATCATCACGCCAAAAGCGGCCGCGAAAATGGTCAAAATAACTTTGCGGGTGGCGGTGAATTCGAGTTTCTCTCCACTTTGGTTGCCAAGGAAGTGAGCTTTGTTCTCTTCGTACTTGTCGTACACAATCGATTTGCTTTGATCTGCTTGCACCATTTTCGCGTAGCGCATCACGTACAGTACACAGATAACCCAACCGACAGCTAACATTGCTAAGCGCAACATGATGCCATCAGTAAACGGAATGCCCGCTGCGTTGGCCGCAATTACGGTGGCAAACGGGTTGATAGTGGAGCCCAGCGTACCGATACCCGCGCCAAGCAGTACGGTAGCGGCGGCAACCAGTGGGTCAAAACGAGCGGCCATCATCACAGGTACGAGTAAGGTGTAGAAAGGTAAGGATTCTTCCGCCATACCGTAAATCGTACCGCCTGCGGCAAACAGCGCCATCAGGATGGGTATCATCAACTCTTCACGCCCTTCAAGCCGCGCTGTTACGCGTTCAATGCCCGCATCAATCGCACCTGTTTTGGTCACTAGGCCCAAAAAGCCACCAATGACCAAAATGAACAGAGACACGTCAATCGCGGCAGCTTCGTAGCTGTTGTGGTCATAAAAGCCGTCAATCGGTGCCATCAACACATCGATCACCCCTTGTGGGTTACCTTCTGCGTGTTGATAAGTTCCCGCAATAGGCACTTCTTTGCCCAGTTCTTCATTCATGGTGCGCTGATACTGACCTGCAGGCACAATCCAGGTTAAAAGGGCCACAAGAGCAATTAGAATGAAAAGGATGGTGTAAGCGGAAGGAAACTTAAAGTTAGCAAAGAAGCCACCTTTAGGTTCCGTGGATACAGTTTGGGTTGTCATAGCGATCTCCTTACACTCAGAGAACAACGAGATTCTGAGTGTGTTCAGCGGCTAATGTTCTTCAGTCTTCCAGCCCATTAAAATATTATCTACTAGGGGTGAAAGAATAAAAAGTTATTGGAACTTCAATTAAATACGTTAAATGAAAAGTTTTAATTATTATTAAGTGAACATAAATGCTCACTTGCTCAGATATCTGTATAAATTCTAAGGTGAGTTTTAAAGCGTAACTTTGTCTTGCTTCACAAAACAATAGTACCGAGTTACACACCATTTTTTTAGGGAATTTAATTTAGGGTAATTGAGTGTAAATAATGGAATTATATTCTTACGCTTTTTATTCGAAGACATGGAGATAGGCGGATAATCGTTGTAGGGTAAATATATTGAAATTTTATTCATTAAGCTGAATGAGTGAAGAGAAGTAATTATTTATTGCTTTATTGATATGTATCAATATTTTATACGTGACAAATAAAAAGGGAGCCAAAGCTCCCTTATAACAATAGTAGAGATTACATCAAAATATTGGAGAACAACAAACCAAAACCAATACTAAACACCATGCTTAACAAGCCTGGGAGCATAAAGCTGTGGTTGAAAATATACTTACCAATACGAGTGGTACCAGTCCGGTCAAAGTCGATAGATGCGATGATAGGGCCGTAGTTTGGAATGAAGAAGTAACCGTTAACGGCAACGAAAACCGCAATAATAATGGCTGGTGGCAAACCCAAGGTTATTGCAACAGGGACTAACACGGCTGTTGTTGCGCCTTGGCTATTGACCATCACCGACAGAGCAAATAACGCGAACGCGAATGTCCATGGTGCGACTTCCACTAGGCCAGAGACCGCTTCTTTGACCATGGCACCATGGCCGGCAATGAAGGTGTCACCTAACCAAGCGATACCGAAGATCGCCACGATAGCACGCATACCTGCATGGAATACGGAACCTTGGCTGATGGCGTTGCCGTCAGGTTTGCACAGTAAAATGATCAGCGCCGCGATAGACAGCATCACGATTTCAATCGTGTGCGCCATCCCCATGGCTGAGCCGTTAAATTGTGGGCGCAAGCTAGGCAATGCACCCATCACCACCACTACAATGGCACCGAACAAAAATAGCCCGACCGATTTTTTCGCTTGTGGCGTGATTTGAATATCAGCAATCGATACTTCTTGTTCCATCTCTGCGCGGAATTCTGGGTCTTGCAAGCGACGTTGATATTCTGGGTCGTCTTTCAGCTCAACACCGATTTTATTGACGAATAAGCACGCGCAAGCCAAACCAAGAATGGTACTTGGGATGGTGATCATCAACACATCCGTTAGCGTGATGCCTTGTGGTTCTAAGAAGGCGACTAACGCCACGACGGCGGCCGCAATTGGGCTAGCTACAATCGCAAATTGTGACGCGATCACCGCCATACCTAAAGGACGTTCTGGACGAATACCACTGCGACGGCTCACTTCAGCAATAACGGGCAGTACTGAATAGGCCACGTGACCTGTACCAGCCATCATTGTAAAAAAGTAAGTTACCAAAGGGGCGATGAAAGTGATGTGGCGAGGGTTTTTATGCAAAATGTTAGTGGCAATTTTGATCAAATAATCTAAACCGCCAGCCGCTTGCATTGAGGCTGCTGCTGCAACCACGGCCATGATCATCAACATCACATCAATCGGTGGGCTGGTTGGTTGCATGCCAAATCCAAAGCTCAGTACAGCAAGGCCAATACCGCCCATCACACCAAGCCCAATACCACCAATCCTTGCACCAATTAGGATACATCCTAATACGATAAGGAACTCAATTAAGAACATCTTATACTCCTAAAGATAATGAAAAATAGGGTCATTCTACAGGTTCAGCGATATTGAACGGTATGCTTTGCGCCATGATGTAACGCAATTTTTTCTCACTTAATAACTTGTAGAAAGTAAAAAGGCTCTGAATCAGAGCCTTTTTTGATTATTCGTAGCGTTTCGCTTTGTACTGAGGGCGCATAAAGTTTTCGACGGACAAGATGTCATCGAGCTCTTCGGCGGTGAGTAAGCCTCGCTCAAGCACCACTTCACGTACGCTCTTACCCGTTTCCGCACAAATTTTACCCACGATGTCACCTTCATGGTGGCCAATATATGGGTTAAGGTAAGTCACGATACCGATAGAGTTGAATACGTAAGCTTCACACACTTCTTTATTGACAGTGATGCCGTCAACACACTTATCACGAAGGTTTATGCAGGCGTTTGAAAGAATTTCAATTGACTCAAACATGCTTTGTGCAATCACAGGTTCCATCACGTTTAGCTGTAATTGGCCACCTTCTGCGGCAAAGGAAATAGTGTTGTCGTTACCAAGTACTTTAAAGCACACTTGGTTGACCACTTCAGGCACCACAGGGTTTACTTTTGCAGGCATGATGGAAGACCCAGCTTGCAGTTCAGGTAGGTTCAACTCGTTTAGACCCGCGCGAGGGCCAGATGAAAGAAGACGCAAGTCATTACAGATTTTAGAGAGTTTCACAGCAAGGCGTTTTAGCGCGCCGTGCGCCATAACATAAGCTCCGCAGTCAGAGGTTGCTTCAATTAAATCTTCCGCTGGTACCACAGCTAAGCCAGTCACCGCAGCAAGGTGTTTCACCGCCGCCGCTTGATATCCCGGCGCCGCATTCAGGCCAGTACCGATCGCTGTTGCGCCAAGGTTGATCTCAAGCAGCAGTTTAGAGGTGTACTCTAGGTTGCGGATCTCTTCATTAATGGTGACCGCCCAAGCGCGGAACTCTTGACCTACGGTCATCGGTACGGCGTCTTGCAATTGAGTACGACCCATTTTCAAAATGCCAGAGAACTCTTGGCTTTTTAGCTCAAATGCACCTTTTAGATAGGCAATAGAATCAATCAGTTTCAGGATGCTGTTGTATACCGCAATGCGAAAACCGGTAGGGTAAGCACAGTTGGTTGATTGGCTTTTATTAACGTGGTCATTAGGGTTGATGAACTCGTACTGACCCTTTTCTTTACCCATCAATTCCAGAGCAAGGTTTGCGATCACTTCGTTGGTGTTCATATTGACGGAAGTACCGGCACCGCCTTGGTATACGTCTGACGGAAATTGATCCATGCACTTACCTGTTTCTAGGATCAAGTCACACGCTTGGAGGATGTAATTAGCCACTTGGCTTGGAATGACGCCGAGCTCTTTGTTGGCTAGCGTGGCGGCTTTTTTGGTCATCACCATACCGCGTACAAATTCAGGCACATCAGAAATGGTTGATTTTGAAATATTAAAGTTTTCGATAGCGCGCAGCGTATGAATGCCGTAATACGCGTCAGCAGGAACGTGACGTTGACCTAATAGATCTTCTTCGATACGAGTGGCCGAGTTAGCTGTAGCAGCTGTCGTTTCTGATAGGGTAGCCATAACAGGATCCTTAGAGAATTATTCTGATAATTAGTGAAATTATTAGCCATTTCTGCAGTTTAAGAATCCATTCGTCAGAATTTTAGGCTGGAAAATCCGTCCTGACTTCTGTGGCACATCATACTCAACCTAGATTTAAAAAATAGTAAGTGGATCACTTTTTAGGTCAATATTTTATGAAAATTTGATACGCACTCACATGCGTTATTTTTAGGTTTTAAAAACAGTTATCGCGTTGATAAATAGTTGTGATGCCGGCGGTTGGATTTGTCTGTGTGGTATGCGATTTGTTCAGGTTTTGTTAGCAAAATGAACGAATGAATGGATTTCAGATAGAGCCAATATTCGGTCTATTTTAAGATAGATAGTGGCTCTATTTAGTCATTTAGGCTGCGAGGTGGTGCTCTTTGATTGAGCGTTGAGTGTTGTAGTCGCTTGTGGTTGACGGTAAGGTGAGAGCAATAAACAAAGGAGGGCGTGTGTTTCCAATCTTACTTCTGGCTTTTATTTTTGTGCCAATCATTGAAATTGGTCTCTTTATCCAAGTAGGCAGTTTGCTAGGTATGTGGCCAACTATCGCCTTGGTGCTGATTACGGCATTTGTTGGTGCATCATTGGTTCGTAGTCAAGGGATACAAACTTTACTTAGCGTTCAACACCGTTTGCATCAAGGTGAGCTACCTGCGCAGCAAATTATTGAGGGCGTGATGCTGGCGGTGGCGGGTGTGCTGCTTTTAGTACCGGGTTTTTTGACCGATGCACTTGGTATGGTGGTGCTATTGCCTGCGCCTCGGGCTTTGCTTGCCAACTATTTGATGAATAAAGTGGTGGTGAACGGTGTATCAGGCCGTTTTCAGGCGCAGTTTGATGATAGCCGTCATAACAAAGCCCCATTTGATCGTGACTTTGAACCATCTGAAACGGGAAAAACCTTCGAAGGTGAATTTGAACGTAAAGATGATGAGCATAATAGGCTGAAATAAAAGACTTTTTATGGTGTTTCTTACTCTATTGTTTTGAGTTGTAAAAATTAAATGCCGAAATAGATTGCTTAGTGCAACGTTAGCGAATATAGTTACCTCGCTCTGTTGTTCAGGGGTTATTAATGAAACAAAAAATAAAAGTAAAAGTAAATTCTCAGAATCCCATCGTAAAAGTTGATGTCCTCAGTGTTTCCCTTACCTTATTAGTAACATTAAATAATTCAATCTATCAGTGCATTGCGCATAAGCGCGATAACTTTATGAATTTAAATAAAAGGGACACATTATGTCTAACAAAACAACTGGTTCTGTAAAATGGTTTAACGAAACTAAAGGTTTCGGCTTCCTTACTCAAGATAACGGCGGCGCTGACGTGTTCGTACACTTCAATGCAATCGCTTCTGACGGTTTCAAAACTCTAATTGAAGGCCAAAAAGTGTCTTTCAATGTAGAAAACGGTCAAAAAGGCCTACAAGCAGCTCAAGTAACTGTTCTGTAATCTAGCCTAATATCTAGAATTAATAAAAAGGTCGCCTAGGCGGCCTTTTTGCTATTTGGTGATTTATCTTCCTACCGTTTTAGAACACTAGCGCTGTTATTGCGCACCTTCAAAGCCCATTTGACGCCACGCTTCAAACGCAATAATAGCGACCGCATTAGAGAGATTTAAACTGCGAGCTTCTGCCATCATCGGAATACGAATACGTTGTGTCATCGGTAGGCTTTCGATGACTTGCGCTGGTAATCCACGAGTTTCTGGGCCAAACATCAACACATCTCCTTTTTGAAACTGCGCATCGACGTGGTGCCCCGTGGTTTTAGTGGTACAAGCAAAAATCCGGTACGTTTCGCGCTCTGCATTGAGGTAGTCCATAAAGGCATCCAAGTTGGCATGACGCGTTACGCGCGCTAAATCGTGGTAATCAAGCCCTGCGCGGCGCACTTTCTTCTCTTCTAGATCAAAACCTAGCGGTTCAATAAGATGCAAATTAGCGCCGCAATTGGCACACAAGCGAATAATATTTCCGGTATTAGGGGCGATTTCAGGTTCGTAAAGTGCGATATCAAACATGGTATAGCTGCTCTTAAAGAGTGTGGGCCGGAAGTATAAGGTGACGAGCCTATTGAGTACAAGTCACCCGTTATTTGGCGATATAGGCATAAGTGGAATTTAACTATCCAATGGGAGCGTGAATTGTACTTTTAACCCACCTAATTGGCTGCGACTTGCGTGAATCGTACCGCTGTGTTGACGAATGGCACTTTCGGTGATGGCTAAACCTAACCCTGTACCACCACTGTGCCTATCACGCGCAGTGGAAACACGATAAAAGGGGCGGAAAATATCGTCTAACTCGTTTTCGGGAACGCCTTCACCATTGTCTTCCACGCAAACCGATAGTCTGCCTTTTTCGACCGAAAAGGTAATATTGATTTCATCTTTGCCATAGTAAATGGCGTTACGCACAATGTTTTCCAATGCGCTCATCAGCAGTTTTGGTGTACCGGAAATCGTGTGCGGTGGAATCGCATTATAGGTGAGTCTTTTTTCCATCTGCTCCGCCTCAAATTGGGCATCACTCAATAATTCCTCCCATAAACTGGATAGCGGTTGAGTTTCTCGGCTGAGATGGCTATTGGTTTGCATACGCGAAAGCGTCAGAAGTTCACCGATCATCTGCTCTAAACGCTGTGCTTCGGTGTCGATCCGCTCCAATTCTGAGCTGCTACCTTGTTTACGAGTGGCAAGTGCATTGGCCATTCTCAGTCGAGTTAAAGGGGAGCGCAGCTCGTGTGAAATATCCGACAGCAATCGCTGCTGGCCAGAAATCATCTGATTGACGGCTTCTACCATTTGGTTAAAGCTTTTTCCCGCTTGGCGAAATTCACTGGTGCCTTTTTCTAAGCTTGGGTCGACCACAAATTCGCCGCGAGCGACCCGTTTGGCGGCTTGCTCGAGGCGGCTGGCGGGTTGACTCAATGCCCATGCGAGCCATAAGAGTAGCGGTGTACTGACGAGCATCACGGCAAGCAGTAGGCCGAACGGACGGTCAAATAGTTGCAATAAGAACGGGGGAGGCTCATTCCAGCGAATACCGACAAACATGAGCAGATCTTGCTTAGCAAGGCTAATTGGCAATGGACCTGAAATCATATAACGGCCATAGAGCTTCTGTTGTGGCTTATCAATGGATTCAATGCTGGTCACGAAATTTTGGAGTGCTTTAAACTTAAAGTCGGCTTGAGTTTTGGTGGTGAGAATTGTGCCATCTGGCGTTGTGATAAAGAATTGTGGAGTGCCGTTCTTCTCGCGCATGTGCCCTTCACCACGCTTGTTGCTGCTACTTTCTAAACGAAAGAGGATGCGTGTAAGTTCATGCTCATCTTTAAACATACTCTCTATTTTCTGTTTTAAGTGTGTAAGACGTTGGTATTCATCGCTAGGTATATCACGGGTTTTGCGAGGATCAAGGTGCGGCAGTGCTAATACTGCGATCAGCACCAGCAGCATCGTAAACCAAAAAATGGCAAAAATTCTGCCATAAAGGCTGTTGATCTTAGGCAGGCGCATTAATCCTCCAGAATCATGAGGTAGCCACGACCACGCAGCGTTTTAATCCGTGATTTACCATCGACACGCTCAGGTAATTTCTTGCGTAAATTCGAGACGTGCATATCAATCGCGCGGTCAAAGGCCGCCAACCGTTTTCCTAGAACATCAAGGCTGAGCGCTTCTTTAGTTAAGGTTTCGCCTGGGTTTTGCACAAAATGAGTCAGCAAGGCAAATTCCGTGGTGGTAAGGTCCAACAATTGCCCTTGGCAATAGGCTTCCTGCTTGCTGGGGTATACTTGAATATCTTGGCACTCAATGACTTCATTATGTTTGGTGCCATTGCTGGTTTGGGTTCGGCGCAAAATCGCGCGAATGCGTGCCAGCAGTTCTCGGTCACTGAAAGGCTTCGGTAAATAGTCATCCGCGCCGAGTTCTAGACCGATGACGCGATCGATCTCCTCTCCTTTGGCGGTGAGCATTAATACCGGGGTATGCCAGTTTTCACGTAACTTTTTCAGCGTTTCCATCCCATTAAGCTTAGGCATCATTACATCGAGTAAGACAAGATCAATGCGATCATGAATGGCCGCGAGCCCGCTCTCTCCATCATTCGCTTCAGAGACATCGAAGCCTTCATAGCTCAAGACTTCTTTTAGTAAGCTGGTGAGCTCAGTATCATCATCAATCAGAAGAATATGCGCCATGTGTCGCCTCGTCGTTGGGGAAGTTATGGGTACAGTTTACTGCGAAATAGGCAAGATATTCAGTGAGCAATAAGCTCTTTACGATTCTTTACGCTCACTATACGTTGCTTTACCGTACAGGCCCTATTCTACACTCAAGCGCTGTGAATACAGCTTGTTAGAATCCACTTAGTGAAGGAATAGATGATGAAAATGGCAAAAAAATTAGTACTTGCGGCGGTGATACTTCCTCTGACTCTTAGCACAGCAAGCGTCTTTGCATTTGGTGGTAAAGAGCAGCATAAAGGCCCAAATTATGAGTGTGGCGGTTTTGATCGCGGCATGATGCAGCAGCTTGATTTGACGTCTGATCAACAAGCAAAGCTGAAAGGAATGCGTGAGGCGAATCGCGAAGCGATGAAGGGTGAGCACAAAGGTCAACGCCAAGCGAAAATGAAAGCGCACCATGACAAAGTACAGGCTCTCGTGCTCGCTGAGAACTTTGATGCGGCAGCGGCAAATGAACTAGCCAAAGAGATGGTCGATCAACAGGTCGCTCACCGTGTCAAGATGCTAGAAAAACGTCATGACATGATGAGTGTGCTAACTCCGGAACAAAAAGCAAAACTGCAAACGCTACAACAAGATCGCATGCAGAAGTGCATGGAAAATGGTCCTAAGCACATGAAAAAAAATAGCTAGTCATTGATAACCGCTAATCATTGATAATAGGCCTCGGGTGAGGCCTGTTCATTTTTGTGTCATATTCATTCTTAATTTGAGAAGGTATACTACCTGCTCATTCTCAAGCTGATTTTAGTGATATGAAACAAGAATACGCACGCCTTGTTACGCTTGCTGCCTGGACAGCAACCCTTGTAGCCTCATTGTTGCTGATAGTAAAAGTGATCGCTTGGTGGGTTACTGGCTCGGTCAGCCTACTCGCATCCTTGATTGATTCCTTACTTGATATTGCCGCTTCCGTGGTCAATTTAATTGTGGTGCGTTACGCACTGCAGCCCGCAGATAAAGAGCACGCCTTTGGTCATGGTAAGGCGGAATCGCTTGCGGCTCTTGCCCAAGCGATGTTCATTTCAGGCTCGGCCTGTTTTCTTATCCTCAATGGGGTTGACCGTTTTTTCCGCCCACACGAATTAACTTCTCCTGAATATGGCGTTTATGTCAGCCTGTTTGCAATGCTAGTGACTTTTGGCTTAGTGTTGTTCCAAAAGCATGTCGTGAAAAAAACGGGCAGCCAAGCCATTGCCGCGGATTCATTGCATTACCAAACCGATCTGTTCATGAATGCGGCGATTATGATCGCGCTTATATTGAGCTGGTTTGGCTTTAAACAGGCCGATGCCATCTTTGCGATCGGCATTGGCGTTTATATTCTTTACAGCGCTTTTCGTATGGTGCAAGAGGCCATTCAGACCTTATTGGATCGTAAGTTACCTGATGAGGAATTGAAGCAAATCCGCACAGAATGTCTTTCTGTGGCTGGTGTGTTGGGTGTGCATCAATTAAGAACTCGCATGTCTGGACCTGTAAGATTCATTCAATTACATCTGGAACTAGATGACAATATCCGCTTGATTGAGGCGCATCGCATTTCCGATGAGGTGGAAGATAAGCTACTCGAGGCTTTCCCGGGAGCTGATGTATTAATCCACCAAGATCCTTATTCTGTGGTGTTTGGACCAGAAAAAAAGCAAAAATCACAAGGGTGGTAGCGACAAAAACGCGCTTATTAACTATCTTTTTAAGAACAATAAATAAGCCTGATTCTGATATGAATCAACAAAGCATTAACTCAAAACTGTAATACTCTTACATAAGTAGCAAACTTACATAATTTCGTGCAAATAACAGTAGTATTCCTCTTTAGGAAAGGTAACATTATGCACAGATTAGAAAGATTTTGCTGTCGGTTTTATCGCTAACGGACAGCGTAAAAAATTAGTATTAAGTTCCCAAAAAATCGAGGGTGAGCATGATTAAGAAGATCGGTGTTTTGACTAGTGGCGGTGACGCACCTGGCATGAACGCAGCAATCCGTGGTGTTGTTCGTACGGCACTCGGTGCTGATTTGGAAGTATTTGGTATTTACGATGGCTACCTTGGTCTTTATGAAGATCGCATTAAAAAATTGGATCGTTCAAGCGTTTCTGACGTTATCAATAAAGGTGGTACTTTCCTAGGTTCTGCGCGTTTCCCTGAATTTCGTGAAGTCGCAGTACGTGAAAAAGCGATCGAAAACCTAAGAAAGCATGGTATTGATGCTTTAGTTGTCATCGGCGGTGACGGTTCTTACATGGGTGCGAAAAAGCTGACCGAAATGGGTTTTCCATGCGTTGGTTTACCAGGCACGATTGATAACGACATTGCTGGTACCGATTACACCATTGGCTACTTAACGGCATTGAATACGGTTATCGATGCGATTGACCGCTTACGTGATACTTCCTCTTCTCATCAACGTATTTCTATTGTTGAAATTATGGGTCGTCATTGCGGTGATTTGACTCTGATGTCGGCGATTGCAGGCGGTTGTGAATACATCATCACCCCTGAAACTGGCCTGAATATGGAGCAACTGATTGCAAATGTTCAAGACGGTATTAAGAAAGGTAAGAAACACGCCATTATTGCACTGACTGAGTTGATGATGGATGCTAACCAACTGGCGAAAGAAATTGAAAAAGCAACGGGACGTGAAACTCGCGCTACCGTGCTGGGTCATATTCAACGCGGTGGTCGCCCGACGGCGTTTGACCGTGTTCTTGCGTCACGCATGGGTAATTTTGCAGTACATTTACTGCTTGATGGCCACGGTGGTCGTTGTGTTGGTATTCAGAAAGAGCAGTTGGTTCACCACGATATTATCGACGCAATTGAAAATATGAAGCGTCCAGTTCGCACTGATTTGTATAAAGTGGCTGAAGAGCTGTTTTAATCGCTTCTTCCATCTCGGTATAAAGTGATTAAGTAAAAAAGACCGCATTGCGGTCTTTTTTGTCTCTCTATGCTTTGTCTTTAAAATAAAACAGAGCAAAGCACTGGCGGATTACAAAATGATCGCGCGCACTTCTGGGTCTTTGCGCTCTAAGTAGTGAATTGATTTAATACGGCGAATGGTACGACAGCGGCCACGAATTAATAGCGTTTCTGTGGTGGCGATGTTGCCTTTGCGGGTAATACCTTCCAGCAGATCCCCTTTGGTGATACCAGTAGCTGAGAAAATGACGTTATCACTGCGGGCCATCTCTTCCATTTTCAGCACTACGCCAGCTTCGACACCCATTTCCGCGCAGCGAGCTAACTCTTTTGCACCATAAATACGGTTTTCTTCCGTATCGCCTTTGACTTCATGACGTGGTAGTAGACGGCCATGCATGTCACCATCTAGAGCTCGGATGACCGCGGCTGAAACCACTCCTTCAGGTGCACCGCCGATGCAGTACATCACGTCGACCTCACTATCAGGCATGCAAGTTAGGATCGAGGCGGCGACATCGCCATCTGGCACAGCAAACACGCGAACACCCATCTCTTGCATCTGCGCTATGGTGGCATCATGGCGAGGTTTCGCTAAGGTGATCACAACTAGAGTGTCTAATGGTTTATTCAGCGCGGCGGCGATATTTTCTAAATTCTCTTTTAAAGGCTTATTGAGGTCAATGCACCCTTTAGCGCCGGGGCCAACCACCAATTTTTCCATGTACATATCAGGTGCTTTAAGGAAGCTGCCTTTTTCGCCAGCCGCCAAAACAGCCAATGCGTTTGACTGGCCCATTGCCGTCATGCGCGTACCTTCAATAGGATCCACTGCGATATCAACCGCATCGCCACCAAGGCCAACAAGCTCGCCAATGTAGAGCATTGGAGCATCGTCAATTTCGCCTTCACCGATTACAATTTCACCTTGGATGTCGGTTTTATTGAGTAGGTTGCGCATGACTTCTACCGCTGCGCCATCGGCCGCATTTTTATCGCCTCGACCAAGCCATTTGTAACCTGCCAGTGCGGCACCTTCAGTGACTCGAGAGAATGCCATTGCTAAATCGCGTTTCATGCTAGCTCCAAAGAAAAGGGAATAGGAAATTTCGGCGGGAATTTTAGCATATCAAATAGTAAACGTTTGCTTTTTTAGTTCGCAAGGGTTGCACTTGATCAAAGCTAAGCCTCAAATTGAGCAAATCTATGGTCAGATAAAGTGTTTTTCGGCCTAGGTTTGGCGCTTAAGTGAGTTGACGGTTAAGTTGAGCCGATTTTTTAGCCAAATAGCGAGAAAATTTGCATATAGTGAGTGTTTCTGAGCGCTGTGCTGAGTAGAATGAACCAATAAGTGAAATTTTGTTCACCTCAACCGAATAACTAAGGGTATGCACCATGTCTTTTGAAGTATTAGAACTACTAGAAGCAAAAATTCAAACCGCAGTTGACACCATCGCACTTCTACAAATGGAAGTGGAAGAGCTTAAAGAAGAGAAACAGCAGCTCGTGAATGAAGCGAATGAGCTAAAAGTAGCGCGTGAAGAGCTTGAGCAAAAAGCGCAACAAATGGAGCAAGAGCAGAGTGCATGGCAAGATCGTATTCGTAGCTTACTTGGTAAAATGGACGACGTGGAATAATCTGCTCGCTTAAGTGATACCACAACGCCGACATCAAGTCGGCGTTACTTTTAATCAATCATCGCGTTCTATCACGAACAACATTTACCAATAATAGCGTTATGAGTGCAGAGAAAGTTTATGCTTTCGGTCTTACGCCCAACGTATGGCACAATGCGTAGGTCATTTCAGCGCGATTGAGCGTATAGAAATGGAAGTCTTTGACGCCTTCACGGCTTAAAATGCGAACCATGTCAATTGCTTGGCTTGCACCCACGAGCTGGCGTGTGGTTGGGTCATCATCTAATCCATTAAATTGTTTCGCCATCCATCCGGGGACTTTAACGTTGTTTTGCGCGGCAAAGCGAGAAGCTTGTTTAAAGTTTGATACCGGTAGAATGCCCGGTACAATTTCAGCATCAATACCAGCAGCTACGCAGCGGTCGCGAAATCGTAAGTAGCTTTCAACATCAAAAAAGAATTGAGTAATTGCGCGGTTTGCACCTGCATCAATTTTGCGTTTTAGATTGACCAGATCGGATTGCGCGCTTTTCGCTTCAGGGTGGACTTCTGGAAATGCCGCGACAGAAATATCAAAATCATGGCGAGATTTGAGTAGAGTCACTAAGTCGGAAGCATACATTTCTGGTTTGCCGCCACCAGCGGGAATATCGCCACGCAGTGCAACTATGTTCTGGATGCCGTTGTGCCAGTAGTCATCGGCAATCTGAATCAGCTCATCGCGAGAGGCATCAATGCAAGTGAGGTGCGGTGCTGCAATAAGGCCAGTTTGATCTTTAATCTCTTTAATGATCGAATGGGTGCGGTCGCGCTCGCCAGAGTTTGCTCCGTAAGTCACAGAAACAAATTTAGGTTGTAGGGTTTTTAAACGGTGAACGGAATTCCACAATGTCTCTTCCATTTGCGCTGAGCTGGGTGGAAAAAACTCAAATGAGACATTGATATTATCTGATAGCTCAGCCACGTTCTGGTTGAGTGCATCAATATGACCGGCGTGCGTGTATCCCATTTTATTTCTCCCTGTGGCGTTCTTCCGCCAATCTATCATTCCTTAAGTTGACGTTTAGACGTCTATATGGCCATAGGATGTATTGAATAGCATTTAATGTCAACACTGTAATTATGAATATTATTCATGTTGATTGTGAGTGACCTTCAAGTCATGCTCAACCTCGGTATGCATGACCTAATATCATCCTTTCGCAGTTAAATTAAGGAGCCTAGTGGCCCCTTAATCTGGAATAAGCTGGAGTGTTACAGCAAGCTTGACAGCAAGTTGAGGTCCGATTGGATAGCTCCTGCTGTCACTTCTCTACCAGCGCCCGGGCCACGAATCACTAACGGGTTATCGCGATACCATTTACTCTCGATAGCAAAAATGTTGTCACAAGGTAAAAGGTTAGCCAAAGCGTGTTCACGCTCTAAAGCTTCAACCCCCACCGTTGCTTTGCCATTTTTCTCAAGCCTTGCGACATAGCGTAGCACTTTATCTTCACGTTGTGCTTTGGTTAGTCTCTCTGCTAATTTTTCACTCAGTAGTTGGCCTTTGTCTAAAAAGTCATCCAGTGAGAGGTGCTTGAGCTCATCAGGAACCAGTGATTCAACTTTGACATTTTCCGGTTCGATATGTAATCCCGCTTCACGGGCTAGGATCACCAGTTTGCGCATTACGTCTGAACCATCCAGATCGCTGCGCGGGTCAGGCTCGGTAAGTCCTTGTTGCCATGCTAAATCGACCAGTTCGCTAAACGGTATTGAGCCGTCGAATTGCTGAAATAACCAAGATAAAGTGCCAGAGAAAATACCAGAGAGGGCGACGATTTCATCACCGCTTTCACGCAAATCACGTACCGTGTGGTTAATGGGTAAGCCTGCGCCAACCGTCGCGTTGTAGAGCCAATGGCGGCTAATTTTCGCGAACGCTTCTTTTATTTGGTGGTAATCGACGCTAGAGGAAGAGCCCGCGACTTTATTCGCTGAGATGAGGTGCATCCCATTTTCAGCAATGCTGAGATAGTGATCAGCCAGTTCTTTGCTTGCGGTTACATCGAGCACAACCGCTTCGTCATATCCTTGAATATTGCTTAATCGTTGTAGCCAAGCCATTCCCTCACTGGCAATCGCTTCATCGTCAAAATGCTTTAAAACCGATGCCGCATCAATCCCTTGCTCATCAAACCAATAGGTTTGGCTATCGACCACTGCGACCAACTCGAAGTTCATGCCATGGCGTTTTTCTAACTCTGATTTTTGTTCAGCAAAGAGTTTTAACCAACTCGAACCAATGTTGCCTTTGCCACACAGTGCCAGTGCGACCCGTTTTTGCGCCTGAAATAGTTGGTTGTGCATACCCACCACTAAGGGGGTGATCGGCGTTTTACGCAGTACCGCAACTAAACTCAGCCCAGATTCGGCTTCACAGATAAACTCGATCGGTGATGAACGTAGCTGTTGATAAAAGCCGTAGCAGTGATTGGGGTTTTTCGTCACTCCCGCACCCACAGCCCCCACTAATGAAAATCCTTCTTTGAGTTTAATTTCCGCTTCAAAAGCGGCATCTTGCAGATGGGCTAGGGCTCCACCTGAAATCTCAGCAGTATAGGCAAGGCGCAGTTGGTGTTGATCGGCTTGAGTATCGAAAGCTAGCGGTTCGAGTTGAGCACGACGCAAGCTGCGCAGCACATCGTTTTGTAGGCGCTGGAAGTCATGCCCGTGAGCAAAATTAAGCTCAATCAACAGCACATCATCAAGTGAAGTAATGATTTTGGCACCGCGTCCCGATGCCAATACACGCTCAATACGAGTCGATCCTGCTTCGGGTTGATAACTGCAGCGCAAGTGCAAATCCATGGTGCTTTGCGCCACGGGCTGCAAAGTTCGGCTGTGTAATACTGGGGCGGCAAGGCGTGCTAACTCGTTGGTTTCGTCCAAACGCAGTAGCGGCAGTAAACATGCATCACTGACAATACGCGGGTCGGCGCTATAAACACCGGCCACATCACTCCAAATCGTTACCCGGTTTACTTCCGCAAGTGCACCGATCATAGTGGCGGAGTAATCGGAACCATTGCGCCCAAGTAGCACAGTATCACCTTGTTCACTGCGAGCCATAAAGCCTGTGATGATCACTCGGTGATGCGCGTGTTGTGCCAAAATTTCTTTCAGCAAAGGGTAGGAGCGAGCGCGATCCACTTCCGGTTGTGTGCCTGCTTGCGCGCGAAGAAATTCGCGGGCGTCTTGTGCCACAGCCGCAAGATTATGTTGATTGAGTAACGCCGCCAATAAGCGTGATGACCACACTTCACCATGGCCAAGTACCGCCGCTTGTTGAGCTGGCGATAGGGGCGCGCAAAGCTGACCCAAGGTGCGAATTTCGTTGGTGAGTAAAGTGATGAGCGGTTGCGCTGCATCTTCATCGAGCAGCGCGTTGATTAAATCGATTTGGTACTGACGGACCGATTGCAAGTTCTCATGAGCCACTCGGCCATCTTTATTGAGAGCGTCGAGAAATTCGATTAAACGATTGGTGGTTTTTCCTGCGGCAGAAACCACCACCAAATCATCAGCTTGAGAATACTCTTTTAAGATATTAACGACCCGTTTGTAGCATTCAGGATCGGCAAGGCTGCTACCGCCAAACTTGTGCAATTGACGTAGGGCAGTCATTAATAGGCCTCCTGCGCTTTAGCAAAGGCTTGCGCGAGATCGTCAATCAAATCTTGGGCATCTTCTAAGCCGACCGATAGGCGTAATAGCTGTTGTGAAACACCGGCTTCGACCAACGCTTCTTCGCCCATCGCTCGGTGAGTCATCGAAGCGGGGTGGCAGATTAAGCTCTCCACGCCTCCTAATGATTCTGCCAGTGAGAATAATGTTAACTGAGAGACAAAATATTTAAGCTGTTCAAAGCTACCCGCAAACTCAAAACTGAGCATAGAGCCAAAGCCAGATTGCTGCTTTTTCGCAATCTCATGGCCAGGATGCTCTGGCAAACTCGGGTGATAAATGACCTTAACTAAGGCTTCGCTTTGCAGATAGTCCAAAATGGCGCGTGAGCTCTCCTCATGGACGCGCATTCTTGCGCCTAAGGTACGAATGCCACGCAGCGTCATATAGCTATCAAAAGGGGTTCCCGTTGAGCCAAGGCAGTTACCCCACCATGCTAGCTCTTCAGCGTGCTGCTCTGTTTTGGTGATAACAACTCCGCCAATCACATCGGAGTGGCCGTTGATGAATTTGGTGGTGGAGTGGATGACAAAATCTGCGCCCAACTCTAATGGTTTTTGGAAGACTGGCGTTAAGAAGGTGTTGTCAACCGCCACTAATGCACCGACGGCGTGTGCTTGTTGGCAAATATCAGCAATATCTACCACGCGAACTAATGGGTTGGATGGGGTTTCAATGAGTACCAATTTGGGTTTTTTCGCCAAAGCAGCCTGCAAAGCGTTTGGATCGGATTGATCAATAAAGAGTGTCTTAAAATCGCATTTTTTGGCGCGTGTATTAAACAGGCGATATGTGCCACCGTAACAGTCATGCGGGGCCACAATCAGATCGTCAGGACTTAAAAAGGCGGAAACCCATAGATTCAGCGCCGAAGTGCCACAGTTAGTCACCACCGCGCCTTGACCCGATTCTAGTTCAAACAACGCTTTTTCGAGCAGACCGCGATTCGGGTTGCCAGAGCGTGTGTAATCGTATTTAGGCACTTCACCAAACGCAGGAAAGCTATAATTTGTCGAAAGATAAATTGGAGGCACAACAGCATGATATTGAGAGTCGGATTCAATACCGGTTCTAACGGCGATGGTGGCTGGCTTGCGAGTGGTCATGACGGTTTCCTTACTTAATTAAACTCAATAAACTGACTTTTATTGAGGGGTTCCTGCTTTATCTGGGGACAACGAAAGGGCAACGTCCATTGTCTCGAGTATTAGCTATATCCGATAGTGCGTGAGATTGCTATCCCCTTTCTAACTTGAAGTTGCTGCGATGTTGGCTAGATTCACCTACTTCAATCACATAGTCTGGTTGCCTTGACTTGCCGCTCTGCTGAAATTTCAAGTATTTCGGGTATCTCTTTGTCGATAATGGCACACTTTACTGAACTCAAAAGAAGACGTCAATATATCTAGACGTCTATATGTCTTTGCTTGTGGCGGTAAATCCCGCTAAAATCCAACTTTCAAATTTTTAACGACCAATTACGATAACGAAGGTGCGCAATGGCAGACTGGAATGGGGAATACATTAGCCCATATGCTGAACATGGGAAGAAGAGTGAGCAAGTCAAAAAAATCACCGTTTCAATCCCATTGAAAGTGTTGAAAGTATTAACTGATGAGCGCACTCGCCGTCAAATCAATAACTTACGCCACGCAACGAACAGTGAACTGCTGTGTGAAGCCTTCTTGCATGCTTATACTGGTCAACCTTTACCGACCGACGAAGATTTGAGAAAAGATCGTCCAGACGATATTCCGACGGAAGCAAAAGCATTAATGACCGCAATGGGCATTGAATTTGAAGCGTATGATGATGAAGAAGTGTAGCGCGTAATTGCGGTATAACGAGATAAAATAGAGAGGATACTGGGTAAGTTGCCATTGTGACTTTGGCTCTGTGTCTCAGAATATAAAAAAACCGCTGAAAGTCAGCGGTTTTTTTTCGAGCGAGGCATTTAGCCGCTCAAGATTGTGATTATTCTTGCATGTAATTGACAGGCATCTCGATTCGAGCGACGCCAGAGTCAACCGCTGCTTGAGCAACCGCTTTAGCAACACGAGGCAGTAGGCGTGGGTCCATCGGTTTTGGAATGATGTATTCAGGGCCGAAACTTAACGCTTTTACGCCAGCAGCTTTCAACACTTCAGCCGGCACTTCTTCTTTAGCCAGTTCACGTATCGCCTCAACTGCGGCTAGCTTCATTTGGTCATTAATTTCACTAGCACGGACATCCAAAGCGCCACGGAAAATAAATGGGAAGCACAACACATTGTTGACTTGGTTTGGATAATCGCTACGACCTGTGCCGAGAATTAAATCATCACGTACCGCGCGTGCGAGTTCCGGTTTAATTTCTGGATCCGGGTTTGAGCAAGCAAATACGATCGGTTTATCGGCCATTAATTTTAGCGCTTCGGCAGGCAGCAGGTTGGGGCCTGACACACCTAGGAATAAGTCAGCGCCTTCAATCACATCTTCCAGTGTGCGTTTGTCGGTGTTATTAGCAAACAACTGCTTATATTCATTAATGTCATCGCGACGAGTATGAATCACACCTTTGCGATCAAGCATGTAGATTTTTTCACGCATTGCGCCGCACTTAATCAGTAGTTCCATGCAAGCGGTAGCTGCTGCGCCAGCGCCAAGACAGACGATAGTGCATTCGTTGAGTTTCTTGCCTTGTAGTTCAATCGCATTGAGCATGCCAGCTGCGGTAACAATCGCAGTGCCGTGTTGATCGTCATGGAAAACAGGCACATTACAGCGCTCGATCAAACGGCGTTCAATCTCAAAGCAATCTGGTGCTTTGATATCTTCTAAGTTGATGCCGCCAAAGGTGTCGGCGATGTTGGCAACCGTATCGACAAATTCATCGATTGTGCGGTGTTTTACTTCAATATCAATTGAATCAAGCCCAGCAAAGCGTTTAAACAGTAGCGCTTTTCCTTCCATGACGGGCTTGGAAGCCATCGGACCTAAGTTACCTAAACCAAGAATAGCCGTGCCGTTTGAGATCACAGCGACGGTGTTGCCTTTCGCAGTGTATTTATAAACGTTGTCGATGTTCTGTGCGATTTCACGAACCGGTTCAGCGACGCCCGGGCTGTAAGCTAAAGCAAGGTCTTCAGCCGAGTCGGCAGGCTTAGTTAGTGAAATGGCAATTTTACCCGCGGTTGGGTAAGCATGGTAATCGAGTGCGCGTTGGCGAAATTGTTCTTCTGCCGTTAATTCTTGGTGAGTGTCATCAGACATAGGTATAAGTGCTCGTGTTGGATTGGAAAAGGTCCATAATTCTAATGGATGTCGCTCAAACTTCCTAGGCGGGAACCTGACGTGCTTCATCAAAAAATGGAGAAAATGTCGCAGATAAGACCAGTGCGTACTGACAACTATACAAAAAATGCCAACAAAAAAGGATGCCGAAGCATCCTTTTTTAATTTTCTAGCAAAAAAGAGATTATTTGCTAGAAAGAGCACCGAAACGCTTGTTGAAGCGATCTACACGGCCGCCAGTATCAACGATACGTTGCTTACCAGTGTAGAATGGGTGACATTTGTCACACACGTCTAGGTGGATAGAATCTTTGCCTAGCGTTGAGCTGAACTCGAAAGAGTTGCCGCAAGAACAAGTCGCGCTAACTGCTTTGTACTCTGGATGGATACCAGCTTTCATGGGATAACCTCAAATTGGGCCGCGTCGCTATCCGAATCTATGCCGGACACCACACGTAGTTAATAAAAAAATGTTGATACCGCTGACTGCTTAACATCAAGCAAGAAGCCATATCATCAAGGCGCGATATATTAATGAATCCTCTTCAGTGGATCAAGCCATTTCGCCGCTATTTTCGCCACATTTTTGTCCAATGACGAAGCTCGAATTTCGGTGACGCATCCAGTAGACTGTCTTTTCACATTTTTTGTAGAACGAACGGTCGATTATGCGCCCCACCATTGCACGCGTTGCCTTACCTGTCCCATTGGATAAGCAGTTTGATTATCAGATCCCAAGTCATCTGTTTCCGATTGTTGGTGGACGAGTGTCGGTGCCATTTGGTCGGCAAACTCTGGTGGGTATCGTCACCGCTATAGTCAGTGAATCTGAGTTTTCAGTCGATCAATTAAAGCCGCTAAAAGCGGTGCTCGATAGCCAGCCAGTCTGGCCAGAGAAACTCTATCAATTGCTGTTGTGGTGTAGCCAATTTTATCAATACCCATTAGGAGACACGCTATTTAATGCCTTGCCTGGCGCATTACGCAAAGGGAAAGCGGCCGATTTTTCGACCTTAGTGGAGTGGCAACTGACGCCCAGTGGGCGCGATCAACTCATGCAAGGATTCGGGCGAGCGGTAAAGCAAGCCAAAGTGATGACGATGCTTGAGTCTGGCGCTGTACCCCATCAACTGTTTATTGATGAAGAGGTAGGTAGCAGCGTACTTAAAACCTTACAAGAGAAAGGCTGGATAGAATCACTGGAAAAACGGCCGGCACTGACGGCTTGGCCGCAAAATGTTGAAGCGGATGTGGAAAAGCCCAAGCTCAACCAAGAACAAGCGATCGCGATTGCTTCAATTAATAGCCATCACCATTTTGCATGCTATTTACTTGAAGGGGTCACCGGTTCAGGGAAAACCGAAGTTTATCTAAACTTAATCAAGCCCGTTTTAGAAAAAGGACGTCAGGCATTGGTACTGGTGCCTGAGATTGGTCTAACACCACAAACCATTAACCGCTTTCGTAAGCGATTTAATGTGCCAGTTGCCGTGGTCCACTCGGGGCTCAATGAAACCGAGCGCCTCAACGCGTGGTTAGCGGCGCGTGATAATATTGCGGGCATTATCATTGGTACTCGCTCAGCGCTGCTAACGCCTTTTGCAGACCTAGGTATCATCATTGTTGATGAAGAGCACGACGCTTCGTATAAACAGCAAGATAGCCTACGCTACCATGCAAGAGATGTTGCGGTAATGCGTGCAAACCTTGAGCAGATCCCGATTGTGCTTGGTTCTGCCACTCCAGCATTAGAAACGTTGCATAATGCATTGAGTGGCAAATATCATCACTTAAGCTTAACTCAGCGTGCGGGCGTAGCGGTTCCCACTAAAAACAAAGTGTTGGATGTGAAAGGCCTGTTTTTAGAGAGTGGTTTATCAGCGCCGCTGATTGCTGAGATGAGAAAACACCTCAGCGCTGGTAACCAAGTGATGCTGTTTCTCAATCGGCGCGGATTCTCGCCCGCGCTGATGTGCCATGAATGCGGTTGGATTGCCGAGTGCAAACGTTGCGATGCGTACTATACCTTTCACCAATACAGCAGTGACATGCGTTGTCACCATTGCGGCTCGCAACGTCCGGTGGTTCATCAGTGTCAAGGTTGTGGTTCCACTCAGTTGGTTACGGTTGGGGTAGGTACTGAGCAACTTGAAGCGCAACTGGCGCAGCTTTTCCCCGAATATAAAACGGTGCGTATTGATCGCGATAGTACGCGTCGTAAAGGCAGTTTAGAAAGTGCGTTATCATCGATTCGCCAAGGTGAGTATCAGATTTTAATTGGCACGCAGATGCTCGCTAAAGGGCACCATTTTCCCGATGTGACTTTAGTAGCGTTATTGGATGTGGATGGTTCGCTATACAGCAGTGATTTTCGCGCCGCCGAACGCTTGGCGCAGCTATTTACTCAAGTGGCAGGTCGAGCAGGACGCGCTAGTAAACCCGGCGAAGTGATTTTACAAACGCATCACCCGGAACACAGTTTGCTGCAAGCACTGTTGCAAAAGGATTATCGTCATTTTGCAGAAACCGCGTTAGAAGAGCGGAAAATAGCGATGTTGCCGCCTTACACCTATCTCACACTGTTTAAAGCGGAATCCAATCAAGCTTCGATGGTGGAAGAGTTTTTACGCCAAATTAGGCATACGTTAGAAGCGCATCCGTTATTTGATGATTCGTGCTTAGTCTTAGGGCCAACCCCAGCCCCATTGGCGAAAAGAGCGGGCAAATATCGCTGGCAGTTATTACTGCAAACTCAGCATCGCTCAAAAATGCAAAAACTATTGATGAGTGCTAAGCCTGCGATTGGACTGTTACCATTAGCCAAGAAAATTCGCTGGTCGTTAGATATTGAACCGCAAGATCTCAGTTAAACCTCCGTAGCGTTTTCGATGAAACGAGATGTAACATATTGAAGCAATCGAGTGCTAAAAAGGTTACTGTTATTTTTGTCAGCCTATTTAATCCTCTCTAATGTGAGTGGCTTCACGCTTATTATGTAAAATTTGTTAATCTGACCGTAACTTTCTGGGTGGAAATGAATAGACTATCACTCATATATCCGCTGTGAATAACAGCTCAGCGTTCAAAATGGATAACCAGATTTTACAACCGGATTTTATAAACATAACAACGGGTGATTTCAGCCCAGTAACAACTTTTAAAGAGGTTAATTTCTATGGCGACAATGAAGGATGTTGCCCAGCTTGCAGGTGTATCAACCGCCACAGTATCTAGGGCGTTGATGAACCCTGAAAAAGTATCATCTTCAACGCGAAAGCGTGTCGAAGATGCTGTTTTGGAAGCTGGTTACTCACCAAATTCTCTCGCTCGTAACTTACGCCGTAATGAATCTAAAACCATTGTCGCTATCGTGCCTGATATTTGTGACCCTTACTTCACAGAGATCATTCGTGGTATCGAAGATGCGGCGATGGAACATGGTTATTTAGTACTGTTGGGTGATAGTGGTCAGCAGAAAAAGCGAGAAAGTTCGTTAGTTAACCTCGTATTTACTAAGCAGGCCGATGGCATGTTGTTGCTGGGAACTGATTTGCCGTTTGATGTTAGTAAGCCGGAGCAAAAAAACCTGCCACCTATGGTCATGGCATGTGAATTTGCGCCAGAACTTGAGTTGCCGACGGTACATATTGATAACCTTACTTCAGCGTTTGAAGCGGTGAACTATTTGACGCAGCTCGGGCACAAACGCATCGCGCAAATATCGGGGCCAGCAGAGGCCACGCTGTGTAAGTTCCGCCATCAAGGTTATCAACAAGCCTTACGCCGTGCAGGAATTACCATGAACCCTAATTATTGCACTTATGGTGATTTTACTTTTGAAGCTGGGGCTAAAGCACTGCGCCAATTATTGGCGTTATCTGAGCCACCCACAGCCATTTTTAGTCATAATGACAGTATGGCTATCGGTGTCATTAAGGAAGCCAAAAATTTGGGTTTACGCGTTCCACAAGATATTTCAGTGGTGGGATTTGATGATATTCAATTTGCGCTCTACTGCGATCCACCGTTAACGACCATCTCACAGCCGCGCTATGAGATAGGGCGTCAAGCGATGCTCATGATGCTCGATCTTCTTCGCGGTCAAGAGGTTGGCGCAGGTTCTCGACTATTAGAAACCAAGTTAGTGATTCGAGAAAGCGCAGCGCCTCCTCGCTTGAGCTAACCACATGCAGCGCATTTTTGATGCGCTGCAACTCTTTCAGCACTATTAAGTCGTTGGAAACTGCATTAACATTGGCACAAACCATCAACTTTTGAATTCTCTGTGGCTAATAAAGATTATGTAAGGCGCGGTCGTAGTCCGAAAAAGCCGACCCCGAAAAAAACAACTCCACGTCGTAAACCTTGGCGTAGTGGCTTATTGGCACTGTTGCTCGTTTCCGGTTTTGGTTATGGGCTGTTCTTACTCAGCCGTGATCCTGAGCCGCCTCAAGCGGTTGTGGTTCCTACAAAACCAGTCGTAAAACCTAAGCCAGAGAAAGTGATCCCACCGCCTCCAGAGGAAAAATGGGATTACGTGGATAGCTTGCCGAAACGTGAAGTAGAAGTGGTAGCCAAAGAACAAAAAGTGTCTGAAATTCCTTATATCATGCAGTGTGGGGCGTACAAAACTTCGGCACAGGCTGAAAGCCGTAAACTTGATATCGCGTTTCAGGGTTTAAAAAGTGAAATCCGAAAAACGGAAGGCAGCAGTTGGTATCGCGTGGTATTAGGGCCATACAAATATAAGCGTGATGCGCAGCGTGACGAGCATAAATTACAACGCGCTAAAATTGAGCCGTGCGCCATTTGGACTGAACCACAATAAGAGCGATCACTCACCGCATCCAATCGATTCGCGGTGAGTGTTTTTTGTGACTTGAAATCTTCCCCAACCATCCTCATATATTTGCTAACTCCATCGTGAAAACAAATAAGAGGTCCTGTCGTGACTACCATCGTCTCTGTACGTCGTAATAATAAAGTTGTCATCGCCGGTGACGGACAAGTATCGCTCGGTAATACAGTAATGAAAGGCAACGCGCGCAAGGTTCGCCGTCTGTACAATAATCAAGTCTTGGCAGGGTTTGCAGGTGGCACAGCCGATGCGTTTACCTTGTTTGAGCGCTTTGAAAGTAAGCTGCAAATGCATCAAGGTCATCTTACTAAGGCCGCGGTTGAGCTGGCAAAAGATTGGCGTAGTGACCGAGCACTGCGTAAGCTAGAAGCGATTTTAGCGGTGGCTGATGAAACGGCATCACTCATTATTACGGGCAATGGTGACGTCGTTCAACCAGAAAACGACCTGATTGCTATCGGTTCGGGTGGTAATTTTGCCCAAGCTGCGGCGACCGCATTATTAGAAAATACCGATTTAGATGCACGTGAAATCGCTGAAAAAGCACTGAAAATTGCGGGCGACATTTGCGTGTTTACCAACCATTTTCACACTATCGAAGAACTAGAAATACCGGCGGAATTGCTACTGCAACAAACAGTGACCACCGAAAAATAAAGACAGTGTTAGGGTAAAGAATTAAGGAAAATCTGATGTCTGAAATGACTCCACGTGAAATTGTTCACGAATTAAATCGCCATATTATTGGTCAAGATAAAGCCAAACGTTCGGTGGCGATTGCGCTGCGTAACCGCTGGCGTCGCATGCAGCTCGAAGAGAGCTTGCGCGCCGAAGTAACGCCGAAAAACATTTTGATGATTGGTCCAACTGGGGTGGGAAAAACGGAAATTGCTCGTCGTCTCGCCAAGCTTGCCAACGCACCATTTATTAAAGTGGAAGCGACCAAATTTACCGAAGTGGGTTATGTTGGTAAAGAAGTGGAAACTATTATTCGCGATTTAACCGATGTCGCGGTAAAAATGACTCACCAGCAAGCGATGGAAAAAGTGCAATTTCGCGCGCAAGAGCAAGCAGAAGAGCGCATTTTAGATGCTTTATTGCCGCCAGCTCGTGATGCTTGGGGAGAGAATGAAAAGGGCGAAGAGAGCTCGAATACTCGCCAAATCTTCCGTAAAAAGTTGCGTGAAGGAAAGCTCGACGACAAAGAGATTGAAATCAATGTCGCTGTCCCTCAAATGGGGGTTGAAATTATGGCACCTCCAGGCATGGAAGAGATGACCAATCAGCTGCAAGGTTTGTTTCAGAACCTTGCGGGAGATACCAAGAAAAAACGCAAACTCAAAATCAAAGAGGCCTTCAAAGCTTTGACTGAGGAAGAAGCGGCAAAATTGGTCAATCAGGAAGAGCTGAAAGATCAAGCTATTTTTAATGTTGAAAATAACGGTATTGTCTTTATCGATGAGATTGACAAAATCTGTAAACGCGGCGAAAGCTCAGGTCCAGATGTGTCGCGTGAAGGGGTGCAACGTGATTTGCTACCTTTGATTGAGGGCAGTACCGTCTCGACTAAGCACGGCATGGTTAAAACTGATCATATCCTCTTTATTACGTCGGGTGCATTCCAAGTGGCGAAGCCCTCTGATTTAATCCCCGAGTTGCAAGGCCGCTTGCCGATTCGCGTCGAACTTGAAGCATTATCGAGCCATGACTTTAAACGTATTTTAACTGAGCCGAAAGCCTCTCTGACCGAGCAGTATATTGCGCTGATGAAGACGGAAGATGTGAGTATTGAATTCACTGAAGATGGCATCACTCAAATTGCGGAAGCCGCGTGGAAAGTGAATGAAACCACGGAAAATATCGGCGCACGTCGCCTGCATACCGTGATGGAGCGTTTGATGGATGAAATCTCATTTGATGCAACAGAAAAACCTGGCTCCTCAATGATTATCGATGCCGCCTATGTCAAGCAGCGCCTAGGTGAGTTAGTCGAGAATGAAGATTTGAGCCGCTTTATTCTTTAGCGGGTCGAATGGTCAGTACACTGTTTGTAGCCCGTCCAAAGTGACGGGCTTTTTATTGCCGTGTTATACTCGCCAGCAGAACAGTATATACTGACCCCTTTTTTGAACGGCAGTGACCTTGCATGAAGAATTCGCTCCATATCTGGCTTGATGCGGCCAGGCCTAAAACGCTCCCTCTCGCGCTAGTTTCTATTTTAACGGGCAGCGCGTTAGCTTTCTCATCGGGCCATTTTTCGTTGCCAGTAGCGCTGCTTGCTCTGCTTACCGCAACTTTATTACAAATCTTATCCAACCTTGCAAATGATTATGGTGATGCGGTCAAGGGCACGGATAATGAGGCTCGCTTAGGGCCAATCAGAGCGATTCAATCCGGTGCGGTGACGCTCGATGATATGAAGCAAGCGATGCTGATTAACATCACATTGACGGTTATCTCGGGTTTGGTGTTGATTTTTTATGCACTGGATAGCGTGCAAAGTATTCTGGCTTTTGTCGGGCTGGGCGTGCTCGCTATTGTGGCTGCGATTGCTTACACGGTCGGTAACAAACCCTACGGCTATGTCGGCTTAGGTGATTTATCCGTATTCATTTTCTTTGGTTTACTTGGGGTGTCTGGAACCTATTTCTTGCATACCGGCCATGTGGAACCGAGCCTGTTCTTACCCGCGTTAGGCTGTGGCTTATTGGCGGTCGCTGTGCTCAATGTCAACAATATGCGTGATATTGAAAATGATGCAGTTTGCGGTAAAAAAACCGTTGCCGTACGTCTTGGGCAAACGCGTGCCAAGCAATATCACTTTATGCTATTGGCGGGTGCGGTAATCGCTTTTGCTTGGTATTTAGTGATGCAAAGCAGCCCAACGTGGATAAGTTTGCCCTTTTTGTTGAGCATTGTGGTAGTGGTAAAACACAGTAAAGCGGTGTGGGTGAGTGATCAACCTGCGCAGATAGCACCTATGATGCCCGCTATCGTCAAATGTTCACTGATCACCAACTTGTTGTTTGTTGGAATTGTTATAGCTCAAACTCTGACGAGTTAATTGTCGCTTGTCATTGCAATGACTTAATGACCCTATATACTCGGTGAAGATAATTTTCGGCAAGAGAAGAACCATTATGGAATACAACACCTCTGCGTTATGTGATATTTATCTCGACCAAGTCGATGTGGTGGAGCCAATGTTTAGTAACTTTGGTGGAAGCGCATCCTTTGCTGGCCAGCTTACGACGATTAAATGTTTTGAAGATAATGGCTTAATCCGTGAAGTATTAGAGCAAGATGGGCTAGGACGGGTGCTGTTAATTGATGGTGGTGGTTCACTGCGCCGTGCGCTGATTGATGCAGAATTGGCCGCTCTTGCTGAAGAAAATGAGTGGGAAGGCATCGTTGTTTACGGTTGTGTCCGTGAAGTGGATGAACTCGAAGAGATGAGCATCGGCATTCAAGCGCTCGCCTCTATTCCTGTTGGAGCATCCAATCAAGGTATCGGTGAAGTGGATGTGCCTGTCAATTTTGGTGGCGTCACTTTCCTACCTGAAGATTATTTGTACGCTGATAATACGGGTATTATTTTATCTCCTGAGCCTTTAAATGTGGATATGGACTTAGATGATGACCTTGACGAGATTGAAGAGTAGTTTCTCGCGCTGAAAGGCGATGTTTCTAAGTGATAAAGCCAGCATGAATGCTGGCTTTTTTATATTTAGTTCACCACGACGTGCTCAACCAGATAAATGGTAGCATTAGCGAAACAGGTAAGTTCGTTTTAGACGCAGGGCGTAGTAATAACCCAGCAGCCCACCTAAGGTATTGCCTGCGGCAATCCCGATAAACAGCCCTTCGACATCATAGAGATACGAACCTAACCACGCGGCGGGAAGAGTGAACACAAATAGCCGCATCACGCTCCACTGAAAGGCGCGCATGGGTTGATGCAATGCATTCAATCCAGAGACAAGCATCATCACAATGCCTTGAAAGCCATAGCTCAGTGGCACCACCAGCAAATAGTGCCACAATAGATCGCGCACCGAGGGCTCTTGAGAAAATAGGGCTGACAAAGGGATGCTCAGCGGTACCATCATCGCAAAAATTATCAATTGAAATACGATAGAAAAACGCATGCTTAGGAACAGGCCAGCAAAGCTACGCTCAATGTTTTTTGCGCCGATGTTTTGTGCCATAAAGGGAGTCAGTGCTGAGGTTAGTGACATCAAGACCAAAATGAGTATCGACTCAATACGCTGCGCGGCGCCGTAAGCGGCCACGGCAGCCGTGCCATGGCTTGCCAGCATTATCATTAATAGCGCACCAGAGAGTGGATTCATTGCATTGGAGAGTGCCGCTGGTGTGCCCACTTTTAAGATCTGCTGCCAATCATGCCATAAAGTAGGAAAATACGGCCATGCCAATAATTTTTCTCTTTTGATTAAGACATATAGCGATCCGCACAGTGCGCCTAACCAACTGAATGCACTGGCAATAGCAGCACCTTGGATTCCTAATTCAGGGAAAGGGCCATAACCAAAAATCAGCATCGGATCGAGCAGACCGTTAATACAACCTGCGATCATCATAATTTTAGCCGGCGTTTTAGTATCACCTGTGGCTCGAATTGCACTGTTACCAGCCATGGGAATAACGAGCAAAGGAATGGTCAAATACCAAACCTGCATGTATTGCTCAATCAAAGGGATTAAATCGTCAGTGGCACCAAGCAGTAGGAAGAGTGGCTTAATGGTCAGTAACCCCAGAATTGAAGCGAATGTCACCAGCACCACAGCCAGCAACACGCCATGACTAGAAAAACGTGCCGCATTCTTAGCGTCACCTTGACCGAGTAAGCGGCCAATACTCGTCGAAAGTCCAATACCAATTCCCATGGTAATGCAGTTGACCGCAAAGGTGACGGGAAAGGTAAAACTGATGGCGGCAAGAGATTCGGTGCCCAGCAGTGAGATAAAAAAGGTGTCGACCAAGTTAAACATCAAAATCGCGATCAAACCAAAAATCATTGGGATCGTCATTTGAGTGAGCACATTTGGAATTGGGGCGGTTAATAGGCCGTGTTTATCGTGCATTACTGGCAACGTAGGTTAAGCAAAACGTTAGGATACTTGATTCTGGCGATCGCGACTATAGCTGCTAGGATGGGAAGTGTGACGAGAGTGAAGAAACAAAAAAGGCCAGCAAATGCTGACCTTCTTAACGATAATTAGTGTGAATAATTACGCTTTTTTCGCTTCAGCTGCTGCTTTTGCGATAGCTGCAAAGCTTTTCGCATCAAGTGCCGCGCCGCCAACTAGAGCACCATCAATGTCTGGTTGTGCGAAGTAAGCTGCTGCGTTTTCAGGTTTTACAGAACCGCCGTATTGGATAACGACATTCTTCGCGACTGCTTCTGATTTTGCAGCAATGTGCGCGCGAATAGCGGCGTGAATACGTTGAGCATCATCTGCTGTTGCTGCTTTACCTGTGCCGATCGCCCAGATTGGTTCGTAAGCGATGATCGCACCTTCTAGCGCTTCAACACCTTGAGTGTTGATCACAGCGTCAAGTTGACGTGCACATACGGCTACTGTTTCGCCAGCTTCGTTTTGTGCTTCAGATTCACCGATACAAAGTACTGGTGTTAGGCCATTTTCTTTTAGGAATGCAAATTTTTGCGCCACAAATTCATCGGATTCGTTGTGGTATTCACGACGCTCAGAGTGACCAATGATGATGTGTGTTGCACCGAATTCTTTCAGCATTGCTGGAGACATATCGCCAGTGAATGCGCCACTGTTGTGTACGTCGCTGTTTTGGGCACCCAGAATGATCGCGCTACCCGCATCGGTCAGAGTGCGCTCTGCTAGGTCAATAAAAAGTGCTGGTGGAGCAACGGCTACGTCAACACCCGTTACGCCTTCAAGCTCTGCATTCAGACCATTTAGCAGCTCAACAACCATCTCTTTGCTGCCGTTTAGTTTCCAGTTACCCATAACTACAGGATGACGCATAGGAATATCTCCATTATCTATCAAAGTTAAAATGAATGAATGTCAAAAATAAACGTGATTGCGAAAGAATATAACAGATAAAATCGGTCAGATCATGATTCGAGTCATGACTTTATGGGATCTTAAGCAATGCGTGACACCCCTTATCAGTGATCAGATAGACAGAATAGCCGATAATGGCTCGGATTTTACGAGATTAATTGCTATTAGTGGCTGTTAAAAGAAAAGCTAGTGATACCAATAAGGCTCACCAGTGTTGAAATTTGATCATGAATGAAGAAAAGGAATTCGTATGCCCAACCTTGTTATGGAATACTCGAACTCTGTGGATGAGCGTGTGAATGTTCAAGGGTTATTGGAAGATCTTCACCAAGTCGCACTTCGCTGCGGATTATTTGACGCTGACTCAGTGAAATCACGGGCGCTACGCTGCCACCATTGGTGTATTGGTGAAGAAGGCGACAGTGTTGATTTTATTCACCTCAGCTTTGATTTGCTGTCAGGGCGGACACCTGAACAAAAAAGAGAGTTGTCACGTCAATTAATGGCGGTATTGCAACAGCAAGCTAGTCAAGTCAGGAGTCTGACCGTGAATGTGCGTGATATGGATAAAGATTGCTTCCAAAAGGTTGTAAATTAACCATTTTAGGTAACAAAATGTCGATTAAAGAACTGCTATTTTCATTTCAAGGACGCATCGGGCGCAAAGTATTTTGGATGTGGAATCTCTGTTATTACGCGTCCATTATGGGCTTCGCACTCGCTGCAAACCAAATGTTTCCTGCCTATACGCACCTGATCTTGCCGCTGTTTTTGCTAGTGGTGTTACTGCCTGATTTGGCCATCACGGTAAAACGTTGGCATGACAGAGATAAGTCTGCTTGGTGGTTATTGCTTAATGTCCCTTTGGTGATAGGCCGTATGAGTATGCCTTTTGCCAGTGCCGAGATTGCCACTCAAGCCAGTATGACAGAGTCATTGGTATCGCTGGTCGCACTGGTTTGTGGCTCATGGATTTTAGTCGAATGTGGTTTTATGAAGGGAACGCAAAGCCGCAACCGCTACGGACCTGAACCAGAGTAAACTTGATAGAAAAAAATTGATGAAACAACAGGAGGCCAATGCCTCCTGTTGTTTTAAAAAGCTTCAAATAGCGAGGTTAACGCCAGTCGCTGTGGCGCGGCACAAATGGAATGATGGTCGCGCTCGGTTGAGTGCGCGCCGATTCGCCATCTAAGGCATTTCTAAATTTCATCATCTGTTCGCCGAGCTCACGCATCAGCATAACATTAGCATGGACAGGGTTTTTGCATTGGCTCACCACCAAGTCAATGTGACTTTGCTGAGCCCATAACCTGTCTTGCATGTTGTTGGAAGAGGAGAGGATCATCTCTTCACAGATATCTTTTTTCAGTTGCGTAAAGGCATCTGGATTATGTTTGGCAAGTTCAACCAACTCATCAAAAGAAGGTAAGGCCTGTTTTTGAGGGGGCTCCATATCTTTCTCCTTTACACTATTTCTCTGTTGATTATTTTATCAACACAATGAAAGCATAACCGATCAATAAGGTAGGAGTTGGAACGAAATCGCCATTTCTTACTAATGAGACGATCTTAGCGTGGTGTGATTTGATAACGGCAGCGACGCTCACCCATAATGATGTGTTCGCTCCGTTCAACTACATACTGCTCACCGATCAACGTTTGGAAAATATTAAGTTCAGATTGGCACAGGTTAGGGCAGCGTGCCGCAGCTTTACAGATAGGGCAATGGTTCTCAATTAAAGTGTAACCGTTCGTTGATGGTATGAGCTCTGCCATATAGCCTTCTTGCTCACGAAGCGTCACTAGCTTAGCTAGTTTTTCTTCTAAACTGTGGCAATCAATTAATGCTTGTTGATACTGTGCTAATGTGTGAGCTTCACGCTCTGCCGCCACTTTGGCTAGTCCTTCTTTACCAAAAAGGTGCTCAACAGCATCAATCACTTGGATGATTAACTCGCCATGCCGATCAGCAAATTGGTCGTGGCCTTGTTGTGTCAAAGACCAGTGTCGAGTAGGGCGTCCGACTTTTACTTTGACATCATGAAACGCCACAATGCCATCATCTTCCAAACTTTGTAGGTGCTGGCGAGCCCCCATGGTGGTAATACCTAGGTCGTCGGCCAGTCGTTTAGCGGTTACCGCTCCATCGCGTTTGATGGTTTGAAGTATTCGGTCAATGGTTTTCATCGCATTCCTCTGTTTGCCTTATCTATTATGAAGAAGCAGCTTAATAAAGCAAATTATTGACTATACAGGATGAGCCGCTAGTAACTTTTGTCAGCACAGAACCAAGATTCGCTATCAATTCGTTAAATAGATCACAAAATTTTCGCTTTCCCCCCTTGGGATCCCTTGCTTGCTCCCCCACATATCACTCACGAGCTGAGTAATCAGCCTTTTCATAAACCTAACGGAAAATCTAATCAGGAGAGACGACCGATGAACATTCGTCCATTACACGACCGAGTTATCGTTGAACGCCAAGAAGTTGAATCTAAATCTGCTGGTGGCATTGTTCTAACAGGTTCCGCTGCAGAGAAATCGACTCGCGGCGTCATCTTAGCAGTAGGCAAAGGCCGAATCCTTGAAAATGGTTCGGTACAACCGCTGGATGTCAAAGTAGGTGATACGGTTATTTTTGCAGAAAGCTACGGTACTAAAACGGAAAAGATCGACGGTAAAGAAGTGCTCATTATGTCTGAAAACGACATCATGGCGATTGTCGAGTAAGCATTGAGTAATTTTTGCTCTGATTCAAAAACGATTGATTAAAACAGAATTTAGAAAAGGAAATTAAAGATGGCTGCTAAAGACGTTAAATTTGGTAACGATGCACGTATTAAAATGCTAGAAGGCGTTAATATTCTAGCCGATGCAGTAAAAGTCACCCTTGGCCCTAAAGGCCGTAACGTTGTGATAGATAAATCGTTTGGTTCACCTATTATCACCAAAGATGGTGTCACTGTTGCGCGTGAAATTGAACTGGAAGACAAATTCCAGAACATGGGTGCACAAATGGTGAAAGAAGTTGCTTCTCAAGCTAACGATGCCGCGGGTGACGGAACGACAACCGCAACGGTATTAGCGCAAGCGATCATCACTGAAGGCTTGAAAGCTGTAGCAGCGGGTATGAACCCAATGGATCTTAAGCGTGGCATCGACAAAGCTGTCGTGGCGGCGGTTGAAGCGTTGAAAGAGCTTTCAGTACCTTGTTCAGACACTAAAGCGATTGCGCAAGTGGGTACTATTTCTGCGAACTCGGATTCAAGCGTGGGTAACATCATTGCTGAAGCGATGGAAAAAGTGGGCCGAGATGGCGTTATCACTGTTGAAGAAGGCCAAGCACTGCAAGATGAACTCGATGTAGTGGAAGGTATGCAGTTTGATCGTGGTTACCTATCTCCTTACTTCATTAATAACCAAGAAGCGGGCAGTGTTGATCTAGATAGCCCATTCATCCTATTGGTTGATAAGAAAATTTCTAACATTCGCGAACTGCTTCCTGCACTTGAAGCGGTAGCAAAAGCTTCTCGTCCACTACTGATTGTGGCGGAAGATGTTGAAGGTGAAGCATTGGCGACGCTGGTTGTGAACAACATGCGTGGCATTGTAAAAGTTGCTGCCGTGAAAGCACCTGGTTTTGGTGATCGCCGTAAAGCGATGCTACAAGACATTGCTACCCTAACGGGCGGTACTGTGATTTCTGAAGAGATCGGTCTTGAGCTTGAAAAAGTGACCTTGGAAGATCTAGGCCAAGCGAAGCGCATCTCTATCACTAAAGAAAACACCACCATCATTGATGGTGCAGGTGAAGAGCAAGCCATTAAAGGTCGCGTTGCACAAATTCGTCAACAAATTGAAGACGCAACTTCAGATTACGACAAAGAAAAACTACAAGAGCGCGTGGCCAAACTGGCAGGTGGCGTTGCAGTGATCAAAGTCGGTGCAACCACTGAAGTTGAAATGAAAGAGAAGAAAGATCGCGTAGAAGATGCACTGCATGCAACTCGCGCAGCCGTTGAAGAAGGCGTGGTTGCGGGTGGTGGTGTTGCACTGATCCGTGCGGCTGCTAAAGTTGCGGGCCTTGAAGGTGACAACGAAGAGCAAAACGTAGGTATTCGTGTTGCACTACGTGCGATGGAAGCACCAATTCGTCAAATCGTGAAAAACGCGGGCGAAGAGGATTCTGTTGTGGCTAACAATGTTCGCGCTGGTGAAGGTAACTATGGTTACAACGCTGCGACGGGTGAATATGGCGATATGATCGACATGGGTATTTTGGATCCAACCAAAGTGACTCGTAGTGCGCTACAGTTCGCAGCTTCAGTCGCGGGCCTTATGATCACCACAGAAGCTATGGTGACTGAGCTACCGAAGAAAGAAGCGGCAATGCCTGATATGGGCGGCATGGGCGGTATGGGAGGGATGATGTAATCATCCTCTCTCAATAAGAAACCGGAGCTTGCCTCCGGTTTTTTTTTCGCATAATTAGCTCAATCCTGACGTTTGAGTGATCCGACTCTTCTAGACTTCGTCTCTTCACTGATCACAATTTGGTGATGATGTGAGTGAAATAGCGTGAACAAACCCAATATTAACGGTTTCATTGGTCAATGGAGATCTTTATGAAAAAAATACTTTCAGCACTAGCCGTAGTGGCTGCGTTATCTTCTTCTGTTGCGATGGCTGGCACTCCAGTTATGTTTTCTTCCATCAATAACTTCAATGCGCCGGATGAAAATGCGGTATCAGGTGTTCGTGTTGCGGCTCTTTACGGTAAAGTGAATGAAGTTAAAGGCTTAGATCTCGCCGTTGTTGGATTATCTGAAACTGACTCTACGACGGGTGTAAATTTAGGTCTTTTAGGGGCATCGAAAGTCAATCAAGAGATGACTGGTGCTTCACTCGGTTTGTTAAACTGGAATACAGGGCAAACCGTGGGTGCTAACGTGGGTGTAGTGAATCTGACCAACAATGTACAAGGTGCTAACGTCAGTCTAGTGAACTACTCTGAAGGTAATACCATGGTTGATGTTGGTGCAGCAAACTTCTCTGATACATCGAAAGTGCAAGTGGGTTTGTTCAACAAAACCACAAAAATTGAAGGTGTTCAGGTCGGTCTAATTAACTGTGCGGATAACGGTTTCTTTAAGTGTTTTCCTATCATCAACTTTGCTAAATAGCCGATGAATTGAAATCGAAAGAGCAGCATCAAGCTGCTCTTTTTTCACCTTATGTACGACGACGAAAGCGTTGATGGACACCACGGCGCAAACTTTGAAAGCTATTTTCTACCTTATCCACGCCATACAACACACACAATGCTAATACCGTGATAATGATGGATTGCTGTAAGTAACCAAGACCGATCATCAATCCCAGTGATGCCAGTACCCAAATAACAGCGGCTGAAGTGACGCCATGGATTTTCCCATCTTGAGTCATCATCACGCCTGCGCCTAAAAAACCAACCCCAGTAATAATTTGTCCAAGCACGCGAGCTTGATCTAAGGTGTTAGGGGACAGTGATACGGCCATCGCTAGAAAGAGATAAGTCCCTGAGATGATTAATATTGATGTGCGAATGCCCACAGGTTTACCACGGGTTTGGCGTTCAACGCCAATCAGTAACCCATTGATAGCACAGCACAATAATGCAGACCAACTGAATGGACTAAGATCAAGAAATTGTCCGAGAGATTGCATGATGGTTTTCCCAAAAGTATGAAGGTAAGAGTTCGTTGATTGACACCGAACCGCTCTTTTGAAGTTCTGTAATTACTCAAGATGCAGATCGAGTGGCGTTTTACTGGCTCTGCCACCGATTTCTCGAGTTAGCTTAGCAACAAGATAGCCCGAGACTCGCTCAATGACACCTGCCATTATTTCTTTTGCTTTTTGATCACTAACAAAAAAGTGCGCTGCGCCTTGCACTTTATCCAGCACATGCAAGTAATAAGGCAAAATTCCTGCATCAAATAACGTTTCGCTGAGCGCGACTTGCGCGTCAACGCTATCATTAACACCTTTTAACAATACACCTTGGTTGAGTAAGGTAACATTGATGGCGCGCAGACGACTCATCTGCTGTTTGAATTCTAGATTGATTTCATTGGCATGGTTAATGTGCGTCACCAAAATGACTTGTAAGCGAGTTTCACGCAGCAGATCACACAATGCATCGGTGATTCGAGCGGGGATCACCACGGGTAAGCGCGAGTGAATACGCAACCGTTTAATATGAGGCACGCTGCTGATTGCATCGATGAGCCAACGCAGTTCTTCATCTTTTGCCATTAACGGATCACCGCCCGATAAAATGACCTCATTGAGTTCGGGATGCGCGGCAATATAGTCGACACTTTGCTGCCACACCTGCTTTGAGCCTTTATTCTCTTGGTAGGGGAAATGACGACGAAAGCAGTAACGGCAGTTAATCGCACAACCACCTTTGACTATCATTAGCACTCGGTTGCGGTATTTATGCAGCAATCCCGGAATGGCATTGTTTTGTTCATCAAGCGGATCATTTGAGTACCCATCATGCCATTCAAACTCTTCATTGAGTGGTAAAACTTGACGCAACAGGGGATCGTAAGGGTTTCCTTTTTCCATGCGATCGACAAAACTTTGTGGCACTCGTAGTGCGAAGAGTTTGCGTGCGGCAAACCCGTTTTGCCAAAGTGCAGGATCAATCTCTAACTGCTGGAGAAGCTCGGCAGGGTTTGAGATCGCATTCGTTAATTGTTGAAGCCAGTTTTGCTCAACAGAATCAAGTTTTCGGGTTATTATATGCGGCATTGAATTTAACTCGAAGAATGGTAAGAGGAAAAAATGGCTACTGTTAGCACGAATGAATTTAAAGGCGGTCTCAAAATTATGCTTGATAATGAGCCTTGTGTCATTCTCGAAAATGAATATGTGAAACCAGGTAAAGGCCAAGCCTTCAACCGTGTCAAAATCCGTAAACTTCTTTCTGGCAAAGTGTTGGAAAAAACATTTAAGTCAGGTGATTCAGTAGAAACGGCTGACGTAATGGATATCGACCTTGATTATCTCTATAACGACGGCGAATTCTACCACTTTATGAATAATGAAACATTCGAGCAAATTGCGGCGGATAATAAAGCGGTGGGTGAAAGCGCAAAATGGCTAGTGGAAAACAACACCTGCATGTTGACGCTTTGGAACGGTAACCCAATTGCGGTAACGCCACCAAACTTTGTTGAACTTGAAGTGGCTGAAACTGATCCAGGCTTGAAAGGCGATACGCAAGGTACGGGTGGTAAACCCGCTACGTTGGTCACAGGTGCTGTGGTACGTGTGCCACTGTTCATCTCTATCGGTGAAGTGATCAAAGTGGATACCCGCTCTGGTGAATACGTAGGTCGAGTCAAATAATCACCTTAAAGTAAGTAAGAAGGTCGCTCGGTAAGCGGCCTTTTTTATTGCTCCAAAGCTGAGTGAGTGCCGTAATAAAAAAGAGCTGCCGAGGCAGCTCTTTGATGTCATCACTTTTCTATCTTTAAATCATAAAGATAAAAACGACTGCGAGCGCGGAAATCAGCCCAGCAAACGCATAACAAGCGATTTTACCCACTAAACCGGTGTGGAATTTTAGGTCATGCATACCGTGATGGACACGGTGCATGGCATGCCACATCGGTAAGGCTAATGTGCCAATGATAAACAGCGCGCCGATGATGCTAGTTGCAAAACTCGAAACGCGTTCATAACTCATTGCTTCAGCATCGATAATGCCTAATGGTGCTAAAATACCCAACACGAGAATGGTGATCGGGGTAATCATCGCAAACCATGTTCCACCGGCACCAAACAGCCCCCACCAGATAGGTTCATCAGAACGTTTTGGCGTGCGATTTACCTTATAATTGTTGTTCATGACTATAAGCTCCTACACCACGATGAGAACAATCAGTGAGATAAACGCAACCGCTGCCCACTGAGTTAATACGATGATTTTCTTGTCGATTAGCTTACCCTTCAAGCGGATTGGCATCACTTGAGGCATCATGCTAAAGAAGGTTTGTGCATGCAGCAAACTCCCCGCTAACGCGACAATATTGATTGCGACCACAATTGGGTTTGCCATAAAGCTTAGCCAGCCTTCCCATGCTTCAGGGCCTTTAACCAAGCAGCCCAAGCCAAAGGTAAGGAATAAGGTAAAGAATATCAGTGGCAGTACCGTGGCTTCACGCAACATGTAGAAGCGGTAGAATGGGTGATCTTTCCACCAAGTACGTGTCATTTCACGAACGTAAGGTTTACGGTTACTCATCCTTATCCCTCCACTTTCTTTGGTGAACCGTCAGGTTTTAGCATGGCAATCACGAAGTCCATTGAAGATTCAACTTTGCCTTGGTTGACGGCTGCCGCTGGGTCAACGTGTTTTGGACACACTTCAGAGCAGTAACCAACAAAGGTACAACCCCAAGCACCGTTATCACCATTGATAAGCTTCATACGCTCGGCTTTACCATGGTCACGGCTATCTAAGTTGTAGCGGTGAGCAAGGGTTAATGCTGCGGGGCCAATAAACTCAGGGTTCAAACCAAACTGAGGGCAGGCCGCGTAGCAAAGACCGCAGTTAATACAACCAGCAAATTGTTTGTATTTGGCCATTTGCTCTGGCGTTTGTAAGTTGGTGCCATCTTCAGGTTTGCGATCGTTGCCAATGATGTAGGGTTTAATGGCTTCAAGACGCTCGATAAACGAAGTCATATCCACGATCAAATCTTTTTCAATTGGGAAGTTGGCTAAAGGTTCAATTTTCACGCCATTAGGGTAATCGCGCAGGAAGCTTTTACAAGCCAATTTAGGTACGCCATTGACCATCACACCACACGAACCGCAGATCGCCATACGGCAAGACCAGCGATAAGAGAGATCCTTATCGAGGTTATCTTTGATGTAGCCAATCGCGTCGAGCACTGACATGGTGTCATCAAAGGGAACTTCAAACGCTTGCAGGCGTGGCTTAGCATCTTTTTCTGGGTCGTAGCGCAAAATGTCTACTTTTTGAATGCGATTTGCTGACATTATTTTTGCTCCTCTGCGCTTTTCTCTTCTGCCGCTTTTTCCGCGGCGGCAGCCTGTTCTGCCGCTTCACCATAGAGACGAGCTTTCGGCTGAGATTTCGTGATCTTAACCGCGCTGTAGTCGATACTTGGAGCGGCATCTGGTTGATAGAAAGCTAAAGAGTGCTTGAGGTAGTTCACATCATCACGCTCAGTACAACCTTCGTCTAACCGCTGATGCGCACCGCGAGATTCTTTACGCAAGATAGCTGAGTGAACCATAGCTTCAGCCACTTCAAGGCCATAACCGACTTCGATAGCGTACAGAAGGTCGGTGTTGAAGACTTTGCCTTTATCTTTAATGCTAATGTTCTTGTAGCGTGCTTTTAGCTCGGTGATTTTATCAATCGTCGCTTGCATTAAATCTTCTTGGCGGTAGATACCACAACCCGCTTCCATGGTGTGACCCATCTCAGTGCGAATGGTGGCCCAGTTTTCATCACCTTCTTGGTTCATTAACGCTGCAATACGCTCTTCTACGGCTTTGACTTGTTTGGCGATAGATTCATCGTTCCAACCTTTGAATTCCGCTGCGCGTTTCACTGCACTTTCACCCGCAACGCGGCCAAAGACCACAAATTCAGCTAACGAGTTAGAACCCAAACGGTTTGCACCATGCAAGCCAACCGAGGCACATTCGCCGACAGCAAACAGACCTTTGATGCGCGTTTCACACTGACCGTCCGTTTCGATACCACCCATGGTGTAGTGTACGGTTGGGCGAATTGGGATCGGCTCTTTTGCTGGATCAACGTTGACGTAAGCTTTCGCCAATTCGCAGATAAACGGCAAACGCTCTTGTAAGTACTCTTCACCGAGGTGGCGAAGATCAAGCAGCACAACATCACCAAGCGGATGTTTGATGGTGTTGCCTTTTTGTTGTTCATGCCAGAAAGCTTGAGAAACTTTGTCGCGAGGACCGAGTTCCATGTATTTGTTTTTAGGCTGACCCACCGGAGTTTCTGGGCCCATACCGTAATCTTGCAGATAACGATAGCCATTTTTATTGACGATGATACCACCTTCACCGCGGCAGCCTTCCGTCATCAAAATACCCGTGCCAGGTAGGCCAGTTGGGTGGTATTGCACGAACTCCATATCGCGTAGAGGGACGCCATGACGATAAGCCATCGCCATACCATCGCCGGTTACAATGCCGCCGTTGGTGTTGCAGTGGTACACACGGCCCGCGCCACCAGTGGCTAATACCACAGATTTTGCTTTGATGGTTACTAGCTCACCTTCGGACATATGAATCGCGATAAGCCCTTGAACTTCGCCATCTTCAACAAGTAGATCCACCACGAAATACTCATCAAATCGATTGATTTGTGGGTACTTCATTGAAGTTTGGAAGAGGGTGTGAAGCATGTGGAAGCCTGTTTTGTCAGCCGCAAACCAAGTACGCTCGACTTTCATGCCACCAAAACGGCGTACGTTGACTTCGCCATTTTCTTTACGGCTCCATGGGCAACCCCACTGTTCCATTTGCACCATCTCGCGGGTCGAGTTGGCCACAAAATATTCAACAACATCCTGTTCACATAGCCAATCTCCACCACCAACGGTATCGTTGAAGTGGTTGTCAAGGCTATCTTCTTCCTTGATAACTGCTGCTGAGCCTCCTTCCGCTGCAACCGTATGAGATCGCATAGGATAAACTTTAGAAATCAGAGCAACTTCTAAATCAGGGTTTGCTTCAGCGGCTGCAATTGCAGTGCGAAGACCAGCGCCGCCTGCGCCGATGACTGCGATATCTGTGGTGATAATTTGCACAGTTATCCTCCGGTGTGTGATGCGGAAAATCCGCTTGTTATAGTTAAAGGTTCGTAAGCCTTAAGTGGTACGGGTAGTGTAGAAGAGCTGTGTAAGGAAAAAATTGATTCTGTTAGGTTTTTGCTTCGGAAGTGCAAGCGCGAGCATACTTATTTTTCTTTGTGTGATAATAATCACGTTAGAATTTGGAATTGCGCTTTAAGTCAGTAAAATTCATATCATCCAAACTTATGTGTGCCAGAACATGAATAGAAAAAACTGGATGCCAACCGCATCAATATCACAACTCAAACAGCGTGCTCAGTTACTCAAGCAGATCCGCCATTTCTTTGAACTACGAGATGTATTGGAAGTCGATACACCAGCCATGAGTCATGCCACGGTAACCGACATTCATTTGCAAACCTTCCAAACCCAATTTGTTGGCCCAGGGTATGCTGATGGCCGTCAACTTTATTTAATGACAAGCCCGGAGTTTCATATGAAACGACTTTTGGCGGCGGGGAGTGGTTCGATTTATCAGATCAATAAAGCGTTTCGCAACGAGGAAAATGGCCGCTATCACAACCCAGAATTTACGATGTTAGAGTGGTATCGGGTTGGTTTTACTCACCATGATTTAATGGATGAGATGGATCAATTGCTGCAACTTATTTTGCAGTGTGGAGCGGCGCAGAAGATGAGTTATCAACAAGCATTTTTGCAGGTACTTGGGGTTTGTCCGTTAGAAGGCTCAATGGACGAGTTAAAAGCGGCTGCGAGCCGATTAGGTCTAAGTGACATTGCTGAGCCAGAAGAGGATAGAGATACCTTACTGCAACTGCTATTTAGTGTCGGTGTTGAGGCGGAAATTGGTCAACAGGTACCCGTTTTTGTTTACGATTTTCCTGCATCACAAGCGGCACTAGCTAAGATTAACCCGCAAGATCATCGTGTTGCGGATCGCTTTGAGGTCTATTTCAAAGGGATTGAACTTGCGAATGGTTTTCATGAGCTGGACAACCCACAAGAGCAACTGGCTCGTTTTGAAGCGGATAACCAAAAGCGTAAAACGATGGGGCTGGCTGAACAGCCGATTGACTACCACTTGATAGCAGCGTTAGAGGCGGGCTTACCTGAATGTTCAGGAGTGGCGCTTGGTATTGATCGCTTGATTATGCTGGCGTTAGGCCAAGATCATATTGATAACGTGACGGCTTTTCCTTTTCCGATAGCTTAAGCTTTTAAGCTGATGTGGATTGCGCGCTTGTAGTGCGATGAGCGCGCTGAAAAACGGCAACAGTTTCTTATTATGCAATGTAAGCCCTCGCGTCTGGCTGACAACCTCGTTATACTCCTTGTCTGATTTTAAGCCCACATTGCAAGAGCACAGAATATGCAAGAGTACATCGAATTTTTCCAACACAATATGATTCTATCTTTGGCATGGGTAGGTATTCTCGTCGCCTTAATCATGAGCATCGTGAAATCAACCACGGCAGCCTATAAAGAGATCACCGCTTCACAAACGACGCTTTTAATGAATCGTGAAAACGGTGTTGTTGTCGATATCCGCACGAAAGATGAATTTAAAAAAGGCCATATTACCGATGCGGTTCACATTTTACCGTCAGATATTAAATCCGGTAACTTGGCTAGCCTTGAAAAGCACAAGTCTGACCCAATCATTGTGGTATGTAAAACGGGTCAAACCGCGCAAGAGAGTGCCAACCTGCTTGCTAAAGCTGGGTTTGAGAATGTGAATTTACTGAAAAATGGTCTTGTAGCTTGGAATGAAGCGAACTTGCCATTGGTTCGTGGCAATAAATAATTCACTGATCGCGGTTATCTTGAACTGAGTGTGCTGGCTGAAAAGCCAGCATTTGATGCTAAGAGTTGTGATGTTTTCCACGTAATCGTGAGCTCATCTAGTCATTCGAAATCAGCTCGGTTAGTCTAAAAGCAACACTGAATTTGTAAGTATTTAAGGATTTAATCATGGCTGAAGCCGCACAACAAACAGCACAACAAAATTTCGCAATTCAACGTATCTTTCTAAAAGATGTCTCTTTTGAAGCGCCAAACTCACCTATTATGTTCCAAAAAGAGTGGAATCCAGATGTGAAGTTGGATCTTGACACTCAAAGTCGTGATCTGGGTGAAGGTGTGTATGAAGTCGTATTACGCCTAACGGTGACAGTGAAAAACGCGGAAGAAATCGCGTTCTTATGTGAAGTGCAACAAGGTGGTATTTTTACTGCTGAAAAAATGGAAGCGGGTCAACTTGCTCATTGTTTAGGTGCATTCTGCCCGAACATTCTGTTCCCATATGCACGTGAAACGATTTCTAGCTTAGTTGTTAAAGGGACATTCCCACAACTTAACCTTGCACCAGTGAACTTTGATGCATTGTTTATGAACTACCTACAACAACAAGCGACTCAAGGCGAGCAAGCAGAAGCTTAATCGTTAATGACGTGAGATCATTAACGTTGGCGTTCCACGTCAGACTTTGATGATAAAAAATGCACAAAGCATCCCAGATAATGATGGTGCGTTGTGCATTTTTTGTTTATTTCGAATGCCAATACCTCCGTTCCTTGTTACTCCGTATTGAAAGCTGTATCGGAAGGAATTTAGGTATAACATGACAACACGAATAGCAATGGACGAAACAATGACAGATCCTAACAGTATTTACGGTAAAGCGATCACCATGACAGTAGTTGGTGCGGGTTCTTACGGCACATCTCTGGCGATTTCTTTAGCGCGTAACGGTGCTAATGTTGTCCTTTGGGGACACGATGCTAAGCATATGGCTCGTCTTGATGCTGATCGTGCTAACCAAGAATTTTTACCCGGTATTGATTTTCCCGATTCGCTGATTGTGGAAACCGATTTAAAAAAAGCGGTACAAGCGAGCCGCGATTTGTTGGTTGTAGTTCCGAGCCACGTATTTGGCCTTGTTATGAAGAGTTTAAAGCCTCACTTGCGTGATGATTCCCGTATTTGTTGGGCAACCAAAGGGCTTGAACCTGAAACGGGCCGGTTACTGATGGATGTGGCCTATGACACCATTGGCGAGCGCTATTCATTGGCGGTGTTATCTGGGCCGACTTTTGCTAAAGAGCTGGCGATGGGAATGCCTACCGCAATTTCTGTTGCCTCGCCTGACGCGCAGTTTGTCGAAGATCTGCAAGGCAAAATTCACTGCAGCAAAACTTTCCGCGTTTACGCCAATAGTGATTTTATTGGCATGCAGCTAGGTGGTGCGGTGAAAAACGTGATTGCGATTGGCGCTGGCATGTCCGATGGGATTGGCTTTGGTGCGAATGCGCGCACTGCATTGATTACGCGCGGTCTGGCCGAAATGTGCCGTTTGGGGGCAGCGTTAGGTGCTCAGCCAGAAACTTTTATGGGTATGGCCGGATTGGGTGACTTAGTGCTCACTTGCACCGACAACCAATCACGTAACCGTCGCTTTGGTTTGGCGTTGGGACAAGGGAAAGACGTGGATACGGCGCAGCAAGAAATTGGCCAAGTGGTTGAAGGTTATCGCAACACCAAAGAGGTGTGGTTATTAGCGGCGCGCATGGAGGTTGAAATGCCAATAGTTGATCAAATCTATCAAGTGCTGTATCAAGGAAAAGATGCGCGTGTTGCAGCACAAGATTTGCTGGCTCGTGATAAAAAAGCAGAACGCTAATTCATTGCTCATGATTAGGCACAAAGCCTATTAGCAATCTACATTGACGCTCTAGAGATTGGATGAGGAAGGGTGATCAACCAACGATGAAACATTGCGAAAAACTCAAAGTGTGGCAAGCCATAGTCAAAGAGGCGCGCGAGCAGTCAGAACAAGAACCGATGCTGGCTAGTTTTTATCATGCCACTATTATTAAGCATGATAGTTTAAGCTCGGCCTTGAGCTACATTCTTGCCAATAAGCTGAATACGGCCTCAATGCCAGCGATGGCGGTGCGTGAAGTGGTCGAAGAGGCATTTGCCGCAGACCCCAGCATTATGGAAGCGGCGGCGTGTGACATCTGCGCGACTGTCAATCGCGACCCCGCGGTATCTATGTTTTCAATGCCTCTACTTTATCTCAAGGGCTACCATGCCTTACAAGGCTATCGCGTCGCGAACTGGTTATGGAAGCAAGGTCGAGTGGCGTTGGCTACCTATTTTCAAAACCAAATCTCGGTAGCTTGCCAAGTGGACATCCATCCGGCTGCACGTATTGGTCGCGGCATCATGCTTGACCATGCGACGGGCATTGTGATCGGTGAAACCGCGGTGGTGGAGAATGATGTCTCTATTTTACAAGATGTAACGCTAGGTGGAACGGGTAAAGAGTGCGGCGATCGCCACCCGAAAATTCGTGAAGGCGTGATGATTGGCGCGGGTGCCAAAATTCTCGGTAATATTGAAGTGGGCGAAGGGGCGAAAATTGGTTCTTGTTCGGTGGTATTGCAAGCGGTGCCTCCGCACACTACCGTCGCTGGAGTGCCAGCCAAAATTGTCGGTCGTCCGCAAACCGATAAGCCTTCGTTAGATATGGACCAACAATTTAATGGCCGTTCTCAAAGTTTCATTGCCGGTGATGGTATTTGATTTGGTCGCGGAAAACAAAAAGGGTGATGCTCACAGAGCATCACCCTTTTTTATGGTTGGCATTAAGCCATTGCATCGAGTTCAGCAAGCACTTCTTCAGCCCAATCAACCCACGCTTGGCGAACCAGTAGGTTGCGGCGTAGTGTTAGACGTTCAAGGCGCTGTAGCTTATCGAGAGTAGCTGGTGTTGCATAGTACGCAGACTCAATCTCTTTGTAGTGAGCAACCAGTTTTTTCGATTCTTCAACCAATTCACCCAGTTGAATTCGGTAAGGTGTTGCTGGTTGTACCGCGCAAGCGATCAATTTAGCGCTAAATTCATCACGTACGGTTGGATGAGCTGTAGGTTGGTCAAACCATTCACCTAAAGCGCTGCGACCTGCATCGGTGATGGAGTAAACTTTACGATCTGGCTTGCCATCTTGCGGTTCTAATACACAAGTGACTAGGCCTTGTTGACCCATTTTATTCAGTTCGCGGTAAACTTGTTGGTGGCTGGCTTTCCAAAAATAGCCAATGCTCGAAGAGAACTCTTTTGTGATGTCGTACCCTGTGGCATCGCGAGTGCTCAAAACAGTGAGGATAACGTGTGGTAATGACATGTCTTTAATCCAAATGGTTAATAAACTCAAAAACAACTTGCTCAAACTCGTGTTGTGCTTCTGATGGCATCAATCATGAATGAGTTTAAGCAACACCCACCGTTCTATTGACGGAGTGGGTTGTGTCACCTTAAAAAGCCGTTTATCACCTAGGATTATATGCGTGACGCATATCGACCTGCGATTTGTTATGTTTGTATGCTACCGCAGAGGAGCAGTAGTATATCTAAATAATAAGCATAAAGTAGAATACTTTGTTAGTTTAGCTTAAAAAACTGATAATATGCTCAATAATTTTTGTGATTTAAAATAAAAAGCCGCGCAGAGGCGGCCTTTTAGCTAGTTTGTGAAATAAAATGCTGTTACTTAGCCTGTGTTACGCATTCCTGCTGCAATACCCGCGATAGTCACCATTAAGGCTTCTTCTAACTCTGCTGGTGCGGTTTCGGTTTGGCGGGTGCGGTACAACAGCTCTGCTTGCAGCATATTTAATGGCTCAACATAGATATTGCGCAAACGGATTGACTCTTGACCCCAAGGATCGCTTTGCATTAAGTTCTCATTGTTTTCTACATTTAACACCGCTTTGATGTCTTTCTGTAATTGAGAACGCAAACGCTCACCGAGCGGGCGTAACGATTCATCGACTAAGCGTTCATCGTAATAGCGTGAGATTTCAATGTTGCACTTGGAGTAAACCATCTCTAGCATGCCCAAACGCGTTGAGAAAAATGGCCATTCACGGCACATCTCTTCCAGCAGTGCTTGGTGTCCTTTATCGATAGAAAACTGAATTGCTTCTCCCGCACCTAGCCAGGCTGGTAGCACGAGGCGGTTTTGGCTCCAAGAGAAGATCCACGGGATTGCACGTAAGCTTTCGACCCCACCATTAGGGTTGCGTTTAGCCGGACGTGAACCGAGCGGTAATTTACCCAGCTCTAGCTCTGGCGTTGCTTGGCGGAAGTACGGGACAAAGTCCGGCTCGCCGCGAACAATATGGCGATACGCTTCGCAAGAGACTTCAGACAATACCTCCATTAAGTCGCGCCAATCTTGTTTTGGCTCTGGTGGTGGCAGCAGGTTCGCTTCTAAAATGGCGCTGGCGTACATCGTAAAACTATTGACCGCTACTTCTGGTAGACCAAGTTTAAAGCGGATCATTTCGCCTTGCTCCGTCACACGCAAGCCACCTTTTAAGCTTTTGGGTGGTTGTGAAAGCAGTGCCGCATGTGCTGGAGCGCCCCCGCGACCAATGGTGCCGCCACGTCCATGGAATAGTGTCAGTTCAATTCCGGCCTCTTCACTGACATTAACCAAAGCTTCCATTGCGCTGTATTGCGCCCAACCGGCGGACATTACACCTGCATCTTTAGCGGAATCAGAGTAACCAATCATCACCATCTGGTGGTTTTGAATAAAGCCACGATAGAGATCAATGCCCATTAGTTGGCGGATCACCGTTTCTGCGTTGTTTAAATCATCCAAAGTTTCGAACAGTGGACAAACGTCCATGCGATAAGGACAGCCACACTCTTGCAACAATAGATGTACGGCAAGTACATCTGATGCGGTACGAGCCATCGAAATCACATAAGCACCAAAGGCTTCGCGAGGCTGAGAAGCAACGATTTTACAGGTGTCGATCACCTCTTGTACCGCTTCTGAAGGCTGCCAGTCACGAGGTAACAAAGGACGTTTTGAGCTCAACTCATTGGTGAGAAACGCAATTTTGTCTTGCTCGCTCCACTGGTCATAATCACCAATGCCTAAATAACGGGTGAGCTCGGAGATCACATCAGAGTGACGAGTGCTCTCTTGGCGAATGTCCAAACGTACAAGATGCACACCAAACGCTTTAATCCGGCGCAGAGTATCAAGCAGCGAGCCATCGGCAATGACGCCCATGCCGCATTGATGTAAAGATTGGTAGCAGGCATAAAGCGGTTCCCACAACTGTGCGATATTTTGCAGTGGTGCTTTGCGTGCCAGTTGTTGGCCATTGATCTTGGCATCCAACACTTCTAGTGTTTCGCTGAGTAGTTCACGCAGGCGTTTGAGAATAGCGCGATAAGGTTCGTGTTCATCTATGCCAGCCAAATCGCGTAGCGCGTCACTGCATTTGGTCATCGACAATTCGCTGACCAGCTCATTGATATCACCTAGGTAGAGATCGGCCGCTTTCCAGCGAGAAAGCAGCATTACTTCACGGGTGATTTTATGAGTCACAAAGGGGTTACCATCACGGTCGCCGCCCATCCACGAAGAAAAATGCACAGGGCGTGCATCAATTGGTAGCCCTTCACCTAAGTAGTTGGTGAGGTGCTCATCAAATTCACGAAGAAAATCAGGCACGGCTTGCCATAGAGAATTTTCCACCACCGCAAAGCCCCATTTTGCTTCATCCAGTGGCGTAGGGCGCTGCTTACGAATCACATCTGAATGCCAGCTTTGCGCGATCAACTGTTCTAAACGGCGTTCGGTTTTTTGGCGCTCTTTAAATGAAAGGTCACTGAGCTCAAGCTTGGAGAGACACTCGTTAATTTTCACCAGCTTGTTGATCATCGTGCGGCGTGTAATTTCGGTTGGGTGAGCCGTTAGCACTAACTCGATATTGAGATCGCGTACCGCTTGAGCAGCATCCAATTTACTGATTTTATTTTGATTCAGTTTAGTAAACAGTAAATTAATCGCATCAGGCTCACACACATGTTCTTCACAGTGACGTGAAATGGTGTGGTACTGCTCGGCCATGTTGGTTAAGTTAAGAAATTGGTTGAATGCCCGCGCTACTGGGGTGAGCTGTTCGTTGGGAAGGTTTTTGATCTCTTCAACCAAGCTGTCTCGGTCGGCTTGATTGCCATTACGGGCTGATTTTGAAAGTTTTCGGATGGTTTCCACTTTCTCTAAGATAACGTCACCATGGGCGTCCTGAATGGTGTTGCCCAGCAAACGGCCAAGCATGCTCACGTTACTTTTGAGCGCAGCGTATTTTTCGTTCATTGTCATCCTGCCTTGTAAAAAAATTACATCCATTGTTCCTTGCTAAGTACACAATCTAGCGAAAAGATCCCTGTAGAGTCAAATAAAGCCGACTATTTTTACGATTATTGCTGAATGTTATTGAACGTGATCATTTGGTGAATAATTGGCGTAAATTACTGAAATTTTATTACAAAAATGCCCGACCGTAGAAACCCTGTCAGGCATTTATCGCTTGAGTAAGCTTGGTAGACTAGAAGCAGTATTTATACATTGCTTTGGACAAAATCGAGATGGTTGGATCAATAAATTCAAACGCTAGGAATTCATCCGGTTGATGCGCTTGATCGATCGAACCCGGGCCGAGTACCAGTGTTGGGCATAATTGTTGTAAGAACGGTGCTTCAGTACAGTAATTCACGGTTTGTGAAGCGGTATTGCAAATCTCTTCAATGTTGCCAATAAAGGGGTGATCATGCTGACATTCATAACCTGGAATCGCATCATGCAGCGCGGTAATCTCAATGCGGCCGGGCCATTTTGCACTGACTTCATTCAGTGCATTGCGCAGCAAGTTATCGAGCCCATCTAGACTCATGCCGGGCAGCGGGCGCACATCGTAATGCAATTCGCAGCAGCCACAAATGCGGTTTGGACTATCGCCACCGTGGATATGACCGAGGTTCAAAGTGGGGTGAGGAATGGCAAAGCCTGGGTGATGGTACTCTTTGATCAATTTGTCGCGCAGTTGCATTAACGCGAACAGCACTTCATGCATGATTTCGATGGCATTTACGCCCAGAGCAGGATCAGACGAGTGGCCCGATTTTCCTGTCACTCGAATAGCGTTGGCTACGTGGCCTTTATGGCCGCGGATGGGCACAAGGCTAGTCGGCTCACCAATAATGCAGTAATCCGGTTGAAATGGTGCATGTTCAGTGAAATGACGTGCGCCGAGCATGGTGGTTTCTTCATCACAGGTCGCCAACACATACAGCGGTTTACTCTGTTTACTCCAATCGACTTTTTTAACCGCTTCGTAGATAAAAGCAAAAAAGCCTTTCATGTCTGCCGTGCCTAAGCCATAGAAACGATCATTGGCTTGCGTTAACGCGTGTGGTTCAAAATTCCAACGTCCTTCGTCAAATGGAACGGTATCACTGTGCCCCGCGAGCAGTAGACCACCTTCGCCGCACCCTTTCTTCGCCACTAAATTGTATTTTCCCGGCGCGACTTCAATGGTGTCGACTACAAACCCTAAGCTGGAAAACCAGCTTGCCAATTTATCAATCACATTCTGGTTACCTTCGTCCCAACGAGCATCTGTGGAGCTGATGGAAGAGGTTGAAATCAGACCTTGGTAAACCTCAAGAAAACTGGGTAATTGCATATTATCTTTGCTCCTAGTATTGACAGAGTAATTGCGAGAAGGTAAAACACATATTAAATCACTTTGTGTGAATAAAAAACCGAGTTAAGTGTCTTTTTTGAAATTTATAGTCATTTTTAGATTGTCTTTTTTACCTTGAAATTGGATGTCACGAGATGTTGAAAACCACAATTATCGGAGCTAGCGGTTATACCGGCGCTGAGTTGGCGTATATGGTGCAAAAACACCCACAACTCACGCTATCAGGTTTATACGTTTCCGCCAATAGCCTAGATGCTGGAAAACCAATGGCTGAGCTGCATGGCAAACTCTCCGGTATTGTCGACATGCAGGTACAACCATTAATGGATCCGGTGAGCGTTGCAAGCCAATGTGATGTGGTGTTTTTAGCTACGGCTCATGAGGTGAGCCATGATCTCGCGCCTATTTTTCTTGCGCAAAATTGTCAAGTTTTCGACCTTTCTGGTGCTTTTCGCGTCAAAGGTGATGATTTTTACCAAAATTACTATGGTTTTAAACATCAACACCCTAAATGGTTAGAAAACGCGGTTTATGGACTGGCGGAATGGAATTATGAGGCAATTAAGCAGAGCCAATTGATCGCTGTTGCGGGTTGCTATCCAACCGCATCGCAACTGGCGATAAAGCCTTTGGTTGAAGCGGGTTTGTTAGATACAACTCAATGGCCGGTGATTAATGCCACCAGCGGTGTCACAGGTGCGGGCAGAAAAGCGACATTAACCAATAGTTTTTGTGAAGTGAGCTTACAGCCATACGGCGTGTTTACTCATCGCCACCAACCTGAAATCGTCGCCCATTTAGGATGTGATGTGATTTTTACGCCTCACTTAGGGAATTTCAAACGCGGTATTTTGGCCACCGTGACGATGAAGCTTGCATCAGGTATTTCAGAGCAACAAGTCAGCCATGCTTTTGAGAAGGCGTACGCTAACAAACCAGCGGTTCGGCTCAAATCAACCTTGCCGAGCATCAAAGATGTTGAATTTACGCCATTTTGCGACCTCGGTTGGCGAGTGCAAGGTGAGCATATTATCGTCGTGTCCGCGATCGATAATTTATTAAAGGGGGCATCGAGCCAAGCGATGCAGTGTTTAAATATTCATTACGGTTTTTCTGAGCTAACGGCTTTGGTGTAACGCACCAAGCGTAAGGGTTAAATATGACAGATACAAAGCAAAATCCATTAGTGATTAAGTTAGGCGGCGCGGCGCTGTCTTGTTCTGAAACGCTAAGCAAACTGTTTGGCGCAATCGCACTGTATCAAGCCCAAGCTCAGCGACGAATTGTCATCGTGCACGGGGGCGGTTATCTCGTCGATGACCTGATGGCAAAATTACAACTAAAAACCGTGAAGAAAGAAGGTTTGCGTGTCACGCCTTATGACCAAATTCCGCTGATTGCAGGCGCGCTGGCTGGGACAGCCAACAAAATGCTGCAAGGGCAAGCGATTAAAGATGGCTTAAATGCGGTTGGTTTATCACTCGCTGATGGCGGGTTATGCAAAGTCGAAGAGTTGGATCCAGAACTCGGCGCAGTGGGCAAGGCTTCTCCTGGTGATTCACAAATCGTGCAAGCGATTTTAGCCGCTGGTGGTTTGCCTATTATCAGCTCGATTGGCCTGACCGCTGATGGCCAAATGATGAATGTCAACGCCGATCAAGCAGCCGTTGCAGTGGCTGGCGCATTGGACGCAGAGCTCGTTCTGCTTTCCGATGTGAGCGGTGTGCTGGATGGCAAAGGCCATTTGTTGTCGAGCCTCAATGAGCAGCAGGCCAATGCGCTGATTAAAGGCAAAGTGATCACGGATGGCATGATTGTCAAAGTGAAAGCGGCGCTGGAAGCGGCAAATGATTTAGGTCGCCCGATTGAAGTGGCGACATGGCGTTACCCAGATAAGCTCAGCAAATTGTTTGCGGGCGAAAGTATCGGGACCCAATTTTTACCTCAATAAACGCATTTAATCAGTTGTTGATAACAGCTGTAAGTAATTAATCACCCAGAGCACTGACCGCCAAGCGCAGCGCCGGGAAATGGAGAAAGTAAGATGAGCAAGGTTCAAGTCAATAAAGTCGTTGTCGCATACTCTGGCGGTCTAGATACATCGGTGATCATTCCGTGGTTAAAAGAAAACTACGATTGTGAAGTGGTTGCCTTTGTTGCCGATGTCGGCCAAGGTAAAGAAGAATTGGTCGGCATTGAAGAGAAAGCGAAAGCGTCTGGCGCGTCAGAGTGTTATGTGGTCGATCTTAAAGAAGAGATGGTCGCTGAATACATCTACCCAACACTAAAAACAGGTGCTTATTACGAAGGTAAATACCTGCTTGGGACGTCAATGGCTCGCCCAATCATTGCCAAAGCTCAAGTTGAAGTGGCGCGTAAAGTGGGTGCTGATGCGCTGTGTCACGGCTGTACGGGGAAAGGTAATGACCAAGTGCGTTTTGAAGGTGCGTTTGCAGCCCTAGCGCCTGATTTACATGTGATTGCCCCTTGGCGTGAGTGGGACATCGTGAGTCGTGAAGAGTGTCTTGATTTCCTTGCTGAGCGTAACATTCCTTGCGCCGCTTCATTGACGAAAATTTACTCGCGTGATGCGAACGCGTGGCACATTTCGACCGAAGGTGGCGTGCTTGAGAGTACTTGGAACGCCCCTAATGAGGATTGCTGGGTATGGACAGTAGATCCAGAACAAGCACCAAATGAACCAGAGTTTGTCACACTGCAGGTCGCGAAAGGCGAAGTCGTTGGCGTCGATGGTGAACTGATGACGCCTTACAACGCACTCGTTTACCTTAATGAGAAAGGCTCTAAACACGGCGTTGGTCGTATCGACATCGTCGAAAACCGTTTGGTTGGTATGAAGTCTCGTGGTTGTTATGAAACCCCAGGAGGCACCATCATGATGGAAGCGTTGCGTGCTGTTGAGCAGTTAGTGCTCGATAAAGCCTCATTCGAATTTCGTGAAGAACTGGGTGTCAAAGCGTCGCATCTTGTATACGATGGCCGTTGGTTCACTCCGCTGCGTAAATCCATCATGGCCGCAGCCGATGAGTTGGCACAGGATGTTAATGGTGAAGTGGTTGTGAAGCTTTACAAAGGGCAAGCGACAGTGACGCAAAAACGTTCGGAAAACAGCTTGTACTCGGAAGAGTTTGCGACCTTTGGTGAAGATGTTGTGTATGACCAAAGCCACGCAGGCGGCTTCATTCGTCTCTATTCGTTGGCAAGCCGGATCAGAGCGTTGAACGAAGCGAAGAAGAATAAAGCCTAGGTTAACACCCAAGGTAGAGACACAAAGATAACAATAAAAGATCGCTCTAGTAGCGATCTTTACTATAAAAATGATTGAGCAATTTGATGTGGTCACGCTCAGTCGCGACCTAAGAGCAGGAGATACGCAATGGCATTATGGGGCGGTAGATTTACCCAAGCAGCAGACACGAGGTTCAAAGAGTTCAACGATTCACTTCGCTTTGATTACCGATTGGCTGAACAAGACATTGTGGGCTCTATAGCATGGTCAAAGGCGTTGGTGTCAGTGAATGTTTTGGGCGAAGAGGAGCAGCAAAAACTAGAACTTGCGCTCAACGAACTCAAACTGGAAGTGATGGAAGATCCTGAGCAGATCTTACGCTCTGATGCAGAAGATATTCACTCTTGGGTTGAGCAGCAGTTGATCAGCAAAGTGGGTGATTTAGGCAAAAAGCTGCACACTGGGCGCTCTCGTAATGACCAAGTCGCGACCGATTTAAAATTGTGGTGCCGCCAGCAAGGTCAGCAATTACTGTTGGGGTTAGATCGCCTGCAAACGAAATTAGTGTCGGTTGCTCAGCAGCACCAAGCGACGGTTTTGCCCGGTTATACTCACCTGCAACGTGCACAACCAGTGACCTTTGCGCATTGGTGTTTGGCCTATGTTGAAATGTTTGAGCGTGATTACTCTCGTTTAAATGATGCGATTAAGCGCCTTGATACTTGTCCACTTGGCTCCGGCGCGCTGGCAGGTACGGCCTATCCGATTGATCGTGAACAGCTTGCTCATCATTTAGGGTTTCGCCGTGCCACGCGTAACTCGCTCGATTCAGTATCCGACCGAGATCACGTGATGGAATTGATGTCGGTGGCGTCGATCTCGATGCTGCATTTATCGCGTTTGGCGGAAGATATGATCTTCTACAACTCGGGTGAGTCTGGTTTTATCGAACTGGCTGACACCGTGACTTCGGGTTCATCCTTGATGCCGCAAAAGAAAAATCCTGATGCATTAGAGCTGATCCGTGGCAAAACGGGCCGTGTTTATGGCTCGCTTGCGGGCATGATGATGACGGTCAAAGCCTTACCATTGGCTTATAACAAAGATATGCAAGAAGATAAAGAAGGGCTGTTTGACGCGCTGGATACTTGGAACGACTGCATGGAAATGGCTGCGCTTTGCTTTGATGGCATCAAAATTAAAACCGAACGGACTTTAGAAGCGGCCAAACAAGGCTATGCCAATGCTACCGAATTAGCTGATTATTTAGTCGCCAAAGGGATCCCTTTCCGTGAAGCGCACCATATTGTGGGCGTAGCTGTGGTTGGCGCGATTGCGAAAGGGTGTGCGCTTGAAGAACTGACCCTTGCCGAGCTTAAAGAGTTTTCGTCGGTCATTGAAGATGATGTTTATGCGATCCTCACCATTGAATCTTGCTTAGAAAAACGCAGCGCTTTAGGTGGCGTTTCGCCAAAACAAGTGGCCTATGCGGTTGATCAAGCTAAAGCGCGTTTAGACAAACGTGACACCACGGCGGTGAAAGTTCGTCCTGCCCGTTTGACGGATATTGAAACGCTAGAAAGTATGGTCACTTATTGGGCGAATATGGGAGAAAACTTGCCCCGTTCACGCAATGAGTTGGTGCGCGATATTGGTTCATTTGCCGTGGCGGAACACCATGGTGAAGTGACGGGATGCGCCTCGTTATATGTCTATGACTCTGGGTTGGCTGAAATTCGTTCGCTTGGTGTAGAAGCAGGTTGGCAAGGTCAAGGACAAGGAAAAGCGATCGTCTCGTATTTGGTGAATAAAGCGCGGCAAATGGCGATTAAGAAAGTGTTTGTTCTGACTCGAACGCCAGAGTTTTTCATGAAGCATGATTTTATTCCAACCTCAAAAAGCTTACTGCCAGAGAAAGTGCTTAAAGATTGTGAACAATGCCCACGGCAGCACGCTTGTGATGAAGTGGCGCTTGAGATCAATTTGGTTGAGCAGATCATCAAGCGAGTCAACGTCGCTTAATGCGTTGATTACCAACGCGATCATTGCCGTTAATGAGGCCTTGGAAAAAGATCTCAAAAAGATCGAATGATCACGGAACAATTTAAGAAAAGCGTGGTCTATAACTGTACCACTGCTTTTTCTTAGAAGAATCTAAGAAGGCCCCAAACCTACTATTGGTTCTGGGGCTTTTTCTTTTGTGCTCTTTAGCTTTTTATTTGTCGCGCCCTTGCCGCTTACGCCAAGGGAGTACCACAAACTTCATCCACAGATGTAAAAACAGCAAACCGTTAAAGGCAAAGCCCGCTATTAGCAAGCTGATCGATTCAATGGTTTTAGGGTTCTCCCTGCATAACCACCACCACACAAGCCAGCACCCAACTGACAAAACAGTGAGCTGATCCATACAACGTTGGCAGCGGCCGATTTTTTTCCAAAACCACGAAGATTGGCAGTTATTGCAAGGCATAAGCGCGTTCATTGAAAGAGAAAATAACGGCAGTATAACGTGCGCGAAGGTGTGAGTTAAGGCGCGGCTGAAACTAAAGCGTATAAAAAACGGCCGCACAAGGGCGACCGCATGAATGGATGTTGAAAATTAACAGCCCGGACCGCAGTCCATGCAATGCTTTATCATCTCAGGACCTAAATGCAGTTTAGCGTTTAGATCACGCAGCGCGGTGCGCACGCCTTCTTCAATTACGGGGTGATAAAAAGGCATATCCAACATCTGTGAAATCGTCATCTGATTTTGATGTGCCCACGCCAGTAAATGAGCCAAGTGCTCTGCATTCGGCCCCATCATTTCAGCGCCTAAAAATCGCCCTGTTCCTTGTTCGCCATACACATGCAATAACCCTTTATTGCGCAGCATGACGCGTGAACGGCCTTGATTTTCAAACGACACAGTACCGATAGCAAAACAGCCACAATTTCCTAAACGAGTGGTTAGCTGTTTGTAGGATTCACCGACCATCGCAATTTGTGGGTCTGAAAAAACCGCTGAGATAGAAGAACGACGAAGCCCGGCACGAATATCTGGGTAGCGGCCAGCGTTATCCCCTGCAATACGACCTTGATCGGCCGCTTCATGAAGCAGTGGCAGTTGATTACTGGCATCACCAGCAATGAAAATACTGTCTACAGAGGTTTGCAGCGTATAGTAATCGGCCGCTGGTACGCCACGCGCATCAAGGCCTACATCGGTATTTTCAATTGCCAATTTATCTACGTTCGGGCGACGACCGGTTGCCGCCAACACATAGTCAACGACAAATGTCTCGAGCTGCCCTTCACGGTTGATGAATTGGATTTCAACTTTGTCGTTTTGGCCTGTTGGAGAAGCAATGCGTTTCATGCTTTCCACTTTAACGTCAGCGTCTAAATAGAATTCTTCTTTAAACGTTTTATCGGCGTAAGCCATCACATCAGGGTCGGTTAATGGGCCAACTTGTCCACCAATGCCGAACAGCTTCACTTTTACCCCTAAGCGATGTAAGGCTTGACCTAGTTCTAAGCCAATCACCCCTGGGCCAAATACGGCAACAGATTCCGGTAAGTCGTCCCACTCAAATAGGTCATCATTAATGATTAAGCGATCGCCAAGTTCATGCCATACCGCAGGGTAGGCTGGGCGAGAACCGGTAGCAATCACGATCCGCTTGGCGTTGATTTGGGTATGGTTGTCAACTTGCAGGGTGTGGTTGTCGATAAATTGGGCGTAGCCTGAGATTTTGTCTTCAGCGGGGATCTCCTCAACGCCTTCAAGCACAAATCCGACAAAGCGGTCACGTTCACGTTTTACCCGCGCCATCACTTCATGCCCATTAATGACAATTTCACCTTGAGGATGAATACCAAAAGCAGGAGCTTTGTGGATGTGATGGACGCTTTCAGCGGCCGCAATCAGTAACTTAGATGGCATGCAGCCGACGCGAGCGCATGTGGTTCCGTATGGGCCACCTTCGATCATGACGACACTAGTCGTATGTGCTTTTGCTGCACGATAAGCGCCGAGTCCTGCGGTCCCACCACCAATAATGGCTACATCAACGTTTAACTGTTTCATCATCGCTTTCTCTAAATTTGGAATGTGGATAGTCGATGGCAACATTTAATAATGCTGTCATTGAGTCTAAATGAGGAGGATGCCCTAGGAAGATTTTCCTAGGGCAGGCGTGATTAGCCCAGGTAAGCTTCTAGCTCTTCGCTGCCGCCGATGTGTTTACCACCAACGAAAACTTGCGGAACGGTGGTACGGCCTGTGATAGCTCGTAAGCTCACTGTGGTTGCATCTTTACCCAATACCACTTCTTCATATTGAAGACCGTGGTCAATCAAGAGTTGTTTTGCTTTAGTACAGAATGGGCAACCTGGTTTAGTAAATACGGTAACCGATTCTTGTGTTTTATAGTTAGGTGCAATGTATTTCAGCATAGTGTCAGCATCTGATACTTTGAACGGGTCACCCGGTTCATCAGCTTCGATAAACATTTTTTCGATGATGCCATCTTTGACTAACATGCTGTAACGCCATGAACGTTTGCCAAAACCGATTTGGCTTTTATCAACTAACATACCCATGCCGTCAGTAAATTCGCCATTGCCATCAGGAATGAAAGTAATATTCTCTGCTTCTTGGTCTGCTTTCCAAGCATTCATCACAAAGGTATCGTTCACCGAAACACATAGGATGTCATCAACACCATGCTCTTTAAACACCGGGTACAGTTCGTTGTAACGCGGCAAGTGGCTTGATGAACAGGTTGGGGTGAAGGCACCTGGCAAGCTAAATACGATAACGGTTTTACCTTTGAATAATTGATCTGTTGTGAGATTAACCCAAGCATCACCTTGACGAGTAGGGAAAGTGACTTGTGGTACCGCTTGGCCTTCTTTAGATACTAACATTCTATTTTCCTTGTGATTTTCTAAGTTAGGTTATGATTTTAAGAGCCGCTGCTCTCATTTGTTGAAGCCATTATGGAAGAAAACCTTTGATAGCTCCAATCGTTTGATGCTATGGTTTTGATAGGTGGATTCTATTGAGATTGAAGATGAACATTCGTGATTTTGAGTACTTAGTATCATTAGCTGAACATAAACATTTTCGTAAAGCAGCAGAAGCTTGTTTTGTGAGCCAGCCAACACTCAGTGGCCAGATCCGCAAACTGGAGGATGAGCTGGGAACAGTATTATTAGAGCGCAGCAGTCGCCGAGTATTGTTCACCGATTCGGGCCTACAATTGGTCGATCAGGCCAAGCGTATTTTAAGTGAAATCAAAACCTTCAGAGATATGGCCAGCGGCCAAGGCGGCTCGATGAGTGGTCCTATCCATATTGGATTCATTCCCACTTTAGGTCCCTACCTTTTGCCGCGTATTGTGCCTTTTTTAAAAGAGCAATTTCCTGAACTGGAGCTCTATTTACACGAAGCGCAAACCCAACAGCTTGTGCGCCAGTTAGAAGATGGCAAACTCGATTGTTTAGTGTTGGCCTCCGTTGCGGAAACGGCTCATTTTAAAGAGATTGATCTGTATGACGAAGCATTGAGTATTGCCGTGCCTAGTGGGCATGAATGGGCTGCAAAAAGTGAAGTAAGTATGTTGGATTTGAAAGGGCGAACGGTATTGGCTTTAGGTGACGGTCATTGCTTACGCGATCAAGCCTTAGGTTTCTGTTTTGCGGCAGGCGCAAAAGATGACGAACGTTTTAAAGCGACCAGCTTAGAGACGCTGCGTAATATGGTCGCAGCGGGTGGGGGAATTACCCTGTTACCTGAACTCTCTTTACCAGATGTCAAAGAGAAGGATGGCGTTTGTTACCTTAAAGCGGTCAACCCGCAGCCTTCACGCCGCTTAGTATTAGCTTATCGGCCGGGATCGCCATTGAGGCAGCGTTTTGAGCAGTTGGCTCACGCAATCAAAACAAAGCTAAATGAGAAATAAAAAAAGAGGCTAAATTTAGCCTCTTTTTACTGAGCTTTAGAATAGCTCTTCACCTGAAGGTGAAGAGTAGATGTTGTCAGAGACACTCTCTGCGACATACTCGGTTGGCTCTGTGCCTTGAATGAAGTATTCAAACATCGAGCTTGAATCAAACTTATTGGTTAACAGGCCGGTATCGATATCGATTCTTACCCGCACAATATTGGCGGGAATGGGTTTGTCTTGCGCTGGCACATCGACCAGTACTTGACGCATAAAATCAATCCAAGCGGGTTGTGCCGTTTTTGCTCCCGCTTCCGCACCGGATACACCATCGTCATCTACATTGCTGTTTTCGGTTGTCCTACCTAAGTTGCGGTTATGATCATCAAATCCGACCCAAGCAATAGCGACCATACCCGGTGCATAGCCGTTGTACCACGCATCTTTGGAGTCATTGGTCGTTCCTGTTTTACCACCAATATCACGACGCCCCAGCTTTTGTGCACGCCAGCCTGTACCATTCCAACCCGTTCCTTCACGCCAATTTCCGCCACCCCAAATATTGCTGTACATCATCTCTCGGACAAGAAATGCGTTTTGTTCGGAAATTACTTGTGGAGCATAGTGCGATGCAACATCTTGTTCATCGAACTCATTTGTGTCTGGGGTGCATTGTTGTTGGCAAACGACTTTTGGTGTGGCTTGATACTCAAGTTTGCCAAAGGGATCTTCAACTTTGCTGATGTAATAGGGTTCAACATAATAGCCGCCATTGGCAAACACGGAATAGCCTTGCGCCATCTTAACCGGCGTTAAGCTTCCCGCACCTAAGGCAATGGTTTCTGAGCGTGGTACTTGGTCAATATCAAAACCAAAGCGAGTGAGATACTCACGTGTTTCATCCAGCCCAACAGCGCGTAGCACTCTCACCGCCATCACGTTTTTGGATTGAGCCAAGCCAACGCGAAGACGAGTTGGGCCAATATAAGTCGGTGGTGAGTTTTTAGGACGCCATGCTGTACCTTGGCTTTGGTCCCACTGGTTAATCGGCGCATCATTAATGAGCGTCGCTAAGGTCATGCCTTTATCGATGGCGGCAGAGTAGATAAAGGGTTTAATACTTGAGCCGACTTGGCGCACCGATTGAGTCGCACGGTTAAATTTATTGTGCACAAAGTTAAAGCCGCCAACCAGCGCCAGTACCGCACCATTTTCTGGGTTCATGGCAACAAAGGCAGTGTTGGCATTGGGTACTTGGCTTAAGTACCACTGTGGTACTTCGTCGGTGGTATGCTCATCACTGTATTCAGCACGATTACGTACCCAAATTTGTTCACCAGCGGCGATGATTTCCGTCGCTGTACTCGGAACCGGTCCTTGTCGAGAATCAGTTAAGAAACGGCGAGCCCAGTTCATGCCTTGCCATTCAATGGTCTGCAATCCTTGGTTTTTCACCCAAACCGTAGCCGATTGGCTGCTTACGTGGGTAACGACGGCTGGTAATAAATCTCCATAAGTCGGCTCATTATTTAAGTGCTCGGCCAGTTGCTGTTCATTCAATGGCGTTTGGCCTTCTTTCCAAACTACTTTTTCAGCACCGCGATAGCCATGACGCTCATCATAGGCGAGTAGGTTATTGATTGCAGCTTTACTCGCGGCTTGCTGCTGTTTGGAATCTACCGTTGTGGTGACAATCATGCCAGAGGTATAGGCCGACTCTTCACCATAGCGCTCCACCATCCATGAACGGGCGATTTCTGCCACATAAGGTGCATTAAGTTCAATTTCAGCACCGTGGTATTTCGACATTAAGGGCTCAGAGCGGGCTTGCGCATATTGCGCTTGGGTTATGTATTTCTCATCAAGCATTCTCTGTAGCACCACGTTACGGCGGTTAGTCGCGCGATCTAGAGAATAGATAGGGTTCATGGTTGAAGGTGCTTTGGGAAGTCCTGCAATCAGGGCAATTTCACTCAGCGTTAAATCTTTGACTTCTTTTCCAAAATAAACTTGGGCTGCCGCTCCAATTCCATACGATCGGTAACCGAGATAAATTTTATTGAGATAAAGCTCTAGGATTTCTTTTTTCGTCAGCAATTGTTCGATATGAATAGCGATAAAAATCTCTTTGATTTTTCGCATGATCTTCTTCTCATTAGAGAGATAGAAGTTACGAGCAAGCTGCTGAGTAATGGTACTTGCACCTTGTTTAGCGCTACCTGAGGCGATCACAGCGACCGCAGCACGCGTGATACCAATTGGGTCAAAACCATAGTGCTCGTAGAAGCGGCTATCTTCGGTGGCGATAATCGCTTCGATAAGTTCAGGTGGGATCTCTTCAATACGCAGCGGAACTCGGCGCTTTTCTCCAAATTGGGCGATGAGCTTGCCATCTTGACTATAGACCTGCATCGGTGTCTGCAATTGTACATCACGTAAAGTCGCTACATCGGGGAGGTCTGGCTTCACGTAAAAATAGAAGCCAAATATCGTAGTGACTCCAAGAATAATGCAAATCAATGAAAGTAATAACAATCGCTTTATGAACTTCACCGGATAATCCCTGTTTAGTTAAGGCTGCCCTTATGCAAACCCTTGTACTCTAGGCTAAAAATTTAGCTCTAAAAATAAATTGTGGCTTATTTAACCTCAAAATAAGCAAATCGAGCTAAGCCTAAGCAGCGTTACTGGAGCTAAGCCGTATGGGTAAATCAATGGTTACGGGTATAGATATTGGCCACCATAGTATTAAAGCGGTGGTGTTAAAGCTAGCGGGTGATTCATATGCACTCGTCGGTTATAAAGAATTATTTATTACTGAGGACATATTCTCCGATAACCACACGCTGGATTATCAGAAAATTGTAAAGAAACTCAAAGAACTAAGAAAGGGTTTACCACTATTTAGTCACAAAGTCGCCATATCGGTACCGGACAATGCGGTAATAAGTAAGGTATTACAGATAGATAGTGACCTGCAGGCGCGTGAAAAAGAGTTTGCTATTTATCAGGCATTTTCTCATCAGTCACCGTTCCCGATAGAAGAACTGAGTCTCGATTTCGTCAAAGTGATGGAAAAAAGCGTAAGTCGCAGTAGCACCGTAAGTTATCAAGTTTACGCCACTCGTAAAGACGTCGTGGAAAGCCGTGCGTTAGCGGCTCAAAAAGCGGGCTTTTTTCCGATCGCGGTTGATGTGCAAATACACAGTTTGTTAAACATTTGGCAGTTGGCGAGCAGGGCACAACATCGCAGCGATTGGATGCTCATGGATGTGGGCCATACCCAAACGGCGCTCTGTATTGATTTTACTGATAAAGCCCCTTTTCATAAAGAAATCCCTCTCGGTTGTCAGTGGTTGTCCCAAGACAGCGCGATGTCGGGCACCAATGCGGAATTAGCCGATAAAAACGAGCGCTTTGTGCATGAGTTGATCGAGCGACTTCAACGTCAGTTGCAGCTTTTCACCTCCGTCAATGGCGCGGGCAGTTTAGCAGGCATTTGGCTCTCAGGTGGTGGCGTAGATACTCCGATGTTGGCGCAAGAGATCTCGCGGCGTCTCAAGCTTGAGTGCGAGATTCTCGATCCCTTCCTTCTGTTTAACAATAAGTTAGCGAAACGCCAGCGAGGTAAGCAGTCTGGGCAGAGTTTTAGCACCGCAGCTGGTCTTGCACTGCGTGGTATCGAGTGGTTGGAGTCTTCTCATGTTGCATAGTATTAACTTACTGCCTTGGCGAGAGGAACAAAGAGCGGCGCATAAGCGTCGTTTTATGGGCTTGGTCGTCTTAGGTGTGATGAGCGCTGTTGGTATTCAATGGGGTATCGGTTTGTATTTCTCTGGGCAAGCGCAGCAGCAAGAGTCTCGTCTGGCCTATTTGAATCAATACATTCAGCAGCTTGATAAACAGATCAATGCATTAAAAATGACGGAACAAGAACACAAGGCACTATTAACTCGCTTATCGGTTGTTGAGTCATTGCAAAGTCAACGCAATAAAACCACCGAGTTGATGAACCTGATGCCACAGCTTATGCCTGAAGGAGTCTACGTCGATAAGATCAAAATGAATGGTGAAGAAATTGAAATTACGGGCATCAGTGACAGCACTGCGCGTCTTGCGACCATGCTCGATAATTTTGAAAAATCAGCCTTACTTTCCGATGTCAACATGCACTCTATCGTGCACGGTAATAAGCGATTTGGTAAGGAGTTTCAGACGTTTAAAGTGTCATTTATGTTTCATTCCCCGACACCACAGGGCTCTGTGCTAACCAAGATTCGGCCTACAGGAGCTGTCCATGACTAGTTTTCAAGATCTTGATATGGATGAAATGGCTGAATGGCCGTTGCTGCCTCAACTGCTGGTTATTTTGGTGTTGATGCTGATTATTCAAGGCGTTGGCGCGTGGTTCTACCTGATGCCTCAAAATGAGCAATTGCAGAACTTAAAACAGCAAGAAGAGGTGCTGAAATCGACCTTACGGATTAAGGCCAGCAAAGCCGCCACCTTACCCCAGTTGCAAGCTCAACTGGATGAATTAACTGAACGTTATGATTTTTTATTACGCCAATTACCCGTGCAAAAAGAGCTCGCAAGCATGCTCGCATCGGTCAATGAACTAGGGCTAGATAACGCGTTAACCTTTACACGTATTGATTGGGGAGAAAAACAGAATAAAGAGTTTCTGTATCGTTTGCCGCTCAATATCGAATTAACTGGGAATTACCACGACATTGGTGATTTCTCAGAGGCGATCGCGAAATTGCCCCGCATTATTAATTTCGATGATGTTGATTGGCAACGGGTTAGCCAGGAAAGCAGCACGTTACATTTTAGGGTGCGCGCTTATACCTATCAATTCAAGCAAGAGGTGGACGATGAAAAACAATAATCTGCTGCTGATGGTGCTGTTGAGTACCAGTGTATTGGTTGGTTGTAAGGCGAATCAAGATTCATTGAAGGTTTATGTGGAGCAGGTCGAGGGGCAAGCACGCAAAGAAGTCTCCAAATTAAAACCCATTATTCAATTTGAAGTTGCTCATTATGCGCAACATGAATCCCGCGAACCTTTTGTGCTGCCTAAAGAAGCGATTGTACAAAATCAGCCTGTAGTGAAGGCAGACTGCTGGCAACCTCCGGCTCGCAGTAAAAATGGCCAGCTAGAGCGCTATCCGCTTAATCAACTGCGATTAAAAGGCGTGATGAGTAGCGGGGGCGCGGTATCGGCATTAGTGCAAACGCCCCAAGGCAAGGTCGTCAACGTGAAAGCGGGACAATATTTAGGTTTGAATCACGGCAAAGTTACTCGAGTTAATTCCAATTACCTGCTGATCAATGAAACCTTGCCAGACGGCTTAGGTTGTTGGAATCAACGTAACGTCAAATTGGCTCTGAAATAGAATTTGAATTTAGAGAAATCACTATGATTAAAGGACTACAGACACAAATGACTATGGTATTTCGGAGCCTCTTATTTGGCTTATTATTGAGTGTGGCAGGGCTAAGTGTGGCGGCAGAAACGACGCAGACCAACGAGCTTAAAGGCATTGATTTTCGAGTCAATAAAAACAAAGACGCTGTATTGATTGTTGAACTCGCATCACCTTCGACAGTAGTTAATGTGCAGAAAGTGGCTGACGGTTTACAAATTGAACTGCTTAAGACGGATGTCTCCAATGAGAAACTGTATGTCTTGGACGTCAAAGATTTTGCAACCGTTGTTGAGAGTATCGAGGTATTGCGCAAAGAGCCAAGTACACAGTTACTGGCGACCATTCATGGCGAGTTTAAGTATGATTACAGCTTGAAAGGGAAATACCTTGAGGTGGTGATTGGCAAACTGAAAGAACAAGAAAAACCTAAGCCGAAGAGCATTCTTGAGAAAGAGGGCAAGCTTATCTCGATTAACTTTCAAGATATTCCTGTGCGAAATGTTTTGCAGCTTATCGCAGATTATAACGCGTTTAACCTAGTCGTCTCAGATTCGGTCACTGGTAACCTGACGCTACGGCTTGATGGCGTGCCTTGGCAGCAAGTGCTCGATATCATTTTGCAAGTCAAGGGATTAGATAAGCGTGTTGACGGTAATGTGATTTTAGTTGCACCTAAAGAAGAGTTGGATTTACGTGAAAAGCAGCAGCTTGAAAAGGCACGTTTGGCTGAAGAGTTGGGCGATCTACGTTCTGAAATCATCAAAATTAATTTTGCTAAGGCGTCTGATATTGCGCAGATGATTGGCGGTGAAGGGGCGGTCAGCATGTTGTCTGAGCGAGGTTCCATCAGTATCGACGAGCGAACCAACTCACTGCTGATCCGTGAATTGGCTGAGAATATTGTGGTGATACGCCAAATTGTTGAATCGCTCGATATCCCGGTCAAACAGGTACAGATTGAAGCGCGCATTGTTACGGTCAACGAAGGTAATTTGGATGAACTTGGCGTACGCTGGGGTTTCACCTCGACCAATGGCAACAACACCGCAGGCGGAAGTATTGAAAGTAATTTATTCCAAGTGGGCAAGTTGGGGGAAAGCACATTGCCCGTTGATGACTTCCTTAACGTAAACTTAGCGGCGACCTCCGCTAATGCCTCAAGTATTGCCTTCCAAGTGGCTAAGTTGGGGTCGGATATGTTGTTGGATTTAGAGCTTTCAGCGCTACAACGTGAGTCGAAAGCGGAGATCATTTCCAGCCCTCGTTTGATTACGACCAACAAGAAACCCGCTTATATCGAGCAGGGTACGGAGATCCCTTATTTGGAGTCTTCTTCCAGCGGGGCAACGACAGTCGCCTTCAAAAAAGCGGTGCTGAGTTTAAAAGTGACGCCACAGATAACGCCGGATAATCGTTTAGTGTTAGATCTCAGTGTCACTCAAGACCGGCCTGGGGATATTGTAAAAACAGGGACGGGAGAAGCGGTTGCAATTAATACTCAGCGTATTGGCACTCAAGTATTGGTCAATAATGGAGAAACCGTGGTCCTTGGTGGAATATTCCAACATAGCGTCAACAATACGGTGGATAAGGTGCCATTGCTTGGTGATTTGCCATTGCTTGGTGCATTGTTCCGCCGTTCCTATGAGCAAGTGGGCAAAAGTGAGCTGCTGATTTTCGTGACACCGAAAGTCGTCATTCAATAACTTACGGCTGATATTGCGATTGGTTAAAAAATAAAGTTGCATTAGTGGCACCATATCTAGATAATTTCGGGTCTTATCACGAATCATCTGTGAGGAATAGGTGCCACGAGCGTCTTAACGGTCAGTATTATACTGGCTAATCTTGTGGCGATGTCATTGAATTAACGTTGTAAATTACTGCTAAACATGGCTGAGAAACGCAATATTTTCCTTGTTGGCCCAATGGGCGCCGGCAAAAGTACAATTGGTAGACATCTTGCTCAACAACTGCATATGGAGTTTTTAGACTCAGATACAGTCATTGAAGAGCGTACAGGCGCAGATATCGCATGGGTATTTGACGTCGAAGGTGAAGAGGGCTTCCGTAAACGTGAGGAAGCTGTAATTAATGACCTAACCGAGAAACAAGGTATTGTACTCGCAACAGGCGGTGGTTCTGTTAAGAGTAAAGAAAACCGTAATCGTTTATCTGCTCGTGGTATTGTGGTCTACCTTGAAACGACGATTGAAAAACAACTTGCACGCACGAACCGTGACAAAAAACGGCCATTGCTTCAAACAGACAATCCACGTGAAGTCTTAGAATGCTTGGCTGATGAACGTAACGATCTTTACGCTGAGATCGCTGATTTTACGGTTCGTACTGACGATCAAGGTGCAAAAGTGGTAGCCAACGAGATCGTAAAAATGCTAGAAGAACATTCCTAAGTTCTTTATTTTGGAGTGCAAACCATGGAACGGATTACGGTCAGTTTAGATGAGCGTAGCTACCCAATCTCAATTGGCGCCGGATTATTTAATGATCCGGCCCTCCTTTCTTTCTTATCGGCCAAACAAAAAGTCGTCGTCATCAGTAATGTGACGGTCGCGCCTTTGTACGCGGATAAAATCTTCGCCCTTCTTGCACCGCATGCTTGTAACGTCTCCTTGCTTGAACTGCCAGATGGCGAGCAGTACAAAACTTTAGATACATTTAACACGGTGATGAGTTACCTGCTGGAAGGTAATTACAGCCGTGATGTGGTGATCATCGCTTTAGGTGGTGGCGTGATTGGTGATTTAGTTGGATTCGCCGCAGCCTGTTATCAGCGCGGAGTCGATTTTATCCAAATACCGACCACGCTGCTTTCGCAAGTGGACTCCTCCGTTGGCGGTAAAACCGCAGTCAATCATGCTTTAGGTAAAAACATGATTGGTGCATTTTATCAGCCGAAAGCCGTCATTATTGATACTGAATGTTTGGCGACTTTACCTGCGCGAGAATTTGCCGCTGGTATGGCGGAAGTGATCAAATATGGCATCATTTACGATCATGATTTCTTTGTCTGGCTGGAAGAGAATCTCGATAAACTCTATGCCTTAGATGAGCAAGCGCTAAGTTATGCCATCGCTCGCTGCTGTCAAATTAAAGCCGATGTGGTCGCTCAAGATGAAAAAGAGTCGGGAATTCGCGCGTTGTTGAACCTAGGTCATACATTTGGTCATGCGATTGAAGCGCAGCTCGGGTATGGTAATTGGCTACACGGTGAAGCGGTTTCTGCCGGAACGGTGATGGCCGCTAAAACGGCGCAGTTACAAGGTTTAATTAACGATCAGCAAGTTGAGCGGATTGTTTCTATACTCAAAAGAGCAAATTTACCGATTCATACGCCCGAAAGCATGTCGTTTTCTGACTTTATGCAACACATGATGCGTGATAAAAAAGTGCTTTCAGGCGAACTACGTTTGGTGCTACCAACCAGTATTGGTACATCACAAGTAGTGAAAGGTGTACCCGAAGCGGTCATTGAACAAGCGATTGACTTCTGCCGCACCCTGTAAATCTTCATTGATACTAATTTGACAGTTGTCTGTCAGTAGGACGGCCTAATGAGTTTGGCGAATGAATTACGTATATTGGAATTAGATTCGCAAGTCGAGCTACTTGAGCGTTTGCAATTATTGACCAATTTTGGCTCAAATGTCATTACCGTTGGTGGTGGATTAGGTTTTGGTAAATCTTGGTTAGCGCAGCGTTATTTAGAAGCGTGGGCCGAAGATAAAAACCAATCTCTGTTGCTGTGTCATCCCAATCAAGATGACCAGCAGCGTCGAGCGACCATTCTTACCCAAATCGTTTCAGGCCCGTTATTTAATCCTCACGATACACTTTCTGACAGCTTAGCTCGCCTGCTTGATGGTGGCGGTTGTGATGTGGTGATTGTTGTCGATGACGCTCATCTACTCTCCGAAACCTTAGTGTCTGAGCTATGGATGCTGGTGTTAGAAGCACAAGCCAATCCATTGTGGACCATCAATGTCGTATTATTTGCACAAGCTAATAGCCTTGATGCTTTGCTGACTCGTTTAAGCTACGGACAAGAGCATAAACCCGTAGAGCTTGAGATTGAAGCCCTAAGCAATGAAGAAGCGGATCGCTTTTTTGAAAATCTGGTCATGCGTTATGTACCCGATGAGATGGAGCGCCGCGTACGCAACGCTTACAAAAAGGTGAAACGCGTGCCTGGGGAAATCATGGCATTAGGAGAGCAGAAAATGGAAAAAAGGATCATCATCCGTTCGATTATCGGTTCTCCTGTGCAGATCGCTGCTTTGGTTTTACTGCTTCTGCTCATCATCGGTGGTGGTTACTGGTGGCTATTTACCCAGCCCTCACCCGATGAGCAAGCGTCGCAAATTACAGGCACACTCGAGCAGACGGTGATTCCGACGCTAGGGGATGCTGCTGCACCAACAGTCAATACGCTTAACGATGATTCAGCAACTGACGCCACCAATAATGGGAAGGAGCTTGCGAAAAGTGACCCGAGTTATTTAGATGCTGAAGATGATTCCAGTTCGTTACCACCCGATGTGATGGAGAATTCAGAGAGCGTGGGCATAATTGACAGCGATCAGCAACGAGTGGTGATTGAGTCTGATGTTGTGGATGCGCTTTTGGAAGGCAATTCGACCAAAGCCGATACGTCAGTGATTAATAATGCACTTGCTGATGCACAAAACCGCACGGCGCAAACTGTGCCAGTAAGTGAGACTGCCACTGCTGCTGCGCCAACGAAAATCACCTTCTCCTTTGCGAGAGAAGAACTCAAAGCCTTTTCGCCACGCAGCTATACTTTGCAATTAGCGGCAGTCAGTTCGCTTGCTGAAGCACAAAACTTTATTAACACCTACGCGCTGCAAGAAAAGGTGCGTATTTATCCGACAGCACGCAATGATGTGGAGTGGTACATCATCACCTATGGTAATTATCCAACCATCCAGTTTGCGCGTGATGCCGTTGAAACCTTACCGAAAGCGTTGCAATTGCAAGGCCCTTGGGCCAAATCGCTCAGCCAAGTACAGCGAGAGATTGATCGTGCGAAATAACGCTGAGCTTGACGCAAAAATATGTTACATTCCGCAGCCTTATTTCGTGGTTGAAAGATAGAGCAGTAAATGAAGAAGCAGCGTGCCTTTCTTAAATGGGCTGGTGGTAAGTATGGCCTAGTCGAAGAGATTCAACGTCACCTGCCGCCAGCGCGTAAACTGGTTGAACCCTTTGTTGGTGCTGGCTCTGTGTTCCTCAATACTGATTTTGAACAGTATTTGTTGGCCGATATCAATCCTGATCTCATCAACTTGTACAACCTGATCAAAGATCAACCTGAACTGTACATCACCGAATCTAAGCGTTGGTTCACGGCCGATAACAACCGTAAAGAAGCGTATCTCGATATTCGCAAAGAGTTCAATAAAACCGATGACGTACTGTATCGTTCGTTGGCGTTTTTATACATGAACCGTTTTGGTTTTAATGGGTTATGTCGCTACAACAAAAAAGGCGGTTTCAATGTGCCTTTTGGTTCTTATAAAAAGCCTTATTTCCCGCAAGCAGAATTGGAGTTTTTTGCCGAGAAAGCCAAGAAAGCGACCTTTATTTGCGAAGGATACGAAGAGACGTTTCGTCGTGCTCGCAAGGGCTGTGTTGTCTATTGCGATCCGCCATACGCGCCACTCTCTACCACCGCCAATTTTACTTCTTATTCTGGTAATGGCTTTTCATTGGATGATCAAGCCTCATTGGCCGATGTCGCCGAAAAAGCCGCCAATGATCGTGGCATACCGGTACTGATTTCCAATCATGACACTAAGTTAACGCGCCGTTTATATCATGGTGCAGAACTTAACGTGGTCAAGGTTAAGCGCACCATTAGCCGTAATGGAGCAGGGCGCAACAAAGTAGATGAGTTGTTGGCACTGTTCAATACAGCGGAATGCGAAGGTTAACATTTCGCAGTTAAATCGGGTGTCGCGCTAGGATATCTTGGCCAGCTTAGGTAGAATTGCGGGCGAATTTTGCTCATCACGCATTTGCGCCCACTAGCCTAAGAGGTCAGGTATGAAAGATTTCCTAATTGCCCCATCTATACTCTCAGCAGATTTTGCTCGTCTTGGCGAAGATGTTGAGAAAGTGCTTGCCGCTGGGGCAGACGTTGTCCATTTTGATGTAATGGATAACCACTACGTTCCCAACTTGACCTTTGGTGCTCCGATTTGTAAGGCGCTGCGTGACTATGGTGTTACGGCCCCGATTGATGTTCACCTGATGGTGAAACCAGTTGATCGCATTATTCCTGATTTTGCCAAAGCAGGGGCTTCGATGATCACTTTTCATGTGGAAGCTTCTGATCACGTTGATCGCACATTGCAATTGATCAAAGAGCACGGATGCCAAGCGGGTGTAGTGCTCAATCCAGCTACGCCACTTGCGCATCTCGAATTTATTATGGATAAAGTGGACCTCATTTTGCTGATGTCGGTTAACCCTGGTTTTGGTGGCCAATCTTTTATTCCGCATACGTTGGATAAACTGCGCGCGGTGCGTCAATTGATTGAGCAATCGGGTCGTCATATCCGCCTTGAAATTGATGGTGGAGTCAAAGTCGATAACATTCGTGAAATTGCACAAGCGGGCGCAGATATGTTTGTCGCAGGCTCGGCTATTTTTGGTCAACCTAATTACCAAACGGTGATTGATGAGATGCGCGCAGAATTAGCCAAAGTGGCGCGCTAAGTCATAATACTGACTACACCTCAATAATCACTACGCAACATACTTATAACGCAACAAGGGGCTTTGTGCCCCTTGTCTATTATTCGGAAGTTAAGATGTCTTTAAGCTCAATTAAATTAATCGCCTTTGATCTCGATGGTACCTTGCTCGACAGCGTGCCAGATTTAGCCGTAGCCGCCGACCAAGCGGTACAATCGTTAGGCTATTCATCAGTATCAGAAATGCAAGTGCGTGATTACGTCGGCAATGGTGCAGATGTGCTGATCGCTCGCTCACTTAGCCAAAGTTTAACCATCAACCCTGATCTTAGCGATGAGATCAAAGCCACCGCTCGTGAGCGTTTTGATGAATTTTATGCCCAAACGGGCCATAAACTGAGCCATTTATATCCCCAAGTGAAAGAAACCTTAGCGCAGCTACACAGTGCTGGATTCACATTAGCTTTGGTGACCAATAAACCGTCTAAGTTTGTACCTGACGTATTGGTACAACATGGTATTGAGCACTTTTTTAGTGATGTGATTGGTGGTGATACCTTCCCGATCAAAAAACCTGATCCAATGGCGCTTAACTGGCTATTGGATAAACATCAACTAACGGCCAAGGAAATGTTGATGGTTGGGGATTCGAAAAACGATATTTTAGCGGCTAAAAATGCGGGTTGTTATTCGTTTGGTTTGACTTATGGCTACAATCACGGTGAGCCCATTTCAGCTTCCAACCCTGATTACGTGGCGGACTGTATCGACCAATTGCTTGATGTGTTGCGAGTTTCAGCATAAAAGTTCACACAATGCGCTAGTAAAATACTCGTCAATGAGTACACTGCATAAACCGCGTTATCGCTAAATCAAGTATCACTTAGCGAATAAGCGCGGTTTTTTTTCACAGACATTTTCAGTCTTATCTCATTTTAAGTAGCAAGGAAATCATCCCTATGAGCAAACCCATTGTATTGAGTGGTGTTCAACCGTCAGGTGAACTAAGTATCGGTAACTATTTGGGTGCTCTACGTCAATGGCAACAGATGCAAGATGACTATGATTGTCAATACTGCGTGGTTGACCTGCATGCGATCACGGTTCGTCAAGATCCGAAAGCACTGCATGAAGCCACGTTAGATGCATTGTCAATCTGTCTTGCAGTTGGTGTTGACCCTAAAAAGAGCACGCTATTTGTTCAGTCACACGTACCAGAGCATGCTCAATTGGGTTGGCTTCTCAACTGCTACACGCAGATGGGTGAATTGAGCCGCATGACTCAGTTCAAAGACAAATCAGCACGTTATGCGAACGATGTGAATGCGGGCTTATTTGGTTATCCTGTGTTGATGGCGGCCGATATTCTACTTTATGGCGCGCACCAAGTACCCGTGGGCAGTGACCAAAAGCAGCACTTAGAACTTGCGCGAGATATCGCGACTCGTTTTAACAACATCTATAGTCCTGAAAAGCCGATCTTCACCATTCCAGAGCCTTACATTCCTCAAGTGAACGCGCGAGTAATGAGCCTGCAAGATGCGACGAAAAAGATGTCTAAGTCAGATGATAACCGTAAGAATGTCATCACTTTGCTGGAAGATCCAAAGTCGATTATCAAGAAGGTTAATAAGGCTCAGACAGATACTGAAACGCCACCACGCATCGCTTTTGATACCGAAAACAAAGCGGGCATCTCCAACTTGATGAGTTTGTACTCTGCGGCGACAGGCAAAAGCTTTGCTGAGATTGAAGCGCAATATCAAGGTGTTGAGATGTACGGCCCTTTCAAGAAAGATGTTGGCGAAGCGCTGGTTGCCATGCTGGAGCCTGTTCAAGCTGAATACGCGCGCATTCGAGAAGATCGCGCGTATCTTGATTCAGTAATGAAAGCGGGTGCAGAAAAAGCCTCGGCCCGCGCTGCGATCACTTTGAAAAAAGCATTTAAAGCGGTAGGGTTTGTCGAGCGTCCTTAGTTTTTCCTGCGACAATCTAACTCCTTTCGCATTAAATAAAGCTAGGTTTTCCTAGCTTTATTTTTTACTTCTGCTTAATAAAATTTGATCTTTCTCTTTGTATTGTAGGCTTAGGTCTACACTTTAAATCATAACCATGATGATGAGTTTTGAACATGAGACGACTGCTGTTATTAGGATTGATGTTCATCTGTAGTGCCGCCGCCGCAGAGCCAGTTCGTATTTGTGTTGGTGATGTGAATGTTTGGCCCCCGTTCACCTATTGGCAGGGGAGCTCGTATCAAGAAAAAGCCGATTCCTTGACTGGCTCAGCCACAACGCTGGTGTTGGACGCATTAAAATCTCACAACATCGATTACCAGTTTTATTTTATGCCTTGGGCGCGAGTCCAGCATGAACTGACGCAAGAGCGCGGTCGCTGCGATCTGACATGGGATGCAAGTTATCGCGCAGAAAGGGCTGAGTACAGCTATTTTTCGGTCCCACTTTATACGATTCAACTCGGTTATTTTACGCTGCCAGACAACCATGAAGATTTAAAAGACCCATCCGTTGATGGCGTATTATGCGGAGTTAATGGCTTTAATTATGAGAATTTTGCACTGTCTAGAGAACCCTCTCTCTATTTAAATTCCGTACAGCAAGCGCTGAATATGCTGCAAAAAGAGCGGTGTGATTGGTTTGTGAGTGAAATTGAACCCATTTATGGTGGAATTCAGTTGGGTTTATATAAAATTGATCGGCCAATCGTTCATCATTTTCTCGCTAGAAACAAGCCGTACCACGTGCAAGTTCGCCGTAGCTTAGAAAATTCGATGCCGCTGTTAAATCAGCTTAATGACTATTTTCTCGATGCGCAGCAAACTGGTCGCGCGCAGGCGGTCTTTGATCGCTACCTCTCTTTTAGCCAGCCACAATAATCAAACTAAGGTGTTTGTCGTGTATGGAGCACCTTGTTTGCTTTTCTTTTTAGAAAAATAAGACTTTTCACCTCACTGCAATATAACTGTCGAAACCCCCCTTTACCTTCTTTGTTGAAAGTTTGCGCTTAGTTCAAGTATTTGCTCTAGCTATGCGATGTTGATCTCGATATGAATGGTGAATGTTTTTATCTTTCATTTAAAAACACAACACTGTACGCGCAAATGGAACCAATCCCCTTTATAAACGTGATTTACAACACCTTGCTTACCACTTCGGTTACAGAGCAGGGAAAGAGGTGAACAATGGAATCGACACGAATTAAACCCTTTGGCCGAACATTACTCGCTGCGGCGATAAGCTCCACATTGGCTGTATCAGCTCAAGCTGAGATTATTATTTCTCAGTATGTAGAAGGCAGCAGCTTCAATAAGGCCATCGAAATTGCTAACACTAGCAATGCATCCGTCAGTTTAGACAATTTCATTTTAGCGAAATCAAGCAATGGCGGTGGGAACTGGGATACACAGTTGCCCCTGACTGGGCGAGTAATTGCCGCGAACGATGTGTTAGTGATTTCTCATGCCAGCGCCAATAGTGCTATCCAAGCGGTGAGTGATGAAAATGATGGCTCGGTGATTAATTTTAACGGTGATGATCCGGTGGCGCTGCTAAACAGTGATGGTAGCGTACATGATGTGTTGGGAGTGATGGGCGGTATTAACTGGGGCAAGGACACCACTTTAGTGCGTAATAGCGATAGCCTCACGCCCTCAGCGGCTTATCAAGCTGCGCAGTGGAGCGCGTTAGGCAAGGATAATATTGAAGGGTTAGGCGCACTCGATGCCGTTGAGCCACCGGCTGAATTTACCTGTACTCAAGAGGGATCTGAACCCACCTTTACGTCTATTCAAGCGATCCAAGGCGAAGGGCAAACCTCTCCTTTTATTAGTGGCTACCCTTACATCACCGACCAAGAATATTTTGTCAAAGGTGTCGTGAGTGCCGTTACCACAGGGTTAACTAAGGGTTTTTATCTGCAAGCGTTGGAAGATGATTACAACTTAAATACCTCTGAAGGTTTGTTTGTTTTTACCGATCAATCAAGCTCAAGTTTAAAACCGGGAGATGTGGTTTGTGTGAAAGGTAAAGTACAGGAGTATTACAACCTCACACAGCTTAAAGTCGAAAACAACCAATGGCTAAAACAAGGTGAACAAGAGGCACCACAAGCGACCGCGATAGAGATTTTGCCCACCGATGAGAACTTTGAACACACATTAGAGCGTTATGAAGGCATGGTGGTAAAAACCACACCAGAGCTGGATATGCGTGTGACGCGCACCTTTGGTTATGACTATGCTTCTCGTCGCAATAACATGGTGTTAGCGCAAGGTCGTATTAACATGCAGCCGAACCAGCTATTCGCTGCGGGCTCTGAGCAAGCCAAACAGCAGAGCATCGAAAACGCGCAGCGCCGCTTGTTTATTGAATCAGATGCGAAAGCCGCCGATGGCCAAATTCCGTACTACCCAGAGTTTGGTCGCAGTGATATTGATCAAAATGGTTCGACGGAAGATTACATCCGCATTGATGACAGCATCATAGGTTTAGAAGGTGTGCTCTCATACGGTTACAACGAATATCGTCTGATTGTGACCAATTCGCTCGATCAAGAGAATTTCGTGCGCAATGATCCTCGCAGCGAGAAACCGGATATCGATGAAGGTGATCTGCGCATTGCCACATTCAACGTGCTTAACTATTTCAACTCGCCGTTTGGCGGTGATGCAAATCAGCATGGTGATAATCGTGGTGCTAATAACCTTGCAGAATTTGAACTGCAGCAAGCGAAGATCGTCAATGCGATTGTACGTTTGGATGCCGATATTGTCGGTTTGATGGAAATTGAGAATAACGGTTTCGGTGCAGGGTCGGCGATTGCGCAATTGGTCAATCAGATCAACAGCCAGATCTCGGATAAGAAAAAGCATTACCGTTTTGTCGCGATTGACTCAAATAATGATGGCGTGACCGATGAACTTGATTCTATTGGCACGGATGTGATCACCACAGGAGTGATTTATCGTGAAAAAGTAGTGAAGTTGACAGAGAATCGTGTAATTCCAATGCCAAGCCAGCAAGCACCAGAAGTGTTGGATGACAAAGGCAAAGTGATTGAAGATGGTAAAAATTACCAGCGTGACACGCTTGCACCGACCTTCAAAGTTAAAGGTGGCAATGAGAAAATTACCGTCGCGGTTAACCATCTAAAATCCAAAGGCTCGGCATGTTGGGAAGATGCCGCACCAGTTGAACAAGGTGGGCAAGGCGGCAAAGATCTTGATTTTCAAGGTGCATGTGAACAATTCCGTGTCGCAGCTGCAGTTGCTTTAGGTGAAGCGTTACAAAAAATAAAAGGGCATAAAGTCATTTTGGGTGATATGAACTCTTACGGTATGGAAGACCCGATGCTCGTATTGACGGACTACAGCCCAGAGAAGTATGGCAAAACCATTCGTGCGGCACGTAACACTTACATTGCAGGTACTCCTCAGTTTGGTGATGATGGCGCGTTGATTACTCACAATTATGGGTACCTTAACGCCGTGGCGATAAAACATCCAGAGAGCTGGAGTTACTCATTTAATGATGAAGTTGGCGCACTGGATCATTTGCTGGTCAGCAAAAGTTTGAAAGGCAAAGTGGTGGATGCGACCGATTGGCACATCAACGGTGGTGAATCGACACTGTTTGATTACAACAGTGAATTCAAAGGTGATTTGCCCAAATATCAAGATCATTTCCGCGCATCTGATCATGATCCTGCCGTGTTAGAACTGAACATCTATGGCGGTTCATTCGGCCTAGGAGCACTCTTCTCATTACTCGGCTTTGGTATGTGGCGACGTCGTCGTTAAGGCTTAAAGTGCGCCCCGTTAACTGACGGGGCGTTTTTGTTTTGCTCAAGCTCGGATTTTTTCAATTAAATAATCAATAAATAGCCTTACTCGTGGCGCAAGGTGGTGACGGCTCGGGTAAAGAATGTTCATGGTGTTATCTGATAGATAATAATCTGGAAAAAGCCTGACGAGGTTAGGATCATTGATTTCGTCAGCGAGAAAATTGGCAATCAAGCCGATCCCCATGCCTTGTTGTACCATTGACATCGCACCAAGCGGCGCATTGCAGATATGTTTAGGGCGGGTTTTGATGTCGCATCTCACTCCCTTTGGATTGATTAGCGTGACTTTATCTTGAGGAAGATTCAATAAAGTTAACGCAACCCATGGGTGCTGCTCTAAATCTCGTAGTTTCCTTAATAAAGGTGCACTAGCTAAGTATTTTTTACTGGCGTATATCCCCATTTTAAAAGGCATTAATTCGCGGCCAACCATTGAGCAAGATGTCAGTTCACCCATTCTGATCAGCACATCTAATTGTGTGGCTACTGGATCTTGTAAACCATCTTCGAGTTGAATATCAAACAGCACATTGGGGTAACTCTCAGAAAATGTTGAAATCAGCGGACTTAAAATATAGCTGCCGACATCAATGGTTGTACCGATCCTAATCACGCCTGCCACATCGGTAGACAAATACTGGACGGCCCGTAGCGCGTCTTCTGCCAGCGGTAAGAGGCCATTGGTATGTTGATAAAATGCGTGCCCTTCAGTCGTTAGGCTAACTTTACGGGTAGAGCGATGCAGTAAACGTACGTTAAGATGTGATTCTAGCAAGCTAACTTGCTCGCTCACTTTCGATTTTGCTATGCCTAACGATTCACCAGCCGAGGTAAACGAACCGTATTCAACCACTTTATTAAAAATGGCAATACGTTTTAACTCACTCAACATAATTGTTCCCTTATTGGTAACCTTTCGTTCTTGTTTTGTTATCTAGTCAACCTTTGTCATTCATCAAATAATGACAGCTCTAATTAGAGAGATATAAACCATTTTGGTTTCCTTTAAATACGGGCAAATAATAAATTTCTTCTGAATGATGGCACTATTGAGATATCTATTCCTAAATAAACTGGGATTAATAATTAAATTAGCAATGTCAATCTTATAAATATCAATATTGTGTAAATACTTTTAATATTATCCAACCGAATTTTCGAAAATGATGGATGCAATGTTGTTTTATTTCTAACGTTTTATTAAAAATTAATTTAAAGGAACGGGTGATGAATTATCAGGTCACGAAGCTCCATCCTTTTGGAGTAAAAATAGAAGCAAATGGATTAAAAATTCCCATTAGCGAAGTACCAATAGCACTACTGCGTAAACTATTTATTGAGCATCAGTTAGTATTGATACGTGGATTTAAAGCCTTTGAACAGGCCGAGCAATTTGCGGAATATTGCGAGCAATGGGGAGAGATCAGTATTTGGCCATTTGGCAAAGTGTTAGATTTAATTCAAAAAGATCAGCCAAAGGACCATATTTTTGATAGTAGCTATATGCCGCTGCATTGGGATGGCATGTTTCGTCCTCAAGTACCTGAATATCAGATATTTCAATGTGTTCAGGCGCCATTGCCAGCACAAGGCGGCCGGACGACCTTCACTCATACAACCAAGGCGCTACAGAACGCAACCGAACAGCAGCGCTCATTGTGGCGAAAAGTCACGGGGCACTACCAGCGAGAGATGGAGTTCTATTGCAGTCACACCATTTCCCCGATTATTGCTCAACACCCCTATCACTCACACGAGGTCATTCGTTACGCCGAACCGCATTTCGCTGAACGTGGCGATCTGCTAAACCCACCAAATGTGACCTTTAGTGGCATTGGTAGTGAGCAAATAGCGGAGTTCCACCGTAGCTTACGTGACGCACTGTATGACCCTCGTCATTTTTATGCTCACGAGTGGCAAAATGATGATGTGGTCATTACGGATAACTTTAACTTACTGCATGGTCGAGAAAGCTTTTTATCGCATACCCCACGTCATATCCGTCGAGTTCAGGTGCTAAGCGATCCACCGTTTGATAACCCAAGTTTGGAGTCTTACCGATGAGTGATTACCATACTGATATTATGATCGTTGGGGCAGGCCCTGTTGGGCTTATGTGCCACTATTTAGCGCAGCGCTGCGGTCTGAACTCACAAATTATTGATAAATCTAATGGGCCACTGGTGGTCGGACGGGCCGATGCGCTTAATGCTAGAACTCTGCAGTTACTTGATATAGTTGACTTATTTGAGCCACTTTACGTGCAAGGCAAACCCTGTAATACCAGTTCGGTATGGGCTGATGGTCAATTTTTGTCACGCCAGTCTCATTGGTGGACAGCGCTGCAAGGCTGCTTCTATCCTCACTTTTTGATGTTGGGGCAAGCACATATTGAAAAAGCGCTAGATAGTGCAGTCAAAGTGCAGAACGCGGCCGTGCGCCGTGGTTTATCTGTGGTCGATATCACTGTTGATGAGCAAGGCTGCGTGACGGAACTGAGCAGTGGCGAGCGAGTTCGTTCACGTTACGTGATTGGTGCAGACGGTGGGCGCTCTTTTGTACGTCAGCATTTTTCGATTCCATTTGAAATCGAGAGACCAGAAATTATCTGGGCGGTGATTGATGGTGTTATTGAGTCAGATTTTCCGAAAGTGCCAGAAATCATCGTATTTCAGGCTGAGACGTCAGATGTCGCCTGGATTCCACGTGAAGGTGATTTGGATCGTTTTTATATCCGTATGGACACCGAAGAGTTTACTCAGCAAGAGGTTATTGCGCGAATTAACCGAGCAATGTCGCCGTATTCACTGACGTTTAAGCAGGTTGAGTGGTTTTCTTATTTCTCGGTTAAGGAGTCTGTTGCAGAACGGTATGACCACCAGCAACGGGTCTTTCTAGCAGGAGATGCCTGCCATATACATTCGGTCAATGGCGGCCAAGGGCTCAATACTGGAGTTGCTGACGCGTTCAATTTGATCTGGAAGCTCAATATGGTGTTGCGTGGTCAGGCATCAACTACGCTGCTGGACAGTTATCAGGCTGAGCGCCAACCAGTGGCTCGCAGCGTGATTGAAAGCTCTGGTGCATTGGTACGTGCGACTAAATACTCAGAACGAGGAACCCATGCGGAGGACTATGTACAAATCGTTGAACAGCGAGCTGGTAACATCACAGGTATGGGCATTGGGTATGGCAATGGTGGCTTAAACGGTTCTCGAGTGTATGACTTTGAGATGCATAGCGATCAGCAGAGTTGCCGCTTTTATCAATGGCTAGATTACCGCTCCTTTACGCTTCTGTTGACTGGCGATGCGGAGTTACCACCAGAAATTCCTCCGTTTGTGCGTTGCCTTCATCTGTACGATCAAGCGAAGCCTGGGCAGTATTGGAGTGAGAGTTCATTCTACCAGGGGCAGGCTTTACTGATCCGCCCTGATGGTTATATTGCGGCTTTCGCGTCGCTTGCGCACGCGGCTGAACTGTTGGCTGGCCTATAAACTTTTTAACCGAGAGTGAAGATCGAGGGTTCTGCATCATTCCGTCAATGGTCTTCGCCTTTAATAAGGAAACACTATGCTTGATCATCAACAGCAGCAATGTGTGGATAATATTGCTTTTATTTTATTAGACCAATTATTAGCACAAACAGACGCCACTTTTACTGGGTATCAGAAGTTAAAAACGCAGATAGCTCAGTGTGTCATTGAAAACAAAGTTATTACATTATTACTACCCGCCTTTCCATGTAAAACGAATAACCTAGATAAGGTATTAGGTTATAAGCCTGACTTGGGTGAATATCGAGTTTTACAAAAATTTGTTAATGCCATTCGTGATATTCAATCTGTCTATTCTCCAGGAGTGATGTTTTACATTTTTTCTGATTATCATACATTTTCTGATTATATTAATGTCGATTTAGAACATCATTACACTTATTCTGATGAATTACGGAATATGGTGGAAAATATGAACGCCAGTGATTGTCTAAAAATTATAAACTTTGAGCACTTCTCTGCGTTTGATGACTTAAATGAATATCAATATTTCAATGGATTAAAGCAGCGCTTTGGTGATGCGGAATATGAGCGTGATTTTGCACGTCTTAAACAGCATGATAATGCAATGCATCATACCTATCTGGGCTTGAAAAAATTCATGCATCAGGATCAGAAATATGCGCTTGCTCCACTGAGTTATAAGAAGCGACGTGAGCGCCTAGCCCTTATGGCTAAGGGAATGATGGTGCAAGGACGTGCACTCGATAATTTCCTCAATACTCATTTGAGCCACGCTATTCGTCTCAGCATTCATGAACACCCAATGCAAGGCAAAAAATATTCGCTGTTTCTTTTTGATGAGCGATCGTTTAAGACACCTTGGCATACTTGTGTTTTATTTGATGCTTGCCGCGGAGAATTTATTATTGATACGCAGGCCAATCACAAACAACGTGAAGGCGTGATTATTCCCGTAATGCATCAAGGAACGCTGTGGTGTTTACTGCGTTTCAATATCGAAGACGCTAACGAGGCACAGTTGATGCGTGAGGTAAAAGCCACTCTACAAACAGAGCAGTTTGGCCTGACGTTAGAGTCACACCATGGATGCTCACTGACCGCGCTACCGCAGGCTCAAGTGAGCCAATTAGTAAGGGCGTTCTCTGCTGTCTGTTTAAAAGGCTTTAGCCCGTTGCCTCAAGCTTCATTTTGGTCTTCGTGGTTTACCGGAAATCATGCTCTGCTTCCGGAAGAATATGTTCGGAGTAGTACATTAGCAGAGCCCAGTTGGTACGGGCTCAAAACACCGTCAACGAGCATAGCGCGTCGCTATTCTTATACTGACATGACTCCTGATGAATGGGCGATTTACTGTTCATCTGCTCCGCTGAAGGTTAACTTACTCGATGCCTCACTGGCTGCGTTGTGTCTTAATGGTCAAGCAAGTGGTTGGCTGAAAAATACCATTGTGCAGTACGATGATATGGCTGCTTATCCTGTGATTATGTCGGGGGATTGGGGAATGAATTTACGCTGGAGCCCATCATTGGCGAAGCATATATCGTCGTCGACTGAAATTGACAATATCAATCAAGTAGCCAATGTTTTAACTCCTATTCTTGAACGTTCACAAGTACAGCATGTGTTTGATTTACAACTTGGCGATATATTACTGGTGAATAACCACACCGTACTTCGTTATGGCGTGTTATCCGAAACAGAATTAGCGGTGCGTCAGCCTTATTCGGTAAATTCCCCTTGGCAGCCTCATAACAAACAACCAAGTAGTGAGCATTTACAAGAAAGCCCTGCTTAAATAAACGACATTTTTAGGAAATAAGCATTAAGAGCCAAGTAAGCGGGTTACTTGGCTTTATTTTTATGGAACATTAACTATGGGATAGATTTATTTTATCGTTGTTTCCGTTCTCTTATTCGACCATACGATGAGAAGTGTTACTTTCAAATGAGAGCAAGTAAAATAATGATCACAACCGAACTGGCTACATAATGAACGAATGTGCAAATCGTGTATTTAGCACAGAATCGATAACTTCTTGCCTTTCCAAACCAGTATTGCACAATAGCGCCTCTCGCTGACTTTTACCCAGAGCGTTTTAATTCACATGCTACTTATCATCGATAACTACGATTCGTTTACCTACAACTTGTACCAATACTTCTGTGAGTTGGGAGTTCAAGTGACGGTGGTGCGTAATGATGAAATCGATATCGCTGGCATTGAAGCGCTCAGCCCAACGCATCTGGTGATTTCCCCTGGGCCTTGCACGCCGAATGAGGCGGGAATTTCACTGGCCGCGATTGAACATTTTGCGGGTAAACTTCCTATCTTAGGAGTCTGCCTTGGGCATCAAGCCATTGCGCAAGTGTTTGGCGGGCAAGTGGTGCGAGCCAAAAAGGTGATGCATGGTAAAACCTCACCGATCCAACACACCAACCGTGGCCTCTTTCTAGGGCTCAATAACCCGTTAACCGTTACTCGCTACCACTCGTTGGTGGTCAAAGCCGATTCTCTTGCGGACTGTTTTGAGCTCACCGCTTGGACTCAACAGGCTGATGGTTCGATGGACGAAATCATGGGTTACCAACATAAAACACTGCCAATTGATGCCGTGCAGTTTCATCCTGAATCAATTAAAACAGAACAGGGCCATCAACTGCTCGCAAATTTTTTGCGCCGTTGAACCATTCTCAACCGGACTGCGATCACCTTTCTTAACATTTTCTTCATCATTTCTGCTGTTTTTTATCTTTGCAATATTATGCACCATACATCCTGTTGGAATGAGGGATGGCTTGTCGTCTCAAGGCCTTGTTGTGCTTATTCATATTATTTATAAAAAAGTGCTTCATAAAAGAGGTGACTTAATGCATAAATAATCATAAGTAGTGACGATTGTCGGTGGTTCTGCCGATCTAAAAGAATAAATCACTATTGAAATGGTTAATAATTTGTAAATACAATGCTGCATTAGCTAAAAAGCAAAACAATATCTTCCACTCAAGCGTTTAATAGGAAGATCGCAATCTGCTTGGCATGCGGTATCAAGAGGGAATGTGTAATGACAGTGGAAAATAGTGTAGAGCGCAGTCTGTTTGATGAGGTGATGGTCCCTTGTTATAACCCGATGGAAATGATTCCAGTTAAAGGGCAGGGCTCTCGAGTGTGGGATCAACAAGGTCATGAATACATCGACTTTGCTGGCGGTATTGCGGTGAGTTGTTTGGGCCATTGTCATCCGGCGATGGTTGATGCGATTACCAAGCAAGCCAATAAGTTGTGGCATCTCAGTAACGTGATGACTAATGAGCCTGCTTTGCGCTTGGCGAAAAAATTAACGCAAGTCAGTTTTGCTGAAAAGGTGTTTTTTGCTAACTCCGGCGCGGAAGCTAATGAAGCGGCGCTCAAACTGGCGCGTCGCTGGGCCGCTGATGTCCATGGCGAACAGAAATCAGAAATTATCGCCTTTAACCAAGGCTTCCACGGCCGTACTTTCTTTACAGTGACGGTCGGGGGACAAGCGACTTATTCCGATGGATTTGGTCCTAAACCTGCGGATGTTACCCACCTACCGTATAACGATATTGAAGCGTTGCAAGCACACATCTCTGATCGCACTTGTGCGGTAATGATGGAACCCTTGCAAGGCGAGGGTGGCATTGTGTCGCCTTCGGCTGAGTTTGTCCAAGCCGTGCGTGAATTATGCAATAAGCACAACGCCCTGTTGATCTTTGATGAAGTGCAAACCGGTAATGGCCGCACTGGTGAGTTCTATGCTTATCAAGGATTGGGCGTCACGCCGGATATTTTAAGTACCGCGAAATCACTCGGTGGCGGCTTCCCTATTGGCGCTATGCTCACCACAAACGAATTAGCCGCGCATTTTAAAGTGGGCACTCACGGTTCGACTTATGGTGGCAACCCACTGGCTTGCGCGGTAGCAGAAGCGGTAGTTAATGTGGTTAGCCAGCCAGAAACCTTGGCTGGCGTGAAAGAGCGTGAAGCGCTCTTTCGTGAAGGATTGGCTAACATTAATGAGAAGTACCACATTTTTAGTGAAATCCGTGGTAAAGGTCTACTGCTTGGCGCGGCATTAAATGAGCAGTGGCAAGGTCGCGCTCGCGATATCCTACAAGCCGCGGGCAAGCAAGGTTTACTGGTGTTGGTTGCGGGTATGAACGTGGTTCGTATGACGCCTTCATTAGTGATCACCAAACAAGAAATAGAAGAAGGCTTAGCAAGATTAGATAAAGCTATTGCATCACTCATGTAGTGAAAAAGCCTAGCAGCCCAAGGTAGGATGCCTTGGGCCACTTCAAGCATCTGGAGGGAAGTATTGATGCTAGTTGTTCGCCCTATCGCAATGTCGGACTACGATGCGCTACACACATGCGCTATTGAATCCGGTCACGGGTTTACATCACTACCCGTGAATGAAAAGCTCTTAACCAACCGTATTACTCATTCTGAATACAGCTTCGCTAAACCCGACGTCTCAGAGCCAGGAGATGAAGGTTACCTGATGGTCGGTTTTGATTCTGAAACCGGTGAGGTAGCAGGGACGACTGGCGTTGAAGCATCGATTGGCCATGACGTACCATTTTATTCTTATCACATCAGCACGATAGTGCATTCGTCGCCTAAGCTGAAGGTCAACAATACCGTCAAGTTGCTTACTTTTGGCAATAACTACACTGGATGCAGTGAAATTTGTACGCTTTTTTTACGTCCAGATTTTCGTCAAGGGTTGAATGGGCGTTTGATGTCGAAATGCCGTTTTCTGATGATGGCGGAACACCCACATCGTTTTTCTAAAACCATCTTTGCTGAAATGCGTGGTGTGTCTGATGCCGAAGGCAACTCGCCCTTTTGGCAATGGCTGCAAGAGCATTTTTTCTCGATTGATTTCACTATGGCTGATTATTTAACCGGCATTGGTAAAAAAGGGTTTATTGCTGATCTGATGCCCAAACTGCCGATTTACGTCAACTTATTGAGTAAAGAGGCACAGGCGGTGATTGGTCAAGTGCATGACAATACCCGTCCAGCGTTAACGCTACTCGAGCGCGAAGGATTCACCTGCCGTAACTATGTAGACATTTTTGATGCAGGTCCAACGGTTGAGTGCGATTTGCGCAATATCGAATCCGTACGTCACTCGGTGCGAGCTAAAGTGGAAGTGGCCGAGCATTCAAGCTCGCAAGATTATCTTATCTGCAATAGCTCGTTTGAAAACTTTCGTGCTACTGCTGCAAAAGGTGCTTATAACCGCGAAACGGAAACGGTGATCATCTCACCTAAAGTGGCGCAAGCTCTATTGGTTGATAGTGGTGATTTTGTTCGAATTTTGGTGCAGTAAAATAGGTACATTGGAAGGTAAGGATTAACAGATGACTCAGTGGATTGCAGGTGAATGGTTAGCTGGACAAGGCGAGGCAATGCTTTCGCTTAGTCCCTATAACAATGAGACGATTTGGCAGGGCGATAGCGCCACACCCGCGCAAGTAGAAGCTGCGGTAACGGCGGCAAGAGTCGCATTTATAGAATGGAAAAAACGTCCTTTTGTTGAGCGTGAGCAATATGTATTAGCCTTCGCTGAAAAAGTGAAACAGCGCAGTGAAGAGCTTGCGCAGATCATCGCCAAAGAGACAGGAAAGCCACTCTGGGAAACGCGTACTGAAGCGGCAGCGGTGGCGGGTAAAATCGCTATATCCATTCGAGCTTATCATGATCGCACTGGTGAAAACACACGCGAAGCAGCGGGTAATCAACTGGTATTGCGTCATCGTCCATTGGGCGTTCTTGCGGTTTTTGGTCCGTATAATTTCCCTGCCCACCTGCCGAATGGTCATATTGTGCCTGCACTTTTAGCGGGTAATACGGTTGTGTTTAAACCTTCAGAGCAGACTCCGTGGACGGGTGAGTTTGTGATGAAATTGTGGCAAGAAGCCGGCCTACCTGCGGGTGTACTTAACCTAGTGCAGGGCGCGAAGGAAACGGGTATTGCGCTTGCTCAGGCCAAAGGCATTGATGGCCTTCTTTTTACTGGCAGCGCCAATACAGGTCATTTACTCCATCGCCAGTTTGCTGGGCAGCCGGGGAAAATGCTGGCTTTAGAAATGGGCGGCAACAACCCAATGGTTATCTCTAAGCAGTATGGCGAGCTTGATGCGGCAGTGTATACCATTATTCAATCCGCATTTTTAAGTGCAGGCCAGCGCTGTACCTGTGCGCGGCGTCTTTATGTTCCAGAGGGAAATGAAGGCGATCGATTGCTTGAAAAGCTGGTCAGTGCCACTCAAAAATTGCGTATTGATCACCCCTTTGCTGAGCCAGCACCTTTTATGGGGCCACAAATATCACAAGCGGCGGCGCAGTTCATTCTTGCTGCTCAGGACAATTTACGCGCCTTGGGTGGCGTCAGCTTGCTGGCCGCGACACCTTTGCAGGCGGCGTTTGTCACTCCGGGCATTATTGATGTCACCGCAGTTAGCCAATTGCCTGATGAAGAGTATTTCGGACCATTGTTACAAGTCGTGCGTTACCAAAGCTTAGAGCAAGCGGTACAACTGGCTAATGAAACTCGCTTTGGTTTATCGGCAGGCTTAGTGTCGACCAATGATGCCGAATGGGACTACTTTGTCGATCATATCCGCGCTGGCATTGTAAATCGTAATCGACAATTAACCGGAGCCAGTGGTGATGCACCGTTTGGGGGGCCGGGAGCATCGGGAAATTTAAGACCAAGCGCCTATTACGCGGCCGATTACTGCGCATACCCAATGGCATCAATGGAAGGTCGTTCGACTGAACTGCCTGCCACGCTCAGCCCTGGGGTTGAGCTATAGCAGTAAACTTTATCTAAAACCCCATGCCTACTAGCATGGTTTAAACCGAGCACAGACAAGGAGGCGTTATGACGCCAACCGTTTTATTTCAATCATTATGGAATGACTACATTCAGCGCCTTTGCCCTTCTGCCGACAAAGTCCATCACTTGCTTCAAGAAGAGGAAGCGTTGATTAATGACCATATTGCGTTGCGAACCTTCAATGTTGCGCCATTAGGTATTGAAACGCTGGCTAAGCCTTTTCTTGCCTTAGGCTACGTTGCCTGTGGTGATTATGTGTTTGAAAGTAAGAAGCTGGTAGCGAAGCACTATGAACACCCTGATCCGACTCAGCCTAAAGTATTCATAAGCGAGCTGAAAGTGGAAGAGTGCTCACCTGCACTCCAAGCCATTGTGGAGAAGCTGGTACATCAAGTCGATAGCAATAAATTAAACAGCAGTGACTTTTTATATGGCGGTCGTCTATGGCAACTAAGCTACAGCGATTATTTGCAGCTTGCCAACGAAAGTGAATACGCCGCTTGGTTGGCGGCGCATGGCTATGGCGCAAACCATTTCACTGTTAGTGTTAATCAACTGCAGGCGTTTAATGAAGTGAAAGCGGTCAATGATCATCTACGCCAAGCGGGTTTTACCATCAATGAAAATGGTGGAGAAGTGAAAGGTACGCCTGATGTGCTGCTTGAGCAGTCGTCGACCATGGCCGATAAAGTACCAGTGCAATTTACGGAAGGAGTGGAGGTGATTCCCGGTGGATTCTATGAATTTGCCAAACGCTATCCAATGGCCAACGGTGAACTCTATAGCGGTTTTGTGGCGGCCTCTGCAGATAAGATATTTGAAAGCACTGACATGCAATAGCCTCTCATCTTTTTTACTTTCGTATCGAAATATCGCCAAAGAAAAAGCCACCTGAGTTCCCCAAGGTGGCTTTATGCATTCAATCTCAATCATTTTGATTGAAATTAACGAGTTCCGTACACCACGATAGTTTTACCGTGGGCAGAAATTAAATTCTGCTCTTCGAGCATCTTCAAAATACGTCCCACAGTTTCACGAGAACAGCCTACAATTTGGCCGATCTCTTGGCGGGTGATTTTGATTTGCATGCCATCTGGGTGCGTCATTGCATCAGGTTGTTTCGCTAGGTTGAGTAGCGTTTGTGCAATACGACCCGTCACGTCTAGGAAGGCTAAATCACCCACTTTTTGACTGGTGACTTGTAGACGTCGAGAAATTTGTGCAGACAGACGCATTAAGATGTCTGGGTTCACTTGGATAAGCTGACGGAATTTCTTAAAAGAGATTTCCGCAACTTCACAAGGTGATTTTGCACGGACCCAAGCAGTACGCTCTTGGTCTTCTTCAAATAGACCAAGCTCACCGATAAAGTCACCTTGGTTGAGGTAAGAGAGGATCATCTCTTTACCTTCTTCGTCTTTAATCAATACCGCTACCGAGCCTTTGACGATGTAGTACAGCGTCTCTGCTTTTTCGCCCGCATGAATCAACGTGCTTTTCGATGGGTATTTATGAATATGACAGTGTGAAAGAAACCACTCTAGTGTTGGATCGGTTTGAGGTTTACCTAGAACCATAATATCTCACTTCCTCTGCAGGGTACGCTTGCCGCTTTCCATATTGTAGCTAAGCCTAAAATAAGCTTACTAGGATAAGAGCACTTTCCAAATGCTGCAAGCTAACTTGTGTTTCGGTTAAGGATAGTATCCTTTTTCAGAAACGATTTCTTGATTTTAATCGTGTCAGTGGCATGATTTTTTACGCAAAACTGTGCACATGATCACGGTATGAAAAGTAACCGTCAACTTGTCCGATCACTTAGCCAATTTTACCTGTTTCAATCAATTGCTGCAGGATCGGTCTGACGATCAATTCCATCGCAAAACTCATCTTGCCACCCGGTACCACAATGGTGTTGTGGCGCGACATAAAAGAGCCATCAATCATGGCGAGCAGATAGGGGAAATCAACATTCTTTATGCCGCGCAGGCGTATCACGACGAAGCTTTCATCCAAACTAGGGATGCCCTTGGCGTTAAGTGGGTTTGAAGTATCAACCGTCGGTACCCGTTGGAAGTTGATGTGAGTTCGTGAGAATTGGGGGGTGATGTAATTGAGGTAATCATCCATCGAACGGACGATGGAATCCATCACCGCTTCACGTGAATGGCCTCGATCACGAGTATCACGCACGTACTTTTGTATCCACTCAAGGTTAACGATTGGCACCATGCCTATCAAAAAATCGACATGCTGCGCGACGTTTACATCGCCATCGACTACACCGCCATGCAGACCTTCGTAAAACATCACATCCGAGTTGTCTGGTAAATCTTGCCAAGGTGTAAAGGTGCCGGGCATTTGATTGTAGGGCACAGCTTCGTCAAAAGAGTGTAGATAGCGGCGAACTTGGCCTGTGCCTAATTTCCCATATTGGCGGAAAAATTCTTCCAATGCAGGAAAATCATTGGCTTGTGGACCAAAGTAACTGATGTGCTTCCCTTGTTCGCGCGCTTTACGAATTTCCACATCCATTTCTGGCCGTGTAAAACGATGGAAGCTATCCCCTTCAACCCATGCTGGTTTAATGTTCATCATATTGAACATTTTGCGAAAGGCTTCTGAGGTCGTAGTTGTACCGGCACCGGACGAGCCGGTGACAGCGATAATTGGATGTTTTGCTGACATGACAAACCCTGTCTGTATGTAACGTACTTGTTATCGATGGCTGCAATATAGCACGAAAAGAGTAGATTGTTTTGAGCTGAAATTATTTACGCAATTGAATATCCACACTTTCATGCAACTCAGAATAGACGATGATCGCCTCCCCTGTTGCGAGCTGTTTCTTTATTTGCTCGATTTTTTGCTGCAATGGTACTTCCTGCTCTCCGTAATCAGTACCTTCGCGTAATACAAACGTTTCAATCAAATTATCCAGTGTTTCAGGCGCAATGTGCTGCCAAGGAATAAGCATGACGACCTCTTAAACTGTCATGGAGAAAAGGGTATCGATTTAAAGCGATATGTGATTAATCATGCGTTGCATTGATGGTCAATAGGGTTGCCGTGACGCAGGTTTTCGTAATAGGTTGGAAGTGCTTCTTCGAGCCAAAATTTAGGCTTAAGCGCGCTACCGCTGAGAAAACCGACATGGCCACCTTGGGTAAATAAGCGGTAATTGATGTTCTCTGGTAAGGAAAATTTGGGGATCACGGCATCCGTCATAAAGGGATCATCTTGCGCTTGAATGATTTGTAGCGGCACGCGAATTTGTGTCAACTTTGAAAGGCCTGAGCACTGCTGGTAGTAATCCTGCGCATCTTGAAAACCATGCAAAGGCGCGGTGATGAGATCGTCAAATTCGTAAAGTTTTTTGATGTGTTTAATTTGATGGTTAGAAATACCTAACTCATTATGTAAAAGATGCTGTTTCTTTAGTGCATTTTTTTTCAATGATGTCAGTAAGTAAGCGCGATAAACCTTTGAAAATCCCTGTTCAATGCGTGTGGAACACGCTGCCAGATCGAGCGGAGCGGAGACAACGGTTGCTGCGCTAACGATCGGGTCGTGATTATATTGTGCTAAGTAATTAACCAACATATTGCCGCCAAGAGAAATGCCCACTGCCACGATAGGTCGATTCGGGCATTGCTTGCGTATGTATTCGAGCACAAAGCGTGCATCTTCAACTTCACCAGAATGGTAAGCACGTGCCAGATGGTTCGGTTTGCCGCTACAGCCGCGAAAATGCATCATGACCGATAACCACCCCTGCTGTGCGAAGGCGTACATTAAGCCATTGGCATACGGGCTATGAAAACTGCCTTCTAAGCCATGAAACAAGATAAATAGGGGTTTATTTTGTACTCGCTCTGAGCGCCAATCATCACTCCAAGCAAGGTCTAAAAAATCACCATCAGGTGTAAACAGCGTTTGCCACAGCGGCTCAAAACGTGCGCGTTTGCGCAACAAACGAGGAAGCAGAGTCTGAAGGTGTGGATTTGTTAGTCCAGTAGCAGCGATAAATGAAGTCATAACCATAGCGTATTATTTTTATGAATTGCGACCAGTATACACCGAGCGAGCAATTGATGTAGTTACGGTTTTTGAGAATGAGGCGCCGGGGTTTTAAAAGCGAGATGCAAATGCTCACAGCCAAGCTGGCGACAGTAACGCAGCGTTAATTGTTCATCATGGTTATTCTGCAATGCCAATGCGTTGATACATTCCACGAGGTCAGCTTGCTGCTGCTTTTCAAGCTGCAGCTCAAATTGCAGCGCCTCGCGGTACAGCGTATCTGGCACCATGCTTTTCAAACGTCGTCTTAACTCTCGGTAACTGTGCAGCAGCGCTTCTGAACGGCCGATACATTGAGTGACATTTTGCCAGTCAGCATCGGCAACCGTCACTTGTTGCTCATCAAGCCATTTGAGTAGCAGCAATAAGTTGACGTTGCCGTGGAAGTTATTTTGTAAACTTAAGCACGCCTCTTTCACTTCTCGCACGCTGTAGTATTGCAAACTGAATTGCCATAAGCGTTCTAAGGTCAGTGATAATCGTACGTGCTCTTGGCTCATCTTAGCGACTGAATTCCTGCTCTAGTTGTTCGAGTGTCTCTTGTTCCGACATCCATTCCATTTCGATCGCTTCAAGTGCCGATTTACTGCGAGCTTGAAGCGCAATCACTTCGGTAAGTTTAGCTTTGTTTTCGGCTTCATACAGCGAAGTATCAGACAATTGCGCTTCAGTTTGCGCCAGTGCCGCGTTCAATGTGTCCATTTTCGCTTCGAGTTGTGTCAGTTTTTTGCGAATTGGTGCGGTTTGGATACGAAATTCCGCTTCTCGGCGCTTTTGATCTTTTTTGGCAGCGGCACTGTTGCTGCTGTCTTTGGCGGGTTGCTGAGATTGAACTTCTCTACGTTCCGCTTTCTGTTGTTCTGTCAGCCACTTGTAGTAGTCGGTCAAATCCCCATCGAAAGGCGCGACTTGACGATCGTGCACCAAGTACAAGTCATCGGTGGTTGCGCGCAGTAGATAGCGATCATGGCTGACGATGACCATCGCGCCTTCAAAGGTTTGCAGGGCAAACGTTAGGGCTTGACGCATATCCAAGTCTAAGTGGTTGGTGGGTTCATCAAGCAGCAGCAAGTTCGGTTTTTGCCACACAATTAGCGCAAGCACTAAGCGAGCCTTTTCACCCCCGGAAAACGGAGCGATTTTCTCTAGCGCTTTGTCGCCTTGGAAACCAAAACTACCCAGATAATTACGCAGCTCAAGTTCGTTTTTATCTGGGGCGATTTGCATCATGTGCTGCAGAGGGGTCTCTTCTGGATGCAGTGTTTCTAACTGATGCTGGGCAAAGTAACCAATCTTTACACCTTGCGAATAAGTGAGATCGCCACCTTGCGGTTTTAACTCACCGGAGAGCAATTTAATTAATGTTGATTTACCTGCACCGTTACGCCCGAGTAATCCAATACGGCTTCCTGGTACAAGGTTGAGGCGAATTTTTTCTAAAATTAAACGTTCACCATACCCGGCGTAGACTTCGTCCATCATCATGATTGGGTTAGGCAGTGCTGAAGGCTCTCGAAATTCGAAATTAAATGGGTTATCAAATTGAGCTGGCAGCACTTTTTCCATTCGTTCCAACGCTTTGATACGACTTTGTGCTTGGCGAGCTTTGGAGGCCTTGTAGCGGAAACGGTCGATGTAGCTTTGCATGTGCACCATCTGCTTTTGCTGCTTCTGGTACATGGCTTGCTGCAAGATCAGTTTTTGCGCTCGTTGATTTTCAAACGATGAGTAGTTTCCGGTGTATTCATTCATGGTTTGATTTTCGATATGGATGATGCGTCCGACGATCGGATCAAGAAAATCGCGGTCATGGGAAATCAAGATCAAGGTGCCGGGATAGTTTTGTAACCAACGTTCAAGCCACATGACGGCGTCCAAATCCAAGTGGTTGGTCGGTTCATCAAGCAGCAGTAAATCCGAGCGGCACAACAGCGCTTGCGCTAAGTTTAAGCGCATCCGCCAACCACCCGAAAATTGCGTTAAACTCCATCCCATCTGTTCTTGGCTAAACCCCAAACCATCAAGCAGTTCAGAAGCACGGGCGCGAATACTGTATCCGCCGATGGTTTCAATTTTTCCATGCAGCTCTGCAACCAAGGTTCCTTGGTCTGCCTCTTCAGCAACGCTGAGGCGTCGTTCTAATTCACGATATTCACGATCGCCATCGATGACATATTCAATCGCATCGCGATCAAGAGCCGGAGTTTCTTGGGCAACCCAAGCCAGTTCCCAGTGAGCTGGTTTACTGAAGGAGCCAGCGTCAATAGATAGCTCATCTTTGAGTAGGGCAAAGAGCGTTGATTTGCCACAGCCATTTTTGCCTACTAGGCCAACTTTATCGCCCGGCTGGATAGTTGCAGAGGCCTTTTCAAGGAGCGGTTTACCGCCGCGCAGTAATTGAATATCAGAGAAGGTAATCATAAAAATCTATTTTTCATATCGAGACGTTATCGCGTGGAATAGTAGGGGCAATAAGGATAAATGTCGATCATTATGCAAATTGCGTTATTATGCTTAATAACATATTGATAACTATTGGGAGCGCAGACAAAAATGTCCACCACCGTCATGCCTGACCAAATTACACCTAAAATATTGGTGATTTATGCGCATCCTGAGCCATTAAACTCCATCGCCAATCAAACCATGCTGCTCAATATTGCGTCACTTTCCCACGTCACAGTGCATGACTTGTATGCAACCTATCCCGATTTTTTTATCGATGTGCACGCAGAGCAGCAAAAACTACTTGAGCATGATGTGATTGTGTTTCAACACCCTCTTTATATGTATTCCTGCCCTGCGCTGCTCAAAGAGTGGTTTGATCGCGTGCTTGCCAAAGGGTTTGCCTTCGGCGGACAGACGGCGTTGCATGGTAAATACTGGCGTAGCGTCATCACCACGGGCGGAAAAAAAGAAGCGTTTGATGAGCGGGGCTACAACAAATACCCACTGGATCAAATTCTCCAACCATTTGAATTAACCGCGGCTCTGTGTTGTATGAACTGGATGGAACCGTTAGTTCTCTACTGGTCACGTAATGTGAGTGATATGGAGCGCTATCAACACGCTGAGCATTATCGACACTGGTTGCAACACCCACTGGCCACACAAGGAGAGCTTGATGGCGTTAAGCGGTGATTTTTTACAAAGCAGCGTGGTGTTTTTAACCGCGGCTGTGGTGGCCGTACCGATTGCTCAGCGTGCAGGGCTGGGTTCGGTGCTCGGCTATTTGTTAGCTGGTGTAGCCATAGGCCCTTGGGGGCTGGGTTTAATCAGTGATGTGCAAGCCATATTACACTTTGCTGAATTTGGCGTGGTGCTGCTGCTGTTTCTGATTGGGCTGGAATTAAATCCCAAAAAATTGTGGCAGATGCGTGGGCCGATCCTTGGTTTGGGTGGCGCGCAGGTAGTGGTAAGTACCTTAGTCATCGCTAGTATTGCTTATCTATTAGGCGTTAACTGGCAAAGTAGTTTAGTGATTGGTATGGGCCTTGCGCTCTCTTCGACAGCAATCGCATTACGCGTAATTGAAGAACAAGGGCTAACACGCAGTGAAGCTGGCCAGTCTGGTTTTGCGGTACTGCTTTTTCAAGATATCGCTGTCATCCCGATGTTGGCCTTTTTGCCTTTACTGGCAGGCAACGCCGGTGGAAGCTGGTTAGATGTGACTTGGATGTTGGGTGGCATTACCGCTTTGCTGGTGGGGGGGCATTTTCTATTGAGCCCGCTGTTTCGTTATATTGTGACCAGTGGTGTGCGTGAACTTTTTACCGTTGCTGCCTTATTGTTGGTTATTGGGATTGCACTGTTAATGCAGCAGCTTGGCTTGTCAATGGCGCTCGGTACTTTCCTTGCTGGCGTGTTGCTGGCAGAAAGTGAATTTCGCCATGAACTTGAGATCGCGATTGAACCGTTTAAAGGGTTATTGCTCGGGCTATTTTTTATTGCCGTTGGAATGGCGGTTAATTTGGGCTTATTGGCGCAAGCGCCGCTGCAAGTGTTGGCGGCTGTATTAGGTCTAGTGGTGCTGAAAGGAGGAATCCTTTATCTCCTCGCACGTTTATCGGGTACGCGTTCTAAAGCACGCAGCAAAATGGCGGCGATCCTCAGCCAAGGCGGCGAGTTCGCGTTCGTGATTTTCACAGCGGCAAGCGCACAGGGTGTGCTATCACAGGATCAAGTGGCCTTTTTGCTCGTTGTGGTCAGTCTGTCGATGGTCACCACACCTTTATTACTGACGATTCAGGACAAATGGTTTGCGCGAAAATTGAACCTCAGCAGTGACGATGAGATGCATTCCGATGTCGTCAATAAACAGCCGCAAATCATCATTGCGGGTTTTGGCCGTTTTGGGCAAATTGTAGGGCGTTTGATGTACGCTAATAAGATTAAAATTACCGTATTAGAAAGCGATGCCAGTCAAATTAAATTATTGAGAGAGTACGGTTATAACGTTTTTTATGGTGATGCAACTCAACTTGAACTGTTGCGCGCCGCGGGTGCAGAAGAAGCTGAGGCGATTGTCATCTGTACTGATGCGCCCGATGAAGTGATGAAAATTGTCGAGCTTTGTCAGCACCATTTCCCGCAGTTAAAGATCTTAGCTCGCGCTCGTAGCCGGGTAGAGGCGTATCAGTTACTCAGCCATGGGGTCGATAAATACTCGCGGGAAACTTTCTTAGGCGCTTTGGACCTCGGCCGACAAGTACTGGTCGAATTGGGCATGCACCCTTACCAAGCCAAGCGCGCCGAAGCACATTTTAGAAAACTCGATAATGCGATGCTCAAAGAGCTGCTACCGCAACATAACCAAGACAAACAACTCGCACTGCGCGCCAAAGAGGCACGTAAAGAGCTGGAAGAAATATTTGGGCGTGAAATGGATAATGATCGCCAATCTCGTCATTATTGGGAAAAATAACGCCAATCAATATTCAGTTGTAGGATGTAACGTGAAACAGAAAAAACGCTTTATTGCCGGTGCAAAGTGCCCAAGTTGTCAGTCACAAGATACTCTGCGCTGGTGGGTTGAAAACAACATAGAGCTCGTTGAGTGTGTCGAGTGCGACTACCATGAGCAGCGAAAGCCCAAATCTGTAGAAAAAAGTGAACATGCTCGGCAAGAGATGATCGGGATTTTTAAACCAGAATAATTGAGTTTCTGGAATAGATCTTCATAATACGCCTCATACCGATCGATTTCTTAGGTTTGAAGATGACAACCTAGGAACAAACCTCCTTGGAGTTGTTATGAAAATTGAAAAGAACGTGGTTGTAAGCCTAGCCTACCAATTAGTATTGGAAGATGGTGCAGTCGTAGACCAATCAACAGTTGATGCACCACTAGATTACCTTCACGGTCACAACAATCTAATTACTGGCCTTGAAAATGAGTTGGAAGGAAAAGTTGTGGGCGATAAGTTCACAGCAACTATCGCTCCTGAAGAAGCGTACGGTGAATACAACGATGAGCTTGTACAACGTGTACCTGCTGAAGTTTTCCAAGGCGTTGATGAAATTGAAGTGGGGATGCGTTTTCTAGCGGATACTGACCAAGGCCAAATTCCAGTTGAAATCACGGAAGTGGATGGTGACGAAGTGGTAGTTGATGGTAACCACATGTTGGCTGGCCAAACATTAACGTTTGATGTAGAAGTCGTTGCGATTCGCGCTGCAACTGAAGAAGAGATCCAACATGGTCACATTCACCAAGCTGGTGGCTGTGGACATGGCCACGACCATGACCACGATCATGATCATGAAGGTGGTTGCTGTGGTGGTGAAGGCCATGACCATGGTGAGAAAAAAGAAGGTTGTTGCGGTGGCGGCAGCTGCGGTTCACATTAATCATTTTTTGGTTGGTAGTGCCAAAGTAGGCAGTAATAACCGACTGATACAATGAAATGGAAAGCGTTAATCGTCATGCGATTAGCGCTTTTTTGTTGCTTGTTAATTATTACAGTACTCACTTGCCGCCTACCTGCAACTTCAAGTTATTTGGGTATAGTTAATGTGTAGAACAGAAGTGTATTGCCTCTCAATTTATTAAGTTAAGGAATTCTCATGTCACAACCTTTTGCTATAGCAATTCATGGCGGCGCTGGAACCATCATTCGTCAACAAATGAGCGAATCATTAAAGCGCGATATTTTGAACACGCTAGAAAGTGCTGTCCGAGCGGGGCATAAAGTACTGGCACAAGGTGGTGATGCACTGGATGCGGTGGTTGAGGCTGTGAAAATACTTGAGGACTCTCCGTTGTTTAACGCAGGAAAAGGTTCGGTGTTAACGCATCAAGAGATGGTGGAGATGGACGCCTCTGTCATGCATGGCAAAATGATGGACGCAGGCGCGGTCGCTGGGGTTCGGCACATTAAAAACCCAGTGCAGCTCGCGCGTGATGTAATGAAGCACAGTGATCATGTGTTGTTGATTGGTGAGGGCGCAGAAGCGTTTGCTTTTACTCAAGGGCATCAATATACAGAACAAGATTACTTTTTTACTGAGCGTCGTTATGAACAGTTGCTAGCGATGAAAAGCAGCAATCAATTTGCTTTGTCGGAAGCAAAATTCCCAGATGACAAGAAATTTGGCACTGTTGGCGCAGTTGCATTGGATAAACAAGGCAACCTTGCGTCTGCTACTAGTACCGGTGGCATCACGAATAAAAAATTTGGTCGCGTCGGCGATTCTCCCATCATAGGTGCAGGAACGGTGGCTGAAAATGGCAATGTGGCGGTATCGACAACGGGCATGGGGGAATATTTCATTCGTAAAATGGTTGCCAGTGACGTTGCCGCTCGCATGCGTTATTTAAAAGAAGATGTTCATACCGCATGTGAAACCATTATTCAGGGTGAACTTAAAACGCTCGGTGGTGAGGGTGGATTGATCGCCATTGATGCGCAAGGCGACATTCATTTTGCAATGAACAGTTCCGGTATGTACCGTGCATGTGTTGATCGTCAAGGAGAGCTAATCGTAAAAATATATTCGGATGAGTAACTTACGTGCCTAATAACTGAATCATTTATTAAGTTATATTTTTATGACATTTTCGTGTTTAAAAAAGGACTGCAAGGAAAAGGATTCGGTGCTAGAATCCTTTTTTAACTAGCAATCAGACTTGGAAAGATGGGAAATAACGTAGTCGTTCTAGGCACCCAATGGGGTGACGAAGGCAAAGGTAAAATCGTAGACCTTTTAACTGAAGATGCAAAATACGTGGTTCGCTACCAAGGCGGCCATAATGCAGGCCACACTTTGGTCATTGACGGTGAAAAAACCGTTCTTCATTTAATTCCATCCGGCATTCTTCGCAATAAAGTGAAATGCATCATCGGTAACGGTGTTGTGCTTTCACCTGACGCACTAATCAATGAAATGAAGCCTCTAGAAGAGCGTGGTATTCCAGTCCGCGAACGTCTTTTCATTTCTGAAGCTTGCCCACTTATTCTTCCTTACCACATTGCGCTTGACCAAGCTCGTGAAACGGCTCGTGGTAAAAAAGCAATTGGTACGACAGGTCGTGGTATCGGTCCTGCTTATGAAGACAAAGTGGCTCGTCGTGGTTTACGCGTTGGTGACTTGTTCGATATGGCTTCATTTGCAGAAAAGCTAAAAGAAGTGATGGAGTTCCATAACTTCCAACTTGAGCATTTCTACAAAGCTGAACCAGTAAGCTACGAATCTGTACTTGAGCAAGCACAAGGCTATGCTGATTTGTTGACTTCGATGGTGATCGACGTGACCGATGAACTTGATGCAGCGCGTAAGCGTGGCGACAAAATCATGTTCGAAGGTGCACAAGGTACTATGCTTGATATCGACCACGGTACATACCCATACGTAACGTCTTCTAACACGACTGCTGGTGGTGTTGCTGCAGGTTCTGGTTTCGGCCCTCGTCATCTAGGTTATATTCTAGGTATCGCGAAAGCTTACTGTACTCGCGTTGGTGCAGGTCCATTCCCAACCGAATTGGATGATGAAATCGGTAATCACCTAGGCACGAAAGGCCATGAGTTTGGTGCAACAACAGGCCGTAAGCGCCGTTGTGGTTGGTTTGATGCGGTAGCGATGCGTCGCGCCATTCAAATTAACTCAGTCACAGGCTTCTGCTTGACTAAACTTGACGTACTTGATGGTCTAGAAGAGCTAAAAATCTGTACGGGTTACCAAATGCCAGATGGCTCAGTTGCTCAAGTATCACCAATGGCAGCTGACGCTTTTGAAGCGGTAACACCTATTTACGAAACTATGCCTGGTTGGTCTGAAAATACTTTCGGTGCTAAATCAATTGATGCCCTGCCACAAGCGGCGCTTGATTACATCAAACGTATTGAAGAGTTGACAGGTGTACCTGTTGACATCGTTTCTACAGGTCCAGATCGTAACGAAACCATTATCAAGGTTCACCCATTTTCAGTTTAATGGTTGATTGATAAACGTTTTTAAAACCGGCTTTCAGAGCCGGTTTTTTTATACCTGTATTGATGATATTTTGTCCTTGGTGTGGCAATAAATGGCCGAATAACGGCAAATTTTGTCTAAAGAGTTTGCCGCACTGGTCGATAAAGTTATCAAGCCCAGCCCTAGATGAAACTGAGGCTATAATTTTAAGGCTATCGATAGACATAAAGAGTGCAGGTATGAAGCTACGAACGGTAGCAGCTTCATTGTTTTTAGCGCTGACCTCATCCTTGAGTCATGCCAACGTGGCGGAAGTGGGTGAGCCAGTCCCTATTTACACCGAAGCTGAACTAATCAAGTTAATTGAGCAAAATAAACATTTAGAGCAAGTCAAGGCCGACAACTGCCAATTGGTAGAAGATATTGTTGCGCGTGCTACTCGCATCAGCCTGCCTTCCTACGAGTTTTTGTATGGAGATATGCTAGCGTGGGGGGTCTGTGTAGATCAAGATGTCGAACTTGGCTTGTACTATATGGAGAATGCAGCTCATCAAGGTTTACCCGCTGCGTTAGAGCAGCTTGGGCGTTATTATTCGCGTGGTACTTTAGTACAGCAGGATAAAGAGCGAGCTATTCCCTATCTGCGTGAAGCCGCTGCGATGGGCAATATTAATGCTCGTATCCATCTAGCTGAGCTTTTGCTGCGTGATTATGGCAGCCCGCTTGATTATGAAGATGCTTATCGCTGGCTCTATAATTCGGTGACTATCGATCAAAGAATACATTCTCGGATCTCTATGCTCCGGCAGGGGTTAGAGCAGCGAATGCCACAAAATGTGGTTGCGCGAGCCAAGCGCAGAGACACGTTTTGGTAGCCTTCATTATTGCTTTTTTATTTCGCCCACACGGTTGGGCGAAGTAATTTCTACGCTTTTCCTCTAACGCATTAGCCTATAATAATCAATACGCTGCTGTAGCTTCTGCCGTGAGTCAGTTATACTCTGGCTATCTCTCCTTGCTTTAGCAGGTCTGCCTATGTCTGAAATTATCAATAACGATCCTTTTGCGGATCGAGAATCTAGCAATTACGAAAATCCAATTCCAAGCCGAGAATTCATCCTCGAATTTCTAACCGAAGCCAATGTACCGATGAATCGTAATGATCTTTTTGAGGCATTGGGTTTGTCTGGTGAAGAGCAATACGAAGGGCTACGCCGTCGTTTGCGTGCGATGGAGCGAGATGGCCAATTGGTATTTACTCGTCGCCAATGCTATGCATTGCCAGAAAAACTGGAAATGATCAAAGGTCACGTAATCGGACATAAAGATGGTCATGGGTGGGTTCGTCCAGATGGCAGCGTTGGCAAAGATAACGATGTTTTGCTACCTCATCACCAAATGCGTACCATTATTCATGGCGACTACGTGCTGGTACAACCGACAGGCACGGATAAAAGAGGCCGTAAAGAAGGGCGTTTGGTCCGAGTTTTGGAAGAACGTAAAACCCAACTTGTTGGGCGTTTCTTCCTCGAAAATGGCTACTCTTATGTCGTGCCCGATGATTCACGCATCACTCAAGACATCTTGATCCCTAATGAGCACAAAGGCGGAGCTCGCATGGGGAACGTGGTGGTGATTGAAATTACCGATCGCGGTGCAAGAGCAAGAGGAATGACAGGCAGGGTTGTTGAAGTTCTTGGGGAAAATATGGCTCCCGGTATGGAGACTCAAATAGCGATTCGCACTCACCAGATCCCTCATGAGTGGCCGCAAGAAGTATTAAAGCAAGTCGAAAACCTGAGAGAAGAAGTTCCAGAAGAGGCGAAACAAGGGCGCGTGGATTTGCGTCAATTACCTTTAGTGACTATTGATGGTGAAGACGCGCGTGACTTTGATGACGCGGTGTATTGCGAAGCCAAAAAAGGTGGTGGCTGGCGTCTCTGGGTTGCGATTGCTGACGTAAGTTATTATGTGCGCCCCGATACGGCTCTTGATAAAGAAGCGATCAACCGTGGTAACTCAGTTTACTTCCCATCGCAAGTCGTTCCTATGCTACCGGAAGTGCTGTCGAACGGTCTTTGTTCACTCAATCCACAAGTCGACCGTCTATGCATGGTGTGCGAGATGACAGTCTCTGCAACGGGCAAAATTTCGGGTTACAAACATTACGAAGCCGTGATGAACTCTCATGCCCGTTTAACTTACAACAAAGTACACGCCATTCTTGAAGGGGATGAAGAGCTACGCGAACGTTATCAAGCCGTGGTTCCTCATCTTGAAGAACTCTATTCGATGTATAAGGTGCTAAAAGCAGCGCGTGATGAGCGTGGCGGTATCGAATTTGAAACGATTGAAACTAAGTTTATTTTTAATGCTGAGCGTAAAATCGACAGCATTGAACCTGTTGTACGTAATGATGCGCATAAAATAATCGAAGAGTGCATGATCCTCGCTAATATTGCTTCAGCCTCGCTGGTGGAAAAAGCGAAAGAGCCCGCTCTGTACCGTATCCATGAATCACCGGGAGAAGAGCGTTTGACCGGTTTTAGGGATTTCTTAGGCGAGCTTGGTTTGAACTTAGCGGGTGGGCTAGAGCCTTCGCCAACCGATTACGCTAACTTAATGAAACAGATTGGTGAGCGCCAAGACAAAGAGTTGATCCAAACCATGTTACTGCGTTCCATGAAGCAGGCTGTGTATAACGCGGATAACTGTGGTCACTTTGGTTTAGCGCTCAAACGCTATGCGCACTTTACTTCACCTATTCGTCGCTACCCTGATCTCCTATTGCACCGCGCAATTAAATATTTGATTGCCAAAGAATCGGGCAATCACACCGACCGTTGGACAACCACAGGTGGTTATCACTACTCTTTTGATGACATGGACTTCTATGGTCAGCAATGTTCAATGACAGAACGCCGTGCTGATGATGCGACGCGTGAAGTATCTGATTGGCTCAAGTGTGAATACATGCAAGATCATGTAGGCGAAGAGCTTGATGGAGTCATAGCCAACGTGACAGGTTTCGGTTTCTTCGTTCGTTTAACTGAGTTGCACATTGATGGATTGGTCCATATTTCAACGCTAGCGAACGACTACTATCAATTTGATCCCGTGGGACAACGATTGATCGGCGAAAGTTTTGGCAACATCTATCGCTTAGGTGACGCCGTTAAAGTCAAAGTGTTATCCGTCAACTTGGATGATCGTCAAATTGACTTTGAAATCGTGGGCACTAGCCGTAAGCTGCGCGGAGAAGGCAAGACAGCGAAGAAACGTGCAACGGATGCACGAGAGAAAGCACGTGGCAAGAAGGTGACGTCAAGTAAAGGAAAGGCAACTCCTTTAGTTGAAGCGACTAAACGCCCAGATGAAAAAAGTAGTGAAGGCTCAAAACCTGAACGAAAAAAAAGCAAAACAACAAAAGCACGCAAAAAGAAACCCGCGGCCAAAGCAAATAAAGCGCGTGCTAGTAAATAACGATCAATGGGTAAATCATGAGTAACGAATGTATTTATGGTATTCACGCGGTCAGCGCTGTACTTGAAAAAGATCCAGCGCGATTGATAGAAGCGTTTGTACTGAAAGGGCGACAAGATGATCGCCTGCTTCCACTGTTAAATGAACTGCAACATTGCGGTGTCTCTATTCAACAGATGGGACGTAAAACATTGGATGACAAGGCTCAAGGGGCGAATCATCAGGGCATCATTGCTCGTGTAAAACCAGCAAAACAGCTTAATGAGCATGATTTAGAAGCAATCATCGCACAGCATGAACAACCGCTATTACTTGTTTTGGATGGTGTTACCGATCCGCATAATCTCGGCGCATGCTTACGTAACGCCGATGCTGCCGGGGTCGCTGCAGTGATCGTACCGAAAGATAAGTCAGCACCAATGACGGCAACGGTCAGCAAAGTCGCTTGTGGCGCTGCTGAAACTGTGCCTTTAGTACGAGTGACGAATCTTGCACGTACCATGCGCGCCCTTCAAGAACAAGGCGTATGGTTTGTTGGCACTGCCGGTGAGGCGACGCATGACATTTACCAAGCCAAACTGACAGGGCCCCTTGCGATTGTTATGGGCGCTGAAGGGGATGGTATGCGCCGCTTAACGCGCGAAACCTGCGATGATCTGATTAAAATACCGATGGCGGGCACCGTTTCTAGCCTAAACGTATCAGTAGCGGCTGGGATCTGTCTGTTTGAAGCAGTGAGACAGCGCAAAGCTGTATAATTGTGCAACAGGGATAAAAGGATAGGGTAGTGAGTGCTCACCTCATCTTTCTATCCCTTCTATTACTTCCTCAGTGAAAGAAGAAATAGATAGTTTATAAGTTTAATTTCTACACAGCGCTTGCATGTGTAATGGTGATCTGTATAATGCACCGCACTGGTTAAATCCAGTTGTGAACCAATGAGCAGTGAGGAGTAAACTGACCTAGCTGTTAGTTTAGTAACGTATACTCAGCTTATGTTCGCAGTTAATACAATTAGCTCTGTTGCGTTTAGTAATAGATTAAAGTTAATCGAAAATTAACTGACAATGTGCCTAATTTTGGCACTACGGTTTCACATAAATCAATCGGCATTCTCTCGTTTTAACGAGTTTGAGTGGCGATATTGTTTGTGTAATTTTTAATTATTGGAGCTCTGTCTCATGCAGAACCAACGTATCCGTATCCGCCTAAAAGCGTTCGATTACAAACTAATCGATGCTTCTACAGCGGAAATCGTTGAAACAGCTAAGCGTACCGGCGCACAGGTTCGTGGTCCTATTCCACTTCCTACTCGTAAAGAGCGTTTCACTGTTCTTATCTCTCCACACGTCAACAAAGATGCTCGTGATCAGTACGAAATTCGTACTCACAAACGTCTAATCGACATCGTTGAGCCAACAGATAAAACTGTTGATGCACTGATGCGCCTAGATCTAGCTGCTGGCGTTGACGTACAAATCAGCCTAGGTTAAGGGAGATTAGAAGAATGATTGGTCTAGTCGGACGTAAAGTGGGTATGACCCGCGTATTTACTGAAGAAGGCGTTTCTATCCCAGTAACTGTTGTTGAGGTTGAAGCAAACCGTATTTCCCAAGTGAAAACTCTTGAGACTGACGGCTATGCAGCAATCCAGGTAACTACTGGTACTAAGAAAGCCAACCGTGTAACTAAACCAGAAGCTGGTCACTTTGCGAAAGCAGGTGTAGAAGCTGGTCGCGGTCTTTGGGAATTCCGTTTAGAAAACGGCGAAGAGTTTGAAGTTGGCACTGAGCTAAATGTAGAACTTTTCAACGAAGTTAAAAAAGTAGACGTTACTGGTACATCTAAAGGTAAAGGTTTCCAAGGTGCTGTTAAGCGCTGGAATTTCCGTACCCAAGATATGACTCACGGTAACTCTTTGTCTCACCGTGCACCGGGTTCAATTGGCCAATGTCAAACTCCAGGTCGCGTGTTCAAAGGCAAAAAAATGGCAGGTCACATGGGTGCTGAGCGTGTAACGACTCAAAACCTAGAGATCGTACGTGTTGACGCTGAGCGCAATCTGCTTCTTATTAAAGGTGCAGTACCAGGTGCAACTGGCGCTAACGTGATCGTCAAACCAGCTATTAAAGCATAACGTCTAGGAGTAAGTAATGGAATTGATGGTTAAAGGTGCTAACGCACTAACTGTTTCCGAAACTACTTTCGGACGTGAGTTCAACGAAGCCCTTGTACATCAAGTAGTTGTTGCGTATGCAGCAGGTGCTCGTCAAGGTACTCGTGCTCAAAAGACACGTTCAGAAGTTTCTGGCGGTGGCGCTAAGCCATGGCGTCAAAAAGGTACTGGCCGTGCACGTGCTGGTACAATTCGTAGCCCAATCTGGCGTACAGGTGGTGTTACTTTTGCTGCGAAACCACAAGATCACAGCCAAAAAGTAAACAAAAAAATGTACCGCGGTGCTATGAAGAGCATTCTTTCTGAACTAGTTCGTCAAGAGCGTTTAATCGTTGTTGATAACTTCTCAGTAGAAGCACCAAAAACTAAAGAGCTATTAGCTAAGCTTAAAGAACTTGAGCTTAACGATGTACTCATCGTTACTGGCGAAGTAGACGAGAATCTATTCTTAGCTGCTCGCAACCTATATAAAGTTGACGCACGTGATGTAGCGGGTCTTGACCCAGTTAGCCTAATTGCGTTTGACAAGGTTCTAATGACTGCAGAAGCAGTTAAGCAAGTTGAGGAGATGCTGGCATGATCAGTGAAGAGCGTCTACTAAAAGTTCTACGTGCACCGCACATCTCTGAAAAAGCAACTATGACTGCTGAGAAAGCGAACACTATCGTTTTCAAAGTAGCAAAAGATGCAACTAAGAAAGAGATCAAAGCAGCTGTAGAAAAGCTATTTGAAGTTGAAGTTAAGTCTGTAAATACTCTTATCACTAAGGGTAAGACCAAACGTCAAGGTCTACGCCAAGGTCGCCGCAGCGACGTTAAAAAAGCGTATGTGACTTTGAAAGAAGGTCAAGATCTTGACTTTGTTGGCGGCGCGGAATAACAGGAGTAGTTGAATAATGGCTATTGTTAAATGTAAGCCGACTTCCCCTGGTCGTCGTCACGTCGTTAAAGTTGTTAACGCTGACCTACACAAGGGTAAGCCATACGCACCTCTTCTAGAGAAAAACTCTAAGAATGGTGGTCGTAACAACAACGGTCGTATCACAGTACGTCATATCGGTGGTGGTCATAAGCAACACTATCGTTTGGTTGACTTCAAACGTACTAAAGATGGCATCCCAGCGAAAGTTGAGCGTCTAGAATACGATCCAAACCGTAGCGCAAATATCGCTCTAGTTCTGTACGCAGACGGCGAGCGTCGTTACATTATCGCACCTAAAGGTGTTCAAGCTGGTGATACAATCCAGTCTGGTGTTGATGCGCCAATTAAAGCAGGTAACACTCTGCCAATGCGCAACATCCCAGTGGGTTCTACTATTCACTGTGTTGAACTTAAGCCTGGTAAAGGTGCACAGCTAGCTCGTTCGGCTGGTGCATATGCTCAACTTGTCGCTCGCGACGGTACTTATGCAACTATCCGCCTACGTTCTGGTGAAATGCGCAAAGTACTTTCTGAAGGCCGTGCAACAATCGGTGAAGTTGGTAACTCTGAGCACATGCTACGTGAACTAGGTAAAGCTGGTGCTTCACGCTGGCGCGGCGTACGTCCAACTGTACGTGGTGTAGTAATGAACCCGGTTGACCACCCACACGGTGGTGGTGAAGGCCGCACATCTGGTGGTCGTCACCCAGTATCTCCTTGGGGTATGCCTACTAAGGGCTTCAAGACTCGTAGCAACAAACGCACCGACAAGTACATCGTACGTCGTCGTAATAAGTAATCTATATAAGAGGATAAGCCATGCCACGTTCTCTCAAGAAAGGTCCATTTATTGACCTACACTTGCTGAAGAAGGTAGAGAAAGCGGTGGAAAGCGGAGACAAAAAGCCTATTAAGACTTGGTCCCGTCGTTCAATGATCATTCCATCAATGATTGGTTTGACCATCGCTGTCCATAATGGTCGTCAGCACGTTCCAGTATTTGTCACTGATGAAATGATCGGTCACAAACTGGGCGAATTCGCACCAACTCGTACTTACCGTGGTCACGCTGCGGATAAGAAAGCTAAGAAGCGCTAAGGAGTAAATGATGGAAGCTATTGCTAAACATAACTTTGCTCGCATTTCTCCTCAGAAAGCTCGCTTAGTTGCAGATCTAATCCGTGGTAAATCTGTGGATCAGGCTCTTGAAATCCTAACTTTCAGCAACAAAAAAGCGGCTGTATTAGTTAAGAAAGTTCTAGAGTCAGCTATCGCTAACGCAGAACACAACGAAGGTGCAGATATCGACGATCTTAATGTCGCTAAAATCTTCGTAGATGAGGGCCCGGTCATGAAGCGTATTATGCCTCGTGCAAAAGGCCGTGCGGATCGTATCTTGAAGCGTTCAAGCCACATCACTGTTGTTGTAGCAGACCGCTAAGAGACTAGGAGAGTAAGCAATGGGTCAGAAAGTACATCCTAATGGTATTCGTCTTGGCATCGTTAAGCCTTGGAATGCTACATGGTTTGCTAACACCAAAGATTTCGCTGACAACCTAGACGGCGACTTCAAGGTACGTCAGTTCCTTACTAAGGAACTTTCAAAAGCGTCTCTATCACGCATCGTTATCGAGCGTCCTGCTAAGAGCATTCGTGTGACTATCCACACTGCTCGCCCAGGCGTTGTTATCGGTAAGAAAGGTGAAGACGTTGAGAAGCTACGCGCAGCTGTAGCTAAAATTGCAGGTGTACCAGCGCAAATTAACATCGCTGAAGTACGTAAGCCTGAGCTAGACGGCCAATTAGTGGCTGATAGCATCGCGTCTCAACTAGAGCGTCGCGTTATGTTCCGTCGTGCTATGAAGCGTGCGGTACAAAATGCTATGCGTCTAGGCGCTAAAGGTATCAAAGTGGAAGTAAGCGGTCGTCTTGGCGGCGCTGAAATTGCACGTTCTGAGTGGTACCGTGAAGGCCGTGTGCCTCTACACACTCTACGTGCTGACATTGATTATGCAACTTCTTCGGCTCACACTCAATACGGTGTGATCGGCGTTAAAGTTTGGATCTTCAAGGGTGAAATCCTTGGTGGTATGCCAGCTGCAAACGCTGTTGAGCCAAAGGCTGACAAGCCTAAGAAGCAGCGTAAAGGCCGTAAGTAAGGAGTCGACTGATGCTACAACCTAAACGCACTAAGTTCCGTAAGGTTCATACTGGTCGCAACCGCGGTCTAGCTAAAGGTACTGACGTAAGCTTCGGTACATTTGGTCTTAAAGCCGTTGGACGTGGTCGTCTAACTGCTCGTCAGATCGAAGCGGCACGTCGTGCAATGACACGTCACGTTAAGCGTCAAGGTAAAATCTGGATCCGTGTGTTCCCAGATAAGCCAATCACTGAAAAACCACTAGAAGTTCGTCAAGGTAAGGGTAAAGGTAACGTTGAGTACTGGGTAGCCCAAATCCAACCTGGTAAGGTTATGTACGAAATGGACGGTGTACCTGAAGAATTGGCACGTGAAGCGTTCCGCCTAGCGGCTCGTAAACTGCCATTCAAAACTACATTCGTAATTAAACAGGTGATGTGATGAAAGCACTAGATCTACGCGCAAAAAGCGCTGAAGAGCTTAACGCTGAGCTACTGAATTTGCTACGTGAACAGTTCAACTTGCGCATGCAAGCTGCAACTGGTCAACTACAGCAAACTCATACTTTGAAAGCTGTACGCCGTGATATCGCACGCGTTAAAACTGTTTTGACTGAGAAGGCAGGCGAATAATGAGCGACAAAATTCGTACTCAACTAGGTCGTGTTATTAGTGACAAGATGGATAAATCTATCACTGTTGCTATCGAGCGCATGGTGAAACACCCAATTTACGGTAAATTCGTAAAGCGTACGACTAAAGTACACGCACATGACGAAAACAACGAGTGTGGCCTAGGCGATACCGTTGAGATTCGTGAGTGTCGTCCTCTGTCTAAGACTAAGTCTTGGACATTGGTTAAAGTTATAGAAAAAGCGAAGATGTAATCATCGTTATTCTATGATTTTAAACGGCTCCAAAGTTTTTTTGGAGCCGTTTATTTTTTGTCTACCCAATCTTAGGAAAGGGTGGTACAATTCGCGTCCCTTTTAAAGAGGCAGCCCGACCCGAGAGGGTCTAGTTTTAATATTTAGCGGAGCACTAACAATGATCCAAATGCAAAGTACACTTGATGCAGCTGATAACTCAGGCGCGCGCAAGGTAATGTGTATTAAGGTTCTGGGTGGCTCTCACCGCCGTTATGCACATATCGGTGACATCATCAAAGTTACAGTGAAGGAAGCAATTCCTCGCGGTAAAGTTAAAAAAGGTGATGTACTGAAGGCGGTGGTAGTTCGCACCCGTAAAGGCGTACGTCGTCCAGACGGTTCTGTCATTCGCTTCGACCGTAATGCTTGCGTATTGTTGAACAATAATACAGAGCAACCTATCGGTACACGTATCTTTGGTCCAGTGACTCGTGAACTTCGCAATGCGAAATTTATGAAAATCGTGTCACTAGCACCTGAAGTTCTGTAAGGAGCGGCACACATGGCAGCTAAAATCCGTCGTAATGACGAAGTAATCGTTCTTGCTGGTAAAGATAAAGGCAAGAAAGGTAAAGTAACTAAGGTTCTCGTAACTGGTAAAGTTATCGTTGAAGGTATCAACCTTGTTAAGAAACACCAAAAGCCGGTTCCGGCTCTAGGTCAACAAGGTGGCATCGTTGAACAAGAAGCAGCTATTGATGCTTCTAACGTTGCAATCTTTAACGCAGCAACTGGTAAAGCGGACCGTATCGGTTTCCGTTTTGAAGACGGCAAAAAAGTTCGTTTCTTCAAATCTAACGGTGAAATCGTTTCTAACTAATTAGAAGTAATTTGGAGTTCTACTATGGCGAAACTGCATGATTACTACAAGTCGTCTGTAGTGACTGAACTGACCAAACAGTTCGGTTACACAAGCGTCATGCAAGTCCCTAGGATTGATAAAATCACCCTAAACATGGGCGTTGGTGAAGCTATCAACGATAAGAAACTATTAGAAAATGCAGCAGCTGATATGGCTACGATCTCTGGTCAAAAACCACTGATCACTAAAGCTCGTAAATCTGTTGCAGGTTTCAAAATTCGTGAAGGCTACCCAATTGGTTGTAAAGTAACCTTGCGTGGCGAACGTATGTGGGATTTTTTAGAGCGTTTAATCTCTATTGCACTTCCACGTGTACGTGACTTCCGTGGTGTTAGCGCTAAGTCTTTTGACGGACGCGGTAACTACAGCATGGGCGTTCGCGAGCAAATCATCTTCCCAGAAATCGACTACGATAAAGTCGATCGTGTACGCGGTCTTGATATCACTATCACGACTTCTGCTGGTACCGATGAGGAAGGCCGTGCTCTGCTGGCTGCCTTTAACTTCCCATTCCGTAAGTAAGGTGAAGGGTTACTGTTATGGCTAAACAATCAATGAAAGCACGTGAAGTAAAACGTGCAAAGCTAGTAGCTAAGTTCGCAGAAAAGCGTGCAATGCTAAAAGCTACCATCAGCGATGTAAACGCATCTGAAGAAGATCGTTGGAACGCAGTTCTTAAACTGCAAGCTCTTCCACGTGATTCAAGTGCTTCACGTCAGCGCAACCGTTGCAACCAAACTGGTCGTCCACACGGTTTCCTACGTAAGTTCGGTCTAAGCCGCATCAAAGTTCGCGAAGCTTGCATGAAAGGCGAGATTCCTGGACTTCGTAAGGCTAGCTGGTAATTGCCACTTAATCATTTGGAGTAAATCTTATGAGCATGCAAGATCCGATTTCGGATATGCTGACCCGCATTCGTAACGGTCAGGCAGCAAATAAAGTTGCTGTAAAAATGCCTTCTTCAAAGCTTAAAGTTGCAATTGCTGCACTGCTAAAAGCTGAAGGTTATATCGCAGATTTCGCTGTTGAAGGCGAAGTAAAACCTGAGCTAGAAGTTACTCTTAAGTACTTCCAAGCTAAACCAGTAATCGAGCAAATCCAACGTGTTTCACGTCCTGGTCTACGCGTTTATAAGAAAAAAGACGCGTTACCAACAGTGATGGGCGGTATGGGTGTTGCTGTGGTGTCCACTTCCAAGGGTCTGATGTCTGACCGTGCTGCTCGCAAAGCAGGTCTTGGCGGTGAAATCATTTGCTACGTAGCGTAAGGAGTAGGATATGTCTCGTGTTGCTAAAGCACCTGTCGCTATTCCAGCTGGCGTAGAGGTGAAACTAAACGGCCAAGAAATCACTGTAAAAGGTGGTAAAGGTGAGCTGACTCGCGTCCTGAATAAAGGCGTAGTTATTGCACAGGAAGAAAACAACCTTACTTTCGGTCCTCGTGAAGGTGTTGCTAACGCTTGGGCACAAGCAGGTACTGCTCGTGCACTAGTAAACAACATGGTTGTTGGTGTTACTGCAGGCTTTACTAAGAAGCTTGTTCTTAAAGGTGTTGGTTACCGTGCTGCTATTAAAGGCAACTCAGTAAGTCTTACTTTAGGCTTCTCACACCCTGTAGAGCATGAACTACCAGCGGGTATCAATGCTGAATGTCCTAGCCAAACTGAAATTGTCCTAACTGGTTGCGATAAGCAAGTAGTGGGTCAAGTTGCGGCTGACATCCGTTCTTACCGTGAGCCAGAACCTTATAAAGGTAAAGGCGTCCGTTACGCAGATGAAAATGTGCGTAGTAAAGAAGCTAAGAAGAAGTAAGGTAACACTATGGATAAGAAAGCATCTCGCATCCGTCGTGCTACACGCGCACGTCGTAAGATTGCTGAACTGGGTGCAACTCGCCTAGTAGTACACCGTACTCCTCGTCACGTGTACGCTCAGGTTATCGCATCAAACGGCTCTGAGGTTATCGCAGCAGCTTCTACTGTAGAAAAAGCGATCCGTGAGCTAGTTAAGAACACCGGTAACGTAGACGCAGCTAAAGCGGTAGGTAAAGCTATTGCAGAACGCGCTCTTGAAAAAGGCGTATCAGCTGTTGCGTTTGATCGTTCTGGTTTCCAATACCACGGTCGAGTAGCGGCGCTAGCAGAATCTGCTCGCGAAGCTGGTCTGAAATTCTAAGGTAGGGTTGGAAGATGGCTAAAGAACAACAACAAGCTAGTGATTTGCAAGAAAAATTAATCGCAGTTAACCGTGTTTCTAAAACGGTTAAAGGTGGTCGAATCATGAGCTTTACTGCACTAACTGTAGTTGGTGACGGTAATGGTCGCGTAGGTTTCGGATACGGCAAAGCTCGTGAAGTACCTGCAGCGATTCAAAAAGCAATGGAAAAAGCGCGTCGTAACATGGTTACTATCGCTCTTAACGAAGGCACTCTTCACCACGCGGTGAAAGGTCGTCACTCGGGCTCTAAAGTTTACATGCAGCCAGCTGCAGAAGGTACAGGTGTTATCGCCGGTGGTGCGATGCGTGCTGTACTAGAAGTTGCCGGTGTACATAACGTACTTGCGAAAGCGTACGGTTCTACTAACCCAATCAACGTTGTTCGTGCAACAGTTGCTGGTCTAGTAGATGTGAAGTCACCAGAAATGGTTGCAGCTAAACGTGGTCTCACTGTTGAAGCGATTTCGGAGTAAGCACCATGGCAACTATTAAAGTAACTCAAACTAAAAGCTCAATTGGTCGTCTACCAAAGCACAAAGCTACTTTGCGTGGTCTAGGCCTTCGTCGTATCAACCATACAGTAGAACTTGAAGATACACCGTGTGTACGCGGTATGATCAACAAGGTTTACTACATGGTTAAAGTTGAGGAGTAATCAGAATGCGTTTGAATACTCTATCACCGGCTGCTGGTTCTAAGCACGCTCCTAAGCGTCTAGGCCGTGGTATCGGTTCTGGCCTTGGTAAAACAGGTGGCCGCGGTCACAAAGGTCAAAAGTCACGTTCTGGCGGTACAGTTCGTCCAGGTTTTGAAGGCGGTCAAATGCCTCTAAAACAACGTCTACCTAAATTCGGTTTCACTTCTCGTAAGAGCCTAGTGTCTGCTGAAATTCGTCTAGCTGAGCTAGCGAAAGTTACGGGTGACGTGGTCGATCTAAACAGCTTGAAAGCAGCTAACCTAATCACTAAGAACATCGAAAATGTTAAAGTTGTTCTTTCTGGTGAGATTAGCAAAGCAGTGACTGTGAAAGGTCTTCGCGTGACTAAAGGCGCTAAAGCTGCAATCGAAGCTGCAGGCGGTAAAATCGAGGAATAATCTCGAGGAACGAGGTACAGATGGCTAAGAAACCAGGACAAGATTTTCGTAGTGCTCAGAGCGGCTTAAGTGAGCTAAAGTCGCGCTTATTATTCGTAATTGGTGCACTTTTAGTATTCCGAGCCGGTTCTTTTGTGCCGATTCCTGGTATTGACGCAGCTGTACTTGCCGATTTGTTCGAACAGCAAAAAGGTACCATCGTTGAAATGTTTAACATGTTCTCCGGTGGTGCTCTTTCGCGTGCATCTATCTTAGCATTGGGCATCATGCCGTATATTTCGGCGTCAATTGTTGTCCAATTGCTAACTGTAGTTCATCCAGCGTTAGCCGAACTCAAGAAAGAGGGTGAGGCAGGGCGTCGTAAGATTAGCCAATATACGCGTTATGGCACGCTTGTACTTGCAATATTCCAAGCTATTGGTATCGCAACAGGCTTACCAAACATGGTCAACAATCTGGTTGTTATCGACCAAACCATGTTTACCCTGATTGCTACCGTGAGTTTAGTAACTGGCACCATGTTCTTAATGTGGTTAGGTGAACAAATTACTGAGCGTGGAATAGGAAATGGTATTTCCATTTTGATTTTTGCAGGTATTGTTGCTGGATTGCCTTCGGCAATCGGACAAACGATTGAGCAAGCGCGTCAAGGTGAATTGCATGTGCTTCTTCTGTTGTTAATTGCGGTACTTTCTTTTGCTGTGATTTATTTCGTTGTTTTCATGGAACGTGGTCAGCGTCGTATTGTCGTTAACTATGCAAAGCGTCAACAAGGTCGTAAAGTGTTTGCAGCGCAAAGTACTCACTTGCCATTGAAAATTAATATGGCGGGTGTAATACCTGCAATTTTTGCATCGAGTATTATTTTGTTCCCAGGAACATTAGCTCAGTGGTTTGGTCAAAATGGTGAGAGCAGCACATTCGGTTGGTTAACTGATGTGTCTTTGGCTCTTAGCCCTGGTCAACCTCTGTACGTTATGCTTTATGCAGCAGCGATTATTTTCTTCTGTTTCTTTTACACAGCGTTGGTGTTTAACCCTCGTGAAACAGCGGATAACTTGAAGAAGTCCGGTGCGTTCGTACCCGGCATCCGCCCAGGTGAGCAGACAGCGAGATACATTGATAAAGTAATGACCAGACTAACCTTAGCGGGTGCTCTCTACATTACCTTTATCTGTCTGATTCCCGAGTTCATGATGGTCGCGTGGAACGTACGTTTCTACTTCGGCGGCACATCACTACTTATCGTAGTGGTTGTGATTATGGACTTTATGGCACAGGTACAGACTCATATGATGTCCCAACAGTATGATTCTGTGTTGAAAAAAGCAAATCTGAAGGGCTACGGCCGTTAATTCAGATTTCACTTACGGAGTTTAGCAATGAAAGTTCGTGCTTCCGTTAAAAAAATCTGTCGTAACTGTAAAGTAATCAAGCGTAACGGCGTCGTTCGCGTGATTTGCAGTGAGCCAAAGCACAAGCAGCGCCAAGGCTAATTAGCAGAAATTTTTACTTGAAATATAAAGGTCGGTCGAGTATATTCCTCGGCCTACCTTTTGTGTGCAAAAGAAGTAGTATGCCGCAGCGTATCCTCGACGGGCTTTGCTGCGGATAATTTCTTATATAAGTACTAGGAGTGAATAGTGGCCCGTATAGCAGGCATTAACATTCCTGATCAGAAGCATGCTGTAATTGCATTAACTGCAATCTACGGCATCGGTAAGACCCGTTCGAAAGCTATCTTAGCTGATTTGGGTATTGCTGAAAGTGTTAAGATCAGTGAACTAACTGAAGAGCAGATCGATCTACTGCGTGATGGTGTAGCTAAATACACTGTAGAGGGTGATCTTCGTCGTGAAGTTTCCATGAACATCAAGCGTCTTATGGACCTTGGCTGTTACCGTGGTCTTCGTCATCGTCGCAGTCTACCACTACGTGGACAGCGTACTAAAACCAACGCTCGTACCCGTAAGGGTCCGCGTAAACCGATCAAGAAATAGTCGGAAGGGTATAGAGTACAATGGCAAAACAACCAACTCGCGCACGTAAGCGTGTACGCAAGCAAGTTGCTGATGGCGTAGCGCACATCCATGCATCTTTCAATAACACAATCGTAACTATCACAGACCGTCAAGGTAATGCTCTAGCTTGGGCAACTGCTGGTGGTTCTGGTTTCCGCGGTTCTCGTAAGTCTACTCCGTTCGCTGCACAGGTTGCTGCTGAGCGTTGTGCTGAAATGGCTAAAGAATACGGCCTTAAGAACCTAGAGGTTATGGTTAAGGGTCCAGGTCCAGGTCGTGAATCAACTGTTCGCGCACTGAACGCTGCTGGTTTCCGTATCACTAACATTGTTGATGCGACACCAATCCCTCATAACGGTTGTCGTCCACCTAAGAAACGCCGCGTATAACGTTTCTAGGAAGATTGGAGAAAGATCATGGCAAGATATTTGGGTCCTAAGCTGAAGCTTAGCCGCCGCGAAGGTACTGACTTGTTCCTTAAGTCAGGCATTCGTGCGATTGATACCAAGTGTAAAATTGACAACGCACCAGGTGTACACGGCGCTCGTCGCGGTCGTCTATCTGAGTACGGTGTTCAGCTTCGTGAGAAGCAAAAAGTTCGTCGTATTTATGGCGTTCTAGAAAAACAATTCCGTAACTACTATAAAGAAGCTGCACGTCTTAAAGGCAATACTGGTGAAAACCTACTTCAGCTTCTTGAAGGTCGTCTTGATAACGTAGTTTACCGCATGGGCTTTGGCGCTACTCGCGCAGAAGCACGTCAGCTAGTAAGCCACAAAGCTATCCTAGTTAACGGTAAAGTTGTAAACGTTCCTTCTTTCAATGTTGCGGTTAACGACGTTGTTGCAATCCGTGAGAAAGCTAAAAAGCAATCTCGCATTAAAGCAGCTCTAGAAGTTGCTGAACAACGCGAAAAACCAACTTGGATTGAAGTAGATGGCGGCCAAATGGAAGGTACATTCAAGCGTATGCCTGAGCGTTCTGACCTGTCAGCTGACATCAACGAACAATTGATCGTCGAGCTTTACTCTAAGTAAGGTTAAACTAAAGAGAGGACACAATGCAGGGTTCTGTAACAGAATTTCTTAAGCCACGTCTTGTTGATATCGAACAGATTAGCACGACACACGCAAAAGTAACTCTTGAGCCGTTAGAGCGTGGTTTCGGCCATACTCTGGGTAATGCACTTCGCCGTATTCTTCTATCTTCAATGCCAGGTTGTGCTGTAACTGAAGTGGAGATTGAAGGCGTACTACACGAGTACAGCACCAAAGAAGGCATTCAAGAAGATATCCTTGAGATCCTTCTGAACCTAAAAGGTTTGGCTGTTCGCGTTGCCGAAGGCAAAGATGAAGTGTTCATTACGCTGAACAAATCAGGCTCGGGCCCTGTTGTTGCAGGTGACATCACCCATGATGGTGATGTAGAGATCACTAACCCTGAGCACGTGATTTGTCATCTAACGGATGACAACGCTGAGATCGCTATGCGTATCAAAGTAGAACGTGGTCGTGGTTATGTTCCAGCTTCAGCTCGTATCCATACTGAAGAAGATGAGCGTCCAATCGGTCGTCTACTTGTAGATGCTACTTACAGCCCAGTAGACAAAATTGCCTACTCTGTGGAAGCCGCTCGCGTAGAACAACGTACTGATTTAGATAAGCTCGTTATCGATATGGAAACGAACGGTACTCTAGAACCTGAGGAAGCAATCCGTCGTGCAGCAACTATTCTTGCTGAACAATTGGATGCGTTCGTAGATCTTCGTGATGTACGTGTACCTGAGGAGAAGGAAGAGAAGCCAGAATTCGATCCAATCCTACTGCGTCCTGTAGACGATCTTGAACTAACAGTTCGCTCTGCTAACTGTTTGAAAGCAGAAGCGATTCACTACATCGGTGATCTAGTACAGCGCACTGAGGTTGAGCTACTTAAAACGCCAAACCTTGGTAAGAAATCTCTTACAGAGATTAAAGACGTGCTTGCATCACGTGGTCTATCTTTGGGCATGCGCCTAGAGAACTGGCCGCCAGCGTCTATCGCTGAAGATTAATCGATACTAGTTAGAAGGATTAGGTCATGCGCCATCGTAAGAGTGGTCGTCAACTCAACCGCAACAGCAGTCATCGCAAAGCGATGTTCAGCAACATGGCTAGCTCTCTAGTACGTCATGAAGTTATCAAGACTACTTTGCCAAAAGCAAAAGAGCTACGTCGCGTCGTTGAGCCTTTGATTACACTAGCTAAGACTGACAGTGTTGCAAACCGTCGTCTAGCATTTGCTCGCACTCGTGATAACGAAGTTGTGGCAAAACTATTTAACGAACTAGGTCCACGTTTTGCAGCTCGCCAAGGCGGCTACACACGTATCCTAAAGTGCGGTTTCCGTACTGGTGATAAAGCTCCAATGGCATACATTGAGCTTGTCGATCGCCCAGAAGTAGCTGTAGAAGCTGCTGCTGAGTAATCAGTTCGTATAATTAAAAAAGCCGAGTAGTAATACTCGGCTTTTTTGTATGCGTAGATTTTATCTTTGAACACGGGCTAACCAGATAAGTATGCGTAGTGTCGTTTTTAATAGATGCTAAGTAAGAAATACTAATAAAAAAAGGTCAGCGAATGCCAACCTTCTCATTATCAATTCTATATCAATTCTATTTATAGAATGTCGAGTAGCTCTACTTCAAATACTAGAGCTGCAAAAGGAGGAATTGCAGCGCCAGCGCCACGCTCACCGTAGGCAAGATCTTGTGGAATATAGAGTTTCCATTTTGAACCCACAGGCATCAGTTGTAGTGCTTCTACCCAACCTTTGATTACACCTGTTACTGGGAATTCAGCTGGTTGACCGCGAGATACAGAGCTATCAAATACTGTACCGTCAGTCAATTCACCGTGGTAATGAACACGTACTTGCTTGTCAGATGTCGGGATATCCCCCGTACCTTCTGTAAGAATTTCGTACTGTAGACCAGATTCAAGAACGGTCACTTCAGGGCGTAGTGCGTTATCTGTTAAGAATACTTCACCGTCGGCTGCGGCTGCTTTGGCAGCTTCTTGGCGTAGAGATTCTGCACGCATGTGCAACTCTTGCAGTGCATTATTGATTTCATCAATTTCAATTGATGGCATGTCGCCTACTAATGCGGTTGCGATACCTGCGGCGATGGCGTCAACGTTAAGTCCTTCTAGACCACTACCCGCAAGTTGTTGGCCCATTTGTAGACCGATACCGTAGCTTGCTTTTTGCTCTACAGTGTCAAATTTTACTTCAGACATAAACAGTCACTCTTTTTATGTAAATAAACAAGTGCCAAAGGATATCAGTTTCAAGCATGGGATGAAATGCTAATGGGAAATATCCAATATTGAACCTTCAGGTTGTGACAAATCGCAGATCCCAAAGAAAAATGTTCAAGATTGTGTCAACGTTTACGTTATCGCCACCTTGGCTCTATACTGATCCCTCTTGAGTTTTTATACTGTAGCTCGACAGAAAAGGAGACGGGTTAAGATGAATCGTCGTCACAAGAAGAAACCGCAAACTGATTATTTAGCGTTTATCCAACAGAAGTGGCATGCATTCGATTGGCGTGGCCTTATTTTACGTGTTCGCACAGTTTGGCTGGCGCTGCCTAAGCTTCACCAGCGCGCTTTATTAGCGATCGTTCCAGTAGTGTGTTTGCTCATTATTATTCCTTTTCCTGAGCGAACAGAGCAGGCCGCTCTACCGAAAAGTAGTGAGCGTGTGGAAATCAGCATTAATACGGTTGGGTTGAGTGAACAAAAAACGCCTCAACAAACCGATCGTAAATCTGAGTTCTGGCGAGAGTACACGGTTAAAAACGGGGACACTTTGTCGCAGGTTTTTCGGGCAAATGATTTACCGATGTCTGATCTTAATGCCTTAGTCAAAATTGAAGGCAGTGACAAACCGCTCAGCCAAATTACCCAAGGCCAATTAGTTCGCTTCAAACTCGCGGCTGATGGGCAACTCGATATCCTGCAACTTGAGAAAAACGATCAATCAGTGATGTTTTTCAGGCGCTCAGATGGCGGATTTGGCCGTAGTAAATAACACGCTTTGATCAAGAGGGTTATTTACTTGCTGAGCTGCATGTCGATATGCGGGATATCATCTTCTAGATACATCGCCGACGTTTGTTGAAAACCATAACTTTGATAGAAGCTAGCAAGATAGTGCTGTGCACCAATTTCAATATCTTGATTGGGCCACAGCTTCTGGCATTCGGCTAATGCTTGCTGCATTAATTGGTGTCCAAGGCCATTTCCTCTCGCTTCTTTTTGGGTTGCAATGCGACCAATACTGACACTTGGGTAGCTAATCCCCGCAGGGAGTAAGCGCGCGCAGGCAACAATCTGCTGATCCTGTTCACCAATTAAATGAAAAACACCCGGCTGAATATCCTTATTATCCAATTCAGGGTAAGGACAGGTTTGTTCGACCACAAAGACATCGACGCGCAGTTTAAGTAGCGCATAAAGTTGATGAGTGGTTAATTGTGAGAATGAAAGACAGTGCCAAGTAATCATCGTAGTGCCCCTTTAAAAATGGATGTCGTTACTCTATCAAGCTTAAGTGCATGATTCATTAACAAAGGTTAAGAGTGAGCTACAAACTTGATGAATGATAAATAAAGATTCACTAGCCACACGAGGTTAAATAACGATAATATGCGTTTAATTTTCGTCTAACGAAAGGACGGTCTCTTGAGTAATCTCTCTTTTTCAACGGTAAATCTACAACCAGAACTTCTTTCTAACCTCGATACTTTGGGATACACCAAGATGACGCCGATTCAGGCGTTAAGCTTGCCAACCATTTTGGCGGGTAAGGATGTGATTGGCCAAGGAAAAACAGGCTCAGGAAAAACAGCAGCGTTTGGTTTAGGCGTATTATCTAACCTCAACGTTAAGCGTTTTCGCGTTCAAGCTTTGGTGCTATGCCCAACGCGGGAGTTAGCCGATCAAGTCGCAACGGATATTCGTACACTCGGCCGCGCCATTCATAATATTAAAGTGCTCACCTTGTGTGGCGGCATGCCAATGGGTCCACAAATTGGTTCGTTAGAGCACGGTGCACATATTTTGGTTGGTACTCCGGGGCGTATTCTTGACCATTTAGACAAAGGTCGTATCGATCTCTCTGAACTCAATACGTTAGTGCTTGATGAAGCGGACCGAATGCTCGAAATGGGTTTCCAAGAAGCGCTGGATGCGATCATCAATGAAACGCCAACCAGCCGTCAAACATTGCTGTTTAGTGCTACGTTCCCAAATCAAATCAAACAAATTGCGCAGCGGATTATGCGTGAGCCTGAAATGGTCAAAGTTGAATCCACCCATGATACGTCCAGCATTCAGCAATATTTTTATAAAGTAGAGGGTACAGAGGCGCGTGATCGCGCGTTAGAACTGCTGCTTTTACACCATCAGCCTGAATCTGCCGTGGTGTTCTGTAATACAAAGAAAGAAGTACAAAGTGTTGCTGAAGATCTACATCACAAGGGCTTTAGTGTGGTGGAACTGCATGGTGATTTAGAGCAGCGTGACCGTGACCAAGCTTTGGTGCAGTTTGCTAATAAAAGTGTCTCCATTTTAGTTGCAACCGATGTGGCGGCACGTGGCCTTGATGTGGATAACTTAGATGCGGTATTTAACTTTGAGTTATCACGTGATCCTGAAGTGCACGTGCACCGCATTGGGCGTACTGGCCGAGCGGGCAGTAAAGGTTTAGCTTTTAGCTTCTTCAGTGACAGTGAAATGCACCGAGTGGCGATGATTGATGAATATATGGATATGCCCATCGAACCTGCTAAATTGCCTGATGCCAGTGCGCTAAACAACGCGCCTTATCAAGCCAATATGGTCACTATCCAGATTGATGGCGGTAAAAAGCAGAAAGTGCGCCCGGGAGATATTCTAGGGGCGTTGACCAGTAACGACGGTATTGACGGTCAATATGTCGGTAAAATTAACATGTTACCGATGCGCAGCTACGTTGCAGTCCATAAATCGGTGGCGAAAAAAGCACTGAAGAAAATGGAAAGCGGTAAGATGAAAGGACGCCAATTTAGAGCACGCCTTCTAAAATAAGCCCCTTCATTTAGAATTAAAGCCAGCGAACAACTCGCTGGCTTTTGCGTTTATGAGGGCTTTGAACTGAAAGGTGTCGAATTCAAATAAGCGCTGGCCTGCTCCTTACCCATGTATTTTGCCAGTGTATGCAGCGGAACTTGTTTCAAGTTCACTACAATTAAGCCATCTAACGCATTGTTAAACGCGGGGTCGACATTAAAACAGACGAGCTTGCCATTCATCCCTAAATATTGGCGCAGCAATACAGGAAGGCCCTTGCCATTTTCCATTTTTGCTAACACTTTCGACAGCAGAGAAATGCTTGCCAAAGAGGAGAGCAAGTTGGTTTGCCAAAATGTGTTCCCATTGCACCGTAGTGGAGTGGAAGGTGAAACCAAGGTTGCCTTTTCATGATCATAATGATGAATAGAGAGTGTGGCGGCCATTAATTGTCGCGCGGTGTGGCTGTAATCGTTGCTAATGCTTACTGGGCCAAACAAGTGCGTATATTGTGGATGACGCGCGACAAACGCAGCAATACCTTTCCACAGCATTAACAGTGAGTTGAGGTTGCGCTGGTATTTCGAGGAAACCACCGAGCGGCCTAGCTCAATACTGGTATCTAGTGTGTTGATGAAGGCTTCATCATACTGAAATAAGCTACGGGAATATAGCCCTGCTAACCCTTGCTTCGCTATCAGTTTATCCACTAACCCCAATCGATAAGCTCCAACAATTTGACGGTCTTTCTTGTGCCAAACAAAGAGTTGGTAGTAATGGCGATCATACTCATCAAGATCACAAGCTAAGCCGCTTCCTTCACCTACGGCGCGAAAACTCTCTTCACGAATTCGACCAATCTCTTGCAGTATGTGGGGTAACTGCTCGCTTGCGGCGCAATAGACAATCCAATCACCTTGCTCTAAGAGCTTGCTTTCGCTTGGCAGCGCGGCGAGATCTTGCTCAAGCTTCTCTACAATAAGCGCATCAATAATAGGAAGGGGCGATGTCACTAATTCTGGTGAGGATGGCGTTGCGGAAGGTGTTGCACTCATTAAATAGGTATTGAGACGCAGATAATGAACAATGTCTCGTTCTTGTTCAAATGCTTTTACTTCGGAATAGGGGATGGGATTGCCGATGGAAATTTCAATGTTGTGCGCCTGCTTATTCAGTAGCTCGCGGCCGAGCAATGCCGTTCGCAGTAGTGGATGAATTCGCCCCGCTTGATAAAACAGAGTGCTATTTTTACCATTAATAAAGATCGGGACGGTGGTGGCTTGGGCGCGTTTAACAAATTTGGCGACGGATTGACTCCATTCGATATCCGACAGTGTTTGCGATCCTTTGGGGTAAGTAGATACCTCACCAGCAGGGAAGATAATCAATAAGCCACCTTGAGCCAAATGAAGATTCGCATCTCGAATGGCTTGCGCATTGGTGCTGCGAGCACTTTTGCTATTGAACACATCGACACCGATAAAGAGTTCACTAATTTCAGGCAGGCGCTTTAGCAACTGATTCGCCAGCACTTTAATATCGGTGCGTACTGAACCAATTAAATCGGCTAATATCACCCCTTCAATTGCGCCCAGCGGGTGGTTAGCGACGATCACCACCGGCCCTGTTTGTGGAATGTTATCGATGCTGCCTAAAGCAAGGCGATATTCGATATTGAGTGCCGCTAGCGTGTAGCGCATAAACTCAAAGCAAGAGGGTTTGGCAGGACGCTGCTGATACAGTTTATCCAGTGTTGCAAGCCCAGAGGCCCATTCAACAATCGATTCTGCGACGCCAAATGGAGTGTGTCGTGGTAAACGAAAAGGACTGGCTAGCATAATTACACTCCTTTATTCAGCCACTGGTGCAATAAACCATCACCGTTTTTGAGATCTCGTCGCACCAAAAAAGCCGCACACAACCAAACAAGACAAGCCATCGCAAATAGCAGGCCGCTATCATTGCCGACCACTTCTCCTACTTGGTTAAACTCTGGCATCACAATGCCAAGAGGCGTAAATAAATGAAAGAAAATCGCACCACTCATAATGCCGACGCTCATCAGTGCACCAAGGCCATGCCAGCGGCTAAACAGCAAAATAGAGGCTATCAGTTCAGCCGTTCCGATTAAATACCCGCCATACACAGCAAACCAACCGAGGCCAGACCACGCACCTAAGGTGCCAAAAATATAGTTGGTTTCGTAAGAGCCGGAAAACTTAAAGACAAGCGATTGAATAAAAACAAACGCAATCAAGATTGAGGGGAGATGCTGGCTAGCTTTAAACGTCATGGTGTAGCTCCTACTTAATTAAATTGGGCCAATTTTTATCGGCTTGTTGGATGTGCACCGCTTGGTTGGCATCCCATAATGTTTTGATCTTTTTGTCGTAATTGAGATAGAGCTTGCCGTCGACAATCGCCCATTGATTGGGATCTCCCGGAGCAAAATCATTCTTTTCAGAGACGGCCCAAGCGCAGTAGCCGCCATATTGCGGCGCATATTGGTTAGGGTTATTCAGAAACAGTTCAAGGTTCTCTTTTGAAGAAAAATACCACTGCGCATTTTTATAAAGGGTCGAAAAATCGGAGGAGCCTTTTATCGGCTCTCCTCTGGTGAAGTAGGCGACGGTGTCATAGCCACTCAGCGCTTTATTGCTCAGAAAGCTGGTGTAAATTTCATCCTCAGCGAGGCTCACGTTGCTGACAAACAGCAGTAATAGTCCTAGTAAACGTTTCATTGTTGATTCCTAATAAATTGGCGACCCAAGGAGTGGTTTTGTCGATCTCATCGCGCTGCTGGTGGAGTGATGTCTCACTGAGCTGTAAGCAAGGTGAACCTGAGATATAGGTCATATACTGCTGCTGTTGTGTGACGCGTAAATAGGTAAAGCTAACGGTGTGCGCATCTTGACGATGCATACAGGGTGCCCAATGTGGATGGGCGACATGGTGGTGGGCGTGAAACTTTAGTCGCTGTTGCACGCTATCTTCCTCGGCGATTAAAGCTTGATAGAGTTGCGAGCGGTAGTGCTGCACCTGTTCTAAATCGACACTGGATGAAAATAGAGGCGATTGCGTCACCGCAATTTGGCTCTGTTCACCATCCCACGCCAGGGCCATCACATTGCCTTGTGCATCGGTTAAATTAGGGTCAAAAGCGAGCAAAGTGAATGGCGCAAATTGCTGAAGATTAAGCTGTGTAAACGCTTGGATAACCTTCTCGACACTGACTTGACTGGATAAATGCTTCAGCAATTGACCGCGGCTGACTAAGCGTTCGGCATCGGCTCCTTGGGGGATTTTACCTTGGTAATTATTGAGCAAGCACAAAGCCAAACCGCATTCATTAAGACTGATCCAACTGCCTCCACCAGCAGGATCAATCGGCATCAACACTTCAACACCAGCTTGCGTGTATTGTTTAGGTGGCAACGCTAATGGGCGGTTTTTTTGTTCATCACGGTTAAAAAATAGATGATAGCCGTGTTTGTCGAGTAACCAAGAAACAGAGCACATGTTATTGCCCCCGAATGAAGGAGGCCGTGGCTGGCGCTAAGCCGAAAGCGGCATCAGTTTCTACATGCAGCAAATGAGCAACCACTTTAGCCATCGCAAAATGGTGCTGTGCATGCAAAGTGGCGAAGCTTAACTCTCGCTCCCATGTTGATGATAAAGAGCACACTTGCGTTTCCTGCAATGAGGTTTCAACAAGTACCGTAACGGATTTTTGGAGTGAGGCCGAGCACTGCGTTAACCATTGAATTAAATACTCAATTTCGGCCAAGGCCGCAGCGCGGGACGTCTCAACGAGGTGGCCCCGACGGCGTTGGTTGTAATCAATAGTGCTAGTTGAGTTAGCCAGCGCATGAAACAGATCCAACCAATGACGAAAATGTTGCCCCACTGAACTGGCGACAATTGGCGTGGCTAAGTGGGTGTAGTGCCTATCTTCTAACTGTTCGAGAAACTGGTGCGCTTGTTCCAGTGTTTCAATGCCGCCTTGGATCACGGGGGCATGATTAGGCTGCGATGCGCTTTGTTGTGAACTTGTGGTGATTGCAAACATATTTCTATCCCTATGATTGTTCTTATGGATAAGGTTAATCCGTGCTTGGGTAATGTTCGGTTAAGGCCTTTTCTTTGCGCCAAGCGTTCAGCAGTTCAGCCATTTTGGGTGTTTGATGGCCTAACTTTCGCTGCTGCGCGCCAATGTCGAATAAGATTCGGTACTGTCTGAGTAAGGTTGAGAAGATCTCACGCAGCGGTGTTTCTCTATCCCAAATATGAGCGGCTTCACTGCTTGCGCCATTGATTTCCAAAATCGTGAACTGTTCTCCAGCCATCAATTGGTGAATATTGGCAAACTTGATATCGAGCCGCCCATAGTGAAACCCGTCAACGTTGTTAAAAATCTCATCCAGCTTGTTGGTGAGAGCGCGAGTAATGTAACGGTTACCATTGCGGAAAATCGATCCGCGACTATGGCTGCCCGCAAAGGCGAGTTGAAACTCCTGCCCTGCTGCAAGAACCCAATCGAGCTTCTCAAGGTGGCGAGGAAAATAGAGGTGAGGGAGTTGCCCTGCGCGTGGGCAGCGTTCAATTAACTGCTTTAAAGTGTGAATGCCATCCCCAGTGACAAACGGGGCATACTTAAGTGTGATGGAAATAATGTTGCCTTGAGCCTCACCGGGATAGCGCACATAAAATACGCCAGCTTCAGCTTGATACGGCGCTTTTTGTTGCAGTAAAAAACGGGCATTAATCGGGAATGATTGGATGTAGTCACTCAGTTGTTGTTCATTTTGCAGCAGTTTGACGCCAACGCCGCGGCAGCCTAAATCTGGTTTAGCGACAAGAGGGAAATCCAACGATGCTTGTTGCATTGCAGACAGAGCCTGTGCTGTTTGCTGCTGAGCGGTTTGATGGCTTTTCGTTCGGGTGATAAAGGGCGATATCCACTGCTGAGCGTATTCACCGGCTAGATTAAGAATGTCGTGTTTTGACTCTCCAACCATGCCGCTGAGCTTGATGCCGGGGTTTGCAATTAAAGGTAAGCCCCAGTTGCCATAACGCAGCCCTTGCAGCAGGCTTTGAATCACCACCGGAGTGTAGAAAAACCAACTGGGCAGAAATTCATAAGGAGAAATGCTGCGTTTGGTGTCTTGCTCTAAAAGCGGCATACCCGCGTTGATTTTGCCATGTGCAATGCAAGGTATTTCTAATTTGGCGTTCATGACAATCCTTTAGAAAATGATTTGTTGAGAAGACGATTAGTGAGCATTAATAGCCCAACCGCGATAGGAATAATGATCCATTGATAATGAGAGGACTGTTGCCAAACCTGACTCCCTAGGTAATAAAGCGTTGAAAAAACGATCAGTGTCCACAGTGCTGTGGCCGTCAGTACGGAGCACAGAAATAGCGCCAACGGAATAGAAAAAAAGCCGCTCAAAGTAAAGCCCACCGTTCTTAGGCCGGGGACAAAGCGAATAATAAACAGATTTAAAAAAGTATGATGGTGCAGTTTGCGACGGACGGTTCGAAAATGTTTATTGGTCAGCGCTTGATAACGAAGCGGACGAACGCGTTGTGCCACTTGGCCTAAGTAATACAAACCGAGATCGCCACTAACAATGCCGACAAAAATAGCCAACAACGCCAAGCCGGGGGGCATGAGATTTTGCAAAGCCAGTGTGGCGGCGGTGACAATAGCGACATCCTCTAACAAATAGGAAAGCAAAATTACGCCGATGAATAGTAAAGTCAGTGAATGACTTTCGGTTGTTAGAAAGGTTTGAATGTCGATAGCAAGCCCCACACTTCCTCCTTAGCAAATTATGATCAAGTATAGAATAAGGCGCTGATTGCGCTTTTATTCTCATTACGAGGACAAAGACCTGCCAAAGAATAGAAAAATTGCATATTTGATGATTTTTTATAATTAAATTTAATCAAACTAATGTTTGAAAATTAAACAGAGGTTGTAACGAGCCTTAAATGAAGCGTGGATAGTCAAGAACCATCAAGATCAGAGTTAGGGTTGTCGAGAGGGAAATAAAAAACGCAGCGAAAGGCTGCGTTTGTGAGGTGAAAGCGCCTTAATTCATTGGCCTCTTTCAATCGATTTGAGTGGGGGTTTATTGGGTAAGGTCAATCTTGTAAACCGCAAAACCAACTTCATCGTTTTCCACCAAAGCCATTGGGTATTGGCCTTTCTCTTTGATGAACTGTGCTGCTTTCTCACTTGGAGAGGTTTCAAAACGAATATCTAATGCAGTATTGGTTTTAATCGGAGCAAACGACCAGTTGTTATCAGCACTTGGCGTAACTTGACCTTTTTCTTTACTCACGCGCGAAATGTAGTTGGCAACGGCCGTGCGGTTTTCGTCGGGTGAGTCAAAGGCAACAAATTGTGCGCCCGTGCCTGCAAATTTATTGCTGTAAGCGCGGTAGTTATTGGTGGCGACAATAAAGGTCTGTTTTACATCGATAGGTTTACCTTGATAAGTTAAGCCTACAATGCGCTCTGCATCTTTATTCGCCACTTTGCAATCACCATCGTATTTGGCGGGTTGAGTCACATCGATTTGGTAATTCACCCCATCCATCACATCAAAGTTATACGTGCGGAAATCAGCCCAATTGATCAAGGATTGTGGTTGAGTGCTGTGCGGATCAATCTGATTAAACTGCCCCGCGCTGCATTCCAACCATTCCTTCACTTCTTTACCCGTCATTTTCAGCGCGACTAATGTATTAGGGTAAAGATAGAGATCTGCTGCGTTACGAAATGTCAGTTGGCCAGCTTCGACTTCAGTGAAACCAGCAGGATCATCTTTACGGCCACCAACTTTGAAAGGGGCTGCGGCCGATAACACCGGCAAACCATCAAGATCAGGGTCGCCTTGAATAAAGCGTTCCACATAATCTTTTTGTGCAAGGTTAACGATTTGCACGGTTGGGTCATCTTGTACCAAGGCTAAAAAGCTGTACATCACATCATTTGCTTGGCCAATCGGTTGATTCACGAAATCTCGCGTGCCTTTGTGGTCTGACTCTAAGGCTTTCACTATGCCTGTATCGGCTGCTGCCAATGATTTCTTATTGGCTTTATCGAAGATTGGGCGAGCTTGGGATTGACCATTCACGACTGACCATTGGCCATCTTTGCTTTGCAAAGTCAGATCCATCACACCAACATGGCTACCCCAGCGCCCCGGCATGACAGCGGTTACGCCATTAATGGTGCCTTTAGTCACATCTGCTCCTGGCAGTTTGGCAAAATCTTGGCTAGGGAATACCGCGTGAGAGTGACCAAAAGCAATCGCGTCAATGCCTTCTACTTGGGTGAGGTAGTAAACCGAGTTTTCTGCACCAACGGAATATGGGTTAGCTGAGACACCAGAGTGCGGGATTGCGACGATCACATCGGCACCCTCTTTTTTCATCTGCGGGATCAGCTCCTCGGCTGTTTGCTTGATGTCTTTGGCAAACACTTTGCCATCCAGATTTTTCTTATCCCACACCATGATTTGTGGTGGGACAAAACCAATGTAACCCACTTTAATTTGGTGCTCTTTGCCATCGGTATCTTTGAACGTGTGCGTTTTAATGAGATAGGGATTGAAGAGGTGTTTGCCCGTTTGTTGGTCATAGACGTTGGCATTGACATACGGGAATGCGGCGTCGTTAATACTCTCCTTTAAAAAGGACAAACCGTAGTTAAATTCATGGTTACCAATGTTACCCACATCGTAGCCGAGCTGATTCATCGCTTTGTAAACTGGGTGAACCTCACCAACCTTGATGCCTTTGGCGGCCATATAGTCGCCCATTGGGCTACCTTGGAGTAAATCACCGTTATCGACCAAAATGCTGTTTTCGACTTCGCTGCGCGCTTGCTTCACTAACGTCGCCGCACGGGATAAACCAATCTGGTTCGATGGCTTGTCTTTGTAGTAATCGTAATCCATCACATTGGTGTGAATATCGGTCGTTTCGACGATACGCAGTTTAATGGTGTCCGCCATTGCTGGGCCAGCCATTGCTAACATACCGCTCAAAATCGCGATGGAGAGAGGTTTCACTGCCACTTTCATTGTGTACTCCAGTTAGGGGTAGGGAACAAATAACTCGTCTAATGTAACAAAATCTTATGAAACGATGATTTCAATGAATATCAATTTGTGATGTTACGCGTTAACTCACCGGCATTCTGTCGACAAGATCTCATCATTGATTGGCTTTTAATCAGAGAGATAGTCACTTCTTATTCGGAATTATCCATTCCCTTATCAGCTTTTGATATAAAAAATGAAATTTTAGAATTTCAGGTAATATGAAGAGCCCGCCATAATGCATCCATGAATTAAGTTATGGATAACAACAATGAGTACGACGGAAACCATTTCTCAGTTGCCAATCAAAGGGCCGCGCTTAGTTGCGGTCAACAATAATGCTTTGGCAAGTAGCGCTCCATCGTACGTCAAAAGCCAATTGACCTGCGGTGAAGTGGCTTTGATTGGTGCAGGGCCGGGCGACCCAGAACTGCTGACGCTCAAAGCGTTGAGCTTTCTACAACAAGCCGACGTGGTGTTGTACGACTACCTAGTGTCTGATGAAATTATGGCGCTGGTGCCGAGCGATACCATCTTAGTCTGCGTGGGTAAGCGCGCTGGACACCACAGTGTTCCTCAAGAAAAAACCAATCAATTGCTGATCGATTTTGCGCAGCAAGGTTACAAAGTCGTGCGTATTAAAGGCGGCGATCCGTTTATGTTTGGCCGCGGTGGTGAAGAGTTGGAAGTGCTGTTTGATGCGGGGGTGAAATTTCAGGTGATCCCCGGTATTACAGCGGCGGCAGGCGCAACGGCCTATGCGGGCATTCCACTGACTCATCGCGATTATGCGCAATCCGCTCTGTTTGTCACCGGTCACCTTAAAGCGGAAAACGATGACATGGATTGGTCAACACTGGCACGTGGTAATCAAACCTTAGTCATTTACATGGGCTTGATGAAGTCGAGTTATATCCAGCAGCAGTTGATTGAACATGGACGCCAAGCCAACACACCAATCGCGATTATTGAACGCGGTACTCAGCGTTCGCAAAAAGTCTTCAAAGGGCAGCTCAGTGACTTATCACAACTGGCGGCGCAGGCACAGGCTCCGGCCTTGATTGTGGTGGGCGAAGTGGTGGCGCTGTCGGAAAAACTGCATTGGTTTGGTGAACAACCCGCGCAGCAAAACCAAGTGAATTACGCCTGATTGCAAGGCAAGTCAGTTAGTTCCAACTCAATACTCAAACCAATTTCTCATTGCACAAGGCTCGCAATGCGAGCGAAAAGGAAGCATGCAGATGGATCAACAACGCTTAACCCATTTACAACAGCTCGAAGCCGAAAGTATTCATATTTTACGTGAAGTGGCCGCTGAATTTGATAACCCAGTAATGATGTATTCGATTGGTAAAGACTCTTCGGTGATGCTGCATTTAGCGCGCAAGGCTTTTTATCCGGGGAAAATTCCCTTCCCACTGCTGCATGTGGACACCGATTGGAAATTTCGTGAAATGATCGAATTTCGTGATCGTATGGCGCACAAGTATGGTTTTGAGCTTTTGGTACATAAAAACCCAGAAGGGATCGCGATGGGGATCAGCCCTTTTGAGCATGGATCTTCAAAGCATACTGACATCATGAAAACCCAAGGTTTAAAACAAGCGTTGAACCAATATGGTTTTGATGCTGCTTTTGGTGGTGCGCGTCGTGATGAAGAGAAATCACGCGCGAAAGAGCGTGTTTATTCTTTTCGTGACAAGAACCACACGTGGGATCCGAAGAACCAGCGTCCGGAGCTATGGAAAACCTACAACGGCCAAATCAATAAAGGTGAGAGCATTCGTGTTTTCCCATTGTCGAACTGGACTGAATTGGATATTTGGCAATACATCTATTTGGAAAACATCGAGATCGTACCGCTGTATTTATCGGACATTCGCCCAGTTGTCGAACGCGATGGGATGCTGATCATGGTTGATGATGAGCGGATGAAGCTGCAACCTGGAGAAGAAGTTCAGCACAAGAGTGTGCGTTTTCGCACGTTAGGTTGTTATCCACTTACTGGCGCAATTGAATCAGAGGCCAATACGCTAACGGGCATCATTGAAGAGATGCTGGTGGCCACTTCCAGTGAACGACAAGGCCGCGCGATCGACCACGATCAATCAGGATCGATGGAATTGAAAAAACGCCAAGGTTATTTCTAAGCCTCTAAGGAAAGATTATGAATAGTGCAGTTCAGGCTCAGCTTTCTGAGATCGGTATTGAAGCTTATCTCACGCAACACCAGCACAAATCGTTACTGAGATTTCTGACTTGTGGCTCAGTTGATGATGGAAAAAGTACCTTGATTGGTCGTTTGCTTCATGACACAAAACAGATTTATGAAGATCAACTGGCCGCCGTCCATTCCGATAGCCAGCGTGTTGGCACGACGGGCGAGCGCCCCGATTTAGCTCTGTTAGTTGATGGCCTGCAAGCGGAACGTGAGCAAGGGATCACCATTGACGTGGCGTATCGCTATTTCTCTACTCAAAAGCGCAAATTCATCATTGCCGATACTCCGGGGCATGAGCAGTACACGCGCAATATGGCGACGGGCGCATCCACTTGCGATCTCGCGGTGATTTTGATCGATGCCCGTAAAGGCATTTTGGATCAAACGCGTCGCCACTCATTCATTGCCAATCTGTTAGGTTTGAAGCATTTTGTGGTGGCGGTGAATAAGATGGATCTGGTCGATTACTCACAAGATCGTTTTGAGCAGATCCGTCAAGACTACGTGGAATTTTCAAAGCATCTGCAAGGTGATACTGATATTCAGATCATCCCGCTTTCTGCTCTGGAAGGGGACAACGTGGTCGAAGCAAGCCAACATATGCGTTGGTATCAAGGCCCATCACTGCTGGAGCTGCTTGAAACGGTGGACGTTGATCAGCAAAAAGGAGCCAGTGAGTTTCGTTTTCCTGTGCAGTATGTGAACCGACCGAATCTCGATTTTCGCGGTTTTGCAGGCACGATTGCAGCAGGCAGTATCAGCGTTGGAGATGCAATCACTGCACTTCCGTCTGGAAAAACATCCACCGTGGCACGTATTGTTACTTTCGATGGAGATTTGCCGCAAGCGCAAGCAGGCCAAGCGGTGACGTTAACGCTCAGCGATGAAATTGACATCAGCCGTGGTGATCTTATTGTGCTGCAAGGAGCGCAGGTTGAATCAACTAACCATCTATTAGCCGATGTGGTCTGGATGACAGAACAACCACTCAAAGCCGGGCGTGAATACAACATCAAAATTGCAGGTAAGAAAACCGTCGGCCAGTTGCAAGCAGTACGTCACCAGTACGATATTAATAATTTATCGACTTATCACAGTGAAGAGTTGCCGCTCAATGGCATTGGCTTGTGTGAATGGTCGCTAACAGAGTCGATCGCGCTGGATAAATACTTAGACAGTGCCAATACTGGTGGATTTATCATCATCGATCGCCTGACGAATGTGACGGTGGGGGCGGGCTTAGTTCGAGATAGTTTGCAAAACATCGCTCATGCTCAAAGCACCCACTCTGCATTTGAAGTGGAATTGAATGCCTTGATCCGCAAGCACTTTCCACACTGGGAAGCCAAAGATCTTCGTCAGTTACTCAAGGCTTAACTGTGGTGATTCGGTGGGAGGGATTGCCGCTTACAGCGTCCCTCTATTGGCTAGTTTGAGACAAAAAAGGATTGAGTAATGAGTACGAATTTGGCCAATAAAGATGAAAATGTTGTCTGGCATCAGCATACGGTGGATAAGTCGTTCCGCGCCAATTTAAAACAACAACAGCCAGCAGTATTGTGGTTTACGGGGTTGTCAGGGGCGGGAAAATCAACCATTGCTGGTGCGTTGGAACAGCGTTTAGCTCAACTCGGGTATCACACCTATTTACTCGATGGGGATAATGTACGCCACGGCTTGTGCAGCGACCTTGGGTTCTCAGAGCAAGATCGGCGAGAAAATATTCGCCGTATTGGTGAACTCGCGAAGCTGATGGCCGATGCTGGGTTAATCGTGTTATCAGCATTCATTTCACCGCATCGCGCTGAGCGTCAATTAGTGCGCGATATGCTGCCACAAGGTGAATTCATCGAAGTGTTTGTCAATACCAAGTTGGACGTGTGCGAGCAGCGTGACCCGAAGGGGCTGTATAAAAAAGCGCGCGCTGGTGAAATCAGTAATTTTACGGGCATTGACTCTGAGTATGAGTCGCCGCAAAGCCCTGAGATCGATCTTGCGGCTGGCGAAAAAAGCATTGATGAGCTGGTGGAAATTTGCCTAACAGCGCTGCAAGTGCGAGCGATTATCGCCTAATGTAGAAGAGGGCTCATCAGCTTGAGCCCTTTATTTTTTGAGGCTAGACGGCGTGATGAAAAGAGCTGCTGGCAACTTCGGTGTGGACAGTGAATTTCTGGCTAAGCACCGCCAACATCTGATCGTAGTACTGCATATTCGGTTTATTACCCAGTAGCTTACACAGCTCATTGCCAGTGGGACTGAAACGGTAATAGAGCAGCCTTACCCCTTTACTCATCGATTGCAGTGACAGATTCTTGCCTTGATAGGTCAACAGCAGTGCCGGTTCAAGTTCAATTTCTCCAGATTCCAGTTCAGTGGCATGCAGTAAGCCAAGCTCGATCAGTACCAACAGGCTCGAATAGGGTAATTGGAAACTACCCATATTGATGACAAATGTGCTGATGCGCTTTCCTAAACTAAAAATACCGTTAGTAGCACGAATGCCGACCAACAGCTTGCGGCTGTTATCGCTACCAAAACAGCAGGCTAACGCTGAGGCTTTTTGGAGTATCTGCGCTTCTTTTGGTGTCATGTCTTGTAATACTTGCAGTGCTTTCATTGAGGTTGAACCGGGGTTGGTCACCTCGCGTTTGAGTACTTGCGCCCAAAGTCGCTGCATCGAAGAGTTGTGGATGTCTTGCGCCATATCGAAAAAACGGTGTAACCAATCTTGATCAGGCTCTCCCGCGGTCTCATTTTTACAAGAGATATGCGCCAGTTTGACGATCTGCTCTAGGTTTTTTTGTCGCTGCTCTTTACGTTGCTGTTCTCTAAATAAGGCGCGATCAAGCGAGGTTTTTTCTGGCGGATCCGTTTGTAGCAGCGCATCTAAGCCGTGATATTGAGCAATATTCAAAATGCGACTACCACTGTCTTTGATGTAGCTCGATTTTTTTTCGTGGCTTTGACCTGAGTTGGCTTGATGTTCAATCACTACAGGGTTGTTGGTATCTGCCATTTTATGTCCGCTTCAATCACCCATTTCATTCATGGATTAAAATGTAACGTGTAACGCATTTTCCATCTAGGAAAAACATTCGTTCTAGATCATAAATTTGCGCTATCCCTAATGATAATAACTTGTTAAAATTGTTATAGGAATTTGTGGGGCGCTTATGAAGTGTTGGAAAGAAAATAGACTGAAAAAGCACCTATCGATTACTTTACTATTGTTGATATATGTCGCTTTGCTAGCGTATTTATCTAAATATATCGTTTAGTTTAGATGAATCAATAGGTTGCTATTTTGTTAACTACATGTCGTCGTATTCTTCGATCGCAGTGCCTTCGATCACATACGCTGTTTCGGCCAGATCGTGGCTAACACTTTCGGTTTTCAGTGTCCCAATCAGATAAATTACATCCCAGAGCTGCTGGATTGGAGCACCTTGCGGATATTTCACATAAATAATTTGGTTTGGTGGCGGTGGCGGCACGTGAATGCATGCGCCAAAGTAGGGCACTAGTAGAAACTCAGTAACGTTATTGGCGTCGCCTTCCAGTGGGATCACAAAGCCGGGTATTTTGACCACGCTGCCATTGAGCTCTTTTCTAACTCCGCCGATTTTTGATTGTGCAGCCGTCATTTCGCCATCATGGTTCAATGCAGGCATACCATCGGCGTTGAATTGGTTACGTTCGTTCTCGGGGATCAGATCGATCCAATCGAGCGTCAGTACTTGTTCATTACTCTGTGCGTACATCGGTAACAAGCCTGATAGCAGCAGCGTGCTGATAAGCAGTAGTTTTTTCATCGTTAAGTCCTAAATTCGAATGGTCATTCCATCGCTAAGTGATTGTCTATAGGCGCGTAGAGCCGGGATAACACCAATAATAATGCCAGCCAGCTGTACATAAGCTAATAATTGCCACTCATAGCCGCTTAAGGTGCTGAGTGTGATTTGAATTCCATAATGCTGCGCAATAAAAGGTTGCGCCAGTGCGAGCAGTGAATATAACCCCGCTAATCCAACGCAGATGCCAATAAAGGTCAGCGTCGTCGCTTCGCTGATAAGCAGAGCAAAAATATGTTTAGGTTGTGCACCCATGGCGCGCAGAATCGCCATTTCACGGCGTCTTTCCTGCAAGCTTGTCAGTAAGCTGCTGAGCATACCAAGTAACCCTGCCGCCACCACAAAGACCGACACCGCCATTAAAGCTTGTTCTGCTATTGACATCATACCCCACAGTTCTTGCAGAGCGACGCCGGGCATAATGGCGCTCAAGGGTTCTTGGCGATAGTTATTGATTTCACGTTGCAGTGCAAAGGTTTGAATTCTCGATTTTAAACCGATCAACATGGCGGTGATCTGCTTGGGTTGAAAGTTGTGTTGTTCAAGTTGCTCTTTGGATGGTGAATTGCCTAAATGCGCACCCGATTCCCAACCCACGTGAATGGCTTCAATCGCTTCTAATGAGACATGCACCGTTTTGTCTACGGGCGTTCCCGTTGGCGCTAAAATGCCCACCACTTTAAAGGGGAGGTTGTCGTGGCGGCTAAAACCCACATCGCTGATCCCATGCGCAATAATGATGTCACTGCCAATATGGTAACCTAAGGTTTCGGCGACATCTGAACCCAATACCGTTTCAAATAAACCATGAAACTCAGTGCCTTGAGAGAAGGTGAGTGGTTGCTTACTTCCATATTTGAAATGCTCGAAATAATGGTGATTAGTGCCCATAACGCGAAACCCTTGGTGTGAATCACCCAATGAAATGGGGATCGCCCACTTGACGCTGCGATGCTCACTGAAGGCTTGGTAGCTTTTCCAGTCGATATTATTGGTGGCATTGCCAATTCTAAATACCGAATAGAGCAGCAAGTTGACTTGTCCAGAGCGGCCGCCGACGATTAGATCCGTCCCTGAAATGGTGTTGGCGAAGCTCTCTTTGGCTTGAGTTCGAATGCGTTCAACCCCCATTAACAGAATGACTGAAATGGCAACCGTCAGAATGGAGAGTAGTGCTGTGGTTTTGCGGTTAAGTACGCTTTTCCACGCCAGATTGGTAATTACATTCATGCTGTCACTCCTGCCTGATTCAATTGAGGGAGGTAAACTGCGCGGTCAAATAAAGCTTCTAAGGTGGGATCGTGGCTCACAAACACCAGCGTTGAACCTGCCCGATTCGCCTCTTCCAATAACAGTTCGATAAACGCGAGTCGATTGTCGTGATCCAGCGCAGAGGTTGGCTCATCGGCGATGATCAGCTTGGGTTCTCCAATCAGTGCTCTCGCCGCCGCGACACGCTGCTGCTGGCCAATACTCAGTTCGATAACCGGTTTAGTCAGTAGTTCAGGTGCAAGATGTAAGCGAGTGAGTAACTGTTTTGCTTTCTCAATCAGATCGCCTGCAACATTCTGCTTGCGAGTGCTGGAAAAATGGCAAGGTAGCGTAACGTTTTCAATCACTGAGAGATAAGGCAATAAATTAAATTGTTGGAAAATGTAGCCAATGTGATCGGCTCGAAAACGATCCCGTTGACGGGAAGTTAACGTCGACAGGTTGGTGCCTAAAATAGAGACCTCCCCTCGTTGTGCTTGGTTGATCCCAGTCAGTAAGCTCAGTAAGGTCGATTTGCCACAACCACTTGGCCCTTTAATAAAAAGGTGCTCTCCACGTTTTACACAAAGATCCTGGATAGATAAGGCTGGTTGTGAGCTATTCGGCCAACGAAATTCGACCTCTTTCAATTCAATGACAGACGTCAGCGATAGAATATGCAAATCACTCATTGTGAATTCCTTTAACGACAATGAACCTAGAGTAAGTGTGTGCTTACTCTAGGTTGTTGCTTATACGCCTTAAAACGTAATGCGAGTGCTGTTTGTTTTCAACTCAGAGGCAGATTGTGCTTTGTCTGTCAGTACATTGGCAGAGATTGTTTGGGTATTTGGGAACAAGTTAAACCATTGCGTGTCGAGGTACTGCAATTGCGGCATGTTATCGCAGTGATATTGGTACTGAATCGTGAATTCACCGTGACCACTATGCTCGCCTTCATCATGCACATCTTTTTTATGGTCATGGTGTGCGTGTTGAGCATCTTTATCTTGATGTTTATCATCATGTTTTTCATGATGGTCGTGGTCGTGGTCGTGGTCGTGGTCGTGGTCGTGGTCGTGGTCGTGGTCGTGGTGCTCACCATTTAACGTATGCGCGATACGACTTTCTTCTAAATGACACTTGGCCGGAGCGGGCAGTTGGAAAATGCCATCGGCGTGGCTGAACTGCTCAAGGACTTTATTTAAGCGCTGTTGTTGTTCATCATTTTGTGGTGCATGTTCAAAGCCGACTACATCAGCGCCGGGGGCGGTGATTTCAATCAGTAAATCTTGCCCATCTTGAGCAATATTGAACTCGACGTGGCCATGTACATGAGCCTCATGTTGGCGAAACTCTTCATTTGCCAGTGCTGGCATGCTTAAAATTAGGCCGATAGAGAGAGCGAGTTTACGTTGGATAAACATTGGGTGATTCCTTTTAAACATCAAAATAGCCCTTAGCGCTTTGGCTTTGGGTAACAAATCATAAATAACTAGATAAGACGTCTAAAAGTGAGGAGGTGAGCGAGCAAGATAAGCGTAATGAACTGAGGGGCGACGCTGAGTTTTCTCTACTGATGATCGAATTTCGCAGCCACTAACGGCAGGAAGGATAGGCAGCGCACTGCTTAGACCATTTTGAAAGCCAGAAAAAAGTTGGCAATGATGCTGCGCGTGATGCGCAGGATTAGTATCGAGGTGATGATCTACATAAGCGACATTCAACCATAGCATCAGCAGCATGGCACATAATGCAATGCTTTGAGCTCGGTAATGGGGGCAACGTAGACGGGTAAACATCAAACCAATACAGTAGTAAAATGATAATTGTTATAATATAACAATATTGTGAGAATAAAGCGTACTCTTATTTTTATAAAAGCACCTTTCACCACGATATGTTTAGCAAAGGCAGCCGTGTTATCGGCCACCTAAGGTTATTATAAATTCTGTTTGATCAAGCCTAAAACCGTTTGAATTTCCTCATCACTCAATGCACCTTCCTTAACAAACAGTACCTTACCTTGCTTATCTTGAACGATGATCGCTGATGATTCCTCTTTTAAATCCCACGCTTTGGCTACATTTCCCGCTTCATCTAGCACCATGGAAGACCACGGAAACTCTTTCTTGCTGTCTTGAGCGGAAGATTTGACAAACGATCCTGTGCCCCAAATCGCATCATCTTGGTTGATGATCGAGGTGGTTTGATAACTTTCTGCGGGAAATTGTGCGGCCGTAATGGCGGCCATCAATGGTGCATTTAACGCTTTAGCACTGCTACGACCAGCAATGGCTTGAATGACGCGCACTTTGCCTAGCAGTTGGCTGGTATCCCAAGTTTGAAAGGCCGTTTTATCATCTTGTAGGATGATTTCACCATATTTTTCCACTGAAACATCAGCAACTTGCTGACCTTGGGTAATGTTGTGTGCCATGGCAAGCGCTGGACAGCAGGCCATTAGAATGGCGATCACTCGTTTACTTTTCATTGTAGGGGTCCCTTTTAGTTGAGCAACAAAGGTATAGCATAGAATCAATAAAACCACGAAAAGAGGCCATTAAGCGGTTAACAAAATGCTAACAAAGCCTCAATTCTACACGCTTTATTCGCTGAGCTGGGGTGGGAAGCAGATGCCTGTTCCTCCTAACCCACAATAACCATTCGGATTTTTAGCTAAATATTGTTGATGATAGCTTTCGGCGTAGTAGTAAGGACCAGCGGGTGCAATTTCGGTGGTAATTAAGGCTCGTTGACTGGCTGACAACGCCTGCTGGTATCGCTGCTTTGAGGCTTGTGCTATTTGCTGTTGCTGCTCTGAATAGGTATAGATGGCGGAGCGATACTGAGTGCCTTTATCGTTACCTTGACGCATGCCTTGGGTCGGATCGTGCTTTTCCCAAAAATGACTTAATAGATTTTCTAATGGCAAGCGCTGTGGATCAAAGATTACGCGTACCACTTCAGTATGGCCAGTTTCACCACTGCATACTTCTTCGTAAGTTGGGTTTGGGGTAAAGCCGCCAGCATAGCCTACTGAAGTCGACACCACACCATCGAGTTGCCAAAATAAGCGTTCAGCGCCCCAAAAACAGCCCATACCAATCACTATTTGTTGCTGATGCTCATTAGGCTGCTCAGTGATGTTGCTGTGGTTAACGTAATGAATTTCCTCCACTGACATAGGGGTTTCTCGTCCTTTCAGTGCTGTTTGTGCGCTGACCATTGTTTGTTTATTGAGCATGAGCTTTCCTTTTGTGTACCGATTTTTGGCTTTATTTATTGTTGTTGAGCCACTGTTTCACATTCAGCCCGAATAATTGACTGATTTCATACAGACGGAGCTTGCTATTGGCGGTATGATTTCCATCCATTAACGATCTGTTTACTCAACTGTTCCTTTAATTAAGCATGAGACGAAAATCATTACCAGTTCTATTCACGATGCTACTTATTTCCACTTCGGCGTATGCCAAGGTGGCGTTAACCATTAATGGTTTAGAGGGTGAATTAGAAAACAACGTTGAAGCCTATTTATCGTCGATTCCAGAGAGCGACTATTCAACGCATCTTCGTTTTCAATCTCGTTTAGAGAAAAGCATGACGGAAGCGCTTGTCGCGCTGGGTTACTACCATCCTCAATTTGAGTTTGTGGTGGTGAGCGATGAGCAAGAGCTGATGGTCAATATCAATCCTGGACCGCTAACAACCATTAAAGAGATGGATGTGGTGATCAGCGGGGAAGCTGAATCTGATGCTGATTTTGCCAATCTCATTAACCGCAATGCCCTTAAAGTGGGCGCGGCGGTTAACCATGGCCAGTACGATGCTTTGAAATCGGGTATCCGTAACTTAGCGTTGCAAAAAGGTTATTTTAACGGGAATTTTGAATTAAGCCGTTTGGAAGTTGCGCCAGAGTTGAATGAAGCTTTCGTACGCCTTCATTTTAACAGTGGTATTCGTTACCATTTTGGTCCCTCGCTCATTACTGGCAGCCAAATTGAAGATCAGCGAGTTCGCTCACTTCAGCCCTATAAAACCAATGATCCTTACCTTGTTTCCAAGGTAGGGGAATATAACCAAAACTTATCCAATACCGATTGGTTTTCCTCTGTTTTTGTCGAACCCGATCTTAGCCAACTGGAGAACGGTCGCGAACTGCCAATGAAGGTTTCCCTTGCACCACAAGCTCGAAATCAGCTTGAAACCGGTTTAGGTTACTCAACGGATGTGGGAGTGCGTGGTTCATTCAAGTGGAAGAAACCTTGGGTTAACAGCCTCGGCCACAGTTTTGATAGCAGCTTCTCCCTTTCTGCCCCAGAGCAGACCATTACCGCTGGCTACAAAATACCGCTAGAAGATGTGCGGCGTGAATATTATCGAATTCAGTATGGAATGAAGAATGTCGATAACCGTGATACGAAGAGTTTGGAGTCTAACTTATCGTTTGAACGCCACTGGCTGCGTGATGGTGGTTGGCATCGAACCCTATTCGTTCGTTATTTGATAGAAAACTACGAACAAGGTTTGCAAAGCGATGTCGGCCAGTTTGTATTACCGGGAGCGACCTATTCTCGTACGCGTGTTCGTGGTGGTTCAATGCCGATGTGGGGCGATAAACAGAGCATCACACTTGAGTATGGCGATCCAAATTTCGTCTCTGAAACGCGTGTGGTGCGGTTGTTGGCGGGCACGGCTTGGATACGCAGCGCTGGGCAAAACCACCGTGGTTTATTGCGTTTAGACGGCGGCGCAAACTTCAGTGAAGAGTTTGACAAACTCTCGCCTTCTCTGCGCTTCTTTGCTGGTGGCGATAACAATTTACGAGGGTATAGCTATCAATCTATCTCACCTAAAGATGCCAGTGGCGCACTGACTGGGGCCAAATACATCGCCACCAGTTCGTTGGAGTATCAATATCGTTTGGTTGGAAATTGGTGGGGTGCACTGTTTGTCGATTACGGCGATGCCTTTAATGACTCGCCGGATTGGAAAACTGGTGTGGGAGCCGGGATTCGCTGGGCTTCTCCGGTTGGACCGATCCGCTTAGATTTTGCATGGGGGCTTGACGCCAATCCCGGCGATGAATTTCAGCTGCATTTCACCTTGGGGCCTGAACTATGACCAAAGTGATGTTGAAGATAACCAAATGGGCATCGGCGATTTTATTCACCTTGTTGGGCGCGGTATTTATTGCACTCGCAGCCTTGTTGTTTACCAATACAGGGCTTAACGGTCTGTTGTGGGGAGCACAAAAAGCGCTGCCACAACTGCAGGTTGCCAGCGCTCAAGGTGCAATTTTTCCACGTTTCACGCTCAACCAAGTCACCTTTTCCGATGAAGCATTAAAGCTCGATCTCGATGTGCAGCGCGTGACATTAGCCATAAGTGCTAGCTGCTTATTGGAGCCTTCAATTTGCTTAAATGAACTTGCGCTCAGTGGATTAAGGCTGGCACTGCCAGAGCTTCCCCCTTCGACGCAAGGTGAGCCTTCGTCTGCCTCTGATCCCATTACGTCAATCTCTACACCGGTGCCAATTAAGGTTGGCCGTGTGGAGCTCAATGATATTCAGCTGGATATTTTGGGTAATACGCTGGCATGGAAGCAATTTTCTACTCATGCCTCATTTCAAGGTAATCGCTTACGGATTGGCAAAACCAGTTGGAGCGATATTCAACTGAAGCTTGCGACCAATGACGAGGCAGATTCAGCCTCAAGCGCACAATCCAAATCCACTCCATCCACAACCGTATTATCGACGGCGGCACCTGCGGTGAAAACGCCCATCACCTTGCCAGAAGTGATCATTCCGCTGCAATTGGAAGTGGAGCGTTTTGATATCAATCAGTTTACTCTTGAGCAAGCTGAGCCTTTGGTTGTCAAGCATCTTGGTTTGGTCGCCAATGCTTATCAGAGCAGTGTTTCATTAAAATCACTTGAGCTTGAGCTGCCACAATTGATTGCCAACCTAAAAGCTGATGCGCAGTTGAAGGGAGACTATCCGCTCAATCTCTCTTTAAAAAGCACGCTCAAAATGGCCGAAGCTCAGGGGCAAACACTGGCACTAGAGGCTTCGGGTAGCTTGGGTGATTTAACGCTCAACGCGAAACTGGGCGGGCTTGCGCAAGCAAACTTAAATGCGCAATTGGCGCTACTGCAACCTGAGATCCCGTTTGATATTTCGTTAGATGATGTTCAAGCACAGTGGCCATTGATTGGGCAAGGAGACTATTTTGTTCGCGTACCGAGTTTAAAAACTCAAGGTTCACTCGACGGATATAGCGTGGCGCTCAATGGCCAACTGCAAGGTAAAGATCTGCCCGATGTGACGCTGGATGTTGCTGGTAAAGGTACTTTACAGCAAATCAACTTAGATTCTTTGCTCATCGATACCTTAGGGGGGCAAATTGCTGGCCAAGTGATGGCCAACTGGCAAGCCCCAATTCACTGGCAAGCGGCGCTGAATTTAGAACAGATTCAGCCGGGATTACAGTGGCCGCAAGCCGAAGGCGTGATCAGCGGTAAGCTCGAAACTACGGGTGAGCTGACCGAGCAGGGCGGTTGGAACGTTGCGCTGCCTATTTTGGATATTGAGGGTGTGTTGCGTGGCTACCCACTGAATATTGAAGGTCAATTAAACGCATCAGATATGACAGGGAAAGGCGCTTTTACTGTGTCGACCAGCGGCTTAACGTTAGCCCATGGACCCAACCAGATTACGGCCAAAGGTGAGCTGGATAAAGAGTGGCGTATGGGCTTATCGGTTGATTTTGCGGATCTGGTGAAAAGTGTTCCTGATTTGCACGGCAAAGTGATTGGCGATATTTATCTGCGTGGTGATTTACAGCAGCCACAAATCAAGCTGCGCCTCAATGCAAATGATCTTGCTTGGCAGCAACAAGCGACCTTAAAGCAGGTGACTTTAACTGGTGATGTTACGCCACTTCCTGTGCCACAAGCCGAAGTGAAATTGCAGGCGAGCCAGTTGAGCTACCAGCAGCAGTTAGTTGATAGTGTGGACTTGCGTTTTTCAGGCACGCAGGCGCAGCATCAACTGAGCTTAGACGTCATTTCAAATCTGATTTCAACCAGCTTGGCGATCAGCGGATCTTTTGAAGATAAGCCGACGATGCAGTGGCAAGGTGCGCTGGAACGAGTGCAACTGTCCACAGAACAAGGGCCGTGGCTATTAAACCAAGCGACACCTGTTGCGGTTAATATCGAGAAACAACAAGCTACGATTGCCGCACATTGTTGGCAGCAAGAGGGAGCATCGCTCTGCTTAGATAAAGACGCGACTGTGGGGCAAAGTGGCGCGGCCGAGCTCTCTCTCAACCATTTTGATTTTCAGCAAATCGCAATGTTTTTACCGCAAGAGACTCAACTTAAAGGCCAAGCCGATGTCAGTCTCACAGCTCAATGGGCGCCCAATACTGCGCCTCAAGCGAAAGTGTCACTCAGCTTAAGCCAAGGTGCAGTCACGCAGCACATCGACCAAGCCATTACTTTAGGTTGGGATAGCGTCACTATTGAAAGTACGCTTGAACAGAACAAGCTGTTTGCTCGTTGGCTAGTGGATGTGACCGATAATGGCGATCTGTCGGGGAAAATAACCATTGCGGATCTAATGGCAAAAGAAAAAATGATGGATGGCGCATTAACGCTTTCCACCTTTAATATTGATTTTTTACAGCCGCTGCTTGGGGATTATAGCCAAGCGAAATCGAAGATTAGCAGTCAACTTGCCTTCAGTGGGCCGATGTTGCACCCGAAAGTGATGGGCAGCGTGGTGGTGGATGACATTGTCGTCAAAGGCGATATTTCGCCGCTGGATGTTACCTCGGGCCGAGTGGCGATGGACTTTAATGGTTACCAAGCCTTGCTCAATGCAGCGATTCAAACTGCGGATGGCGAGTTGAGTATCAAGGGGGATGCCGACTGGCAGAAAATGGAGCAGTGGCGTGCCAACCTGCGCGTGTTGGCCGATGAGCTATTGGTGGATCTGCCGCCTATCGTCAAGATTAAAGTTATCCCAGACATGAGCATCACACTAGAACCTCAACTGGCCACTGTGACAGGGAATATTAACCTGCCTTGGGGACGTATCGTGGTAGAAGAGTTGCCTCCGAGCGCGATTGGTGTCTCCAAAGATCAAGTGATATTGGACGCTGCTTTACAGCCTGTGAGCGAGCAAAGCGCCATGCCATTTAACGTTGAAACGAATGTAAACATCTCGATTGGTGATGATTTCCGGCTCAGTGCCTTTGGTTTGCAAGGCGGCTTAATTGGCCGCCTCAATGTGGCGCAAAAGGATAAAGGCCCTTTTATTACTGGAGAAGTAAATATCCAAAATGGTTCGTATCGATCCTTTGGACAAGATTTGCTGATCCAAGAAGGCAAAATTTTAATGAATGGACCGGTTGATCAACCTTATGTTTCGATTAAAGCGGTGCGCAACCCGGATAACACACAAGATGGCGTGATTGCAGGGGTAAAAGTGACCGGCTCTGCCGATGAACCCGCAGTCTCCATTTTTTCAGAACCCGCAATGCCACAAGCCAATGCACTTTCTTACCTACTTCGTGGTCAGAATATTGATGGCGAGGCGGGTGGCAATGCGATGACCACTGCACTGATTGGTTTGAGCTTGGCACAAAGCGGTAAGGTGGTGGGCGAAATTGGTCAAGCCTTCGGCGTGCAAGATCTGCAATTGGATACGGCTGGTTCCGGTGATGATTCACAAGTGACGGTAAGCGGCTATATTTTACCGGGGCTACAAGTGAAATATGGTGTTGGTATTTTCAGCTCGGTGGGCGAATTTACCGTGCGTTACCGCTTGATGAGGGATTTGTACGTTGAAGCGGTATCCGGCTTAGATAGCGCGGTGGATCTTTTGTATCAGTTTGAATTTAACTAGGGACAGTCATATGCAACATCTGGTTTTTGTCTACGGCACATTACGCCGTGGTGAAAGTAATGCGCATCTGCTTGAGACAAGCGAAATGTTAGGATCGTTCTACACGCCGGCTGACTATGCGCTGTATGATCTAGGTCCATATCCTGGCTTGGCTCAGGGACAGCAATCGATAGTCGGTGAGGTATATCGAGTGGATGAGCAGACACTAGCAAAACTCGATCTTTTAGAAGATATTCCCATCGAATATCGCCGTGAAACGATCGAAACCCCATTTGGCCGTGCGTGGATTTATCTCTATCAAGATCACAGCCGTCTTACTGCTGTGATTAATTCTGGAGACTGGTGCCAACGGGTGTAACGAACGGCGTTGAAAATGGAAATAAAAAAGCCACACCGCATATTAGCAGGATGTGGCTTTTTATTTATAACGACACTTATCCCCTTCCTACTTGAAGCTGCAGCGGTGTTGGCTACGTTCGTTCACCCCAATCACATAGTTTGCCTATGCTCATGGGGACTCACTCACTTGCCGCCTACCTGCAACTCCAAGTTGTTTGGGTATATAACTATCGTGACTGTTTAATTATGGTGGCTATTTTTGGGCGCGTTCAAATGAAGTCAGGATTTCAGCTCGCGCGGCAGCGGCATCTTCCCATCCATCGACTTTGACCCATTTGCCCGCTTCAAGCTCTTTATAGCGTTCAAAGAACTGTGTAATTTGCGCTTTCAGTAGTGCTGGCAGGTCATTTACGTCTTGAATGTGGTCGTACTCTTTGGTGAGCTTGGAGTGAGGAACCGCCACCACTTTGGCATCTTCACCAGACTCATCGGTCATCTTCAATACGCCAACTGGGCGGCAACGAATCACCGAGCCTGGCATGAGCGGATAAGGCGTGGGCACCAACACATCGACAGGATCGCCATCGAGCGATAAGGTGTGATTCACATAACCGTAGTTGCATGGGTAGAACATAGGTGAAGACATGAAACGGTCCACAAATACCGCGCCAGATTCTTTGTCGACTTCGTATTTGATTGGGTCGGCGTTGGCTGGAATTTCAATCACCACGTAAATATCATCAGGCAGTGATTTTCCTGCCGGAACGTTGTTTAAGCTCATTTAGTATTTCCTTTTTCGTCGCTGGACTTGAATTGTTTTGGGTTGATTAACAGAACGTAAACGCTTGTGTTGCAACTTTAGCGGTAAATAGGAAACGGTGTAAACCGTAAAAAGAGAGTCTTGCCTCATATTTATCGATAAAAAAAGCGCCTAGAGTTAGGCGCTCATTGAGCTGATTTAATCGCGATTGAGTTCCAAGAACTCTTCCAATTTATGGACCATATTTTTTGAACCGCAGAAGAATGGCACACGTTGATGCAGTTCTGTCGGCTTAATATCCAACACGCGATTGACACCGTCAGAAGCAATACCGCCTGCTTGTTCAATCAAAAACGCCATTGGATTGCATTCATACAATAGACGCAGCTTGCCGTTTGGATGGCTTTGCGTGCTTGGGTATAGATAGATCCCACCTTTGAGCAGGTTACGGTGAAAATCCGCCACTAGCGAACCAATGTAACGTGAGGTGTAAGGGCGATTATCTTCAGGCACATTCTCTTGGCAGTATTTAATGTATTTTTTGACGCCGGTTGGGAAGCGGATGTAGTTACCTTCATTGATGGAGTAAATTTTACCATCATCGAAGGTCATCATATTGGGGTGTGAAAGATAGAAGGTGCCGAGTGACGGATCATAAGTAAAGCCATTTACGCCGTTGCCGGTGGTATACACCAACATGGTTGAAGAGCCGTAAATAACATAACCAGCCGCAACCTGTTTATTACCGGGTTGTAAGAAGTCTTCTTGTGTTGGTGGCGTGCCGACTGGCGATACGCGGCGATAAATAGAAAAAATCGTGCCGACAGAGACATTGACATCGATGTTGGATGAGCCGTCCAGCGGGTCCATCAACACCACGTATTTTGCGTTTTTGTTGAGCTCTTTGCTAAATGCAACCGCTTCATCTTCTTCTTCACTGGCGACACCACACACTTGATCGCGCGCTTCAAGCGCCGCTTTAAATTTTTCGTTGGCGTACACATCGAGTTTTTGTTGTTCTTCGCCTTGAATATTATCCGTACCAACTGCACCGGTAATATCAGCAAGGCCTGCTTTGTTGATTTCTCTATTAACAATTTTTGCCGCAAGACGAATAGAGGACAACAGAGATGAAAGATCACCGCTTGCGTGGGGGAAGTCATGTTGTTTCTCAACAATAAACTCGCCAAGAGTGCGAATCTCAGACATGTTATTTCCTTAACATAGCTATATAGGGGGGAGTGATTGTTTCACAACGCATCCTCTTGTTGGGATGTCGGCCGAAACGAGTGACCCATTTGATAACGTTTGGGTAACACTGCGATTCTAGGGCTTAGATCTTTTTAATGGTAATGAAGTAACAGATTGAGATCTCAATTTGTTTGTCGACTTTTTAGAAGTTGCAAACATGCTCGCTTTTCTTAAATGGATGGTGATAATGGAGGCAATCACTCACAACGCCATGTGCGAGGCTAGGATTTATGCATATTCACATTCTTGGGATTTGCGGTACGTTTATGGGCGGTGTTGCCGTTTTAGCGCGACAATTAGGTCATAAAGTTACCGGCAGCGACGCCAACGTTTACCCACCGATGAGTACGTTATTGGAGTCTCAAGGGATCGAGATTATCGAAGGCTTTGACCCTGCTCAATTAGAGCCCAAGCCTGATTTGGTGGTGATTGGCAACGCCATGAGTCGCGGCAATCCGTGTGTTGAATATGTGCTGAACCACAACTTGCGTTACACCTCTGGCCCGCAATGGTTGCAAGAGTTCCTGTTGCATGACCGCTGGGTTCTTGCGGTGGCTGGTACACACGGTAAAACCACCACGTCGAGCATGTTGGCGTGGATCTTGGAAGATTGTGGTTACCAACCAGGCTTTTTGGTGGGAGGCGTACTTGGCAACTTTGGTATTTCTGCGCGTTTGGGCGAAAGCATGTTTTTTGTGGTTGAAGCCGATGAATATGACAGCGCTTTTTTCGATAAGCGTTCTAAGTTTGTCCATTATCACCCACGCACTTTAGTGTTGAACAACTTAGAGTTTGATCATGCGGACATTTTTGACGATCTTGAAGCGATTAAGCGCCAATTTCATCATCTAGTGCGTACTGTTCCGGGCAATGGTCGTATTTTTGCTCCGCAAAAAGAGCGCGCATTAGCGGATGTTCTCGCACGTGGCTGCTGGAGCGAAACCGAGTTTACCGGCGAGCAAGTGCAGTGGAAAGCTGAAAAAATCACGCGTGATGGTTCGCAATTTGATGTGTTCTTTGACAATGAACGCGTGGGGCGCGTGACTTGGGATTTGGTTGGCGATCATAATGTCGATAACGCCTTAATGGCGATTGGCGCGGCGCGTCACGTGGGGGTCACTCCGGATTTAGCCTGTCAAGCTTTGGGTAAATTTATCAATACCAAACGTCGTTTAGAGCTCAAAGGCGAAGTGAACGGTATTACGTTGTATGACGATTTTGCTCATCATCCAACGGCCATTGAACTTACTTTGGGTGGTTTACGTAACAAGGTAGGCGATCAGAAAATTATCGCGGTTTTAGAGCCTCGTTCGGCTACGATGAAGTTGGGCGTACATAAGCAAACTTTAGCGGCGTCATTACAGCAAGCCGATTCAGTTTATCTCTATCAGCCGAACAATCTTGCTTGGTCGGTGCAGGATGTGGCTGACCAATGCTCACAACCAGCGCAAGTGAATGATGATATTGATGCTTTCGTCGTGCAAATTGCGCAGGAAGCCCAGCCGGGCGATCACATTTTGGTGATGAGCAATGGTGGCTTTGAAGGTATTCATAACAAGCTCCTACTTGCATTAAATCAAGCCATGTAATGCCAGCGACACAAACGAAATAGAGAGTTATGACAACAAAACAGAAAGCCATCACTTTAGCCTTTACTGGCGCTTCAGGTGCTCCTTACGGACTTCGTCTGTTGGAGTGTTTATTGGCTGCAGATTACCGAGTGTATCTTTTGATCTCTTCGGCCGCGCGCGTTGTGCTTGCAACCGAGCACGGTTTGAAGTTGCCCAGTGGGACTGAGGCAGCCAAAGCAGCGTTGGTGGAACATTTACACTGCGATGCCTCACAGCTTGTCGTGTGCGGCAAAGAAGAGTGGTTTTCACCAGTGGCTTCGGGCTCTGCCGCGCCAAAACAGATGGTGGTGTGCCCATGTTCGGCAGGCAGCGTTGCGGCGATTGCCCATGGCATGTCCGATAATTTGATCGAACGTGCTGCCGATGTAGTGATGAAAGAGCGTGGCCAATTGGTGTTAGTGGTGCGCGAAACTCCGTTTTCCACCTTACATTTAGAAAACATGCTCAAGTTGTCGCAAATGGGCGTCACCATTATGCCCGCTGCCCCCGGTTTTTATCATCAGCCGCAGTCAATTGAAGACTTGGTCGATTTTATGGTGGCGCGTATTTTGGACCATTTAGGCGTTGAACAAGGGCTTGTGCCGCGTTGGGGATATGACTCACGCCCAACGGTATAGCTTATTGCGTTAATTCCAATTACAATCCACCTCACTCAACGGGGAGCAAATCATTCATCTCAATGAATGCTGCTGAGATCAAGCGTGAGCTTGGGACCCGTAAACCTGAACCAGATAATGCTGGCGTAGGAATTGGGTTAGGATCTCAGAATAGGAATAATGGAATATTCTCATCCTCCTCAAGCCTGTGCCGCTCAACCAAGGAGAGCGACCAGTTGAACACCACTCTTAATACCATTGCACTTGCCACCATCACCTCTTTTTCAGCGCATGCCGCTGACAATATCCTTACCGTTTATACCTATGACTCGTTCGCATCAGAATGGGGCCCGGGACCGGCGATTGAAAAAGCATTCGAAGCACAATGCGCTTGCGATCTTCAGTTTGTGGCACTCGATGATGGGGTATCGATCCTAAACCGTTTGCGTCTTGAAGGTAATAACAGTAAAGCAGACATCGTACTCGGTTTAGATAACAACTTAATGGCCGAGGCCAAACAGACTGGCTTATTGGCAGATCATAATGTCGAGACGAGCCAAGTCACGCTACCTGGTGGTTGGAGTGATGAAACGTTTGTTCCTTATGATTACGGCTATTTTGCCTTTGTTTACAATAAAGAGAAATTAGCAAACCCACCGAAAAGCTTAAAAGAGTTGGTAGAAAAGCGCGATGATCTTAAAGTGATTTATCAAGATCCGCGCACTTCAACACCCGGTCAAGGCTTACTGCTGTGGATGAAATCTGTCTATGGTGAGAAAGCCAATTTAGCATGGCAACAGCTCGCCAATAAGACGGTGACAGTCACCAAAGGTTGGTCAGAAGCCTATGCGATGTTTTTAAAAGGTGAGTCCGATCTGGTGCTCTCTTACACTACCTCTCCAGCCTATCATTTGATTGCGGAAAATGACGCTAAGTACGCGGCTGCCGATTTTGCCGAAGGACACTACATGCAAGTGGAAGTGGCTGCGAAAGTAAAACACAGTGATAACGGCAAATTGGCCGATGAGTTCATGCACTTTATTTTAAGTGATCAATTTCAGTCGGTGATGCCAACCGGAAACTGGATGTATCCTGTGACGTCTGTGGCGCTACCGAAAGGTTTTGAAACGCTGGCTGTGCCACCAAAGGCGCTTACCTTTAGCGCACAAGAGGTGTCTGAGATGCGTAAAGCGTGGATCCGTGAGTGGCAAACCGCCTTAACGTTTTAAGGTTCGATAAAGTTTGAATGCTATTCCTAAAATAGGCATTGGGGTCGCGATGCTTGTCGCGACCTTTGTCATCAGTGCGTTAGCGGCGTTGCTGTTACAAGCACCCAGCTTAAATGTGATGCACGTATGGCAAGACCCGTATTATCGCCATGTTACTCAATTTAGTTTTTACCAAGCCAGCTTGTCGATGCTGCTCAGTGTTGGTTTCGCGGTTCCTGTTGCTCACGCACTTTACCGTCGTCGATTTTGGGGACGTGCGCTGCTGATCAAATTGTTTGCAACTACCTTAGTGCTTCCAGTGCTGGTGGGCGTATTTGGTTTGTTGGCCATTTATGGTAATAGCGGCCTGCTCGCCTCGCTGCTTGCGTGGTTTGATAGCAAACTGCCGTTTTCCATTTACGGATTAAACGGTATTTTACTGGCGCATCTGTTTTTTAATCTCCCGTATGCCAGCCGTTTATTGCTGCAAGCGTTAGAGTCGATCCCGGCTGAACAACATAAGTTATGCGCGCATCTTGGCATGAGTCATTGGCACAAATTTCGTTGGGTTGAATGGCCACGTTTGCGTCAGCAGCTTCCTCATGTCTGTGGTTTGGTGTCCATGCTCTGTTTTACCAGTTTTGCCACTGTGATGGCACTTGGCGGCGGGCCTAAATCAACCACGATTGAGCTGGCGATTTATCAGGCGATCAAATTTGATTTTGATTTACAAGCCGGTGCGCTGCTTGCGCTGTGGCAGATGCTGTTATGTGGGCTGTTGTCTCTATCCATTTCACGTCTAGCGAAGCCGTTAGCCATCACCACAGGGCGTCAAGCGAGTGATTATGTGGTTAGTCGAGACAATCGAAAAGCACAATACTGGGACGGCGCATGGATCTTCCTTGCGTTGCTGTTAGTACTTCCGCCGCTGGTGATGGTCATCTTGAGCGGTTTAAATTCGCAGCTTTTTCACGTATTGAGCGATGAGCAATTCTGGCGTGCGCTTTGGGCTTCACTGCAAGTGGCGTTATTGGCAAGCGTGGTTGCTGTTTCGGCTGGGGTTGCCATACTCATCACGACTCGCGCTTTGCGCCTGCAGCAGCACAACCGTAAGGCGGACCAACTAGAGTTGATTGGCGCGATTATTTTGGTCACGCCAGGGCTTGTTATCAGCACCGGGCTTTTTCTGTTGCTACGTATCTGGACCGATGCATTTAGCTTAGCGTATTGGGTGGTTTTTTTCGTCAATGGCTTAATGGCATTGCCGTATGTGTTGAAAACATTGGCGCAACCTATGCTGCATATCGCGCAGCAATATCAATGGTTATGTGCCAGCCTTGGTATTAAAGGGTGGCAGCGTTTGCAAGTGATTGAGCTGCGTGCGTTGCGCAAACCCTTAGCGCATGCCTTTGCGATCAGCTTTTTGCTCTCAATGGGGGATTTAAGTGCGATTGCTCTATTTGGTAGCCAAGAGTTTAGAACCTTACCGCTTTACCTGTTCCAACTGCTGGGCAGTTACCAAATGCAAGCGGCGGCGGTGGTTTCCCTTACGCTGTTGCTACTCAGTGTGGGTTGTTTTGCCCTCATTGAGTGGTTATTTCACTCACATTCAAAGGTAAAGCAATGTTAGAACTCAAGGCCGTACATTATGAGTATCAACAGGAGTGGTTTGAATTTTCGCTCTCTGTACCGCGAGGGGCGATTCTCTCTTTGATGGGGCCAAGTGGGGCGGGCAAGTCGACTTTACTGAGCTTAGTTGCGGGCTTTATTGCACCGAAAAGCGGCGATATCCAAGTGCAAGGGCAATCCTTACTTGGGCAAGAGCCACACTTGCGTCCTTTTTCGATGCTGTTTCAAGAGCACAATCTTTTTGCCCATCTCACTGTGCGTGAAAATATTAGCCTTGGGTTACATCCGGGGCTGAAATTAACCACTTCGCAAAAGGCGTTAGTTGAGTGCGCCGCGCAGCAAGTGGGTTTGGTAGCGCTACTTGATCGCTTGCCTGAGCAGCTCTCAGGGGGGCAGCGTCAACGAGTTGCTCTGGCGCGCTGTTTTGTACAACCACATCCTATCTGGCTGCTGGATGAGCCCTTTTCCGCCTTGGATCCGCTACTCAGAGAAGAGATGCTGCTTTTGGTTAAGCAGTTAGCCGCAGAAAGAGCGATCACTGTTGTGATGGTGACGCACCATATTAGTGATGCCAAAGCGATTGCGAGCCATTTTGCGTTTATGGCTCAAGGACATGTGTTAGTAAATGATCGCATTGAGGCACTTTCCGCGCAACACGCAGACGCGCAGCTCAGTGATTTTGTGCGTGCAGGGGAATAAAAAAAACCTCACACGTTTAGGTGAGGTTTTTGCGTCTAATCAGCACTATGACAGGTTACACTGACTTATCGTTATGCTCTCTGAGCACTTGGAAAATCTCTCGTGATGCTCTTGGTGGTTTGCTGTTGGCTTTCTCTTTATTTGCTTGACGCGCTAATTGGCGCAGACGTTGACGATCCATCTCTGGATAGAGTGCCATCGCATCTTCAATCGCGCTGTCACCTTTCTCCACAATACGATCACGCATCTGTTCGAGCTTATGCAGCATGGCGGTATTTTGTGAGTGCTTGTTACGCAGTTTATCCAATGCCGCTTGAATCGGTTCAGCATCGATGGTACGCATCATTTTACCAATGTATTGCAGTTGGCGGCGTCTGGCTTCCATGCTAAAACGCTGAGCATCTTTGATGGCATCCATCAAATCTTCAGACATCGGAATTTTTGCTAACTGAGATGGCTTCAGAGCAACCAGCTCTTCACCCAGTTTTTGTAGCTCAGTCATGTCGTTTTTCATTTCGGTTTTGCTAACCCAAATGATCTCCTCTTCTTCTTCCCAAGGAGCTTTTTGATTCTTACGCGCCATTTTCTTCATCTATTGAGTTATGTATGTCAGCTATTTTAGCAAGAATCGTGGGGAGAAAGCGAAATTCTTGTTATCCTAATGACATTGTTTGCTAATAATTGATGAGATATGGACGTAAAACAACAAGTTGCTCAGCAGCGCATCGAACTTGAAGCGGCGGTTGCTAAGGCATTAGAGATGGCTGCGCTCAGTTCTGATGCTGCCGAAGTGGCGATCACCAAAAGTACCGGCCTGAGTGTTTCGACGCGAATGTGTGAAGTTGAAAACGTAGAATTTAACAGTGATGGGGCATTAGGCATCACTGTGTATCGTGGGCAACGTAAAGGCAGTGCGTCGACGTCAGATCTCAGTGAAAAAGCAATTGCGCAGACGGTCGCTGCAGCGCTTGATATTGCGCTTTACACTTCTGAAGATCCTTATGCAGGCCCTGCACCTAAAGAGTTAATGGTGCGAAATATTCCTGATTTAGATCTCTTCCATCCCGATGAACCTAACCCGGACATGGCCGCTAAAATTGCCATTGCTGCAGAAGAGAAAGCGTTAGCTTACAGCAACAAGATCAAACAAAGTGATGGCGCAAGTTATGACAGCCATTACGGTGTGAAAGTGTATGGTAATAGCCATGGTTTGCTCGCGAGTTATGCCTCTAGCCGTCATAGCATTAGCTGCTGCGTGATTGGTGAGGGTAAAAATGGTGAGATGGAGCGTGATTATAGCTATACCGTTGCACGTCACCGCGACGATTTATGGTCGCCAGAGCTGGTCGGGCAACAAGCTGCAGAAAAAACCATCAGCCGTTTAGATGCAAAAAAACTGAAGACGGGCAAAGTTCCGGTGATGTTTGCCGCAGATGTAGCGACAGGTTTGATTGGCCATTTGGTGATGGCGATCAGTGGTGGCAGCTTGTATCGTAAATCTTCCTTTTTACTTGATAAGTTAGGCGAGAAAATCTTACCCGATTGGTTCAATATTGCCGAAAAACCCCATGTATTACGTGCGTTGGCATCAAGCCCATTTGATAGTGAAGGGGTATTTACTCAAGACCGCCAAATCATTACTGATGGCGTGCTCTCGACTTATCTTCTGAGCAGCTATGCCGCTCGTAAAATGAATATGACTCCAACTGGTCATGCGGGTGGCATCCATAACTGGTATGTTCAATCCACAGGGCAAAATTTTGAGCAGATGCTCAAAGCGTTGGGTACAGGCTTGTTAGTCACTGAAGTGATGGGCCAAGGTGTTAATGCAGTGACAGGTGATTATTCGCGTGGCGCCGCTGGTTTCTGGGTTGAAAACGGTGTGATTCAATACCCTGTATCTGAGATTACTATCGCGGGTAATTTGAAAGATATGTTCCAGCAAATGGTGGCGGTAGGGAGTGATGTCGAAACACGCTCGCAAATCCAAACTGGGTCTATTTTACTTGAATCGATGAAAATTGCGGGCGAATAATCGCTTAAGCTGAATATGAAAAAGCTTGGTATAACAACCAAGCTTTTTTTATGGGTGGTTTGGATATGTATCACTATAGGGTTACATCAAAATAGGGCTACATCAAAATGGTCGCCAAGCCGAGAAAGACCGAAAGCCCAACCACATCGGTGACGGTTGTTAACGCCATTCCGCCAGCAAGAGCCGGGTCGATTTTCATTTTTTTCAGTAAAATTGGGATGGTGACGCCGGCGATCCCGGCAATGAGTAGGTTGGCCATCATTGCTGCGGAAATGATGCCGCCAAGCATCCAATTGCCTTTCCATACCACCACAATGCCGCCAATAATGGTAGCCCACATGATGCCATTTAAAAAACCGATTGCCGCTTCTTTGAATAGCAATTCGCGTTGGTTACTGTCACCGATATGTCCCAATGCTAAACCACGAATGACCAAGGCCACGGTTTGGTTACCTGCGACACCACCCATTGAGGGCACTATGGTCATTAGCACGGCAATGGCGGCCATTTGATCCAGTGTTGCTTCAAACATGTTAGAAACAGAGGCTGCGGCGAGGGCGGCCAAAACATTTGCCCCAAGCCAGATGGTCCGTTTACGTGCGGATTTGACTACTGGAGCAAAGGTATCTTCGTCATCGTTCATACCAGCCATACTCATCATTGAGTGTTCGGCATCTTCACGAATGATGTCAACGACGTCATCAATGGTGATCCGACCGACCAAGTGCTGGTTTTCATCTACCACAGGCGCGGACACCCAGTTGCGACGTTCAAACAGGCTGGCAACATCTGAGTCGCTGGTGGTGACCAAAATCGCCTCATCGGCATCATCCATGACTTCACTTACTGGAATATCCGGTTGCGTGGTCAGCAAGGTGGTGAGTGAGAGATGCCCAATCAGCTTACTTTCATCGTCAATCACGTAAAGTGCATCGGTTGCTTCGGGCAGATCGCCGCGCATGCGTAAATAGCGTAAAACCACGTCAATATCAACGTCACCACGAATGGTGATCACGTCGGTATTCATGATCCCGCCGGCTGTTTCCTCTGAATAGGAGAGCGCGGTTTCAACGCGCTGGCGATCAGCGCTGTCCATCTGCGAAAGCACTTCGCGTGACACGTCATCTGGCAAGCTACGCAGTACATAGGCCACGTCATCGGTGTCCATGCCTTCGGTCGCTTCCGCCAGTTTTTCGGGTGCCATTTTGGAAACTAGGGCATCTTTGACGTCTTCGTTGAGCTCATCAAGGATTTCACCGTAGTCTTCTGGGTCGGTGAGTTGCCATAACACCTCCCGGCTTTTACGTGGAGAGGCTTCTAAGAGGTGAGCAATATCTTCTGGCTCCATGTCCTGCAATTGGCGACGGACATGGACAAAACGACCATTTTCTAAAGCTTCGCTGACTTCTTGGAGGGTTAGGTGAGCTTGATCAAATTCAATTTGCTCGGCCATGGTTTCCCCCTACTTAGGATTCTTACAATGTGTTGAATAGTAACTTAATTCTAGGCCTTATTTAATAAGTTCTTATTAAGCACTGAATTTATTTTGACTATCAGGGGCGCGCATGCGCTGTCTGTGGGAGAGTGGAGTGTAAGCCTTGTGCTTACTCGTCTTCATCGAATTTATGTTCAATCAGCGAACTAACCGCTTGCAAAGCAGGCTCTGCTTGTGAGCCTTCAGCATTGATGGTGATGTATTGACCTTGTGCGGATTCGAGCATCAATAAACCCATTACACTGTCTGCAGTGGCTTCTTTTCCTTCTTCACTTTGAATGGTGACCACCGCATCAAAAGATTGCGACAGTTCAACCAGCTTAACGGCTGCACGAGCATGAAGGCCCAAGCGATTTTGGATTAAAACCGTTTTACTTAATAGTGGCATACCATCGCTCCTATTGCTGTTTTTCTAATGATGTATGGCGTATCTGTACTTGGTGACCCAATTGAGCAAAGTACTCGCCAAGCTGTTGAGTCAGGTAAACGGAGCGGTGCTTACCACCGGTGCAACCAATCGCAATTGTGAGATAACTGCGGTTGTTTTTTTCGAGCATCGGCAGCCAGTATTCAACAAACTTTTGAATTTGTTGTTTAAGTTCAATTACTTCACTATGGCGTTCAAGAAACGACTTAATTGGCGCATCCAGGCCAGTTAATGGGCGAAGATCGGGTTCCCAATGTGGGTTGGGTAAAAAACGCACATCAAACACGTAGTCTGCATCGCTGGGTAGTCCATATTTGAAGCCAAAAGACTGAAACACCATCACCAGATCTTTGCGCTCACGTCCTTCAATTCGCATGCGTACGGTTTCGCTCAACTCATGCAACGATTGATTACTGCTATCGAGCACTAAATCGGCTTGCTCTTTGAGCGGCGCAAGCAGCGACTTTTCCAATTCAATCGCTTGCGCAAGTGAAGGTTTATCGGCGTTTAATGAGAGAGGATGGATACGACGCGTTTCGCTGTAGCGCTTGAGTAGTGTCTCTTTACTGGCATCGAGAAACAGCACACTAACATCGTTATTCTGTTTTAGTTGCTCTAAAACATCCGCAACCAAACTAGGCTCTTGGGGCAAGTTACGGATATCAATACTCACCGCGACATTTTGTTTACTGCCTTGGACAGATTGAATAAACGCATCCAACAAGTTGACGGGAAGGTTATCGACACAATAGTAGCCGAGATCCTCCAGTACTCGTAAAGCAACGCTTTTCCCTGCGCCTGATTGACCACTCACAACGATTAAACGCATAGTTTCGGCTCGGTGGTTATTGGTTAGTCATGATGTCGTACAGCTCTTGATCGCTTTGTGCACTTCGAAGCTGTTTTAAAACTTGTTTGTCATTGAGGCGCTCGGCCATACAAGCGAGCGTTTTTAAATGCTCTTTGCACTGCTCTTCAGGAACGAGCAACGCAAACAGTAGATCGACAGGTCGATTATCAATGGCATCAAACTCAATCGGTTCTTCACACTGCAGCAAAACGGCAATGGCACGATCACTGTTGGTCATTCTTGCATGAGGAATGGCGATGCCATTACCAATACCAGTACTGCCCATTTTTTCTCGGCTGAGCATGCATTCAAACAGCTCGGTGGAATTTTGACCTGAATACTCAGCAGCGATTTCGCTAATGATTTCTAGGGCTCTTTTTTTACTGGTGCATTGGACCGCACTTTTCGTGCAGTCCAATGAGAGTACTTCGCTTAATTGCATGATTAATGACTACTTAGCTTTTCTTTATGCTTGTTGAGTTGTCTTACGAGTTTATCCACTAAACTATCAATGGCAGCATACATATTTTCATTGTCGGCCACGGCGTGGATATCACCTTGATTTATGTGGAGCGTAGCTTCAGCGATCTGTTGTACTTTTTCAACACGTAAAACAACCTGTACGTTATTGATATGGTCAAAAAATCGCTCAAGTTTTTGAAACTTCGAGTTTACATAGTCTTGCATTGAATCGGTCAGATCAATGTGATGGGCATTAATGTTGATTTGCATAGACTTTCCTTCTCTGTTTTGTGCCTTACAGTAGGCGTTTGCGCTGACTCGATGGAGCAATGCCCAACGATTCACGGTATTTAGCTATCGTCCGTCTAGCTACCTGAATCCCTTGGTCAGCCAGTAGATCTGCAATTTTACTGTCACTTAATGGTTTGGCTGTATTTTCAGCGGCCACCAGTTTTTTAATCAGTGCTCGTATTGCAGTCGATGAACACTCTCCCCCGCTGTCGGTACTGACATGGCTGGAGAAGAAGTATTTCAATTCGAAAATACCACGCGGAGTATGCATGTACTTCTGCGTTGTCACCCTTGATATGGTGGATTCATGCATTTCTACCGCTAAAGCAACGTCATTGAGTACCATTGGCTTCATCGCCTCTTCACCATACTCAAAGAAATCACGTTGATGTTCAACAATACACTTGGCAACTTTGAGCAGTGTCTCGTTTCTACTTTCTAAACTCTTAATTAGCCATTTTGCTTCTTGCAAATTGCTGCGAATGTAGTTGCTATCGGCACTGTTACCTTTGCCTAATGCTGCATATTGTTGATTTATCTTAAGTTTTGGTACGCTATCTGGGTTTATTGTGACCACCCATTTGCCGTGATCTTTGTAAACAGACACGTCAGGCACAACGTATTCGGCGTGCTCGGTTGAAATATTATTTCCCGGTCTTGGGTCAAGTTGTTGAATGAGCTGCAATACCTCTCGCAGATCTTCTTCTTTTAACTTGGTTTCTTTGATGATCAACTTGTAGTCACGGTTGCCGAGCAGATCAATATGTTGGATCAGCAGCTGTTTAGCTTCTTCTAACCAAGGGGTACTGGCAGGGTAGGTCGCTAATTGTAAAAGCAGGCAGTCTTGAAGGTTGACTGAAGCCACACCGAGGGGATCAAACTGCTGAACACGTTTACGAACGGCTTCAATTTCATCAAGCTCAATATTTTCATCGGCAAAGCTTTCTAAAATATCATCCAAAGAAACGGTGAGATAACCGTAGTCATCGATGGCGTCAATCAAGGCAAGAGCAATGCTGCGGTCGGTGTCGCTAAACGGTGTGAGATCTAATTGCCACAGTAGATAATCTTGCAGGGTTTGCGTTGTTTCACCTTGGTACACGGGCATGTCATCATCAAGGGCGATCCCTGTGCTGCCTGTGTTCGCGCTGTAGACATCATCCCATGTGGTGTCGATCTCAAGCTCGCTGCTGATTTCGGATTTTTCAATTAAGTCAGAGCTGTCTTGTGGCTCAATATCTAACACCTCAGCACTGGCTTCTTTCTCCTCATTGATGCTATGAACATCAGCGGTGGCATTCTCTTCATAGGCCTCTTCAACATCCAATAATGGATTAGACTCTAGAGCCTCTTGGATCTCTTGCTGGAGTTCCAATGTGGAGAGTTGCAACAAACGAATGGCTTGTTGTAACTGCGGTGTCATCGCTAATTGTTGGCCGAGCTTCAGTTGTAATGAGGGTTTCATTCAGTGCCAGTTACCTTATTATTTTTAGAATTGATGTCACTCTCTACTTAATCATAGACGGAATTGTTCACCGAGATAAACTTGTTTTACCTCTTCATTATTGAGCACGTCATGTGGTGTACCTTCTGCGATCAAACGACCCTGGCTTACAATATAGGCTTTTTCACAGACGTCCAATGTTTCTCGAACGTTGTGGTCTGTGATTAAAACGCCTAAGCCACGATCTCGCAGGTGTTGGATGATCTTTTTAATGTCGATAACGGAAATGGGGTCGACCCCTGCAAAGGGTTCATCAAGCAAAATAAATTGTGGGTTTGCGGCAAGAGCGCGGGCAATTTCAACTCGGCGACGTTCACCACCCGATAGCGCCATTCCCGCACTATGGCGGATATGTTGAATGTGAAATTCTTCTAGTAGATCTTCGAGTTTATCTTGGCGCTCTTCACGGGTCATCGATTCACGGGTTTCAAGTACCGCCATGATGTTATCTTCGACCGACAATTTTCGAAAAATAGACGCTTCTTGAGGTAAGTAGCCGATCCCTAAGCGTGAGCGACTGTGCATAGGTAAAATGCTGATGTCGTGATCATCAATACTGATCTTACCTTCATCACGAGCGACAAGGCCGACGATCATGTAAAACGATGTGGTTTTTCCTGCGCCGTTAGGGCCGAGTAAGCCAACAATCTGCCCCGATTCTACTTGCAAGCTGACGTCAGAGACGACTTTGCGTTTTTTATAGCTTTTCGCTAAATGTTCTGCTTTAAGTATGGCCATAATTATTCTTGTGTCGTAGTGGCTTGCGGTTGAAGCACGGTCGATACTCGCTCGTTAGAGTTACCATCAGCCATCAGCTTCTGTGACGAAATTTTGTAGCGAATTTTCGTACCACGGATGATGCTATCATCTTGTGACAACATGGCTTGATCGATCATCGTCAACTGATCATCGGCCAATTTGTAATAGAGCTCTTTCGCCTCACCATACAAGGTTTTGCCATCGTCGGTTAATTGCGAAAAAGTGGCGAGGTTGCCATATCCTTCAATTTCTTGAATGGAGCCATCTTTTGCATCACGGGTTACAATCACTTTGTCGGCGTTGATACTGATACTGCCTTGTTTGAGTTTGACATCACCAAGGAAAGTCACTTTGTTGCTTTTCATGTCGAGCTGTTGGCTGTCAGAATCGATGTAAACCGGTTGAGCATTATCGGTGGACAATGCCAATGCGTGACCAGAAATCGCTAAACAAGCAATAAGACTAAGGTGTGAGAGTTTCATATCTACCTTGTACATGGTTATAAAGAATAGCGGTATTGTCGGCAAAATTGCCTTTCATCGCTTGTCCTTGTGTTTCGAATTGTGGCCCAACCAAATCGACCTGATTATCGGCCCAAAAATCGCGATTATTGAGTTGAATGCTCATCTTAATGGTTGAAAGCGTATCAAAACCAGAATCTGCTAATAGGTTTTTTGCCAGTACGTCGTCATACAGTGTGAGTACTTGCTCTTCATCGAGTACGCCGCGTTTGGCGGTAATCTCCCACTCTTGCAAAATACCATCACGGAAGACTTTGAGTATCGGGTACTCGAAAATGGTGTCGCCACTTTTTGCGTAATGATCCAGATGCGTCGATTGAATGATGTAGCTGCGGATACCTTGCTCGTTATAGGTGGTGTTGTCGAGATTTTTTCCACTAAACGACGGTAACTCCAAGTTTGGAGCAACTTGTATATCGGTATTTTGTTCTTTATCGAACAAGTAATAGGCTGACCACGATGCGATAAAAATCAGTATCACATAGAGGACACGAGATAAACTCATACACTTAAGCCTTTGTGCACATCTAACTCACCGCGAGCTTGCAAAATCAAATCACACACTTCGCGTACAGCGCCATGCCCACCTTTTATATGGGTCACGTAGTTTGCGCGTTTAACTAATAGCGGGTGACCATCCGCGACACAGACTCTCAGCGCGACTTTTTCCATTACCGGCCAATCAATCAAGTCATCACCGATATACCCCGTGTGTTCTGGGGCAATATTGAGCTGGCGACAAATGTCGTTATAGGCTTTGACCTTGTCATCCTGACCTTGATAAACCAGTGTAATGCCTAATACGGCCATACGGTTTTCGACAATTTTTGACTGCCTACCTGTAATGATCGCCACTTCAATGCCAGCATTCATCAATGATTTTATGCCGTAGCCATCTCGAGTGTGGAAGGTTTTTAGCTCTTCGCCTTGATTGCCCATATAAACTAAGCCATCAGAGAAGACGCCATCCACATCGCAGATCAGCAGTTTTATCTGCTTGGCTATATCGAGAATAGGCGGTGAGACCGGGCCGTAGAGTGTATCAATCATGGTCATCACATCACTCCTGCTTTGAGCAAATCGTGCATGTTTAATGCACCGACCAATGTGCCATTTTCGCACAGCATCAAGCCATTGATTCGTTTATCTTGCATTAGGTTTAACCCTTCGACCGCGAGCATGTTAGGGTTTGCTACCGTTGGGTTTTGCGTCATCACTTCGCTGATTGCCGCGCTGTGAATATCGATTCGTTTGTCTAAGATGCGGCGTAAATCGCCATCAGTAAAGATGCCAATAAGCTGCATGTTACTGTCTACTACCGCGGTCATCCCCAAGCCTTTTTGGCTGATCTCAAGTAAGGCATCGCGGATCAATGCGTTTGGTTGCACTGTTGGTAGTGCATCGCCAATGTGCATGATATCAGAGAGCTTGAGCAACAATTTTCGACCTAAAGCCCCACCGGGATGAGACAGCGCAAAATCTTCAGCGGTAAAGCCGCGTGCTTGCAAGAGTGCGACGGCTAACGCATCGCCCATCACTAGCGTTGCGGTGGTGCTGGAGGTTGGCGCAAGGCCAAGCGGGCATGCCTCTTGTGGGACTGTGATTTGCAAATGAAGATCGGCCAACTTTGCCATATTCGATGACGGGTTGCCTGTCATGCTAATGATGCGAATATTGAGCCGTTTTAGCACAGTAAACAGTGATAAAATTTCCGAGGATTCGCCAGAATTTGAAATAGCAATTACGATGTCGCCACGCTCGATCATACCAAGATCACCGTGCGCCGCTTCTCCTGGATGTACGAAAAATGCCGAAGTGCCAGTACTGGCTAAGGTCGCGGCAATTTTTTTACCGATATGGCCTGATTTACCCATACCCATCACCACCACTTTGCCGTGATCATTGGCAATGATCATTTCACACGCTTGGCAAAATGAGTCGTCAAAGTATTGCTCTAGCTGCTGTAAAGCCGCCATTTCGGTGGCGAGAACTTGCTGTGCAACACTGCGATAATCAAACTGATTCGACATTCGATACTCCGAGTTTGGGTTAAGCGGTCATATTCATAAGTAGATAAGCTTGGTATCCGATAAAAGCGAGGAAGAGCACGCCTCCCTCAATGCGGTTAATACTACGCGATTTCCCTAAAGCCATTGCAACCAGTAGCAGAGATACGCCAAGCATTACCCAAAAATCGCGTCCCATCGCATGCTCACTGAGTATCGATGGATTAAGAATGCCGGGTAAGCCCATCACGGCAAGAATATTGAATACGTTCGAGCCAATAATGTTGCCCACAGCCATATCATCTTCGCCTTTCAACACACTTGTGAGTGAGGCGGCCAACTCTGGCAAGCTGGTCCCAACAGCGATGATCGTCAGGCCAATTACCAAGTCGCTCATGCCAAAAAACTTAGCGATAATGACGGCGTTATCGACTAACACGCTGGCAGCAATCGGCAGAATGATAAGCCCAATCACTACCCAAATAGCCGCTTTTGCGTTGCTCACGCCCTGCGGTATTTCAGATTCCTGCTCGGTAAGCAGCGCGTCACCATGTTTTTGCTCGTTACGGCTAATGCGGAGCATCGCGATGATAAACACGGCGAAAAGTGCAAACAGCAACACACCTTCATAGAATCCTAAGTGGTTATCCCACAATAACGCACCAGCAAGTAGTGTGACCGCAATCATCAGCGGCAGTTCACGGCGGAGTACCGCAGAACTGACGGAAAGCGGTTTGATGAGTGCTGTAATACCCAAGATCAAAGCAATGTTAGCGATGTTAGAACCGAGCACGTTACCGACGGCAGTATCGGTTTTCCCATCCAAAGCGGCCGTTGCCGATACCATCATCTCTGGTGCTGATGATCCCATTGCTAAAATAGTCATGCCGATCACTAATGGCGAGATGCCAAAGTTGCGAGCAAGCGCGGCAGAACCAAAGACTAACTTGTCAGCGCTCCAGACTAAAAACACCAAACCTACAATGAGAAACGCTACCGCTTCGATCATGATGATACCTAATTAATGAAATGAGTGAAAAAATGATGCAATTAACCGCTAATTTTGACGTGTTGGTTGCGAAAAGGGAAGCTGAAGATCCAATTAATTACGTTCAATTCATGGTTTAGTTAGCTATCCATCAATAAATGACCGGAAGATTGTTTTGGCGAAAGATGATGCTTTACTTTAGGATGTAATTGAACAGTGCTTTTAATTTTAGAACGTTATGCTTATGATTGCCCATCATTTTGGGGCGGACAACAATAGTGAAACACTCATGATGCCAATCAACGATCTTGTCACAATCAAGAATTTAACCTTCTCCCGTTCAGGACGGAAGATTTTCGATGACGTGAGTCTCAGCGTTCCGCAAGGAAAAATTACCGCCATTATGGGGCCATCGGGTATTGGTAAAACCACTTTGCTACGTCTTATTGGCGGACAACTGTTTCCTGAACAAGGTGAGATTTGGTTCGACAAACAAAACATCCCGATGCTCAGTCGCAAAAAGCTGTATCAAGCTCGTAAAAAAATGAGCATGTTGTTTCAGTCGGGCGCGTTATTCACCGATTTAAATGTGTTCGATAATGTGGCTTTCCCTTTACGTGAACACACTCAATTAGATGAATCGCTGATTAAGACATTAGTTTTATTAAAATTAGAAGCGGTTGGTCTGCGCGGTGCCGCCTTGCTCATGCCGAGCGAATTATCCGGTGGTATGGCAAGAAGGGCTGCATTAGCGCGCGCGATTGCGCTGGATCCGGAACTGATCATGTATGATGAGCCGTTTGTGGGGCAAGACCCGATCACCATGGGCGTGCTGGTGGAATTGATCCGCAATTTGAATCAAGCTTTGGGGGTGACCTCGATAGTGGTCTCTCATGATGTTCCTGAAGTGATGAGCATTGCCGATTGGGTTTATTTGCTGGCTGACGGCAAAGTGATTGCCAAAGGAACGCCAAACGATCTTTATCAAAATAGCGATCCTCGCGTACAACAATTTTTACAAGGCGAGGCTGATGGCCCAGTACCATTTCGCTTTCCAGCGCAAAGCCTAGAAAAGGATTTATTCTCATGATGTCTACATTGACTGACTGGATTGAAGGGCTCGGTCGCCGTACGCTCGAATTTTGCCAAGCCTTTGGCAAAGCTAGCTTGATGCTGTTTGGCGCATTAGTGAGCCGCCCACGGCCTATTCAGAATTTTCCATTGTTAGTGAAGCAGCTCTACAGTGTTGGTGTTCAGTCGCTGGCGATTATTGTCGTTTCTGGCTTGTTCATTGGCATGGTGTTGAGCCTGCAAGGCTATGTGATTTTGGTCGATTACGGCGCGGAAGGTAGCCTTGGGCAGATGGTTGCGCTCTCTTTATTGCGTGAACTTGGGCCCGTGGTGACTGCGCTGCTGTTTGCTGGGCGTGCTGGTTCTGCACTTACCGCTGAGATCGGCCTGATGAAAGCCACCGAGCAGCTTTCCAGTTTAGAGATGATGGCGGTTGATCCGCTCAAACGTATTATCGCTCCTCGCTTTTGGGCTGGGCTAATATCAATGCCGTTGCTAGCGATGATTTTTATGGCGGTCGGCATTTGGGGAGGCCAGCTTGTTGGCGTGGATTGGAAAGGGATTGATCACGGCAGTTTTTGGTCTGCGATGCAGTCATCGGTAGAGCTAGGACAAGATATTGGCAACAGTATGATCAAGTGCGTGATGTTTGCCATCACAGTGACTTGGATTGCACTGTTTAACGGTTACGATGCTATTCCAACCTCGGAAGGTATTAGCCGTGCCACCACAAGAACCGTAGTGCATTCGTCTTTAGCTGTATTAGGGCTAGACTTTGTACTCACCGCATTGATGTTTGGGAATTAATCATGCAGCAAACACGAAAAATAGAACTTTGGGTCGGTAGCTTTGTCCTTGCTGGAATTTGCGCAATTCTGGTGATGATTTTTCAGGTCGCTGACGTAAAAGGGTTGGGTTCCAACCATACTTACCAATTGAAAGCTGAATTTGACAATATCGGTAGTTTAAAAGTGCGCTCGCCAGTCAAAGTGGGTGGTGTAGTCGTTGGGCGAGTGGCCGAGATTAAACTCGATAGAGAGAGCTTGCTGCCTGTGGTTACTATGGCTATTAACAGTCAATATGATCAATTTCCAGAAACGTCGAGTGTGCAAATTCTAACTTCTGGATTGATTGGCGAGCAGTACATTGGGCTTGTGCCCGGTTTTGTCTTTGAAGATGAACGGATGTTAAAAGAGGGCGACTTAATTGAAGACACAAAATCCGCCCTCGTATTAGAAGATTTGATTGGTCAAGTGCTGTATAGCGTCGGTGGTGGCTCACAAGAAAAAGGTAAGGAGTAACAACAGTGTTTATAAAAACAGTGTTTAAACGGACGTTGATTTTTGTATTTACCCTCTTTGCCGCTATGTTTGTGCAAGCGGCCAATGTGGATAAAACCCAGCCCTATACCATGATGAAGCAGGTGTCTGAAACGGCATTTACTCGTTTGAAAGCCGAACAAGAAGCGATTCACCACCATCCTGAATATTTGAAAGAAATCGTGGAACAAGAGCTGATGCCTTACGTCAATGAGCAGTATGCGGCACTGAAGTTATTGGGCCCAAACTTAAAAGGGGCCAAGCGTGAAGATGTCGCCACTTTCATCACCGCATTTCGTGCCTATCTTGTCAGTGCATACGCGCAAGTATTGACTCAATACAGTAACCAAATTATTGAGTTCGAGCCTGAACAGGCGGTGTCGGATGATAAACGCATTACCAGCGTGAAGGTGGATATTATTGATACGCCACGACCGAACATCAAACTTGAGTTTAAATTGCGCAAAGAGAAAAATGGCGAATGGCAAGTCTTTGATATGATTGCAGAAGGAGTGAGTTTGCTCTCCAGTAAGCAATCTGAATGGAGCGGTAAAATTCGCCAAGATGGCATCTTAGCGGTTGCCAATGAACTGCAACAATTGGCGGATCAGCCGATCCGTTTTGAAGGTAAAGCGCAATGATTCATCCGCAGTGGCATCAAACTGATATGCCGATTGCGGCTTTGTCGGGCGCATTAGACAGAGAGCATGTGCCTGATTTATGGGCGTTTATCCAAAAATGGAACCCGGTGAGTACACAGTTTGAGATTGAACTGAAAAACGTTGAACGCATAGACTCTGCCGGAATGGTGATGTTAATCCACCTAATAGAGCATGCAAAAAAACGAAACTGTCATATAATGCTCAGTTTCGTGCCAGAGCAACTGCGCACACTATTCCAACTGAGCAACATTGATCGTTTAATGGCTCAACATATAAAGAATTAAGCAGGGGAACATTGTGGATAGCGCAAAAGTACAACAGTTATTAGAACAAGCACTAAACCTTGAAGAGATCCACGTCAAAGGTGAAGGTAGCCACTATGAAGTTATCGCTGTTGATGCTTGTTTTGCAGGGATGAGTCGCGTTAAAAAACAACAACTTATTTATGCTCCACTGATGGAGTACATTCAAAGAAACGACATTCATGCCCTTTCTATTAAAGCGTTCACACCAACAGAGTGGGCTCGTGATAAAAAGTTGATGTCGCTGTAAGGTTTATTGATGGAAAAGTTTCGAGTTATTGGGTCAACACAACCTCTTCAAGGTGAAGTGACCATTTCAGGTGCCAAAAACGCTGCACTGCCTATTTTATTTGCGTCTATTTTGGCCTCTGAGCCAGTAGAAGTGGCCAATGTGCCACACCTTCGCGATATTGATACCACAATGGAACTGCTCAAACGTTTAGGCGCTAAAGTCGAACGTAATGGCTCAGTTCATGTCGATCCTAGTCAAATTGATGAATATTGCGCGCCGTATGATTTAGTCAAAACCATGCGTGCTTCTATTTGGGCTCTCGGTCCATTAGTGGCTCGTTTTGGTTATGGCCAAGTTTCGCTACCTGGAGGCTGTGCCATTGGCGCTCGTCCTGTCGATCTGCATATTCACGGTTTAGAGCAGCTTGGTGCCACCATCACCTTAGAAGATGGCTACGTGAAAGCCAGTGTCGAAGGTCGTCTACAAGGTGCACACATCGTCATGGATAAAGTGAGCGTGGGTGCCACCATTACCATTATGTGCGCCGCAACCCTTGCCGAAGGCACAACCGTGCTCGACAACGCTGCGCGTGAGCCTGAAATTGTCGATACCGCACTGTTTTTGAATAAGCTGGGTGCAAAAGTGTCCGGTGCAGGCACCGATACCATTACCATTGAAGGTGTTGAACGTTTGGGTGGTGGTAAACACGCTGTTGTGGCTGATCGCATTGAAACGGGCACGTTTTTAGTCGCGGCGGCTGTTTCTCGCGGAAAAATTGTTTGCCACAACACTCACTCGCATTTGTTAGAGGCCGTGTTAGCAAAACTGGAAGAAGCGGGCGCTGAGATTGAAACAGGTGAGGGCTGGATAAGCCTTGATATGACCGGAAAAGAGCTTAAGGCGGTTTCGATTCGCACTGCGCCTCATCCTGGCTTTCCAACCGATATGCAAGCACAATTTACCCTACTCAATATGATGGCAAAAGGTGGTGGCAAGATCACTGAAACCATCTTTGAAAACCGTTTTATGCACGTTCCTGAACTGATGCGTATGGGAGCAAAAGCGGAGATTGAAGGGAATACAGTGATTTGTGGTGATGTGGAATCGTTGAGTGGCGCGCAGGTGATGGCGACCGATCTACGTGCCTCAGCCAGCCTAGTGATTGCCGGTTGTATCGCAAAAGGTGAAACCATCGTCGATCGCATCTACCATATCGATCGCGGTTACGAAAGAATTGAAGATAAACTGTCGGCTCTTGGCGCTAATATTGAGCGCATTCAAGTCAGCAGTTAAACTCTCGCTCATGCAATGGAGCCGAAATCTCTGGGTTTCGGCTTTTTTATCCTTGCTCATTTTTTATCTTTGTTCCATGGAGAACTGAAATGATTGCTCTTTTGCGTCTATTGGCAGTCGCACTGTTTGCCATTGTGATGTTTGTTTTTGGATGTGGCTACTGTTTACTTAGCCCACGTAATCCCAAACATGTATTTACGTTTGGGCGTTTATTTGCCCGCATGTCAAAATTGATGGGTATTAAATTAGAACTGCGTATCCCAGAAGATGCTTATCAACGCGGCCAGCACATCTACATTGCGAATCATCAAAATAACTGGGATCTGTGTACTGTTGCTGCGGCGGTAACGCCGAAAGTCGTGACAGTAGGGAAAAAAAGTTTAGTTTGGACACCTGTGTTTGGTCAGTTGTATTGGTTAGCAGGGAATATTTTAATTGATAGATCCAATCGCAACAAAGCCAAAGGCACCATTGATCAAGTTGTCGATAGCATAAAAACCAGTGATGTGTCTGTGTGGATGTTTCCAGAAGGTACTCGCTCGCGTGGCCGTGGCATGCTGCCCTTTAAAATGGGTGCATTTCATGCGGCAATTGGCGCAGGTGTACCGATTATCCCCATCGTTTGCAGCTCAACTAATGATATTAAGCTTAACCGTTGGGACAATGGTCATGTGATTGTTGAGATGCTGCCACCGATCGGTATTGAAGGATATGGAAAAGAAAATTTACGGGAATTAGCGACATTATGCCGTGAGCAGATGATGGCCAAATTAGCGCAGCTGGATGAAGAGGTCGCGATGCTTGATGGTAAGAAAGTCACATCACGCAGTCAGTAACCGCTTTACTAAATGGTGGGAAAAAGAAGTATGAAGGTGGTGCCTTGTCCCACTTCAGATTCGACCTGCATTTTCCCACCATGCTTTTCAACAATACTGTATGAAATCGATAAACCCAAACCCGTCCCTACGCCGACAGGTTTGGTGGTGAAGAAAGGATCAAACACCTTGTTGATGATGTCTTGATTCATGCCATGCCCATTATCTGCCACTGTCACCCTCACCCAGCGTTTCCCTTTTTCGACCACAGAATCTGTGCTAATCGTTAACTTTCCTTGTGCTTCGCAAGCGTGAGAGGCGTTAATAAATAGGTTCATAAAAACTTGTTGTAGCTCTGCTGATATCCCATTGATTTTCGGCAAAGCCTCATCCAATCGCTGCTCGACCTCCATCGTATATTTAAATTGGTTCCAGACCATGTGTAGTGTTGATTCAATACACGAATTTAACTCACACTCGACAAATCGGCCATCACTGGAGTGAGAAACGCTTTGTAGGCTAGTGACAATGTCTTTTACGCGGAGCAATCCACCCGAAGTCTCTTGAAGCATGTCAGTTAAATCACTTTCGACAAAACCAATATCATGGCGTTGATAATAATCTTGATAATTGCGGTAGAAATCCGTGTTAGCAATTTCGGCTTTGTGCTGTGCTACCAAAGCGACAATTCCTATATAGGCGTGAGAGTAATCACGCAGCGTATTTAAATTACTCAGACAAAAACCGATTGGGTTATTGATCTCGTGAGCAACGCCAGCCGCCAGTAGACCGACGGAGGCCATTTTTTCTGATTGTACAAGCTGTGCTTGCGCGCTATGAAGTTGATCTAGAGTCTCTTGCAACTCTAAAATTTTATCGTAGAGCTCGCGGCTTTTTTCTTGCAGTAACCGCTCTGCCAGCAAACGAGCCTGACGCTCACGCTCATAAATGCGTTGGTATTGCTCTATTTCACTCATGTTTGCCCTTAAAGGTGACAACAATTTCACAAAATGAAGCACCATGATGCATGCATTGGGGCTGCTCGATTTCGACTTCTTCACCAAATTGTTCTGAAGCGCCGATGATGAGTCCTTCCGCCGCAGCGCACAATTTTCTTTTCGAGGTGTAATACATGGTTAATCGATCGCCCTCGCTTTTACATTGAAATTGCGGCAAATAGGCATCGGGGTAGAGCCGCTTCACTTCTTTATGGATCACTTGATCGACCGAAATCAAAAACTCTAATAAATTGTTTTTATTTGGATAATTTTCAGGAAGGCTGTTGTACAGGCGAGAAAATAGGTATTGCCCATAAAGCCGGACTAAATCATCGGTGGGGATGTTTTTCTGCTCGCTCAAATAAGCCACCATTGCAAGCAGTTCGTCATCGGAGTATTGCTCTCCAGCGGTGTAGATGCCTTGAGAGCTAGGTTTTAAATCCTCGAGCATTTGATCCCAAAACAGTGCGCCAAATTTTTCGATGACTAAATCAGAAAGAACGGTATAGATAATCCCTTGCATCTCACTACCTCGAACGGTTCAAAAGTACGATAAGTGTTGGTGACTAACCCTAAAGTAGCAAGTATGAGGTGTAAAAATTGATTTTTTTGGATTAAACAAAAACCTCGAACGGGGTTCGAGGTTTGAAAAAGCACATTCACGTCAGAGTGGCATGCTGGTGGTGCTTACACTGTGCTGATTATGAGCAATGCTTACTTACGTACCGCAATCGCTTCAATTTCAATACCCACATCTTTAGGTAAGCGAGCGACTTCTACGCATGAACGCGCAGGGTAGTTTGCCACGTTATGTTCATCAAAAAACTTACCGTAGACTTCATTCACCGTGCCAAAATCATTCAGATCTTTAACAAATACAGTCATTTTTACGATGTCAGAAACCGTTAAGCCAGAAGACTCCACCACGGCTTTTACGTTGTCGAGAGATTGACGAGCCTGCACTGCGATATCTGCTGACACTTCGCCGGTGACTGGGTTGACTGGAATTTGCCCTGAAGTTAGCACCATATTGCCAAGATCGACACCTTGTACATAAGGGCCAATTGCGGCAGGAGCGGATTCGGTATGAAGTACTTTAGTCATGATTGTGTTCCATCTGTTTTTATGGGAAGGGTAGGCGTCAGTTTGCCTTTAAAGAAACGGCAGGTAAAGTGCAAAATGCCCCACTAAAGTGAGGCATCGATAGACTTAAACGGGGTTAATTATGACTCGCGTTCGGTCACAATCTCACGTGAGTAAACTTTCTCACAATACTTACATTTCAAACGAATATCGTTTTTCTTTTCGAAAACCTTAAAGCTGCTTTCGACCGGTTCATTGTGGGAAATACAGTTGCTGTTTGGGCAGGCAAAAACATCATTGATCTGCTCAGGCAGTGTCAACGCTAGCTTTTTCACCACTTGGTAGTTTTCGATTTGGTTGACAGTCGCATGCGGTGCATAAAGTGCTAATTTATTGGCTTGGGCTTCATTAATGAACACATTTTCAATCTTCAGCAGATCTTTTGCGCCCAGCGCGGAAGAGGGTAAATTTAAGCCAATCGTGACACGTTGATGAGAATTGTGCATATCGAATAACTTTAATACTTTAATACCGATTTGCGCAGGAATGTGGTCGATAACCGTGCCATTTTTAATGGCTTCAACCTGCAATTGAGTCTCTTTAGTCATGGTTGGGGCTCCTTTATTACAGGGTTTCGTTTAACACAAGCGCCAGCAAAGCTTCACGGGCGTAGACCCCGTTTTCTGCTTGTTGGAAGAAGTAAGCGTGCTTCGTTTTGTCCACATCAACGGTGATTTCATCCACACGCGGAAGCGGATGTAGCACTTTTAAGTTATCGCGCGCACCTTCAAGCATGGCGGCTGTCAAAATGTACGCCGATTTAATGTGCGCGTACTCTGATTCATCAAAGCGCTCTTTTTGGACGCGCGTCATATACAGAATATCTAACTGTGGAATAACGCTTTCCATATCGGTGTGCAGGCTGTACTCAATGCTTGCATCATCTAACTCTTCGCAAATATAGTCAGGCATAGCCAGCGCATCCGGCGCAACAAAGAAGAAGCGAATGTGGTTAAATTTAGCCAAAGCTTGAGTTAAAGAATGGACGGTACGGCCATATTTCAAGTCGCCAACAAAGGCAATATTAATGTTATCTAAACGGCCTTGTGTTTCGGCAATGGTGAACAAATCAAGCAGTGTTTGGGTTGGGTGCTGGTTAGCGCCGTCGCCAGCGTTAATCACAGGAACGCCGTTTGAAAATTCAGAGGCTAAACGCGCTGCGCCTTCTTGGGGGTGGCGCATCACAAACGCATCCACATAAGAGGAGATCACTTGTACAGAATCGGCCAGTGTTTCGCCTTTTTTCGCCAGTGACGTATTGCCACCATTATCAAAGCCAATCACGCTGCCGCCGATGCGTTGAATAGCGGTTTCAAAAGACAAACGAGTACGAGTCGACGGCTCAAAAAAGCAGCTTGCCACCACTTTGTGCTTAATCAGCTCTGGTTTTGGTTCCGCTTTGAGTTGGCCTGCGGTTTTCACAATCAATTCCAGCTCGTCACGAGAGAGCTCCGGAATCGAAATAATGTGCTTTTGATAAAGCGAATTCACCATGGTCGTCTTCCCTATAATTTTCTAGTAGCCATAAAAAAGCCCCCCAATAGGGAGGCTTTAAAAATCAAGAGAGGGGAAAAATAACGCGCCCAGTAAGTCAGCACGCTGACCTACATTGAATCGAATTGCGTTGTAGATGTGAATAACAACGTCCGTTTTCATGGCTACCCCTCAGACAAATTGCTGGGAATTATACGCTTTCATTGTGTGAGCGCAAGCGATTACCTCACAATCCTCTTCATCATTGGCACTGTCGCGGCGTTAGCTGCTTTCACTCACCCGAATCACTTACTCATGTAAGTGATTCGGGCTTCGATCCATTGTTGCCTTGTTTTTTAAGCGCCGAGAGTCGCGACCATCACAGCTTTGATGGTGTGCATGCGGTTTTCAGCTTCATCAAACACAATCGAATATTCAGACTCAAACACCTCTTCGGTGACTTCCAAACCTTTCATACCATATTTTTCCGCCACCTCTTTGCCTACGGTGGTTTCGTCGTTATGAAACGCAGGCAAGCAGTGCATAAATTTTACCTGTGGATTACCAGTTTGCTTAATCACATTCATATTGATTTGGTAAGGCGTCATTAAGGCCACGCGTTCATCCCATGCATCGGCTGATTCGCCCATAGAAACCCAAACGTCGGTATAGAGAAAATCGCATCCTTGCACGCCTTCTTGTACATTTTCAGTGAGCGTGATTTTGGCTCCCGTCTGCTTGGCAATTTCTTGGCAAGTGGTGACAAGTGACGCTTCTGGCCAAAACTGTTTGGGTGCGACGAGGCGAATATCCATGCCCATTTTTGCTGCGCCCACCATCAGTGAATTGCCCATGTTATTGCGTGCATCGCCTAGATAAGCTAGTGACACTTGGTGCAACTGTTTACCACGGCCATGCTCAATCATGGTTAAAAAGTCAGCTAAAATCTGTGTTGGGTGGAACTCGTTGGTGAGCCCGTTCCATACAGGAACGCCAGCATGTGCGCCAAGCTCTTCGACAATTTCTTGTCCAAAACCGCGATATTGGATGCCATCGTACATTCTTCCGAGTACGCGCGCGGTGTCTTTCATCGACTCTTTATGACCAATTTGCGACCCTGATGGCCCGATGTAAGAGACTTGAGCGCCTTGATCAAACGCGGCCACTTCAAATGCACATCGCGTCCGTGTTGAGGCTTTCTCAAAAATCAGCGCAATATTTTTACCCGCTAATCTTTTCTGTTCTGATCCGGCGTATTTCGCTTTTTTGAGATCAGCAGAGAGATCGAGCAGAAATTGGATCTCTTTCGGCGTGAAATCGAGCAGTTTGAGAAAGTTGCGGTTGCGTAAATTGAAAGCCATATCCCAGTCCTAAACGGTGAATGATGAATGGCCTTAGTAAAACATATAAATGCTAAATTTGTGAATAATTATTTTAAAATAAAGGCGAGATATTAATAATATCTCGCCTAATGTGACTATAAATTCTCTTCAGCGAATTCGGCCAAGCGGCTGCGAACGACGCCGTTTAAGTGAATGTTGGCGCTGCCTTCAAAGTTTTTAAAGCGCTCAACCATGTAGGTCAAACCTGAGGTCACCGGGGTTAAGTAGTGGGAGTCAATCTGCGCTAAGTTACCAGAACAGACAATTTTAGTGCCCTCACCACAGCGCGTGATGATAGTTTTGATTTGAGAAGCGGTTAAATTTTGACACTCATCGAGTAGCACAAAGGCATTTTGGATTGAGCGCCCACGCATAAAGTTGATCGATTTAAACTGGATATTGGCTTTATCGCAGATGTATTTGAGTGAACCTTCGGTGCAGTGATCGTTTTTGTGCAAGGCTTCCAATGTATCCGTAACCGCCGCCAGCCACGGCATCATTTTCTCTTCCTCTGTTCCGGGTAAGAAGCCGATCGATTCTCCGATATCTGGCGTGTTACGGGTGACGATAATCTTATCGAACATCTTCTTCTCAATGGTTTGTTCAAGAGCGGCGGCCATCGCGAGCAGCGTTTTCCCGCTACCAGCGGCTCCGGTTAAAATCACCAAATCAATGCTTGGATCAAGCAAGGCATCAAGTGCCATCGCTTGGTAGATATTTTTCGGGGTGATGTCCCACGCTTTGCGGTGCATCATTCTCTCGCGGCCAATATCAAGCAGCGTAATTTTTTCTGCGTTGATTTCATGCACGCGCGCCGCAAAATCGCTCTCTTCATCAATGACATATTGATTAATAAAGGTCGGATCAAACGGCGCTTTATCTAACGTATGGAAGGCTTTTCCGCCGACGGTTCTACTCTCAACTTCATCGACGTTGTTCCAAAAATTTCCTTCACGAACTTGGAAGCCTTTGGTCAGGTACTGCACATCATCAATCAATTGGTCAGTGCGGTAATCCTCAACATAGCGCACGCCTGCACCTTTAGCGCGCAATCGCATGTTGATGTCTTTGGTGATGAGAACCACAGCGCGTGGCGCTCGTTTCGCTTGCAGGTAAAGTACAGCGTTGAGGATACGGTTGTCGCCGGCTTTGTCAGCAAAGGCTTTGACGGTTTCTTGCAACTCAAAGTCGGCAAGGATCGAGATAGTTCCCGTCTTGCTGGCCTCTTTAGAAAATGGAATACCTTCGGTAATTTCGTCTGGGGTGGCATCGTGGAATAAGTGCTCTAAAGCACGAATCGCGACCCGCGCATCTCGTGCAACATCGCGTTTGCTGTCTTTGATCCGGTCAAGTTCTTCAAGAACGGTCATCGGAATGACCACGTCATGCTCTTGGAAGGAGTAAATGGCTAAAGGTTCATGAAGCAGGATGTTGGTATCAAGTACAAACAGTTTCCGATCGGTATCGCCCATAAGCGTCTCCTTGCTGCTGTGCAGCGTGCTTAACAAAAGGTGCTAGCAAGTAGAGGTTATCGATCAATGGATGCCGGTAGTGACTCGATTGCTCGATGACTTACTGCAAGCCTGTGTTGATACTCATTGTCTGTTTGGTCCGCATGCTTCGTGCCAGAGTCATCCTTTTGACTGGCAAAGCAAGCATCGTTACAACAAGTATAGCAACCTTGTTTACTACAAATGCCACCGATTTCTTACAGTTTGATGTCAACCAAAAGTTGAAGAAAAAAATCTTGGTTATCCTTCGCTTTACACGTGACCTGTATCACGCCATCAAGTAAGATTAGCGACCTTTTTCTGCACCACACTCCAACAACAATCATAATTAGGAGTTGCCTTCACGTGGTAGCAGATCGATACAATCCATTCCAAATAAATAAGGTAGTCGATTCATGAGTTTTGCTTTGGGGCAACGCTGGATAAGCGATACAGAAAGTGATCTTGGTTTAGGTACTGTGGTAGCGCTTGATGCGCGTACTGTGACCTTGATGTTTGCTGCATCAGAAGAAAACCGCGTTTATGCACGCAGTGACGCCCCGGTAACACGAGTGACGTTCAATAGCGGTGATGTGGTTGAAAGCCAAGAAGGCTGGTCGCTACGCGTTGAGCAAGTTGTTGAAGAACAAGGACTACTCACTTATCTCGGTACGCGCGAAGACAACGATGAAAGCGGCGTGGCGCTACGTGAAATTTTCTTAAGCCACCAAATCCGTTTCAACAAACCGCAAGATAAATTGTTCGCAGGTCAAATTGATCGCATGGATAATTTTGTGTTGCGTTATCGCGCCCTCACTAATCAATATCAACAACACAAAAGCCCAATGCGTGGTTTATGTGGCATGCGCGCGGGCCTGATTCCTCATCAGCTTTATATCGCACATGAGGTTGGTCGTCGCCATGCGCCCCGCGTGTTATTAGCCGATGAAGTGGGGTTAGGTAAAACCATTGAAGCGGGGATGATCATTCATCAACAAGTGCTTTCTGGTCGCGCGGAACGTATTTTGATTGTGGTGCCGGAAACCTTGCAGCACCAATGGTTGGTGGAGATGATGCGTCGCTTTAATCTTCATTTCTCCATTTTTGATGAAGAGCGCTGTGTTGAAGCGTTCGCTGAAGCACACAACCCTTTTGATACTCAGCAATATGTGCTTTGTTCGCTCGATTTTCTGCGTAAAAGTCGTCAACGTTTTGAACAAGCACTTGAGGCGGAGTGGGATCTATTGGTGGTGGATGAAGCGCACCATCTAGAATGGAGCCAAGATAAACCAAGCCGCGAATACCAAGTGGTCGAAGGGCTAGCGCAAAACACCCCAGCGGTACTGCTGCTAACGGCAACGCCGGAGCAATTGGGCCGTGAAAGCCACTTTGCGCGTTTGCGTTTGCTCGATCCCGATCGTTTTTACGATTACGAGGCGTTCGTTGAAGAAGAAGAGCAATATGCGCCCGTAGCCGATTCCGTCAGTGCCCTGTTTTCGGGTGAGAAGTTGCAAAACGAAGCCAAAAACCAAATAACTGAGCTACTTTCAGAACAAGATGTTGAGCCGCTGTTTCGCATTATTGAAAGCGATGCCGATGAAGAGAGCAAAGCCTCTGCTCGCCAAGAGCTGATTGATAATCTGATGGATCGCCATGGCACAGGTCGCGTGCTGTTTAGAAACACCCGCGCTGCGATTAAAGGATTCCCTGTGCGTAATGTGCACTTGATGCCGATGGAAATCCCCGCGCAATACACTACCTCGATGCGAGTGGCTGGCATGATCGGCGGTAAGCTCAGTGCTCAGGCTCGCGCGATGAAAATGCTCTACCCCGAAGAGATTTTCCAAGAGTTTGAAGGCGATGATGCAAGTTGGTGGCAGTTCGATTCTCGCGTGAATTGGCTGCTTGAAAAAGTGAAAGAAAAACGCAGCGAAAAGATTTTAGTGATCGCTTCTCGCGCTAGCACCGCGTTACAACTGGAGCAAGCACTGCGTGAGCGTGAAGGCATTCGCGCCACCGTTTTTCATGAAGGTATGTCGATTTTAGAACGTGATAAAGCCGCCGCTTATTTCGCACAAGAAGAGGGTGGCGCGCAAGTGCTTATCTGTAGTGAAATCGGCTCTGAAGGGCGTAACTTCCAATTTGCTAACCAGTTGGTGATGTTTGATCTGCCGTTTAACCCAGATCTTTTAGAGCAACGCATTGGCCGTTTGGATCGTATTGGTCAACACCGTGATATCGATATCCATGTGCCGTACCTTAAAGGCACATCGCAAGCGATTTTGGCGCGTTGGTTTGATGAAGGCTTGAATGCATTTGCTGAAACCTGCCCAACAGGCCGCGCTGTGTATGATAAATATGCCGATGATCTGATTGACATGCTGGCTTCGGGAAATATCGATACGTTGGATGAGATCATTGAACAGTCGGCAACGCTCAACAAAACGTTGAAGGCTCAGCTTGAACAAGGGCGTGACCGATTGCTTGAAATGCATTCAAACGGTGGCGAAAAAGCATTGAAAATCGTCGAAAGTATAGCATCAACGGATGGCGATACTAACTTGGTTACTTTCGCTTTGAGCTTATTTGATGCGATCGGTTTAAACCAAGATGATCGGGGTGAAAACGCGTTGGTGGTCACACCATCAGAGCACATGATGGTGCCAAGCTACCCCGGTTTGCCGTATGAAGGAGCGACCATCACGTTTGATCGTGATACGGCATTATCGCGTGAAGATATGAATTTCATCAGTTGGGAACACCCGATGATTCAAGGCGGGATCGACCTACTGATGAGCGAAGGCGTGGGAACATCGGCGGTTTCTTTGTTGAAGAATAAAGCTTTGCCTGTTGGGACTTTGCTGCTTGAGTTGATCTATGTGGTGGATGCACAAGCGCCAAAACGCAGTGGTATCAGCCGCTTCCTTCCTCAAACACCAATCCGTTTGATGATGGATGCGCGTGGTAATGATCTCTCCGCGCAAGTTGAGTTTGAAAGCTTCAACCGCCAATTAAGCCCAGTGAATCGTCATTTGGCCAGCAAGCTCGTTACGTCGGTACAAAATGATGTGCATAGCTTAATTGCTGCCAGTGAAAGCCAAGTTGTGAGCCGTGTTGAAGCGATTCGTGAACAAGCGCAGAAAGAGATGCAGTCGAGCTTAAACGGTGAACTGGAGCGCTTATTGGCGCTTAAAGCAGTCAACCCGAACATTCGTGATGAAGAGATCAGCGCGATTGAAGAGCAGATCAACGAGTTAAGCGGTTACATCGGTAAAGCGCAATTCCAACTGGATTCGTTGCGTTTAATCGTTGTGACGCATAACTGATCCCTTTACTTGGCCCTTGTGGCGGACATTAAAAACAACAAAGGCCTTTTTCATAAGGCCTTTGTTTTATCTGCTGTTACATAAGCCACTTCCACCAAATAAACAGCGCTAAAAAGCCAAACAGATAAACAAGCCCTACGATAGACAGCGCTTTGAGTTTTTTTCCTACTGCGAGTTCAGCCGGTAAAGGTGTTTTAGTCACCAGAATATAGTTGAGCAGCGCAAAAATTGGCGTGGTCATAAATGCCATGATCATCGCAAAATTCAGCATTGGCATCAGTGCTGAAGCCCAAAAGGCAATGATGGCTAGCGCTAAAGCCGATACCACTAGGACCCAAGCTTGGTAGCAACGTGGGCTTTGGCTCTCTTTGTTTTGCAAAAGACGTTGTGATTCTGCAATCACCCGTGAATAGCCATCAATGACGGTGATGGTGCTGCCAAAAATACAGAAAAAGGCGATCACTGCAATTAAATAACGTGACCACTCACCTATGGTTGAAGCGTACAATCCGACCAATTGATGCGAAAAGCCGACGCCGGATTTCGAGAGCTCAACGCCTGTTCCGTGTAGTACTAAGGCACCAAGCGCCAAAAATACAATCGCCAAGATTGCAGTACCGATATAGCCCACATTGAAATCAAATAGTGCGGATTGCGGCGTCACTTGCTGTTCTTGGCATTGACGCTTGAGCCACACCGAAGTGATGCTCGAAATCTCAATGGGTGCGGGCATCCAGCCCATTGTCACCACCAAAAAACCGATCGCGGCGAGTGTCCAAGGTGAAGGCGAAATGGTTTCTACCACTATCTGCGCTGGTGTTGCGACGGCAATCACCACGGCGAGTAAGGTGGCGATTGTCAGTACTGCCATAATCATTTTAGAAAGTGAGTCGAGCGCGCGAAAGTGGCCTGCAAAAAGGATCAGCAAACAAGTGGTCAGCACAATCACGGAAAGAACAATATTGCCCAGCTCAAAAGGGACAAAATAGGCCAGTAAACTGGCGCTAAACAGCAGTAACGCGGCGGTGTTTATAATGGCCGATACCACGCTTAAGAGGGCAAAAACCCATAAGTAAGCGCGCCCGAGATGAGCATAGCCTTGTACTAAACTTTTGCCTGTCCCCATGGTGTATTGAATGCCAGCCTTAAAAAAGGGGTATTTTAATAAGTTGACTAGCAAAATGAGGCCTGCGAGTTGCCAGCCATAAATTGCACCTGCTTGAGTTGATGCGACGAGATGAGAGCCGCCGACGGCTGCTGCTGCCATCATAATGCCCGGCCCGAGTGAACGAAGCAGTTGTGGCAGGGTTAAACGTTTGGCCGATTGATAAGGGACGCTGTGTTCCATTCTTGTTCCTTAGACTTGATGTTGTGTTATTTATAATTCTTGCTTTTGAAGCTGACTTTAATGTCAAGCTCATCAATCAATATCACACCCAGTTAATCTGTCAATTTTAAGTTACATTTCAAGTGATATTTCTAAGCAAGGCTAACTTACTGACGATTTCGTGATTTAACGAAACTAAGATGACTCTTCTCTATTGGCTTGGCGGAGAGGTTGTTATAATGCGCCGATTTTTTTAGGAGAAACCTTCGATGGCTATGCTTGAATACACGCCGCCCACAGATCCTTGGATTGATATTGTCTATGAAGATGATCAGATTCTCGCGGTGAATAAACCTTCAGGTCTGCTGTCGGTTCCAGGACGCTTGCCTGAGCATCACGACAGTATGTGGAGTCGTTTGGCTGAGCAATATCCAGAGATCCAAGTTGTGCATCGTTTGGATATGTCGACTTCTGGCTTGATGGTGCTGGCAAAAAATAAATACGCGGAAGGGGCATTGAAAAAGCAGTTTCAATACCGTTTAACGCATAAAATTTATTACGCTCGCGTGTGGGGCGTAATGGAACTTGACGAGGGGGCGGTTGAATTACCCCTGATTTGCGATTGGCCAAATCGGCCTAAACAGAAAGTCTGCTTTGAAGATGGAAAACCATCAAAAACTTTATATCAAGTAGCGAAAAGAGAAGAAAAAACGACAATTGTACGTCTTCTTCCTGTAACTGGCCGTTCGCATCAATTACGTGTGCACATGCAAGCTTTGGGGTATCCGATTGTGGGTGATGAGTTTTATGCCCCGCAAGAAGCGCAAGATTTTTCCGATCGCTTAGCGCTGCATGCCGCAGAGCTCAGTTTTTATCATCCAAAGAGTCATTGGCTGCGCAATATTTTTGTCGGCTGTGATTTTTATCCCGAAGCACAAGAGCAAATTTTGCAACACTTTGATCCTGAGCGAAAATTACCAGATTACAAAACGTTGCCCCGACCTTAGTGTGATGTGGGTGGCGACAAGGAGCTGATATGTCACTACCCACGGTTGTCTTTCTCGATAGGGCTACAATCCCTGCTTATATTCGATTGCCAAGCTTACCTTTTGCTCATCATTGGCTTGAGTTTGACTTTACTTCTGCCGAACAAGCGCTCGATCGCCTATCTCAAGCCGATATCGTAATCACCAATAAAGTGGTGCTGGATAGGGCGCTACTCTCACAATGTCCGAAACTGCGCTTGATTGCTGTGTCGGCCACAGGCGTCAATAATGTCGATATCGATTACTGTCGTGAAGCAGGCATCGCACTGGTGAATGTTCAAGGCTACGCCACCCGTTCTGTTCCGGAACATGTCGTTGGGATGATTTATGCCTTAAGGCGTCACCTGTTTGCTTATCATCAAGATATTGCCAATGGTGAGTGGCAGCGCAATCAACAATTTTGCTTTTTTACTCATCCGATAGGGGATGTTGCAGGTTCAACGCTTGGTATTGTGGGGAGTGGCGCGCTCGGACAGGCAACTGCAACGTTAGCACGAGCGATAGGCATGCAGGTGATATTTTCTGAACGAAAGGGGGCCAAGTTATGCCGACAAGGTTTTATGCCCTTTGAACAAATGTTAGCGGAGGCGGATGTTGTGAGTTTACATTGCCCATTGAGCGAGCAAACCCGAAACCTGATAGGTGAGAACGAATTAAAGATGATGAAGCCTAATGCATTGTTGATTAACGCAGGCCGTGGTGGTTTGGTTGATGAGCAAGCACTTGTGACAGCATTGAAATCTGGGCAAATTGCTGGCGCTGGAGTGGATGTATTCAGTCGTGAACCAGCGGACAAAACAAATCCCTTACTAGCCAATATGGATTTGCCAAATTTGTTGCTCACACCACACGTGGCATGGGGTAGTGACTCAGCTATTTCACAATTGGCAACGATTTTGATGGATAACATTGCCGCGTTTGAGCGTGGAGAGCACAAAAATCGCGTCTGCTGATGGCGTGAATAAATAAAAAAGGTCGGTATTTTCACACCGACCTTTTTAATGGTAACGCAATCGCGATTATAGCGCGGCTATTGTCGCTTTCTGTTCTTCCAGTTTAACCAAGGTATCTTGATAGCCATTCAGCTTTTGACGCTCGATAGCGACAACGGCTTCGGGTGCTTTAGCGACGAACCCTTGGTTATTGAGTTTGCCTTCAATGCGTTTGATTTCACCTTGAGTTTTAGCAATCTCTTTTGCTAAGCGCTCTAGCTCCGCATCTTTATCAATCAAACCAGCCATTGGGATCATCAACTCAGATTGACCAACCAGCGCCGTTGCACAAGCGGGAGTCTCTTCACCCTCTTCAAGAACGCGTAGTGCCTCCAGTTTAGCCAGTGACAACAGTACCGCTTTGTTCGCTTCTAAACGTGCCACTTCTTGCTTGTTGGCGGCTTTTAGCATCACGTTAAGAGGTTTGCCTGGGTTGATATCGTACTCGGCACGTAGGTTGCGAATGCTAGTAATAAAGGCTTTCACCCATTCGATATCATCTAGCGCCGCTTGGTTGAAGTTCGCTTCATCGTACTGAGGCAGAGCTTGCAGCATGATGGTGTCGCCTTCAACGCCGTCCACTAATGGCTTAATGCTTTGCCAAATGGTTTCAGTGATATACGGGATCACTGGGTGCGCGAGGCGTAATGTTTTCTCTAATACCGTAATTAATGTACGGCGCGTTGCACGTTGCTGCGCTTCACTGCCTTTCCATAATACGGGTTTAGTCAGCTCTAAGTACCAGTCGCAGAATTGGTTCCAGATGAATTCGTAAAGGGTATTTGCCGCCATATCTAAACGGAAGTTGTTGATATGGTTGTTGAACTCTTTAGCCGTCAATTCAAATTGAGACTCGATCCATTTATCGGCTAACGAATACTCAAGCTCGCTACCTGCGTTAAAGCCACAATCGAGATCTTCGGTATTCATCAACACGTAACGGCTCGCGTTCCAGAGTTTGTTACAGAAGTTGCGGTAACCTTCTAGGCGTTTCATGTCCCAGTTGATATCACGACCGGTTGAAGCCATCGCTGCTAGCGTGAAACGCAGTGCGTCGGTTCCATAAGGTTCGATACCATTTTCAAAGGTTTTACGTGTATTTTTCTCGATCTTGGCTGCAAGCTGTGGCTGCATCATGTTGCCACAACGTTTTTCAACCAGAGACTCAAGATCAATACCATCGATCATGTCGATAGGATCAAGCACGTTGCCTTTAGATTTTGACATTTTGTCGCCGTTTTCATCACGGATAAGGCCTGTGACATAAACAGTTTTAAATGGCACTTGTGGTTTACCATTCTCATCTTTACAGAAGTGCATGGTCATCATGATCATGCGTGCAACCCAGAAGAAGATGATGTCGAAACCAGTAACAAGAACGTCAGACGGGTGGAATGTTTTTAGTGCCTCAGTGTTTTCTGGCCAGCCTTGTGTACCAAAAGTCCAAAGAGCGGATGAGAACCAAGTGTCCAATACATCATCATCTTGGCGCAGTACCACCACTGGGGCTAGGTTGTTTTGTTCGCGCACTTCTTCTTCGCTACGGCCGACATAAACGTTGCCGTCGTTGTCATACCAAGCAGGAATACGATGACCCCACCAAAGTTGGCGTGAGATACACCAATCTTGCACGTCACGCATCCATGAGAAGTACATGTTTTCGTACTGCTTAGGCACAAATTGAATCTCGCCATCTTCAACGGCTTTGGTTGCGACTTCCGCTAGTGGCGCTGTGCGTACGTACCATTGGTCGGTCAGCATTGGTTCGATAACCACACCACCACGGTCACCGTAAGGAATGGTGAGGTCGTGATCTTTGATTTCTTCAAGCAGACCGAGAGCTTCAAATTCAGCTACGATGGCTTTACGTGCCGCAAAGCGCTCCATGCCTTGATATTTAGCAGGTAGATCGCTGCTGTAAGCGTCACTTGGTTCACCATTGGTGTTGAACACTTCGGCGGCGTCACGAATATTGGCATCAAAGGTGAAAATGTTGATCATCGGCAGTTGGTGGCGCTTACCGACTTCATAGTCATTGAAATCGTGAGCAGGGGTGATCTTCACACAGCCTGTGCCTTTTTCCATGTCTGCGTGCTCATCGCCCACGATAGAAATGCGGCGATTGACGATTGGCAGCATGATCTCTTTACCGATCAGAGCTTGGTAGCGTGGATCTTCAGGGTTAACCGCTACACCTGTGTCACCCAGCATGGTTTCAGGACGAGTGGTCGCAACAACAATGTAGTCTTTACCGTCTGCTGTTTTTACGCCGTCAGCCAGTGGGTAACGGAAGTGCCACATGTGACCTTTGACGTCTTTGTTTTCTACTTCTAGATCAGAAATTGCAGTGTGCAGTTTTGGATCCCAGTTCACAAGACGTTTACCACGGTAGAGTAAATCTTCTTGGTAAAGGCGAACAAACACTTCTTGAACGGCATTGGATAAGCCCGCATCCATAGTGAATCGTTCACGATCCCAGTCTACCGATGCGCCAAGGCGGCGAAGCTGTTTAGTGATGGTACCACCTGATTCGCCTTTCCATTCCCAAATTTTGTCGATGAAGGCATCACGACCGTAATCGTGTTTGGTTTTGCCTTCTTCTGCGGCAATTTTACGTTCAACCACCATTTGGGTAGCAATACCGGCGTGGTCTGTACCCACTTGCCATAAGGTATTTTTGCCTTTCATGCGTTCGCAGCGGATCAAAGTATCCATAATGGTGTCTTGGAATGCGTGACCCATATGAAGGCTACCAGTGACGTTCGGCGGTGGGATCATGATGCTGTACGCTTCTTTTGATGTATCACCGTGAGGCTTAAAGTAGCCGTTCTCTTCCCAAGTCTGATACAGAGCTTGTTCGATTGCTGTTGGGTTATATGTCTTTTCCATAGTGCTCTTAAATGGATACTGTGAATGGTTAATCTTAGTCAAACTTCATAAGTGAAGGATCTTGTTAAAGATCGCCTTAACTATAAGGTTTGACCTATGGATGTTGGATCTCGATTGTTTGCAATTGGTAGCCAGCTTGACGGTAGATTTTATACCTTTCGCGTGCTCGTTGCTTTGCTTTTTCTTCGCAGGGGACGAAGTCTACCACCTCAGCAAAGGCGTTCGCAAAGGTTGTATGATTATCCGCCACATTTATTACCAGTTGACGATTCCAATTGGGTTTGACGTTGGGGTAGCCAATCTCGATATGAGTAGAGTATTTCGGGCCTTCACCCACCAGATTGTGCGCGACAAACTGTTCTGCAGGCACTTGCCATAAATGTTCGGCAAACTGTTCAGCGTGAGTTTTATCATCACAATGCAGATAAATTTTTGCCCCTTGTTTGGCGAAGTGATGAGCCAGAAATAGGATATATTGCTCAAAGCCTGCCTGCGTTGCTTGAGGGCTTTCTTCGTTCACAATGTAAAAGGTGGCTCGCTGCATGTTGTCACCTACTATCTAATCGCTCATCAACAAAAAAGGGCCTTGCGGCCCTTTTCACATTTTGAGGTTATTCCTCAGACTCTTGGCCGCTGCGGTTCAATAAGAACTGGACGAGCAATGAGACGGGACGACCTGTTGATCCTTTTGCTGCTCCTGACTTCCATGCCGTGCCAGCAATATCCAAATGCGCCCAGTTATATTTCTTAGCAAATTTAGATAAGAAGCAGCCAGCGGTAATCGTACCACCAGGGCGACCACCGATGTTTGCCATATCAGCAAATGGGCTCTTTAGCTGCTCATGGTACTCGTCGGCCATTGGTAGACGCCATGCGCGATCGCTTGCTTGTTCTGAAGCATTAACCAATTCATGCGCCAATGGGTTGTGGTTTGAAACCACGCCACTGATGTGGTGACCTAATGCAATCACACAAGCGCCAGTTAGTGTCGCCACATCTACCACGCAATCGGGTTCAAAACGCTCAACGTAAGTGAGTGCATCACATAGAACTAAGCGACCTTCGGCATCGGTATTGAGTACTTCAACCGTTTGGCCAGACATAGTCGTGAGAATGTCACCAGGGCGATAGGCATTGCTGCCTGGCATGTTTTCACAGCCGGCTAATATACCCACGACATTTAATGGCAATTTCAATTTAGCCAATGCTTTCATTGCGCCAAAGACTGACGCCGCACCGCACATGTCATACTTCATTTCATCCATGCCTTCGCCTGGTTTTAATGAAATACCGCCGGAATCAAACGTTAGGCCTTTACCCACCAACACAATTGGTTTTGCATCTGGATCTGGGTTGCCTTTGTACTCAATGACCGACATCATCGACTCATTTTTTGAGCCACGACCGACAGCGAGGTAAGAGGTCATGCCCAACTTTTCCATCTCTTCTTCACCAATGATTTTGGTGGTGACGCTCTCGTAGTCGTCCGCTAAGCGGCGCGCTTGAGATGCAAGATAAGCTGGGTTGGCAATGTTTGGTGGCATATTGCCAAGATCTTTCGACGCTTTCACACCGGATGCAATCGCAAGGCCGTGTGTAATCGCGCGCTCACCTAAGTTAAGCTCACGGCGAGTCGGTACGTTAAAGACAAGTTTGCGCAGTGGGCGGCGAGTCTCAGGTTTCACGCTCTTGAATTGATCAAAGGTGTATAAGCCATCTTTCGTTGCTTCAACCGCTTGGCGTACTTTCCAATAAGTATCGCGGCCTTTAACGTGTAGTTCAGTCAGAAAACATACGGCTTCCATTGAACCCGTTTCGTTCAGTGTGCTGATGGTTTTTTGAATGATTTCTTTGTACTGACGTTCGCCTAATTCGCGCTCTTTACCACAACCTACCAGTAAAACGCGTTCAGACAGAACACCAGGGACTTGATGCAGCAGTAGCATCTGGCCGGGTTTACCCTCGAGATCACCACGGCGAAGTAGTGAACTAATATAGCCGTCGCTGATTTTATCAAGCTGCTCTGCTACTGGAGAAAGGCGGCGTGGTTCGAACACTCCAACAACGATACATGCGCTACGTTGTTTCTCTGGACTGCCACTTTTTACACTGAACTCCATGCGTACTCCTACATCCTGAAGACAAATAGAACTAAATGTTAGATAATGCGCTCTTAGTGGTTGAATCCGAGTTTGGATCTACTTTTAATTGAACGCCCAACAGTTAGTGAAAATTTTAAAAATAAAAGGTTCAACGGGAAATTATAGTGATTCAATCAAAAAAACAAGTTTTGTATAGGTAATTTCAGCGTGATTATTGTTAGATATTTGATCCGCGAGACACTCAAGAGCCAATTTGCGATCTTTTTCGTACTGTTTCTCGTGTTTCTTAGCCAACGATTTATTCGCGTTTTGGCTGAAGCTTCCGATGGTGACATTCCGGCACGAATGATCTTATCTATTGTGAGTTTAAATATGCCCGCAATGGGGTTATTAATGCTGCCTTTGAGTTTGTATATCGGCATCTTACTGACTTTTGGGCGTTTGTACGCAGAAAGCGAAATTACGGTGATGAATGCTACTGGTATCGGCAATAAATTTTTGATCCGTGCTGCGCTCTATTTGGCTTTGATCACTTCAGGTGCTGCAGCATTTAACGCATTCTGGTTGGCACCTTGGAGCCAAGACAAAGAAGCACAATTAATGGAGCAGCTCGCAGCAGAAAATAGTGTTGATTTGCTACAGAAAGGACAATTTCAACGCACACCAGATGGTTCCTCAGTAGTTTTCATCGAAAATATTGAAAACAAAAAACTGCATAATGTGTTTGTTGCGCAGCTTGCACCAAAGGATTCGATACTCCCAAGTGTGATGTTCTCTAATTCTGGTGATGTTAAAGAGCTCAGTGATGGCCGTCAGATGATCACCATGTATGACGGGATTCGCTATGAAGGCGTGCCAACACGCGTTGATTATATGATCACAAAATTTGACGAATACGAAGGTTTAATTGGGCAGCGTGAAGTTAAACCCAAAGGACGCGATTGGGAGGCGTTACCGACATCCAATCTGCTTTCCAACCCGGATCGAAGAGCGAAAGCTGAGTTGCAATGGCGAATTTCTCTGGTGATTTGTATTCCGTTACTCACCATGCTGGTGGTCCCTTTGTCGGCGGTTAACCCTCGGCAAGGACGCTTTGCGAAAATGGGACCTGCAATCTTAATTTATTTGGCCTATTTTATGGCCATCAGCGCAACCAAGTCCGCCATTGAAGATGGCTCACTTGCTACGGTGATCGGTATGTGGCCAATCAATGCTGCGTTACTTTTGGCGGCGATTTCAGTGAATATCATGGACAGTGTGCCAGTGCGGCGCTTCAAAGATAAACTAAGACTAAAGAAGGCAGCATAACGCGTGTTTAAGATTTTAGATTTATACGTCGGCCGTACTATTGTTGCGACAACCTCGTTAGTGCTGGCGACCTTTGTTGGTTTGTCCGGCATTATCAAATATGTTGAGCAATTGAGAAAAGTCGGGGAAGGAAGCTACGATTTACTGCAAGCTTTACTGTTTGTGGTGTTGAGCATTCCTCGTGATATCGAGATGTTTTTTCCTATGGCCGCCTTACTCGGTGCGTTGATTGGGTTAGGTATGTTGGCATCAAGTTCTGAGCTCGTTGTCATGCAAGCTGCGGGGTTTTCTAAGCTTAATATCGGTATGTCGGTATTAAAAACCGCAGTGCCATTAATGATCATTGTCACCTTACTTGGCCAATGGGGAGCACCCCAAGCGCAGAAGATGGCGCGAGATCTGCGAGCTTTTTCTCTCTCTGGCGGTAGTATTGTTTCAGTGCGCAGCGGTGTGTGGGCGCGCGATGTGAATGATTTTATCTTTATTGGTAAAATTGATGACAACAAACTCTATGGCTTAAATATGTGGCGCTTTGATAACAATAAGAGTTTGCAAAACATCCTTTTTGCCGAAGAGGTGGATTACGATAAAGACAATCAATGGGTAATGAAAAATGTTCAAATCACCGACATGCGCGATGATGTATTGATAACAAAGCAAACATTACCTGAATACCTTTGGACGACCTCATTAGCTCCAGACAAACTGGCGGTTGTCACGGTCAAGCCTGAAGAGTTGTCACTGAGTGGCTTGTATGATTATGTCAGCTATTTAAAAACGTCGGAGCAAGATGCTTCACGGTACGATCTGGCGTTGTGGCGTAAAATTACTCAACCTTTTTCTATTGCTGTGATGATGCTAATGGCACTGTCGTTTATTTTTGGGCCATTGCGCAGCGTTACTATGGGCGCAAGGATTTTGTCAGGCGTGATTGCAGGCTTTACATTTTATATTTCCAGTGAGTTTTTCGGCCCACTGAGTCTTGTTTATGGTATCCCACCAGTGTTTGGTGCCGTCGCACCAAGTTTGGTGTTTCTCAGCGTTGCCGTAATGTTGTTAAGACGAAAACTCTAAAAATGACAGGTAAGAACTATCAACAAAAAGGAAGGTTTGTCCTTCCTTTTTGTTATTCCGACTCAATTAACTTTAGGAAGTACCACTACTTTCGTTTTGGCCCAAATATCTTGGAACCCTCTTTTTTGTTGATCAAAGGGTACGGTGAGGTTTGCCAAGCCAAAGCCTGAGGTGAACAAACGTATTAAAGCTTGCGTGGCGCTGATTGAATTTCCATCTTGTTCGTTAATTATCAAAAGTCGCCAAGCACGCATCCCTAATGTCTGGCCTGCTCTTGTCCAGAAAAAGACGAAGAAGTAGACCCAGACAGCGGCAAGGTAAAATGTGTAAACATAGCTCCAAATGGGATGACGAGTGAGAAGGTCGCTGACATCTGCATACGAGCCATAGCCCATCACATTCAACGCAACGAGAGCTTCTAATATAGCAACGACAACACCAGCAGCCATCATCTCAAGAGCAATGATGATTAATGCATCGTAAATGAGCGCACCAAATCGGCGTAGTAATCCGGCAGGCGGTAGAGAAATAGAGTTACTCATCATATCTAAACATCTTTTGTATTCGCGAAATTGCAGCAGCATATAGCCTCGGAGAGGATCTGAAAAGAGAAGAGACGCACAGCTTGAAGGTTTGTGGCGAAAATATCGGCAAACGATTTGTATTTCAATATTTTGTTATTGCGCCAATAACTTTCTTACGTATAATGCCAACCATCAAAGGGCAATGCCCAAGATGCCGGTGTGGTGAAATTGGTAGACACGACGGATTCAAAATCCGTTTCCTTCGGGAGTGGCGGTTCAAGTCCGCCCACCGGTACCATAATTTAAACAACAAAGCCTCGACGAAAGTCGGGGCTTTGTTGTTTTTGTCCTCGAAATAATAGTCCACTATCTTAGATGAATGGGACTCTTTTGATAGCCTTCACATACTTCTATATTGAACAGCGCACATTTCTTGCTTCTAGCCATACACATTTATATCAACACTACTAATATGTAGTTGATGAACTTTTGAGTGACTTCTTTTAAACTCATTAACTACTTAGTACTTAAGGTGTTATATAAATTGTGGCAAGCATAAAAATCACAGTAGATAGATTGCAGCCTGGCCTGCACATTAAGTTGCCCGTAAAGTGGAACGAACACCCCTTTCTTTTTAATAGCTTTAAGATTAAATCCCAAGAACAGATTCAATTGATAAAACACTTGGGGATTCAACATGTTTATATCAATCCTGCGCAAAGCGATACTCAACCCTTACCTGTCAATACGCAGCCGGAAGCCATAGAAGAATCTTCAGAGATGGAGAGTGAGGCTGAAAAATTGTGGGAAGAGAAGCAGAAACGGATTGAAAAGTTGAACGCATATCGTCGGCGAGTTCTAAACTGTGAAAAAGAGTTTGAGCGTTCTCTATCCCGTATGCGTGCGGTAATGAACAAGATACGCAATCGGCCAGAGGATGCGATAGATGAAGCTTCAATTTTGGTTGAAGATATCGTCGATAAGCTACTGAGTGAAGATAGCGTTACGCTGCATTTAATGAATGGCAAAAGTGAGTTTGAAGACATCTACTTTCATTCACTCAACGTTTCGGTCATTGCAATGATGATAGGAAAAGCGAAAGGGTATGATGCTCAAAAAATCAAAGAACTTGCTTTTGCTGCGCTGTTTCATGATATAGGCAAAATTAAGGTTCCCACCGCGATTGTTAGAAAGAAAACAACACTGACAGAGCCCGAACAAAATTATCTCAAATTACATACTAAGTATGGTTTGGATATTGCGAGTCATATCGATAGCTTTCCAGAAAGTGCAAAGAGAGTAATAGAACAGCATCATGAACTCAATGACGGCAGTGGGTATCCGCTTGGTTTAAAGGAAGCGGCTATTGATGAGCTTTCACAGGTCATTACGGTCGCGAATGTATTTGATAATTTGTGTCATCCCAATATCGTTGCAGAGCAGAAGATTCCTTATATTGCACTTTCCTATATGTATAAGCATTGTAATCATTTATATAGTAACGAAAACTTAAACGTATTAGTTAAATTTATGGGCGTTTTCCCTCCGGGAACCGTTGTTCAGCTTTCTAACAATATGGTTGGGTTAGTCATCTCCGTAAACGCCAGTCACTTACTATATCCTAATGTATTGATTTACGACCCTTCGGTTCCGCGAACCCAAGCGCCCATTATTGATTTAGCTGATCGAGATTTGAAAATTGTTAATGCCATTCTTCCGCATAAACTTCCGGATAAAATCCGAGACTATCTTAACCCACGCTCTAGAATCTCTTATTTCTTCGATAGTGATGAGTAATATGCTTCTTTGTACTGCCTCAGTGCGAGCTTTCATTGACGAAGAAAAGCACGCAATATGAAGTGTGTCACCTCAATGCTCTGGTGATAGCAAGGAGATTTAGAGAGGGAAATAGGTCGCTAATTAATCGATATTTAACGCTTTGGTGTCTTTTTGTTCACTTGAGCTATCAGAAGGTACTTTTTTCTAAAAACTGCTTGCACTCATCTTCGTTCTCCCTATAATGCCGCCTCACTGACACGGCACAGCCAGTAAGGCTTCAAGCCCAACCAGCCAGCCAATCAGTAGGTCAAATCAGTAAGACGAAATAATTTAATAAAGTGTTTGACACTTTTCATTATCTCGCTAGAATGGCCGCCTCTTCAAAGGAAGCCTCGGCAAGCCAGAGAAGAACGCTCTTTAACAATATAAACCTATCAATCTGTGTGGGCACTCGTTGATGATAATCAAAAAAGATTTATCAATGAACTGAGTGACCAATCAGAATCAAGTTTACTTGATTTTGGCACAGTCAATTCATTGTTGTTCTGTTGGAACAACAATAGCTTTAAAATTACTTTTTTACTTTCGAGTAAGAGCAGTTTTGAAGTCAGTATTCATTGAGCCGGTCTTAGGACCAACAAAACTTTAATTGAAGAGTTTGATCATGGCTCAGATTGAACGCTGGCGGCAGGCCTAACACATGCAAGTCGAGCGGCAGCACAGAGGAACTTGTTCCTTGGGTGGCGAGCGGCGGACGGGTGAGTAATGCCTAGGAAATTGCCCTGATGTGGGGGATAACCATTGGAAACGATGGCTAATACCGCATGATGCCTACGGGCCAAAGAGGGGGACCTTCGGGCCTCTCGCGTCAGGATATGCCTAGGTGGGATTAGCTAGTTGGTGAGGTAATGGCTCACCAAGGCGACGATCCCTAGCTGGTCTGAGAGGATGATCAGCCACACTGGAACTGAGACACGGTCCAGACTCCTACGGGAGGCAGCAGTGGGGAATATTGCACAATGGGCGCAAGCCTGATGCAGCCATGCCGCGTGTATGAAGAAGGCCTTCGGGTTGTAAAGTACTTTCAGTCGTGAGGAAGGTGGTGTTGTTAATAGCAGCATCATTTGACGTTAGCGACAGAAGAAGCACCGGCTAACTCCGTGCCAGCAGCCGCGGTAATACGGAGGGTGCGAGCGTTAATCGGAATTACTGGGCGTAAAGCGCATGCAGGTGGTGGATTAAGTCAGATGTGAAAGCCCGGGGCTCAACCTCGGAACCGCATTTGAAACTGGTTCACTAGAGTACTGTAGAGGGGGGTAGAATTTCAGGTGTAGCGGTGAAATGCGTAGAGATCTGAAGGAATACCGGTGGCGAAGGCGGCCCCCTGGACAGATACTGACACTCAGATGCGAAAGCGTGGGGAGCAAACAGGATTAGATACCCTGGTAGTCCACGCCGTAAACGATGTCTACTTGGAGGTTGTGGCCTTGAGCCGTGGCTTTCGGAGCTAACGCGTTAAGTAGACCGCCTGGGGAGTACGGTCGCAAGATTAAAACTCAAATGAATTGACGGGGGCCCGCACAAGCGGTGGAGCATGTGGTTTAATTCGATGCAACGCGAAGAACCTTACCTACTCTTGACATC
>NZ_CAWPJM010000051.1:0-300872 GCF_963888495.1 Vibrio sp. 2-2(8) | reverse complement strand
CGCCCATGTTTTTTGTTTCCTCTTACTTGTGGTGAATAAGAGGTTTACTTCTAACATGGGCACTTCTGCGGGCAATAGCCCCAAGGTTCAATCACCACCGCCCAAGGCGGTGGTTTAGGGGTGACAATTGAAAAAGGCAGCGCTCGCTGCCTTCTATTAATCACCTTGCTACCACTAAAACTTATAACCAGCGCCTATCATAAATACCCAAGGATCAATGGTCACATCAGTTCTCTGCTCGACACCTTGATACTTATAAGTCGCTTCAGTTTCAATATCGGCATACCAAACTGATGCATTCAAAAACCACTGTTCGTTGAGCATATAATCAAAACCAGCATTGGCCGCTAAACCCCAAGAATCTTTGAGTTTGAGATCCGTTAAGGTTGCACCACTTCCCGTACTGTTAAAACCTTCATCGAAGAACATGGTGTAGTTAATGCCCGCTCCAACATAAGGACGGAATTTCGATGACGCTTCACCAAAGTAGTATTGCAACATAAAAGTTGGCGGTAGATGTTTTGTTTCAGCAATGTCACCTAAGTTCAAAAGATTGGTTGAAATAGTATGGCTAAAAGGTGTAGCCGCTAACACTTCAAAGCTAATATTGTCGGTGATCATATAGCCTATTGTTAAGCCAAGCTGAACGTTTGAGTCCACAGCAAGCTCTTCATTTGAGCCTAAAATACCATCGCTGCTATCATTGGGCACCACAGCGGCAAGACCGGCACGCACAATAAAGTCACCTTCTTTGTGGGCAAAAACATTCGTAGAAACAAGAGCAGAAAGCACGGCAAGGCCGCAAAGTGTTTTTTTCATTGTGATTTCCTTTTTGTAGGGCGGGGTAATAGTTTTTATTTGCGCGCACAGTAGCACATAAAAACCACACTTTTTTGATGGAAATCAATTTGTAAAATTTATCGCCGATCAGCTTACAACTCTGCAACCTTGATCACTTTTCTAGGCATAAAAACACACAGTCATGTAATGCATTTTTTATGAGCATCACACCTAGCCTAACGTTGAAATGGCTTTGTTATTTATGGTTAAAAACTGACAGTATTGGTAAGAAATAGTAATAGCGTTTTATTGTCAGAAAATATCATCATAATTTATCACGCACCTAACAGAGCTTGACGGACTCCTCACACCACAATTGTTAATATGAACTCCTCAGATTAACCCTTTCTGCTTTTCTAAAAACAAAGGACAACTCAATGAAACGATTTCTTTTACCTCTATTTGGTTTGCTCGCGTTAGCGGGGTGTGATCAACAAACACAAACAGAAAGTACTAAGGCTCTAGAGCCCACCGTGATGGTGACGGAAACAGATGCCGTACCGTCACCCATCTGTGCAAGCGAGTTGATGCCGGGAGGTTGGCAAGCGACAGAAATTACCGACGAAGCTAAAGAAGCGTTGAAGAGCGCTTTAGCACAAATGGAGAGCAACGCACAATTAAAAGACATTATCGATGTCCGTTCACAAGTGGTTAACGGGGTGAATTATGCCATTGAGTTTGAAATGGATGATGGCAGCATTTGGAATGCGATAATCTATCGCAGTTTAGAAGGTGATTACTCGTTAACCCAACCAGCAAAACAAGGCAAATTGTGTGAATAACCTCATCTCATAAGCCATTATTAAACCAGAGTTAGAGAGTAAAAAGAGGCCATGCCCTCTTTTTACTACTCGATACTATAGCTATTTAATACTATCGCCATACACCCCATTCACCCGTAGTTCCGGGCTCTTCATTTTTTGTCCACCACTGTGCGGTCCAAGTTTGCTGCTTGTGCATAACGACATCACCGGACGTATAAATTTTAGTCGCATTCCAAGCATTATCGGGAACAGGTGGCTGTGGCGTTTCCTCTTTTAGCAAAGAAAGCTGATAACTGTAAGTCGCGTTTGGAGCAAACACACGGTTAGCATACACATTCTGGCTATCGTACATATAGTGATTCATTTCTTGGTGCCAAATACCAATAAACCACTCCCCTTTTTTCACTTGGTTAAACTGACCTGCCATTTCCGCTGGCCACGTTGCTGTATTATTGGCTGAAATCGCTAAGCTGATATCGGTCGTTTCATTGCCATTGGCATCGAAGGTACGCAAACGAACCGTATCGCCAGATTCAACAGGACCGAAACCTTGTGAAAGATAACCACCAAGATCGCTGAGATTCTGCGCAGGTTCTGATGGGTCTGTCGGATCCGTTGGATTTGATCCACCACCGCTAAAACTAATATCACTGCAGTTATAAAAACCTTCGCCCGCGGCATCAATACGTTGCCAGCGAGTATAAAGCACAGCATCACCACTTCTATCGGCAGGCAGGGTAATCTTGATGCGATATTTTTTATCCGTCCCCACGGTGATATTACCTTTGGTATCAATAAGATCCAGATCATCCCAAGTTAATGGGGCCTCACCGGTATAAGTAGGTTTAGAGAGATAAAACTCCCAATAAGAGGGGTTATGTGGCGCGGTAGCATTAAAGACTAATTCGATTTGTTGATTAGCGTCTAAATTCACGGCCGTTTTTTGCCAATGAGGTGAAGCAACATCTAACCCTGCTTTCGCGTTGCTGCCTGCGGAGCACAACAAGCCGTCGCGAACAACAGCTTGAACATGAGCCATGTCACGATAATTTGCCACATTGGCCGCAACTTCATTGCGTTGTACAAAAGGATAAGCTCCGGACTGATCAAAAGCCGCTTGGCATGCTGCATTAGGGATCGTATTACTCCAAAAACCACCATCTAAGTAACAGGTATTTTGCCGCGCGCTCGGAAATTCAACCCAACCATGAGCTTGTGCATGAGCAGAAAGCAATCCGCTCAATGAAAGCAAACCCAATACACTGACTTTATTAAAATTATTCATCATTCTTCCTTTTTGTATTATTAGCATCAATGCCACAGAACGACACTCTGTAACACATGAATTGCCAATCAAAGCTAGCAAGAATTATCAATAGACAGTGTCAAATCTGGGTAGGAATACTGGACTATTTGCTTATTTTGCCACTCTCTTTCCAATCAAAAAGGATATGAATCATTGAACTCACAGTGAGTTTCGAGTGACTTCATGGTTTAACAATTTTTGCCAACTTTCCTTATCTGCGATTTAATTGACGACAAAACAACCAAAAACAAACATCTCGCGAACAAAAGTGAAAACGATTACATCTCAATTTAATGGCACTAACCATGAAAAAATGAAAACTAATCATTTGTTTTTATGCACAAATTAATTCCCTTGTAACATTTGTCACAGAAATACATTCAGTTGCACACGACAATGCCGTTCTCTTTCGAATGAAACATTTTTTATCGTTCGAGCTTTAGAACCATCGCACTACATTAATGAGGTCAACTATGTTTGGTATCTTTAAACCCCAAGCGCATATCGAGAGGCTCGCTACTGAGCGGCTAGATAGCACTTATAGCCGCTTGCGCTGGCAGTTATTCATCAGTATTTTCTTCGGCTACGCAGGCTACTACCTTGTTCGTAAGAACTTTAGTTTGGCGATGCCTTATTTGATTGACCAAGGTTTTAGCCGCGGTGATCTCGGGGTAGCTCTTGCCGCTGTGTCGATTGCTTATGGCTTATCTAAATTCTTAATGGGGAGCGTTTCTGACCGCTCTAACCCACGCTACTTCTTAAGTGCAGGCCTTTTAATGTCTGCGTTAGTGATGTTCTGTTTCGGTTTTATGCCGTGGGCAACAGGCAGCATTACTGCGATGTTTATTTTGCTGTTCTTAAACGGTTGGTTCCAAGGTATGGGCTGGCCTGCTTGTGGCCGTACCATGGTTCACTGGTGGTCACGTAAAGAACGTGGGGAAATTGTTTCTGTATGGAACGTAGCCCACAACGTCGGCGGTGGCTTAATTGGTCCCCTTTTCTTGTTTGGTCTTTGGGCATTTAACGATGACTGGCGCGCCGCATTTTACGTTCCTGCCTTTTTTGCGACCTTAGTTGCCATTTTCATTTGGATGACGCTGCGCGATACGCCGCAATCTTGTGGCTTACCACCGATTGAAGAGTATAAAGATGACTACCCAGACGACTACGATAAATCTCATGAGAATGAGATGACCGCGAAGGAAATCTTCTTTAAGTACGTTTTCTCTAACAAATTGTTGTGGTCTATCGCTATTGCCAACGCTTTTGTGTATCTCATTCGTTATGGCGTATTGGACTGGGCTCCTGTTTATTTGAAAGAAGCCAAAGAGTTCACCGTTGATAAATCTTCTTGGGCGTACTTCTTGTATGAGTGGGCAGGTATTCCGGGAACGCTATTGTGTGGTTGGATATCCGACAAAGTATTCAAAGGCCGTCGTGCTCCTGCGGGCATCTTATTCATGGTTCTTGTTACCTTTGCGGTACTCATTTACTGGTTTAACCCTGCCGGTAACCCAGGTATCGACATGGCGGCTCTTGTTGCGATTGGTTTCTTAATTTATGGCCCAGTAATGCTGATTGGTTTATACGCACTGGAACTGGCTCCGAAAAAAGCAGCAGGTACCGCAGCTGGTTTAACAGGTTTGTTTGGTTATCTCGGCGGCGCAGTAGCGGCAAATGCGGTATTGGGTTACACCGTTGACCACTTTGGTTGGGATGGCGGCTTTATGATCCTAGTCGCTTCGTGCGGTATTTCTATCCTTTGTCTGCTGTATGCCTACATTGGCGAGCGCGCTCACCATAAAGAAAAAGACAGACTTGCGGAAGAAAAAGCGTCAACGCCATCATAAATCTGACACCTAAATGTGTTGAATTTGCGTTACGCACTGTTCACTTTGAATCAAAACTCTCCCCCTGCAACGTCAGGGGGAACTTTTAAGGATAACAACATGAAACTGACACTACTCGCACTTTCCATGGCTACTTTAGCTAGCTCGGCGTGGGTTCAAGCAGAACCATTGGTGATAGCCCATCGCGGCGCTTCCGGTTATCTGCCTGAACATACCCTTGAAGCCAAAGCGCTTGCTTACGGCATGAAGCCTGATTTTATTGAACAAGATGTCGTGATGACCAAGGATGACCAATTGGTGGTTCTACACGATCACTACCTTGACCGCGTCACTGACGTTGCAGAGCGTTTCCCTGACCGCGCACGTGGTGATGGCCGCTATTACGCCATCGATTTTACGCTGGCAGAGATCAAAAGCCTGCGCGTAACTGAAGGTTTTAATATCGATGACAAAGGCAATAAAACCGCTGGTTTCCCCAACCGTTTCCCTCTTTGGAAATCAGACTTCACCGTCCCAACCTTAGCGGAAGAGATCGAGCTGATCCAAGGGCTGAACAAAACGCTCGGTTACGATATTGGTATTTATCCAGAAATCAAAGCGCCTTGGTTCCACCGCCATGAAGGGAAAGACATCAGTAAAGCGGTGCTGAAAATGTTGAAGGAATATGGTTACGACAGTCAAGAGTCGAACGTTTATCTGCAATGTTTTGATCCTATCGAGCTAAAACGCATTAATGATGAACTGCTTCCAGCAATGAACATGGACCTCAAACTGGTTCAATTGATGGCCTACACCGATTGGAATGAGACCATGATCTATGATGGCGACCAAGCACAGCCATACAGCTATGATTGGATGTTCGAAGCAAACGGCATGAAGCAAGTCGCTACCTACGCCGATGGCATTGGCCCGTGGAAACCTATGTTGGTTGACGACGCTTCAACCAAAGAAAACATCATCATCAAGCCATTGATGAAAGCCGCTAAAACCGCCGGATTAGTCGTTCACCCTTATACCTTCCGCGCAGAACCCGATCGCATTGCACCTTATGCCGACAGCTTTGATGGGATGCTCGATGTGTTCTACAACACTGTAAAAGTAGATGGTTTATTTACGGACTATCCCGATAAAGCAGTGGAGTTTTTGCATTCAACTCGCTAAGTAAGCCTGATTAACCTTACCACTCTGACACGCTTCATCCCCAGTATCATCATGCTGGGGATGTTATTTTTGGTGACTTAATGCCTTCACCACCTTAAGCACATGCTTATTTAAGTTACTGGCTTCCCAAAGCACCGCAATTTGGCTGTTAAAAGGCATCTCCTCGATAGGAGTGATCACGGCAGAATCATCGATATGTTCAGCCAGTGATTGGGGTACAACAGCTACGCCAAATCCCGCCTGAGCCATTGCAACCATAGACCTCAACTGTGGAGCCGAAAAACGTCGATCGACACGGATGCCCACATCGTCAAACAGCGCTTTCATACCATCATGCAATGCTGGCCCCGTTTCACGAGGAAACAACAAAACGTACTCATTTTTTAACTGAGCTAAAGTAAGGCGATCTTTTCCAGCCAATGGATGCCCTAAAGGGATCACCGCGACAAAAGGCTCTTCAAATAAAACCACCCGCTGTAAAGACTCACTGGCATAACAAGGTAAACGCACCAATGCTATATCCAACTGCTTAGCTTTCAGCTGCTCAACCAACTCTGGCATCGCTTGCTCAACCGCAGTGAGATTCACGTTTGAAAAATTGTCCCTTATCTCCCGCACTCGGGATAATATTTGGGTATTCATCGCAACCGAAGTCGCAAAGCCCATCCGCACTTCATTTTTTTCTCCACGCGCCAGCTGTTTTACTTTCGCCTTCGCTCGATCCACATCATTTAAGATGGTAACCGCATCGACATAAAACATTTGCCCAGCCTCGGTCAGCTCTACCCCACGTGGTAAACGCTTGAATAACAGCGTACCGAGCTCATGCTCCAATTTCTTTATTTGTTGGCTCAACGGTGGTTGAGCAATACCTAACACTTCAGCCGCTCGTGTGAAATGGCGCGTTTGTGCCACCGCCACAAAATACTTGAGATAGCGAAACTCCATATCTTTTCCATATAGAAATAAATCTTATTTATATTGGATTTAGCCACGTGGAGAAGTCAATCTAAATATACACTTTATTGCATAAATGGTTATTCTCATGCGTGGATTCTACACTCCGCTTTGTGCTTGTTCTCTCGATGTAGCAAAAGAGTTTGCTGAATATCATCATGTAACGGGGGATGGAGAGATTTACCAAACTTCGTTGATGAGTGCGTTGATTGCTGGCGTTTATGAAGGCGCAACAACGGTTGAACAACTGCTGCAACATGGCGATTTTGGCTTGGGCACATTCAATCAATTAGACGGCGAGCTCATTGCGTTTGATAAAGAAGTTTTCCAATTAAAAGCCGATGGTTCGGCTAACCCCGCACACTTAGCGCAGCAAACTCCCTTCGCCGTCATGACTTTTTTCACTCCTGATGTCGAAGTTCCCATCACCTCTAAAATGTCTCGTGCTGACGTTCATCATCTGATTGATGAGCTAGTACCCAGTGACAATATTTTCTGCGCAGTACGCATTGACGGTTTATATCAGTTTGTCAGAACGCGTACCGTGCCGCGTCAAACTCGCCCATTTCGCCCAATGTTGGATGTTGTAAAAGAGCAGCCCACATTTAATTTCACCTTCAAACAAGGCGTTATCGCCGGTTTTAGAAGCCCGCAATACACCACAGGTATTAACGTTCCGGGGTATCACGAACATTTCATTACCGAAGATAGAAAAGGCGGCGGCCACATACAGGACTACTCTATTTCGTCGGGCTTTTTACAAATTGGCAAAGTATCGCGCTTGGTAATTGATACCCCGACTTCGCTAGATTTCCTTAAAGCCAACCTAGCTCCCAATGACATCCGAACCGCGATTGAAAAAGCGGAAAAATAGCGCTGAACAGGAGAAAAAGAATTGAATTGAAAAAAGCCGCCAGATAGCACCACCACTTCGTCAAGAAGTGTCAACGTCAGTCAACAATAAGGGTATAAAAATGAATACAAAACCTACCACTAGAAATGGCGCTCAATTAATCGCTCAACAGCTGGAATCTTTGGGTGTCCGCTATATTTTTGGCATTCCGGGGGCCAAAATTGATCGGTTATTTGACGCCATTGAAGACACCAATATTCAAATGATCCCAGTGCGTCACGAAGCCAATGCGGCCTTTATGGCCGGCGTCATCGGCCGTTTAACCGGCAAAGCCGGAGTCACCATGGTGACCTCAGGCCCGGGCTGTGGCAACTTGGTTTCAGGGGTTGCCACTGCCAATTCAGAAGGTGACCCGCTGGTCGCTATCGGCGGCGCGGTCAAACGCGCAGACCAACAAAAGCAAACGCACCAGAGTATGGATACCGTCAGTATTTTCCGCTCTATCACAAAATCCAGTGCAGAAATTCAACATGTTGATGCCGCCAGCGAAGTGATGGCAAATGCCTTTCGCACGGCAGAATCAGGCCGACCGGGGGCATGTTTCGTTAGCATTCCCCAAGATGTGTTATCCGACCACACTCTCACCGATATTATTGTTCCATCACGTAATGTTCATTCAAGCCAAGCCAACCCAGAAGCGATCGAAGAAGCCATTACCCGAATCGAGCAGTCACAGCGCTGCGTCGTCTTACTCGGCTTACACGCCAGTCGCGCTGAAAATGCTCAAGCCATCAGCCGTTTTTTGCGCACCACTCAACTGCCTGTAGTCGGAACCTATCAAGCCGCTGGAGCAGTTGATATTAACTATTATCACCATTTCGCTGGCCGCGTAGGTTTATTTAACAATCAGCCCGGAGATGTATTGCTGCAAGATGCTGACCTGATTGTCACTATTGGTTTTAACCCTATCGAGTACGACCCAGAGCTTTGGAACGCAAAACAGTCCCCAATCATCCACTTAGACATTGAACCAGCAGAGTATCAGCTCAATTACCAACCTTGCGTAGAAATTGTCGGCAACATCGTTCAATCACTGGATGATATGACCGATTGTGTCACCAATTTCGCACGCCTCTCTCCCAAAGCCTTATCGATTTTAGAGGAAGTGGCGCAACAGCGGCAGATAATAAAATCCTACCCTACTCGTCAATCTCAGCATGGGTTTCATCCATTAACCTTAATCAAAGCGATGCAATCCATTATTACCCCAGACACCACTTTGTGTCTGGATATGGGCAGCTTCCATATCTGGATTGCGCGCTATTTAAGCTGTTTTCGCGCCCGTCAAATGCTGATTTCAAATGGTCAGCAAACCATGGGCGTTGCCCTACCTTGGGCGATTGGTGCAAACCTGCTTAAACCCAGCACCAAAGTGGTCTCTGTTTCTGGTGATGGCGGCTTCATGCAATCAAGCATGGAGTTAGAAACTGCCGTCCGCCTAAAATGCAACATTGTACATATCATCTGGGTCGATAACGCCTACAACATGGTCGAGATACAAGAGATGAAAAAGTATCAACGCCCGTCCGGAATAAAATTTGGCCCGATAGACTTTAAAGCGTATGCCGAATCATTTGGCGCGCAAGGCTTTGCCGTGACCGAACGTCATCAACTGATGCCTATGCTGCATCAAGCCATGGAAACTCAAGGACCTGCTGTCATCGCTATCCCCGTTGATTACAGCGACAACTACAAGTTGATGCTACCCAGAACACAAGAAAATCGAGATCCAATTTTTGAGCATATCGAAGGAGAAACAATATGAATGGTTTAACCCATAAAGTCGCTTTAGTCACGGGTGCTGCCAACGGCATCGGCTTTGCGATAGCACAGCGTTTATATGATGAAGGGGCCAATGTAGTACTGGCCGACTGGAATGAAGAGCAGCTCGCCACCGCCATCGAAACTTTTGACTCAACACGCGTCGCGGCGCAAGTGATTGACGTCTCCGATCCTAAAAAAGTAAAAGCCATGATCGATAGCGCCGTATCACGCTTCGGTAAACTCGACATTTTAGTCAACAATGCGGGCATCCACATCCCCGGCTCCGTCTTAGAAAGCAGTATTGAAGATTGGAAGAAAATATCAGCGGTGAATATTGATGGCGTCGTGTATTGCTCTAAATTTGCCTTACCTGAACTGCTAAAAACGCAGGGGACCATAGTCAACACCGCTTCAGTCTCTGGCTTAGGTGGCGACTGGGGTGCCGCATTTTACTGCGCAAGTAAAGGCGCGGTAGTCAACCTCACTCGCGCCATGGCGTTAGACCACGGTGCCGCTGGCGTGCGAATTAACGCCGTGTGCCCAAGCTTAGTTAAAACCAATATGACCAATGGTTGGTCGCAAGAGATTAGAGATAAATTTAACGAGCGCATCGCTCTAGGACGCGCCGCAGAACCGAGCGAAATTGCCGCCGCAGTGGCCTTTTTAGCCAGCGACGATGCATCGTTTATCAATGGTGTCAATTTACCCGTCGATGGTGGCGCTACCGCTTCCGACGGCCAACCTAAAATCGTTTAACCACGAAAATTCAGCCAGTACCCAAACCATTTTCCGTGCTGGCTGACATTTTAAAACCGCATAATTCAAAACAAGCCCCATAAACCTTTCAGCCCTAAACGGCCTCCTTTTCCACAATTAGTACAACTCCAACAAACACGAAACTAATTCCCTCCCCTTTTAGGGGAGGGTTAGGGTGGGGTGTTTCTTGGTTTCTGGCAGCACCCCCTCCCAACCTCCCCCTTAAAGGGGGAGGAACAGAACGGTATCAGCTTCCACTCTAGAGCATATAATTGGACAGAAACAAGTTAGAGTAAAAACAAATATAGGTCTTTGGCATAATAAGAAATAATGAGGCTCACTCTTCAAGGGTACCAAAAATCCCGATGATAGAGCCATGTATTACATAACGCGCTAAAGAACTGACACTTCACTTAACTGCTTTCTTTTACTCAAGATATTGCATGATTTCGAAGTCGATTGAATATATTGATTATTCAGATCACGTATATCAGAGTATTTTGAAACTGTTCTAACAAAAACAGGTAAATCATAGTTATCCACTTCATTTGTTTTTTCAATACCATCGAAATACTCGGGATTGTAAACACCTAACTTTCCAGCCCACATCTCTCGGAGATAGCTCAACCATTCGGGTTGGGCTGTGTCTATAATTGAAAGTCGAGCCTTTGAATTTAGATAGGTAGATATCGCACTATTGGGGACCCACCCAGATAGGTAATCTTCAAAATATAACTTTTCGCCTATAGACTTTGATTTTGCTAATGAGACGATGTTAGCCGTGAAATAATTAGCATTTTCTAAATACAAGTTTGAAGCAGCACAGCATGCATTGCCATCCGAGTGTAGAAGCAAGTCATTATCCGCAAAACCAAAACTCATACCTTTAGACCTAGTTTGGACTGCTATTTCTGTTAAGTTAGGCACTCTATAGTTAGCTGGAAGTATGTATTCTCCCCCCTGTTTTAGTGCGCCAAGTTTTTTATAATAACCAATAGGGTTCCCTTTCAATATGTCGATTAACTTACTGCCAAACTTTTTGTTTGCATCTATAGGGCACTTTAAATACTCAGCAGAAATGTGTTTTACACTAGACGAAGCGGCTAAATCTAGAACGTGACTGAAGAATTTCTCATGTCCCGGAATTATTGGCTGAAACCTAAAACAAACTGGAATACCTTCACTATCCAGTACCTTAGCGGACTTTGTGCCGATAGAGAGACATGTGAAAATCAGGAGTGCCGCTACACCTTTTGATCCTCAACACCAAGAATACTTGGCAAAGAGAAAGTCAAAGAGGCAAAGTCGCAACTCTTGGCATGAGCCTGCTCTCACTGCTTTATAAGTTGCTGGGTGCCAACTGGTGCCTTCGTGAAGGCTTGAGCCTAGTGCGGTGAAAGTTGCACGCTGGGTTCTTAGAGGGACGACACTTGGTAACAGGTGTCGTCTACTCGACAAAGAAGAGTCAGCATAAAGCTGGACATTTATGATAAAAATGCCAGCTTAACGTATGATACTTGAAGAATTTATCGACCAAAAACCACAAAATGTCTAACACCACTACAAACACAAGAATTCACCAGCTCTGTTTCGGTCAACCGAAAGATTCATTGACGATTGAACATGTATCTTTGGATTCGCTTGAAGAAGATAAAATCAGAGTAAAAATCGAAGCAACTAATATTAATCCAAGCGACTTGTTGTCTATTCATGGTGTAGGTCAATACAGGCATAGTCATCAGCCGCCCAGAGTACCCGGATTTGAAGCTGTTGGGCAAATCATCGACTCCAACTATGCAGAATTTATGGTAGGGCAAAGTGTTGTCGTGGCTACCAGCGGTACTTGGCAGAAATATATAGATGTCTCACCAGATAACCTCTTCATCATTCCGCCGCATCTGGACAACGGCTATGCGTGCCAGTTGTATATAAATGCGCTAACAGCGTGGGTTTTAACCGCCGAAATTGCTCAGTTGAAGAAAGAAGATGTACTGATTATCAACGCTGGAAGTTCTTCAATAGGTAAAATTTTTGCACAGCTATCTTCATCGCTAGGGTTCACTCTTATTGTCGTAACGTCGAAACCTGAAAATTATCCATACGATTCAAACCATGTAATAGATGCAAAAGTAGACCTACTCACTCAAATACAGCAACTTGATTTGCCTAGCCCCAATATTGCATTCGACGCTATTGGAGGCAAAGAAGGAACGGAGCTGATTCATACAATCGGCGATAATGGACGGTATATCAACTATGGAACTCTTTCTCTGGAGTTCTATGAGCCTCGCTTCTTTGAGTATGCGAAGAACCTAAACATTGACTTCAGTACATTTTTCTTACGTTACTGGGAGAATGCTGTTGGTAAAGATATCCGGCGTGAAAAATTTTCAATAATGCTAGACCATTTCATCACCAATGGAATACAACTAGATGTAGATCGTTGTATTCCATTGGAACAGGTTCAGGATGCTATCAAGCTAATCGAGTCTAAATCTACGAACTTACATGGAAAAATCATTTTGCTACCAATGTAGTAGAGATGTGACCATTTACGGCTAGTTATCATAAGAAAAAGTATCTTAAATTCTGAGGCCTGCCCCATAACTGAGTATTTACGTTAAAACACTATGGGGCAAAAGTGTTTTAGTAAGCCATACCAATCATAATAAATAGCACACTCTCAACGATCACGAAACTGATTCCCTCCCCTTCAAGGGGAGGGTGGGGTGTTTCTTGGTTGCTGGCAGTACCCTCCTAACCTCCCCCTAAAAGGGGGAGGAACAGAACGGTATACAGACCGAAGACATCCTTTACAAAATAAACTGAAGGCATGCTTTACATAAGTCGACACTCAAAAATAGTGTGAAATAGTCAAATAGCGGGCGCGGATGTGCTCTATCAGCAAGCGGACTTTATTCGGGGGTTGGCGAGTAAAGGGATACACGGCATATATACCCAATTTTTTGCCCACTTGTTCCGGGAAAATATCCACTAGCTGGCCGTTCCGAAAATCATGATAAACCAAACAGCGCGGTACATAAGCAATGCCGTGGCCGCCTAAAGCCGCTTTTCTCAGTGCCGTGGCATTATCCGTAGAGAAGCAGCCCGACACTGTGACAATGTAGTTTCCTTTGCGACCTTTAAATTCCCACTCGCTCGCGCCTGTGGTTTGGTAGGCATATTGAAAGCAGTTGTGGTTGACTAAATCTTCCGGTTTTAACGGCTTTCCATTTTTCGCAATATAAGAGGGAGAAGCGCACACAACCCACTGTGAGTCTAAAATATGCCGCGCGATTAAGCTTGAATCTTCCAAATAACCAGTGCGGATCACTAGGTCAAAGCCTCCTTCCACTAAATCAACAAAACGGTTATCAAGTGACATGTCTACCGTTAAGCCGGGGTGTAAATTGCAAAATTCCGCAACCGCGTCAGCCAAAATTAGATCGCCTGATATGGTGGGTACAGACATTTTGATGTGGCCGCTGACATTTTCACCAAACCCAGCCACCGCATCGACGGCTTCTTGAGTGGCAAGCTTCACATTTTTCGCACCCTGTAACAGTGCCTTGCCTGCTTCGGTCAGGGTTAATTTACGCGTAGTTCGATATAATAGCTGCACGCCTAACTCTTCTTCTAAACGAGCCATTCTTTTACTAACTACCGAATTTGTAAGGCTATTCTGTTCTGCTACTTTACTAAAACTTCCCAGTTCCATCACTTGTGAAAACAATATTAGGTCGTCTGCTCGCATTTTATTATGTCAATTTTGGAATTAATTATTTTCATTATTTCCCTATATCCATAAAAAATAAAGGAGTAAATTTACCCCAAATTAACAAAAACATCACAAATATAATAATTTAGCTACCCGACGTGGCCGAAAGGTCTGTAGCCCCTACAGGATGTCTGCTCTTCAACTATCCTACTATTTAGAGTTAGTACGAAGAGCACACTTTACGAGGAAGTATCCAATGAACGAAACCTTACTGGCACTAGTGGCCTTCTCCCCCATTGTGGTAGCAGCGATTCTTTTAGTCGGGCTCAACTGGCCTGCGAAAAAGGCGATGCCCGTGGCCTTTGCATTAACTGTGGCCATCGCCCTCACATTTTGGGATATGTCGGCAAACCGCGTGCTCGCTTCTGTTTTGCAAGGGTTCGGTATCACGATTTCCGTGCTCTGGATTGTGTTTGGCGCAATATTCCTACTCAACACCTTAAAACACACTGGTGCTATCACCACCATTCGTAACGGTTTTACTGATGTTTCGGCTGATCGCCGTGTGCAAGCCATTATCATTGCGTGGTGTTTTGGCTCTTTTATTGAAGGCGCTTCTGGTTTTGGTACACCGGCGGCTATCGCGGCTCCGTTGCTGGTTGCGATTGGCTTTCCCGCTTTGGCTGCCGTATTGATGGGGATGATGATCCAATCCACTCCTGTCTCTTTCGGCGCAGTGGGTACGCCCATTATTGTTGGGGTGAACAAGGGGTTAGATACGCACAACATCACCGAAACGCTGATCAGCAACGGTTCAAGTTGGGATGTGTATTTACAGCAAATCACCGCCAGTGTCTCCATCACCCATGCGATAGTCGGTACATTGATGCCAGTATTAATGGCGATGATGTTGACGCGCTTTTTCGGTAAAAACAAAAGCTGGACCGAAGGGTTAGATATTTTGCCTTTTGCGATTTTCTCTGGCTTGGCTTTTACTGTGCCTTACGCGCTAACGGGCGTCTTTCTTGGCCCAGAATTTCCCTCATTAATCGGTGGCTTGATCAGCTTGGCACTGGTTGTCACGGCCGCGAAAAAAGGCTTTTTAGTACCCAAATCACAATGGGATTTTCCAGAAGAGAAATCGTGGCCCGCAGAGTGGTTAGGCTCATTAAAAATTGATATTGAAGAGATCAAGGCTAAACCGATGGGCCTTGCATTGGCTTGGACTCCCTATGTTCTGCTCGCGGTTATCCTTGTGGCAAGCCGTGTGAGCAGCGAATTTAAGTCACTGCTGGCTGGAGTGAGCCTATCCTTTAACAACATTCTGGCTGAAACGGGCGTCAGCACGGCCATTCAACCGCTTTATCTTCCCGGTGGCATCTTGGTTTTTGTCGCGTTACTGGCAGTAATATTGCAGTCACGCAGTGCGACACCACTCATCAAAGCATTCGGTGAATCAAGCAAAACGCTGATCGGTGCGGGCTTTGTGTTGGTATTTACTATCCCTATGGTGCGCATTTTTATTAACTCTGGCGTCAATGGCGCAGAGCTTGCGAGCATGCCTGTCACTACCGCCAATTTTGCCGCGGGTTTAGTCGGTGATGCCTTCCCTGCATTAAGTGCCACCGTTGGTGCACTTGGGGCGTTCATCGCAGGCTCAAATACGGTGTCGAACATGATGTTTAGCCAGTTCCAGTTTGAAGTGGCGCAAACACTCTCTATCTCCAGTGTGATGATCATTGCGCTACAAGCTGTTGGCGCAGCGGCGGGCAATATGATTGCGATTCACAACGTCGTCGCGGCATCAGCAACGGTCGGTTTATTGGGCCAAGAAGGAGCGACGCTGCGCAAAACCATTATCCCAACTTTCTACTACCTTGTGATGACTGGCCTTATCGGTTTAGTGGTGATTTACGGCTTTAATATGACCGATGTACTAATGACCCCGCAACCCTAAGTTTGGTAATGTGATTTGGTATCAACTTGGTTTTTATAACCATTAATCTTGTGTAATAAATGCAGAGCTCGCTAGGCGGCGGCTCTGTACAAATTAGGATTCAATCTATGATTATTTCAGCCTCCACCGACTATCGCGCTGCCGCGAAAGCGAAATTGCCTCCTTTTCTGTTTCATTATATTGATGGTGGCTCATACGGTGAGCACACGCTCACACGCAATACCGCGGATTTAGCTGACATCGCACTGCGCCAACGCGTGCTTAATGACATGTCAGAGCTCAGTTTAGAAACACAACTGTTTGGCGAACAGCTTGCAATGCCGATCGCCCTTGCCCCTGTAGGTTTAACTGGTATGTACGCGCGGCGCGGCGAAGTGCAAGCGGCGCGCGCGGCTGAAAATAAAGGCATTCCTTTTACACTGTCCACCGTATCGGTTTGCCCGATCGAAGAAGTATCAGCGGCGCTGGCTCGACCAATTTGGTTTCAACTCTACGTGCTTAAAGATCGCGGCTTTATGAAAAATGTGTTGGATCGCGCCAAAGCCGCGGGGGTAAAAAACCTCGTGTTTACCGTGGATATGCCCGTTCCCGGCGCGCGTTACCGCGACATGCATTCTGGCATGAGCGGCCCTAATGCGGCGATGCGCCGAGTGTTTCAAGCGATGAAACACCCAAGCTGGGCGTGGGATGTCGGCTTGCTCGGCAAGCCACACGATTTAGGCAATATTTCTGCCTACCGTGGCACGCCGACTAAATTGGAAGACTACATTGGTTGGCTTGGTGAAAATTTTGATCCTTCCATTTCATGGAAAGATTTAGAGTGGATCCGCGACTTTTGGGACGGCCCGATGATCATTAAAGGCATTCTAGATACAGAAGATGCCAAAGACGCGGTGCGATTTGGCGCTGATGGCATTATCGTATCCAACCACGGTGGTCGCCAGCTTGATGGAGTGTTGTCAACCGCCAAAGCCTTACCTGCAATTGCTGATGCGGTGAAGGGTGACCTGAAAATTCTGGTCGATTCTGGGATTCGCACTGGGCTTGATGTGGTACGCATGCTGGCACTGGGCGCGGACTGCACGCTGCTGGGTCGCTCGTTTGTTTATGCATTGGCGGCGCAAGGTCAAAGCGGCGTTGAGAACTTGCTCGACTTGTATGAAAAAGAGATGCGCGTTGCCATGACCTTAACCGGAGCGAAAACCATTGCCGATTTGTCACGAGACTCGTTAGTCAAACTTTAATCTCATGATGACAAACCGACGGTAGCCGCACGTTAACCTATCCACAACCTCAATTTAAAATGGGAAACAATGATGGCCAGCACTCTTTCAGACGCCACCTATCGTCAACTGGAAACGCAACTCGCTACACGCATCGACCCTGAGCGCATCATCACGCAGCAGGCAAAACGCCTTGCTTATGGCACTGATGCCAGTTTCTATCGCTTGGTGCCGAAAATTGTGCTGCGCTTACAAAGCCTTGATGAGGTCATTTTTGCCATTAAAAGCTGCCGCGAGCTTGGCGTTCACTGCACGTTTCGCGCCGCTGGCACCAGTTTATCTGGTCAGGCAGTTTCTGATTCGGTCTTGATCGCCTTAACCGATGACTGGCGCGGCCATCGCATTCACGATGAGGGAAAAAAAATCACCCTACAACCGGGGGTCATCGGAGCTGATGCCAACAAATACCTTGCCCCTTTTCAACGCAAAATCGGCCCAGATCCAGCCTCAATCAACACCTGCAAAATTGGTGGAATCGCCGCCAATAACGCCAGTGGTATGTGCTGCGGCACCGCGCAAAATTCTTACCGTACTGTCGATAGTATGAAGATCGTCTTCGCAGACGGTTCCGTGCTCGACACCGCAAACCCAGAAAGCATCGCTGCATTCAAAATCGCTAAACCCGAATTGATTGAAGGTATTGCTCAACTTCATGCACAAACGGCGCAAAATCACACATTATCAAAGCTTATTCACCACAAATATCGCCTAAAAAACACCACTGGCTACGCCCTAAATGCTCTCGTTGATTACTCTGATCCGATTGAAATTATTGAACATTTGATGATTGGGTCGGAAGGCACACTCGGTTTTATTGCCGACATCACCTACAACACCGTCATTGAGCACGCGCACAAAGCCTCGGCGCTGCTTGTCTTTGCTGATATTGAGCAGGCTAGCCAAGCGGTTACGACCCTGTCCAAAACCCCAGTTGCGGCAGTGGAAATGATGGATGGACGCGCGATGCGCTCTGTCGCTGACAAAGCTGGCATGCCCGCATTTATTGCGCAATTGGATCTAGAAGCCGCGGCGCTGCTAATTGAGTCTCACGCCAGCGATCACGCGGCCCTTCATTCGCAATGCAGCGCCGTGATGGCAGCACTAAGCGACTACCAGATCATCGAATCCGTACCATTCACCTCTGATACCAAAACAGTGGCAACCTTATGGGGTATTCGCAAAGGGATGTTCCCTGCCGTGGGCGCAGTGCGCGAAGTAGGGACAACCGTCATCATTGAAGATGTGGCGTTTCCGGTAGAAAGCCTTGCTAATGGTGTGCGCGACTTGCAGGCTTTGTTTGATCACTACCACTATCACGAAGCCATCATCTTCGGCCACGCTCTGGAAGGCAACTTGCATTTTGTCTTTACACAAGGCTTTGATAGCCAAAGTGAAATCGACCGCTACGGCGCATTTATGGATGAAGTGGCCGAGCTAGTGGCAGTGAAATATCAAGGCTCACTCAAAGCCGAGCACGGCACGGGCCGCAACATGGCACCGTATGTGGAATTGGAATGGGGCAAAGACGGTTACGCCTTAATGCAACAAATCAAAACCCTGTTTGACCCACAAGGCTTGCTCAACCCCGGCGTTATAATCAACGATGATCCGCGTTCTCACCTAGCTAACCTAAAGCCGATGCCAGCGGCCGATGCCTTGGTCGATCGCTGCATCGAATGCGGGTTTTGCGAACCTGTTTGTCCATCTCGCACACTATCGCTCTCGCCCCGTCAACGAATCGTCTTGTACCGCGAGCTACAACGTCGACGCGCGCAAGGTGAAACGGTAGAAGCTTCTGAGCTTGAAAAAGTCTTTGAATACCAAGGATTAGACACCTGCGCCGCAACTGGCTTATGCGCTGAGCGCTGCCCTGTTGGTATCAACACTGGCGATTTAGTGAAAAAGCTGCGCACCGCGAAATACCAAAAATTCATCCCCATTGCTACATGGACAGCGGATCACTTTGCCGCCACCACAGCCGTGGCTAAAATCGGCCTCAGTGCCAACCAATTGGCGAGCAAATGGCTGGGCGACAAGTTAGTCGGCGGCGCAACCAACGGCTTGCGTAAACTCAGCAAAGGCAAAACGCCTATTTGGTATCCACAACTGCCGCAAGCCAATCATCAGAACTTAACCATTGCAGTAGAAAACCTGCCGCGCCGTGAGAAAAAAGTCGTCTATCTACCCTCTTGTGCGAGCCGAAATATGGGCCAACAAAACAGCGCGGGCGATCAGCGGCCATTAACCGAAGTGACCTTATCACTGCTTAACAAAGCAGGATATGAGGTGATCCTACCTAACGAGCTCAACAGCCAATGTTGTGGTATGCCCTATGACAGCAAGGGAATGAATGAGCTTGCACAGTCCAAAGCGCAGCAGTTAGAAGCCGCGTTATGGCAAGCTAGCCAACAAGGGCGATATCCGGTATTGATGGACACCAGCCCGTGTGCAAAACGCAGTATTGAACAATTTACTAAACCACTGGAGATCTTAGAACCCGTCGGTTTTGTCAATAAGTATCTGCTGGATTCTTTAGCGATCAAAGCCAAAGAAGAAACTGTGATGCTGCATATCACCTGTAGTGCGCGCAAAATGGGGTTGGAAGCCGACATGCTCAAATTGACCCAAACCTGCGTCAGCACAGTGATTGTGCCAGAGCATATTCAATGCTGCGGCTGGGCGGGCGATAAAGGCTTTACCACGCCAGAACTGAATGCTGCGGCCGTTCATCCGCTCAAAGAGCAAGTTCCTGCTCACTGCGAACGCGGATTCAGTAATAGCCGTACCTGTGAAATTGGCCTGTCGCACCACAGCGGCATTCCATATCAATCCATTTTGTATTTGGTTGATGAAGTGTCTAAACCGCTTTGATCTACCCTCAATCTTAAAATAGCTCATTGGATAAAATGGGCTGTTTTTTTGTCTCTTTATCTGGCGTACCTTTACCTCGCATACCAAGAGTGTGTAAATACGCTTTGGGGCTTAAACCAAACTGACTGCGAAAACGTTGATTAAATCGCTGTTCCGATTGGTAGCCGCAACACTGCGCCAATATCGCTATATTTCGTTGGCCACTTTGCATTAAGTTCAGCGCGTGATTCACACGCACTTCAGCCAAAACCTCACGGTAACGGGTGCCATGTTGCTTTAAGCGTCGAATTAAGGTCGCGCGGCTCATGGCAAAGTGCGTTGCTACCCGCTCAAGTGGATGTTCTTCTTCTGGTGACTGGGCGAGGTAGTTTCTCAGCTTCTGCTCAAAGGGTAGAGAATTACTCTCAAAGAGCCAATGCAGTACACCTTGCTCAGCCAATTGTTGGTATAACACCATCAGTAGATAGGCTTGGGTTTCTTGGCTGATTAACGAAAGATCGAACGAGGCGAGCGCATTGAGCGAACTTTTCAGTGAGGGGCTGGTTGAAATCACAGGCCACATAACTGGGCGATCATGACTTGCGCTTAACGCAAGCATCGCCTCGGTCGGGCGGTAGGTGAAACTGAACAGCCTTGAAGAGAAGTAACCGTGTTCTGGTAAATTTTCGAAACTGAGCGAAGCTGAGGCCTCACACAACAATAACGAAGTGCTCGATAGATTAGTGGCCTCTTCTTTATGAAACAGTTTTTTACTGCCAGATTGGATCTGAATCAAGCTTGGAGAGTGAATCCTCACATTTCTCAGCCTTTGTTGCTGAGCGGCTCGAAAGGTGCTGACTTGGTATTGGTGATTCATCACTCCCCCATGAATTAGCGTGTATAGGTTGCGGTCAGCGTCGCTTTTTCTAACGCCAAACTATTGAGGGTAAAACCAACCACCGCAGGTGATACATCGGCCGCCAAATTGAGTTTTTCCGTCGGGAGAGCCCATACCGTAAACTGGTAACGGTGCATTCCGTGCCCTTCTGGCGGACAAGCACCACCAAAACCAACGCTGCCATAATCGATACGTGTTTCTATTGCACCGAGTTTTTTGACTTCAACCCCACGTGCTAGCTCACTCACTGTCGCTGGAATATCCAGCGCAATCCAATGCCAAAAGCCACTTCCTGTCGGAGCATCTGGATCAAAAGCCGTAATAGCAAAGCTTTTGGTTCCTTGTGGTGCATCGGTCCAAATTAAGTGCGGTGAAAGATTCTCCCCAGAACAACCCCAGCCTGAAAATTCAAAGGTTTTTGCCATCGGGTGGCCTTCTTGGATATCACGGCTGCTGAGTTGCAGAGCGTTTGCCATCCCTGTAAATAATAAGCTGGTGGTTAACGTCGTGGTGACGATGGCCGAGCTAAAAATCGTCGAGTTCATTGTTTTCTCCTATGAATAAGTTCATGAACAAGTTTAGCAGCATCACCCATACAACACCCGACAGAAAGTATCATTTATCTTCTTTAAGAATCAGTCAATGATACTTTGTGTTACAGTCACTCTTCTATTATCAATACGCCTACTTGGCTTAATAGCGGCAATTGTATTGAGTTCGACTCAAGCCACAGCTTCAACGGAAAAAGAACCACTACCCACTATCGCGGATAACGTTATTGTAGAGTGGAAAGTAGAGGTAGGAAGGGAGAACGAGAGCCCTCCTCCGTTGAGAAGGAGAGCTGGAAGGAATTACCACATCAAATCATCAGGGACTACGAAATCCGCGTACGGATCATCTTCAGCAGGTAGAGATTCATCGGCAGTTTTATTTTCGATAATGCTCTCTTCATCACGCATGAAGATTTTATCCGCTACCACACCCGGGATGACAGCATAGCCATCTTCATAACGCGCGATAGCCAGGATTCCTTTACTCAGTTGATCACGAACCAATGAATCGACATAAAGTGACTTCACCAACTTACCATCAACAAAGTTGTATTTGATTTCACCGTGTTTTAGATCCAGCTTATTCATCTCAATCAGTTGTTTTACTTGAGCACGAATTTCTTTGCTCAACAACTGCTCTTTTTGCTGTTTATTCAGTGCCTTGTCGCGCTCTTGTTGCTCGACTTTATTCGCTTCTACTGCCGCTTTCACTTCACGTGCTTGCACGCGCGATTTTTTAGAGCTCTTTTTCGCTTTGCTGAGTTTTTTGGCGTTAACTAAACCCGCTTTTAGCATTTGCTCTTGTAGAGATAAGGTTGCCATGATCAATCCAAGTCAGTTATTTGCTGGTGAGTTTAACGGTTCATGGCGAGTGAATAAAGAGCGCTGTAGTTATCTTATTCATCCTAACGAGCAAAAAATGCTTTTCTAAACTCATAACGCTGCTTTGCCGCGTAGCGTACCCACTCTTCTGTCGAAAGGGTGGCATAGGCTGTCTTTCTCTGGTTTGAGAGCGTCTTTTCTAACTGCGCTAACGCTTGCTGGTAGTCAATGACTTGAGCAGCCTGCGCTTGTTGCTCGATTTGGCGATGGGCCACCTCACTGCGCTCATGTTCATTTAAGTAAAGTTCGGCCAAACCTTGTTGTACTTCTAAGCGCTGTTCTAACGATAAATGTTGAGGGATCAGCCGAATCGCTTGTTCATAGCGTGCATTACCTGTGTTTAATGAAAAGGCATCCCATTGATATTGATGCTGTGTAAGCCGCTGTTCAATGCTCTGCAACGCCTCTTCTACGGAAGCAATGCCTTCGTAGTCATTGGGTTGCTGTACAAAATCATCATAAGCGTACTGATCAGCAAACAAGATATCCGCTTGTCGCCCCCATACTTGTTGATCAATCGATTTTACATAAGCCATTTTGTCACCTAATTCCGTATCCTGACTGATGAGTTCCATTCCAAGCAACGCGTCACGTTCCGCCTGTTTTTGCCAATAGAGTGCAACCAGCTCATAGCGTTCATGGGGCAACTGCGTTTGTAATTGTTGTAGCCGCGCAGCGCACACATTTTGCTGACGACACTGTTGCCAAAACTGCTCTATTCTCTCTCTCAGCGCTTTGCCTATTTCTGTTTGCAGCGTTTCACCAACGAGTGTCCACTCTTCATGGGTTTGATGATCGCGATTAGCCACCAAAGCAACGCTACTTTGCTCTGGCAAACGCACCGTGCCCGGCAATGCAACCTCAATTCTATTGGAGGGTGTTTGGATAGTGGGAAACTCATCCCTCTTCACCCACCAATAACTTGCGCTGCCGACTAAAGCAACGCAGATCAATAACCTAACCCAACGCATCTAGCGGATCTCAGCTTTAACCGGGAAGTGATCCGATAAATTGTAATGCTGCCATAAACGCTCGTCCGTGGTTCTTGGCACCAGCACAGTATTGCGGTTTTGTTGTTCGCTTGGTTGTGCAAACTCTTGGCTTACCACCACATAATCAAGGTACTCCACGTTTTCACCACCGGATAAGGGTTCTCCTGCAAAATCATTGATACGCGGATCAAACGTTGATTCGGTATAGCCTGCGTAGCTAGGTTCGGTTGACGCAAGATTCGCGAGCATGTTTTGATAGTCATCGGCAAATTTACGTTTATTCACGTTAAAATCACCGCCATAAATCACCGTTTCTGTGCTGGGAATAGAGAACGATTGCGCAAAACTGCGCATCTGTCTGAACTGACGTTGGCGATAATCGCGAGCGGTATCGGTATCAAACGAGGCAGTATGCGTTGCAAACAGATGATAAGCCTGACCATTTTTGATAATTTCAGCATAATTCACCCCTTTATCAGCAAAACAGTCAGTTCCCGAGCAATCAGGGAAGACATATTGTCCTTGGTTAACAATTGGGTAGCGGCTGACGATCATCACTCCGCCGTCATGGATATTCACCCCAGACTTATCGAGCATCTTCGTTTGGTACGGATACTCTTTTGCCAGCTCTCGAAGAAAGGCATCACGCCCCGCAGCAAACACTTCTTGCAGCATTACGGCATCATATCCTTTGATGTGCTGAGGGATGATAGCAAAACGCTCGGCAATATTTGAAGCAATCACAGGTAACGCCCAAACGTTATAGGTCATCACTTTTAAGGTCTCAGCATCGGGTGTTTCTTCTGTATTCGTTGGCGTAATGGTGTAATAAATGTCGTCGTAACGAGTGGTGCTGACGGATTTAAACGCAAGCTCGGTTGGACGTTCAATCAACTGCGTTGAGTAATAACGGTGAACCGCACGATCATTTTGCCACTGAAGAGGAATATCTCGTGCTTGTACCCCATGCTCAATGCTTGAGTTATACCAATGGCCTTCCATCTTCTGCTGTAAAGAGAAAACCGGCCCTTGCGGCAAAGTCACCATGGTTTCAAATTGGTACGTTTTGCCAGATTTCACCCCTTGCCAGCGGTTAAAGCTGAGCACCATTTTAGTTTCCCACGGGCCTAGCGTTTCACTGTGTTGCTGCCATTCACTGCCTTGTTGCAACTGATCAGATCCGGTCTGTTTCACGGCAATAGACATTGGCAGCGCAGAGTTATTGGTTAAATAAATATCGGTGTCCGCCAATACCGCATGAGCAGCAAGAGACAACCCAAATAGAATGACTTTATTAATAATCTTCACGTTTTCATCCTTTAACTGTGAAAAAATAAATTAAGCCATCCCCCTATGAAATATTGATGTAAGAAATACGACAGTTTGAGTACTCCAAGAAAGGTCACGAAAAATATAAAAACTATTGAACGATTTATCGATATTTTTTCTTTCAAGGCAAATTTTAGCGTTATACTGCCCGCCCCAAATTGTGAGAGGATTTTTTGTGGAACGTGAAATGTCAGTGATCATTGGTTTGTGTAACCCTAAAAGCCCAACCAACGTAGGTGGTGTGATGCGCGCAGCAGGTTGCTACCAAGCGTGCGCGGTTCGCTACAGTGGTGAGCGTTATGATCGCGCAGTGAAATTTCAAACCGACACAAAAAACATTCAAAGTAAAATCCCGCTCACCGCGATGGTAGAGATCACGCAGGACTTACCAAGTGAGATGAAAATCGTCTGTGTTGAACTGGCAGAAGGGGCTACACCACTGCCCGAGTTTATTCACCCGGAAAAAGCGCTGTATGTGTTTGGCCCTGAAGATGGTTCTATTCCACAAGAGATAGTTAACCAAGCCAGTGAGGTTGTATACATCCCAACGATTGGTTGCATGAATTTGGCCGCGAGCGTCAATGTGCTGCTGTATGATCGCTTGGCAAAATCCAAGCTCGATATTGACCACAGCCAACGTATTCTGAGCAGCCGAGATGTGAAAAATCGTTTGAAGTTTAAACGTGCTGATCAACCAGCCACTTAAGGCTGCAATCGAAGCCAATGAAACAAGCGAACGTTCTTCACTCAATAGAGCCTAACGCTCACTTATTTCATTGGCAGTCATAACGGCTAACTCTCGCTAACGAATATCCAGCTGTTTAAGAACCGATGGATAACCCCAACCATCTTCGCCAACTTTAACTTCGTCTCCCGTTAAATAGTGATAAAGAGTGGGCGCAAGTGAGCCATTTTCGACTGAACCGAGCGGCGTGGCTTGATTGCCAATCGGACTCCCCCAAAAACCGATAAAAGCATCTTTTTCTAGATAGCTTTCACCCGCATGACGTCCCGGAACTTTAGTATTAAAGCCAACACCCTCTTTAGGAAATAGGTTAATGGTACCCGCACGGTCGTCTTCATAAATAGCAGCGAGCTGGTTAACCGAATCTGGACGGGGCGTAAAACGTGTTAACTCTCGCCACTGCGCACTTGAGCACCACGTCTCAGCTTGATTCGCTTTAGCGTGATAAACGCAACGTTCGACGAGTTGTGCATAATGTTCTAGCTCGTCAGATGAAGGAGGCGACAAATAAGCATTTAGCTGCTGAACGCCAAGCAGCAATGGCTGTTCCGATTTAGCAAAATAGCGCAGTTTATCACCCTTTTTTTCAATCCATTCATCCACTCGTTTACCTTGTCGCTCGCCAACCAACCGTACAGAACAGTCCGTTAAATCACATGGTTTTTCTCTCACAACTAAATAATCTAGGCTTTCAGCAAGTCGCGCTACGGTTTCATCGATCACATCAACCTGCTGCCCTGGCTTAGAATGGATCGGTTGCCAACGGATCAACTCTTGATAAACCGGTTGAACTTCCCATCCAGCTTCTGCATTAAAGAAATCCATCATAAAATTTCCACCCGCAGTGGAAGCGACGACCACATCAATCCCTTTGTTTGACGGCGCGTTAATCGCATTCGTCATTTTTGGCCCTTCTCCCTCATCCGATGAGATTTTCTTCACCTTGAGTTTTATTCCCAGTTGTGACGCTAGCGGATCAAAGATCTGTTTTTCTGGGTTGAGGGAGAAATAAACAGGCGCTAAACCATGATCGCCAGCCATGCCCCATAACGTGCGGTCATATACTCCCGCGTCTTGATAGGTTGCTTCTATTTGCGCTAGCCAGTAATCGAGGCGGTTTAGTTCCCCAGTAGGCATGATGACTTCATCGCTGAATGGGCCGCTAAAATGAGCAAAATGATCCGGCCATGGATTATAAATCAGCGTATAGTCGGGCATTCCTTTCAGTTCTTTTTGTGCAAGTTGTTTCAACTGGTGAGCAAGCACTTGATGGCGAGTCCAGCGAGTATAAAAATCCCACTTGCTTATCTGCTGATAGCGCGTGACCTCTTCAACTAATGTCGCTCGCAACTGTTGAAGTTCACGTTCGACAATCGCGCGCTCTTTCAGCTCACGCACACACCGCTTTTCACCAAAATCACGTAGTGCCTCACCCGCCCCCAAATTCACTAAACCATCATAAGTGGTATGAGCATTCCAATCGTATTGTGCATTGCAGTTGAGGGTGTTGAGGTAAGCGAGGCGATCAAACATCGTTTGTACTTGGTTTTTAGCCAGTAAGCGATCAAGCTGCAGTGCATCATTACCAAAAAAGTAATAAGCTCGGTCGGTTGGGCGATCAACAAAGTGGAAATTGGGTATGCCAGTACCACCTTGGCCGGACACCTTAGCTCCTGTTTTTATGATCGGTAAATTACGCACACTGATCGTTGGTGTTGATGAAATGCCCACTTGAGTAATAGAAGCGCGATGATCACGATACAAGCGTTTAAAAAATGGCAAGTAATGTGGATCGTGATAAGGCTGCTCAGCCAATATCTGCATGAAACGTACTTGCTGCTGATGTTCGGGTTGAACCACCTCCATTGAAGAGGGCTTAGTGCTCAATCGATTGTGGTGATCTTGGTGAGCTTTGCGGATGAATGGCTTACTCGGGTCAACCAAACCTTCGATCAGCCCTTGTTGCAAACCATCCACGGTGATCTGCACTGCCATACGACGTTGTTGCTGAGAGCGGAGAAACGCAATCAATGCTTGAGGATCATCATCAAGTGCTTTTTGTAACCAGGAGTTTAGTGCTTGTTCACGCTCTTGCTGATAGACAAATTGGCGGTAGCCTTTTAATACGTTCATACGCACAAAATCAATCAAAGTAACCGTGATTGCCTCTGCTTTGTTGTTCACACGTGCTGTATTTTCTGGCTTTGCATCTTCTAATACCCCAAAAAGGGCTTGCTTCATCTCTCCTTCATCCATCCCATTAGCAGCCTGACTAATAATTTGGATCACTATCGGTTGGATTTTATTAATCAGTAATCGATCGGGTTCACTTGACGTCAGATATTGATAGTGATCCGGCAATCTCTCAAGCTTTTGCCACTCACCAATTTCAACCAAGGCATCATACACAGTCACCATGGCCGCAATAAATTGGGCATCCACTTTAATCCCTTCATGATGCCCTTGATCTTTAATATTTTCTTTTTGTTCACTCACCACCTCTTCCCCATAATGGTAGAGGCTATGCTCGAATCCCTTTAAAACCTTTGCGTCATAAACAGTACTTAAATACTGTTTAAATACATCATCATTTTCTAACCCCGTATAACGATCATAATATTGATATAAAAAGTAGCCCAGCGGGATGGCGTAAGTTGGGTTAGAAATTTGTGCAATAACGCGAGCTTTTGTTTTTGCATCTAAAGGCAACATAAGGATATAGCTATCGAGTGTTACCCCGGCGATGGTAAATAAAGTCGAATCACGGGCAAAGCGCGTTGAATAGCTTAAAGACGACGCCATTTGATTTTTCAATATTTGCGCCGAATTGAACAGCCCGCTAACCACAGGCGCATCACTGATAGCAGCGAAAGAAGTTGATGAAAGTAAAGAAGTTAAGAGTAACGCGATGGGTTTTAGCCGCCCAAAAGAATAAAATATCATACTGTTTTCCCTACAGTTATTGCATGCGCACATTGTGGCAAGCTTACTCGTAAGGTCAAGCCGTAAGTTATATTTACGTTATAAATCGGCCATATGTCCACATCAAAAGTAATGATACCAATTAGGTATTCTATACTGGTTAATTCTATTGCGTTCTTAGCGATTTGAATCTATAACAGTGGAAACAAAAATAATAAATAACACCCTCATCTAACGCTAGAGAAACTTGGCTTAATTTGTTTTTAACTTATTTAATTCGAGGTAATCATGCGTACCAACCAACCTGTCACACAAAAAGAAGTCAAGTTTCCACCTAGCTATAACTTATTATCGGTCACTAAACCAAGCAGCCATATCACTTATGCCAGTAAAGAGTTTTGTGACGTAGCGGGCTACTCATTAGAAGAGCTTATCAACCAGCCTCACAACCTAGTTCGTCACCCTGACATGCCAGCAGAAGCGTTTAAAGATATGTGGGAGCATTTAAAACGCGGCCAATCTTGGATGGGTATCGTCAAAAATAGATGTAAAAATGGCGATCATTATTGGGTTGATGCGTTTGCTTCTCCGATAGTCGAAAATGGCAAAACGGTTGAGTTTCAGTCGGTACGTTTGTGTCCAAGTCGAGAACACATCACCAACGCAGAAAAAATCTACGCGCAGCTTAAAGCAGGCAAAACACCCAGGCAGTTAAAGCTGCCTCGGACTCGCCTGTGGCAACGTTTGGCCATCGCCTTAGTCCCCATTGCAGGCATCAGCTTTGTGGCTGACACTCTGCTTCCGGGAATAGGCTTAGTATTGATGTTATTACTGTCCATGGTTGCAGGTTATTATTTAACTCGCCGTTTAGAATCGCTCAGTGCCGAAGCACGCAAGATATTTGATAACCCACTAATGGAATTGGTGTATAACGGCCATATTGATGACATTTCTGAAATCAAACTTGCGTTAAAAATGCGCCAATCCGAACTCAATGCTGTGGTGGGACGCATTCAAGATTCAAACCAACAAATTGGTGAAGCGGCCAATTCATCTTCAAAAAACTGCAAAACAACTGCGACCAATTTAGAAGGTCAAACACGAGAAACAGAACAAGTTGCCGCCGCGATCAATGAAATGCACTCTACCGCGAATGAAATTGCACAAAATGCGCAAAGTGCATCAGACGCAACAGAGAAAGCAAAATTGGCCGCCGAAGAAGGTATGGATTCGGTAAAAGATACATTGAATGCAATGCAACAGCTCGCAACCCAACTAGACAGCGCTTCATCGGTTGTCACACAATTGGCAGACCACGGAAAAACCATTGGCCAAGTGTTAATTGTGATCCAATCTGTCGCTGAGCAAACCAACCTGCTTGCACTTAACGCCGCTATTGAAGCTGCTCGGGCTGGCGAGCAAGGCCGTGGATTTGCGGTCGTCGCCGACGAAGTTCGCACCTTGGCACAACGCAGCCATGAGTCCACTAAAGAGATCCAAAATGTCATTGCGCTGATTCAAACCAGCACCCACCAAGCTGTCGATGCGATGCATGAAGGCGCACAGTTATCTAAATTATGTGTTAATAGTGCTAATGTCTCTGGCGATAAACTCAATATGCTACTTACACAAGTGATTGATATTACGGATAGAAATGAACAAATTGCCACCGCCGTAGAAGAGATGGCACGCGTGACTGAAGATATGAATTCAAGTGTTCAATCGATCAGTGATGTCTGTGTTGCGACCAATATTTTGGCCAGTGATACACGAGATGAATGTGAGGATTTAGTGGTAAACCTTAGCTCTCAAGGCACATTAGTTCGCCAATTCCGACGGTTATAATTTCATGTCCGACTAGCCCTCTAACGAGGGCTTTTTATTAACGGTAGATAGACTTTGTGGACTCTCGCACAATTAAATCGATAGGGGGTAACCTAGCATCGTGCCTCTCACCACTGAGCAAGTTGAGAATGGAATGCGCACACACCGCACCGATCTCTTCAATTGGTTGGCGCAATGTCGTTAGGGCCGGAGTGAAATACTGAGAGACAGGTAAGTCATCAAAACCAATCACTGAAACATCATCTGGCACTCGCACACCGTGGTCAGTTAATGCCTTAATGGCACCATAAGCCGTTTGATCATTAGCAGCAAAAATAGCCGAGAAATGGACTTTCGACTGCAACAGTTCAACCGTCTTTTCATACCCACATTCAGAGCTAAAGTCACCTTGTTTAATGAGTTTAGGCATAGGCTTAATTCCCGCTTCACGAAGCGCTTTTTGGTAGCCAGTGAAACGGGCGGTTGAATCAGGCTGATTAGCGAGCCCTTTTATATGAGCAATGTTCACGTGCCCTAATTGCAATAGGTGCAAGGTGGCAATATAACCGCCGAGTACATTGTCCACATTAATGCAACGTACATTATTACTAACAATTTGGTGGCCGACAGCAATGATGGGAATCGATTGAGCATATTTGAGGATTTGATCGCTTTTTAAACTGCCTGTCACTATGATCATTCCATCGACATTGCTTCTAGCAAGATACTCCAGTGCATGTGCTTCCAAGTTTTTCTGCCACTGACCTGTGGCAATCACCAGTGAATACCCTTGGGTCATTAATACCTTCTCCATGTCATTCAGAATTCGACTGGTGTGAGGGCTCTCTGCGTGCTGCACTAATACACCAATAGTCATCGAACGCTTATTGCCTAGATGACTGGTTGGGTAACTAGGTTTGTAGCCAAGGGTTTTAATTGCACGTTCAATATTTTGGCTTTTTTCATCCGATACGTAAGTTGTGCGATTCAAAAAACGAGAGACAGTGCTTGCCGAAACTTCGGCAAGCTTAGCGACATCATAAACAGTGGGTGCTTTCTTTGATTTTCTCATGGCGATGTTTGGCCCTTTAGAAGCACTCCTTCTCCACACAGAGAAGGAGTCTATCGTTTCTTTTTACTGTGTATCCCAACATATATTGGCGATCACAAATTGACACTCACCATTAGTAAATAATGAGAAGGGCGTGTCGAGATGAGTAAAACTTAATCCCTGCTCTGAGAAATGTGAACAAGCAATGTTCACGCGCGTAAAGCTATCATTGATGGTGGAAAAGTAGTGGCTGACGTCCACTTTAACCACGTTATCAATATCCCCCAAACATCCAGGAACAACGGCGCGTTGCAGTGACAAATAAACAGGTTCTGTTGCCGCTCTGAGCACTTTAATCTCAAAACTGACCACGCCATGCGCATTATCGTAATGGCTGAAATCTTCCGCTTGCCCTAGCCCCGTTTGCGCATAAACCATTGCTCCACCCCCCAGAATTTCTACCTCAACGGCGTCTTGCTGCTGCTGGTAGTTATACGGCTTAGTTCGGACAGCACCGAGTTTCATCACGTTGTTGCGTGAGACATCCACGCCCATCCAATGTTCAGCATCCGACACTTTAAGTTGATAATCGCCTATCGTCGCCATAATGCCATACAGATGCTCTGCACGTGTTGCTTGCCATTTTGCTTCTTCTGAGTCGATATCTAAATCAAGGTTATCCAAATCTCGAGTTTGTTTTTTTTCAGCGTAATTAAGCCCATAACCGTATTCAAATAAAGGAGCATGTTCCCCAACAGGAGACTGCTCACATTCAGGCACGACATAGTTGGGAATATGAGGAGGAATACGGTTCACACAGGTGCTGCGCTTTTTATTGGGCCAACTGAATGACAAGGTTCCAGAGAAGTCGATATTAACTTCACCATTCTCTTTAGCCACTAAAACATCAGTAATGCCACGTCCTTCGCTGCCGGGTAAAAATGCCGCAACAAAAGCATCAGACAAGGATATTTCTTCATTGACAAACAGTGGACGACCGCTAAAGAAAATCGATACCACTTTTACGCCGCGCTTATGAAATGCTTTGATTTTTTCGCTATCTGCTCGGTAGCGACGTTTCAAGGTTGAAAACTCCAAAGATTGCCACGCTTTAATGTCACCCATCATTTCAGAATAAGGATCTTCACCAAACACCACAACCGCAATATCACCCGCTTGCCAATCACCTGTTAATTCTGGATCGTAGCAAACATTATCTATGCCCAATTCGGCTTCTAACGCCATTTTCACTGTGGTGGCTCCGGGGAAATCGGCTAAGTTATTTTCATCCCCTTGCCAAGTGAGGTTCCACCCGCCCGCTTGCTTTTGCAAATCATTGGCACCGCTGCCCGTTAACACAACCTTGCACCCACGTTTGAGCGGTAAAATACCCTTGTTATTTTTCAACAGTACCATCGATTGCTGCACGGCTTGGCGAGCGATAGCACGATGTTCAGAGCAACCAATCAGTGACTGCTGACCAGCCAAAGCTCGCGCTGAAGGATGCGGTTTTTTCCATAAACCCGCGCGCATTTTCACCCGTAAAATACGCGTCACAGCATCATCAATTCGGCTCTGGCTCAGTACTCCACTTTTTGCATCGCTCACCGCCTGACGATAGGCCGATTGCCAATGCTCACGGATAGGGATCATTAAAATATCGTTACCCGCATTGATAGCGTAAGTCGCATTACCATCGGTACATTTACTGACTTCAGAATGACCATGCCAATCGGTTACAACTAATCCATCAAAGCCCATTTGATCTTTCAAAACATCAGTGAGTAGGTACTTACTGCCATGAATTTTGAGGTTGTAATCACCTGAAATGTGCGGTGCGTGGTCGTAGTTCGCTTGGTTATCCCACGAATTAAATGAAGACATCACCACTTGCGCACCGGCATTAAGGCCACTGAAATAGCCCATGGCATGCACGTTACGCAGCAGATCTTCACTGTAAGTATTGCTGCCACGATCAACACCATTCACTGTGCCGCCATCGCCCACCCAATGTTTGACGTTTGAGATCACATGATGCTCACCTTGTAAGTCAATGGCGTCACCTTGTAAACCTGCGACCATTTCGCTGGCATAAACATAAGTCACTTCAGGGTCTTCAGAGTAACCTTCATAACAGCGCCCCCAACGCAAATCACGAGGGGTGGCTACGGTTGGTGCAAAGGTCCAATCAATACCCGTCGCGGCGATTTCCAGTGCCGTGATACGGCCAATTTTGCGAATTAACGCGGGATTGCGCGCGCACCCCAACCCAATATTGTGCGGAAATACGGTTGCGCCAAAGACGTTATTGTGGCCGTGTACTGCGTCAGTCCCCCACATAAACGGAATATGAAATGGGCGACCTTGATAAGCTTTTTCTGCGGCAAACCAGTATTCATCGGCTTTCGCTACCCACTCACTGGCTGGTGCATGTTTATTGCTGTTTGGCCAAGAGCCACCACCATTGAGTACCGTACCAATCTTATAATCGATGATTTCTTGCGGCGTAATATCGCGGATTTCTGGTTGGATAATCTGGCCAATTTTTTCTTCTAAGGTCATCAACCCTATGATTCTTGCTACTTGCTGTTCAATTTCAGGGTCAGCTTTGATTGCTGATTCTATTTTGGGCCAAACGTCGAAATAAGGGGCTTGCTTTATTATTGTCATCGTCTTGTTCACCATTAAAAACTGGCTAATGAGTTTTCACTCAGCGCATCAAAAATATGAATCGCATCCAAGTCGAGATAGAGTGTAACCTTCGTCACCTCTACCTCTGCCGCTTGGGTTTCCACCATCAAAGGCTGGCCTGCAACATGGGTTTTCAACAAAATACTCGCACCGAGCAACTCTTTATCTTTGAGCGTGACGGCAATTGGCAATACACGTTCATGGTTAACTTGTTCTGCGCGTAAGTGAATGTCGGTGGGGCGAATACCGACATGCAGTGCGAGGTTTTTAGACGCATGCGCTTTAAATCGCTCGGGAAGCGGAATAAAGATGTCACCCAGTTGGATAAGCCATTCGCCATCTTGCTGGATAAGTTGTGCATCAAGCATGTTCATCGAAGGGTTACCAATAAACTGCGCCACAAATTTGTTCGCCGGGCGTTGAAACACCTCTGTTGGCGTACCGACTTGCGCAACATAGCCATCTTTGAGGATCACAATGCGATCAGCGAGCGTCATGGCCTCAATTTGATCATGCGTAACATAAATAGTGGTGGTTTTAAGCTGACGATGTAACTGCTTGATCTCTTCGCGCATCACACCACGAAGTTTGGCATCTAAGTTAGAAAGCGGCTCATCAAACAAGAACACTTTTGGCGTACGCACCATGGCACGCCCCATCGCCACGCGTTGGCGTTGACCGCCAGATAACTCTTTAGGCTTACGATCAAGGAGCGGGTCAAGCTCTAACATTTTTGCCGCTTTACGCACTTCCTTATCGATTTCAGTTTTTGACATGCCTTTTAACTTCAATGCAAACGCGATGTTTTCATACACGCTCATATGTGGGTAAAGCGCATAACTTTGGAACACCATCGCTAAGTCTCTATCTTTGGCATCTACGTTATTCATCCACTTGTCACCAACGTAAATATCACCGGCCGTAATCGACTCCAGCCCCGCCAACATGCGTAATGTGGTTGATTTTCCGCAACCCGATGGGCCAAGAAATACCACAAACTCACCATCATTCACCGTGAAATCAAAATGCCTAACAACATCCACATGACCAAACGACTTCTTAATGTTCTTAAATTCAACTTTTGCCATAATTTTTCTCCTTCACACTGCGCCTTCTTTCAACAAAACCACGCCAGCATGAGTAACTAAAATGAGGGATTGAAGGCTAATCAGCCTTTTACTGCACCGGATGTTAAGCCGCTTATCATCTGTTTGGACGCAAAGAGATAGATAGTCACCAGCGGCAATATAGAAATGGTGGTGCCAAGCATCACCGCACCCCAAGGCGTATTTGGAATGCCTTGCACGCTACGTAACGCCTGAGTAATGACGTAGTTTTCTGGCGATGTGAGCACCACTAACGGGTTCATAAAGCTGTTCCAGAAAAAGACAAACTGTACAATCGCCAGTGTTGCCAATGCAGGTTTCATCAACGGCAAAACAACGCTCCAGTAAGTACGAAACTCTCCCGCGCCATCGAGTTTGGCCGCTTCTAATAACTCTTTAGGAATAGAAGCCATCACGTGTTGGCGCATTAGAAAAATCCCAAATGGAGTGGTGGTAAACGGAAGCCAAACTGCCATGTGGTTATCCATCAAACCCAGAAATTTCACGATCATAAAATAAGGGATCAAGCTCAAGACGGGTGGGATCATCATGGAAGCCACCAACATGCCAAATAGCGCGTTCTTACCTTTGAACTGAAACACCGCAAACGCGTAACCGCCCATACTGCAAAACAACAGTGAGATAGTGGTGCCTAAAAAGGCAATGTAGATAGAGTTAAACATCGCCTGCCAAAACGGCATAATCTGCAACAGCTTTGCATAGTTAATGGCTAAGCTATCCCCAATGGCAAAGCTGATGCCTGAACCGAAGATTTCCGTACGATCGCGCGTTGACAGCAGCGCCGACCACAAAAATGGGAAAACAGTGATCAACGCCGAGACAATCAATACAACCGCCAGTAGCGCCATCATTACTTTAGTGATGAGTTCAATGCTGCGATCACTGAGTTTTAAAGCGTGGATTGACATGCTATTACTCCCCCAACCCTTTTTTACCAAAGAAGAAAAACTGAATCGCAGTACAAGTTGCAATCAGCGCAAACAGCAGCCAAGAAATAGCGGATGCCGTGCCCATCTCTAGCCACTCCCAGCCCACTTTGTAGAGATACATTGAGATGGTTAAGCCTGCTTGGCCTACGCCTCCGGTGCCACGCGTTAATACAAACGGTTCTTCAAACAGTTGTAAGTTGCCAATGATGGTCATGGTGACGGCAAAGAAAACGAAAGGGCGAATCATCGGCAGTGAGATATTCCAAAAACGGCGAAAGGCGTTAGCGCCATCCATCCGCGCGGCCTCTAAAATTTCTTTGGGAATGGTCATTAAACCTGTGGTGTACAACACGATGTTAAAACCGGTGTATTTCCAAAAAACCATGATGGCAATCGAGGGTTTGATCATGTTGGCATCATCTAACCAACGGATAGGTTGATACTCATTAAGCCAAGAAAATGCCCAGCCAAAGACACTGCTATCAGCTAAAGCCATTAAGCTTTGGTTGATGATGCCCGAATTGGGTGAATACATATTGAAGAAGATGAGCGACGCCGCCACCGTTGAGGTAATGAATGGCAAAAAATAAGCGGATGTCAGCCAATGACGCAGCCGATCGCCCAATGAAACCAAAATATAGGCCACTGGAATAGCCACTAAATGTTGAGCAACGCCCGAGGTTATCGCCAACCACAATGTATTGCTTAATGAACGCCACAACCAAGGGTCGGTCAGTGCAACTTGGTAGTTATCAAATCCCACATAATTCATGGCGGCAACCCCTTCGACGGGGTTCCACGCATGGAAAGAGAGATAGACAGAAAACAGGAGAGGAAAAACTCCAAAAACAGAAAAAATAATCAAAAACGGCAATAGAAACCCGTACGGTGTAAGCGCTTTCAAACTCAGGTGAGAAAAAAAACGTCGACCCGATGGCGCTTGCACAGCGTTGCTCGTAACGTGATTCATAATAACGACCTCTTAGGCATAACATCATGCCTTCTATAACTTACGCTTAGTGAACCACCAGCACCGCTGGCGGTTCTTTTTTAATGATGACCGTGCTATTGCATATTACGGGTACGACGCTGAATTAAACGTTCTGCATCTTTCAATGCGGCTTTGATGTCTTTGCCTTCATCCAACACTTCCATCAGTGCATTTTCTAAGATGATAGAACGAGCCACATGGTCGCCTTTCGCAGGCGCGACTGGTTTGATGTTTTTTGCCACATTCGCAAACAACAAACGCGCTTTTTGACCACCTAGAAATTCAATTTCTTCATTGAACATTGGGTCATCGTAAGTCGTGACATTAGAGGGGAACGCGGCAATCGTTTCGAACGCTTTAAGCTGCACATCACGGTTGGTTGTCATGTACTCAATCAGTTTCCACGCGTCATCTTGATGTTTTGATTGAGTAGGGATTGAGAGAAATGAACCGCCCCAACTGCCGTAAATACCATCAGGAAGGTTTGATACGGCCCATTTGCCTGCTGTATCTGGCGCAATCCAGTTTTTCAGATGTCCGAGTAACCACGCACCAGAAAGCTGAGTGGCAAAAGTACCGTTACGGAAACCTTCATACCATTCGTTAGACCATGCCAAAATTCGGCCATCTAGCCCTTTTTCACGAATCGTTTTTGCCACTTCAAATGCATGTACAAAACGTTCGGAAGTGACGACTGAATTTCCCTTACTATCAAAATACAATCCTTCGCCGTCAGGAACCGTGGTAAAAATGATCGCTTGTGCTACATCAGCGGCGGATGCAATCAGCTGTACGTTTTGTTTCTTCAATATTTCACCGGCTTTGATGTAGGAGTCCCAATCTTTTATCGCTTGATTGATGTCAATCCCCGCCTTTTCAAACACATCGGTTCGGTAGTACATCACGCCTGGGCCAAGGTCGACAGGAATGCCATACATATTGCCATCACCACCCTCGCCTTGTGCCCAAGCATAAGGTGCGAAATGGTCTTGGAATTTGTCCGCGCCATATTTTTCCGACAAATTGACTAAGCCACCGGAGGCAACAAAGGGACCAATTTTCTCTACATCAACCACAATCACATCCCCCGCTCCGGATCCTGTGGCGAGGTTCGTCGTCAGTTTGGTATGGTGGTCGCCGTGGTTATTCATTAAATAGTCAACCTTGATACCACTCTTTTGTTCAAAGTCCGGCAATAAGACTTTCAAACTGCTATCAAAGTCGGGGAAACCGTCTAAACGGATGGTGTGGTCGGCAGCATATGTAAGCGAAGAAAATCCTAAAGCCACGGCGCTTGATAGCACTAAGGTCTTAAATTTCATGATTCATCCTTAATATCTTTATTGTTAGGTTTATAGGGTGTTGAGTAAATTTTTGACGGAGTCTCGTATCACCAACGAAGGGGATAATTTGAAGTTCACGTCGCGTTTGTTTTTGTGCAGCTTTTGAATAACGAGCTGAACCGCTTCTAAGCTCATCTGTTCAAGAGGGAAATTCACGGTCGTTAACGCTGGGGTGAGGTAACGCGCGAATAAAATATCGTCAAATCCAACCAAGGATATGTGTTGTGGTATTTGCAACCCGACACGGCGCAACTCTTCAAATGCACCAAATGCCATATGATCGTTTGAAGCAAATACGGCGCTAAATTCACAGTGACGCATCAGTAATTTGCGCATCGCTTTGACGCCGGATTCTTCGGTAAAACCAGCTTCAGACACGAGCGCTTCTTCATAGTCAAGCCCAGCCTCTTCCAACGCTTTTCGGTAGCCTTGCAAACGGCCTCGCGCATCAGATTTATCCAATGGCCCAGTAATACAAGCAATTCGTTGATGACCCTGACTGAGTAAATACTGTGTTGCCAAAAAGCCACCTATCTCGTTATCAATGTCAATACAGCTGCTGGCCATTTCAGGAATAAAACGGTTCACTAGCACCAAATGAACCCCTTGTTGATCCAATTCAATCAAGTAGTCATCGGTTAGATGTTGAGTATGGAGAATTAATGCATCGACTCGGCGACCTAGCAGAAATTGCACCGACTCTTTTTGTCCTTGCTCTGTGTTCGAGCCTGCCGTCACGACGACGTGGTAGCCAAACTTACGCAATTGCTCTTCAATGTTATGCAAAATGCTTGAATAAAAAGGGCCCCCTAATTCCGGTACTATGATGCCGATGCTCCCCGTACGGCTTGAGGCCAGTGCTTGAGCAATAGAATTGGGGCGGTAACCAAGATCTTTAATCGCCTTTTCGACTCTGAGTTTTTTATCGTGGCTAACACGGCTAGTTCCATTAATCACCCGCGACACCGTCGCTTGCGATACACCTGCATGTTCAGACACATCTTTAATTGTCGCCACTCTCGCCTCACAACATTACTGACAAAACCAACAAGAAACCGCTTTCATGAGCTAGTATTCAAGATATCCCCTCGCTTTAGCGTGAGAGAAATCACATCGAACTAGGCACACAAATGACAATTATCTAAACATTGAAAGCCACAGCAGTTTCCCAGGCAGCCATGAAACTGTTTCATGGCAATCGGAAGAGAGAAAAAGATGATGGCCGATTACCGTAAATAAAAAAGGGCCACTAATGTGGCCCGAAAGCGTAAGTGTATCGCTGGAGGTTAAAAACCACGGCAGGCATCGAGCGAGCCGTAAAAAAAGAATGGACAGTTAATGATCAAATATGGGGTTACCACCACGCTTCCCACATCGCGCCAATCGTTACCGTATCTGGGTTACTTGCGGCTTTAAATAGGCCGTCTTTGTCGATCACAGTTTCGTTATCGGCATCACCCAAAGTGGCATAGAAACGGAGCATTGGTCGAGCGCCTGCACCTTTACCAAACGAAATGTTCTGCGATAGTGTCACTTTCCAAGAAGAGTTGGTGGCATCGATGTTGTCAAAATCTACAACATCATAGCCAGCTTCTAACCACGTTGAGTTGGTCTCATCCCAAAAATACATCGGGCGAACCAACACGTTGTAGTTAGTACGGTCATACTGTTTATATGCGCCATCTTCGTAGGCTTGATAAGCCGCTAGGTATTCGATCGCCGCATTGTCTCCCAGCGCCTTACTCCCATCAAAGCTCACCAACAACGCTGATTGATTCTCCGTTTTCCAAAAAACACTGTCTTTGGCGTTATCAGCATAACGCACCACCAAACGGTCATCCCCAAACTTCAATTCACCCGCCACTTGAAACGCGTTGAGTTTTTTGGCCGTTGGATCCGAATTGTCATCAAAGCCGTAGTTAGCATAAATGCTGAGATTGGTTGTATCAGAAAATTGAATGCCGTGGATTTTGGTGGTCAATGCGTAATTACCATCTGGATGATCGCTAGGAGAAGCCCCCGTTGCACTGACGACACTGGCGTCGAATTTAATGCCTCCTAGATTAAGGTTGTAGAAACCACCACCTTGCCCATCATGCGTCATCCAAAAATAGTCGTTCAAATTCGTTGAAATACGTTGGTGAAAGTCTCGACCAGCCCATACATAAAGTTCAGGTTGGCTTTCAAAAATGTTGGTTCCGCCAGCGTAAGCTTTAGGCACACCCACCTCATCACCCCAATGGTTGAACATCACCACCACATCCCAAATAGCACCGCTGTCACTGACGAATCCTTTACCAAATTGGAACTCACCACCGTTACCTTCGTTACCTAAACGGCCTGTTGAGTTACCGTTTAAACGGCCATTGGTTTCAACCAGTTTGACATCGCCATTTTGGTAGGCTGCGCCATAACGAGCATAACCAGAAAATACGATACCCGCGGGAACGTTTATATCTGGTGTCAGCACCAGTGGTTGTTGATCTTGATCCAACACCTCAGGATTTGGCATTGGATCGTTGGCAAAAGAAGGAGCAGAAGAGAGTACGGCAGCCACAGCTAGGGATAGAGGTAGAAGCTTATAATTTTTCATGTTAAGTCCTATTAATCACTTGGTTTGTTTTTGTTCTGTGGTCAGTTTAAAAAATGAAACAAGTGAAAATTAGGTGTCGCTTCACAGCGCGCTCGACTGCTTTTGGCGATGAAACTGAGGAAGAGCGTTATTGTTATTTTTTATTAACACCATCAATACATTAAACGCAAATTGATTCACAAAACAGAAATGAAATCGGTTTCATTTCATAGAAATAGGACGAGTTCATCACGAGATTAACGCTCAAGTATTCACCAAATGGTTAGGTTTTTATGAAATATTTCATCAGTATGATGATTTTCATGTCATTGCACGAAACAACTCGATGGGGATGAACGTCGCTCTCTTCACGTATAGCTGTTAACATACTCAACGCACATAACGTACATAACGTACATAACGTACAAACCATTCTGAGCTTGTTTTTCACCGCAGAGGCCACATATTAAAACCTCTACCCATATAGTTGAGCCGAGCAATGTCAAACACCACCCCGTTATCTCCACCTTCACTCACGCGCCAACTCTTGCAAATGACTTGGCCGATGATGTTTGGTGTGCTGTCCCTCATGAGCTTCCAACTGGTCGATAGTGCGTTTATCGGCCAACTTGGCGTGTTACCCCTTGCCGCGCAAGGGTTTACATTACCCATTCAGATGATCATTATTGGCCTTCAGGTTGGGCTTGGCATTGCGACCACAGCGGTGATTGCTCGCGCATTGGGTGCGAACCAAATTCGCTACGCGAAGCAGCTTGGTGGGTTAGTCGTCGCTATCGGCAGCATTGGGGTTGCTCTGTTTTCAGTGATTATCTATTTACTGCGTCATCCCATCTTAGCGCTACTCAGCGCTCCTGAATCTGTGTATCAGATCGTCGACAGCTACTGGATTTATTGGTTAGTCAGTGCTTGGGTGGGCGCGGTGCTGTACTTTTTATACAGTCTGTGTCGAGCCAATGGTAATACTATGTTGCCGGGGACTATGATGATGGTCACCAGCATTTTAAACCTGATTTTAGACCCTATTTTTATCTTCACTTTTGATTTGGGTATTGAAGGCGCAGCGCTGGCGACCATTCTAGCCTTTGGGATTGGTGTATTCGTGGTTGCGCCCAAGGTGTCGAAAAGACACTGGATGCTGTTTGATTGGTCAGATTTGGATGTAGGGAAAAGTATTCGCTCTATCAGCCATATCATGGGGCCGGCCATGATAAGCCAGCTTCTTCCACCGCTTTCTTCGATGCTGGCAACCAAACTATTGGCCAGTTTCGGCACCGCAGCTGTCGCGGCATGGGCGTTAGGATCTCGTTTTGAGTTTTTTGCGATGGTCGCAATATTGGCATTAACTATGTCGATGCCACCGATGGTGGGTCGTTTGCTTGGCGCAGGCCAATTGCAAGACATTCGAAAATTGGTTCGTGTTGCGTGCCAATTTATTCTTGGGTTTCAGCTCATCATCGCCGTAGTGACCTATCTATTATCCGGCCACCTTGCAGCGCTGATGACCAGCGAACAAAGTGTCGAATCCATTTTGCACTGGCACTTAATGATCGTGCCAATCAGTTTAGGGCCGCTTGGTATCTGCATGTTAATGGTCTCGGTTTCTAATGCGTTGGCAAAATCATACACCGCCTTAACCATTTCCGCGCTGCGCCTGTTTGTGTTCTTCTTGCCCTGTTTATGGGTTGGCGCTCAAATAGCGGCGCTGCATGGCCTGTTTATCGGGGCGTTGGTCGGTAATATCCTCGCAGGCCTTGCCGCGTGGGCGATGTACCAACGTGCACTTCGGCAAGTTGAGCAGCAGAAAAACCATTGAGTTTGGGTAACACAGAGACCAAACGAGCAATCTAGTCTCAAAAATATGAATCTGGTCTATAGTTAACACACGTTAAGTTGATGAATATTTTCGATAACTATGGACAACAAACCGGTTTTCGTGATTGCGGCGGAAGTGGCAGCAGAGCTAAACCAAAGCGTACTCATTGCAAAAAAATTACTGCTTGTCGCCAGCAATGCCAGAGCTCTGGCTCTGCGTGCGGGCGAAAGTGCCGCAGGTTTTCGGCCAATTACTGATTCGATTGACGATTTAGTCCGCGTCACGCTAGAGGCGTCGCACACCATCAACTTGAAGGCGCAGCGTATCAGCCAACTCGCAACTGCAAGGACTCGTGCACGCGCTGCGCTTGAACGTTTTGAAAATGTGTATATACAAGCGCATAACGCTCGGCATTTACACAGTTTGGATGTCGTACATCATCAAAACCAAGAGGAATATAGCAAACTCAGTCACAGTTTCTACTCTGAAGCTCAAAACCTGCACGAGTTATTGCAAACCTTATACGACAACCTGCGCATTGCACAAATCATCTCGATCATGCTGAGCGTGGAAGCCTCTCAAGCAGATGAGCGATATCAAGCCCAACTGCAAAGCATTGCGAATAACGTCGCTGAACTGGCAAAAGAAATTCAAGCTCACGTCATGCTATCGCTCAAAACATTCTCTCTCTTTTCTCAGGTGAACTATGCAATCAAAAATACTATTTGAACGCGGCCATCATCGCTGGGTGATGTTTGCTCGCGATCCAAACAAACCAGAAAAAATCATTGATACCAACCAATATATGATAGTCAATCGTGATCAAGCGATATTGCTAGACCCCGGTGGCATTGAACTGTTTTCGGCGATGCTCGGTTGCGTCGTGAAAGAAGTGCCGATTGAACATATCAAGCATCTTTTTGCCTCTCACCAAGATCCAGACATCATCTCTTCCCTCGGTTTATGGGATAAAGCACTGCCCAGTGCAACATTACATTCACCTTGGTTGTGGGAAGGGTTTATCCGCCATTTTGGTATGGAGTCAATTCAATTCTCCCCCATCAAAGATGAAGGTGGAAAAGTGTCCTTATCAGGTCACGACCTGCACTTTATCCCAGCACATTACATGCACTCTTCTGGTAACTTTTCGGTTTACGACCCTGATGCAAAAATATTGATGTCTGGCGATATTGGTGCCGCGCTCGACAGCCCTAATGCCTCTTTTTTTGTAGAAGATTTTCAAAGCCATATTCCAAAAATGACTTATTTTCATCAACGTTGGATGCCATCTAACCGCGCCAAAAGTGATTGGATTGAGCGAGTCAGCCAGCTGGATATTGAGATGATGTGTCCGCAACATGGCGCTATTTTTCGGGGCGATGATGTTCAACGATTTTTGGAATGGCTAGATAAGCTGGAAGTTGGCGTAGCGATAAAAAAATAGCGATGTTAAGGCTCTCGATGAGAGCCTTACAAAAAGAACAAATTAAGCTTGAGTAATGGGTTCACGCTCGACCGTATCGGGCTGATGCTCTGCGACCCAGTAAAGCCAAATCATCACTAAGCACAGCACAAAGCAAAGACCAAACAGCCAGTTTGAATTGAGGTATCCAATCACCGCCCCCCCAACCAGTGGCGCAATCGCAAAACCTAACGAATAAAGCGCGGCGGCACCAAAGTAAGAACCACGCAAATGGGCGGGAGCCATGCGGTCTATTTGTACGTTTAAGGTTGGAAAAGCAATGACTTCGCCCATACTCAAAACAAAGCAAGCGAGCGCCCAACCAATCGGTAAATCTGCAGGGGTAAACAGAAAGCCGAGTTGCGCAAGCCCCATCAATAACATGCCGATCCGAGTTCGTACAAACAGCGGGACGTTTTCCAACCACTTCAGCATTGGGAACTGGAAGATGATAATGGTCATGGTATTTACCAGCACTAACCCTGCGACAATTTGCGCTGCATCGGCGGCACTGGTGCGTACAATCACTTGTGGAATAGACGATTCTACCTGCCCATAGATGAACATCATGATGAAGTTCGCCACCATCAACTTCACAAAAATATTATCTTTACTGATCACTCTTAGCGTCGAAGAAAAATTAGGCAAACCAGAGCGATCGGGCTTGGTGTAGCGCCCTTTACGTTCAATACCGAACAGCAGCCAAAAACCAAACAATAAATACGTGCCGCCGGTAAAGAAAAAGAGAGTTTGTGGGTGAGAAAGCCCAAACGTAATCCCAAGCAGTGGCCCAATGGCACCACCTAGATTGAGTAGGAAATAGCGGATGTTGAGCGCCAGCTCGCGATCTTTCAAATTCGGCAAGTTATCACCAATCACTGCTTTGCCCGGCGCTTCAATCATTGGTCGCATTAAACCAGTAAGGACGATAAGCACGTAAAACTGCCAGATTTGATCAGCCACACCAATGCCACTGTAGGCAAATGCAGCCATCACACTGCCAAGAACCATCACCCACTTGCGACCAAATTTGTCGGAAAGATACCCTGAATACAACCCAGTAATTGCTCCTACAACAGCAGAGGTCGCCAGCATTCCACCCACTTCAATCGGCGATGCACCATAATCTTGGTAAAGAAACACGATCAAAAATGGCCATGCCATGAAAAAACTGGTACGAGCAATCAATGTTCCGGTTAATACCGTCCACACTGAAAAATTAAACCTTTTTACCCTTTCTAAACGAAATAAGCTTTCCTCTTTCGCCATAAAAACACTCCTTACTTTCAGCCACTTGACCATGCGTTCACACGATGAACATCACATTTCTAGTTCTTATTGGGTCAATATATGAAGATAATGTTAATAAAGATAGTGTTTTTTATACGAGGGAGATCGAATCATAAAAACAAACAGATAACCCCAAAAAACCTAGTTATTTCGGATGGTTAGATATTCTTTGATTCATAAAAAAACCGCATAACCTTTCGAGTTATGCGGTTGAGACTAGGAAATAGTAGTCGATTTATAGTTTGAAGAAGGCGAGCTGCGCTTTTTGCTTCTCGGCCAATTGTGACAGTTCGGCACTGGCACTGGCGCTCTGGCTGATACCCGTTACGTTTTGATTTACAAGCTCAGACATATTAACCACGTTACGGTTAATATCTTGCGTGACTTGCGACTGCTCTTCTGCCGCAGTCGCCACTTGGGTATTTGAATCATTGATGTCTGAAACCGATTCCGTGATCCCAACGAGTGCATCATTTGCTCGTTGCGTTAGCTCACCGTTACGCGCAAGCATCTCAATGCTGGTTTGCATACTATCGTTTGCAAGAATCGATTGGCTTTGCAGCTCTTCAATGATAACTCGAATCTCTTTAGTTGAACTCTCAGTACGTGCAGCAAGCATGCGAACTTCATCAGCCACGACCGCAAAACCACGACCAGTCTCACCTGCACGTGCCGCTTCAATAGCCGCATTCAGTGCCAATAAGTTGGTTTGTTCAGAGACACCTCGGATCACTTCAACGACATCGTTGATCTGCTCTGATTGCTCTTTTAGACGCAGAACTACGCTCGCAGCATGATTCAGCGCTTCTGACATTTGTAAGCTCGCTTGGGCGCTCTCTTTAAAAATAGCTAAGCCTGATTTAGCAAGTTCATCCGCTTCGCGAGCAGTTGAATCAGCGACCGTTGCGTTATCACTCACGTTGTTTGCTGTGCTCGCAAGTTCATTCACCGCCGACGCAACTTGTTCAATTTCACTCAACTCTTGTTGTGCATTTGACTCTGCTTGCGTCATCACCGCAGCCAGCTCGGTTGAAGCTGACGCCACTTCTTCACTAATACGGTTTAAATGATCTACCGTAGCATGTAACTGAGAGGTAGTCGTATTGACATCTTTACCCAACTTTGAGATTTCATTCTCGCCATCCGCATCAGCGCGAATGGTTAAGTTCCCCTGCGCTAATTCACGCATTACAGCTTGTAACTTTTGAATCGGAGCCACAATCATATTTGAAAGGATCCAAGCCATCGCAAGAGAAAGCGAAAGTACAGACAGAACAGTGACCATAGCCGTGTTCATAACACGAATGTTGTCTTTGTCGCTTTGAGCCAATGACTGCGTCGCTTGTTGGTTCACTTGCTGCGAAAGATCATTTATCGCATTGACCATTTGCTCACCACTTTGACGAAATTGCGCAATAAATGCTGTGTATTCAGCTTCAGAGGTCATCCCTTGATCGCGACGGTTAAAAAATTCCACCATTTTCGTCGACATATCAACGTAATGTCCGATGCTTTTATGAACTACCTCAACATCGCTCCGATAAAGCTCATCTTGTCGCATTTTGCTCAAATTGCGCTCTACTTCTTCCAGGCCATTTTTTAACTCAGCTAAGAATGTGGCGCGACGAGCGGGATCATAAATAGCGTATACCGCACTAATACGCAGCGGATAAACGGTATCGTCCACACTGGCAAGGGCATCTTTATATTCAACGAGCCGATCAGTACTGTTCGACACTTTGATTTGTTCATTTTGGAGATTACTTTTGGTTATCCACAGTGCAATAAGTAAAGCGAAAGTGGTTAACAAAACGGGTAATAAAACTTGTACGCGAATTGACAAATTTTTCAGTGAAAAATGCATTTAAAAGCCTCGATTAAAATAACATTCGCATCCATGCCTTGGGACTAATCCCACGGACTAAACAAGAGCAAACAATAGACAAAATTCACATTTTTGTCCATGAAATAATATAATGCAATTCATATAGTTATGAGCATATGGTCGTCAAAACAATGACTAGATACCAATAAGACAATATAAGTTAAATTATGATGATTTATGAAGAAAAATGACCACTTGCTAGGTGGTCATTGAGGTGGTTAGTACTGAAGAACTTATTCTTCGATAAGGCTATTTTCTAAGCGCATTCAGTTTGGCTTGTGCTAAACCGAAGATGGTATCAACCGGGTAGCTGCCATCTTCTGTTGCTTCGCCTGCGGGTTTGCCAGTAAAGAGCTCAACCGCTTCAGTGACATGTTCAATAGCCCAGATATTGAACTCCCCTTTCTCGACCGCTTTAACAACGTCAGCGCGTAACATCAGATTGTGCATGTTTGAACGAGGAATGATGACACCTTGCTGGCTGGTGCGCCCTTTGATTGCACACACATCAAAGAAACCTTCAATTTTCTCATTCACACCGCCAATCGGCTGCGACTCACCAAATTGGTTCATCGAACCTGTGATCGCAATATCTTGGCGATTAGGCCGTTTAGAAAACGCAGACACAATCGCACAGAATTCGGCCATGCTGGCACTATCACCATCCACACCACCGTATGATTGCTCAAATGTGATGGTCGTGGTGAGTGGTACGCGCGCCGTACGGCCAAATACCGAAGAGAGATACGCGGATAAAATCATCACACCTTTAGAGTGGATGCTGCCACCCAGATCGACACTGCGCTCGATATCGATAATGTCACCATCGCCATAGGAAGTGGTGGCGGTAATACGGTTTGGCGCACCAAACATATGATCGCTGGTGCTCAATACCGACAGCGCATTCACCTGCCCGACCGCCATGCCTTGCGTTTGGATTAGCGTTGTACCGTTAACATACGACTCCATCACACTGTCTTGCAGGCGGCTCACTCGCATCTCTTGGTTGCTGAGCGCCTCTTCGACATGATTCTGGCGGATCATGTTTGAATTCGCCTGCTTCGCCACATAGTTAGATTCGCGTAACAAATTGGCAATATGCGCCGAATGAAGTGACAGTTTGCCTTGATCGCCCGTTGTACGTGAACTGTGTTCAATGATGCGTGCAATCGCTTTACGGTCGCAATGCAGCATATTGTTGTCGTGCACTATGCTCGAAATAAAACGCGCGTAATGTAGCTCGGTATCGGGCGTACGTTTCATCTCATCTTCAAAATCGGCCGTTACTCGGAACAATTCGCTAAATTCAGGATCGTAATGAGTCAGCAGCTGATAAGTGTGGTAATCACCAAATAGGATGATTTTCACATTTAGCGGGATAGGCTCTGGGTCAAGTGAAACCGTCCCTGTTAGCGTGACCTCTTTTTCCAAAGAGGTAAAACTCATTTGGCGTGAACGCAGCGCGCGCTTTAAACCGTCCCAAACATAGGGCTGTTCAAGCACTTTCACCGCATCCATCAACAGCACACCACCATTGGCTTTATGTAAACTACCCGCTCGAATCAACGAAAAATCGGTAAATACTGTGCCTTTAAAAGTCGCCGTTTCGATATAACCAAATAGAGAGTGGTAGTTTGGGTTCTCTTCTACCACGATCGGTAGCTTGTCTGAAGGCTGGCTGACCAGCACATTGACTTTGTAGCGACGCGGCAGACGCTTATCTAAAGAAGCTGTCGCAACTTCGCCTTGCTCACTGTCTTCATCTAAAAAAATGTCCGCATTATCGACGATGTCTTTTTGTAACTCCGTAAGATACGTTTTGATGTCTGGGTAGCCAGAATAATCTTGCTTAAGCTGCTTAATAAAGTGGGTAATAACGCCAAGCGTTACTTCATCATTGAGCTTTTTGATCTTCTCACTGTAGGAGTCTTCCCATTCGGTCAGTTGACGTACCATATTGCGTAGGCTGATTTCTAGCTCATCAATGGTATGGCTAAAGTGCTCTTGCTCTTTTTTAGACAAGGCGTCAAAGGACTCTTCGGTGTGCATCTCTTCACCGTTCATCGCAACAAATTGATAATCGCCTTGAGTGGTGATGGTTAAGCTAATGCCTTTATCTTTGGCTTCTTTACTGATGCTATCCAATTCACTTTGCTGTTTTTGTGCCATCTGATTTTTCAGTTTATCGGCACGAGCAAAGTAAATCTCGTTATCAAAAGCTAACGGGATCGCATTGACCAACTTATTCATTAACTTTTCAATGTCTTGCTTGAGTTTAACCCCAATACCCGAAGGTAACTTCAGCACTTTTGGGGTTCGAATATCGCTGAAATTGGCCACATAACACCAATCAAACAACGCATCGACATCATGCTGATGGCGGTTTAAATAGCGCAAAATCATCGTACGTTTGCCCAACCCATTACGGCCAATAGCGTAGATGTTGTAACCCTTCTCTTTGATCGACATTGCAAATTCGACCGCTTTTTGCGCCCGTTCTTGCCCCACAATCTCATCAACTGGGTCTAACTCCTTAGTTGATTTACAAGGGAGTTTTTCTAACTGGGCAACGTGGTAGAGCTGCTCTGCATTCAATTGTTGAATCGCCATCACTCCGCTCCTTAGCTTTTGGATTCTTGTTGTAGTTTGACCTAAGTGTAGAAGCAATTCATTTATATTTTAGCGAGTTACACCTTATTCGCGTTTAACCGAACAAATAATAAACAATCACCACACTTAAAATCGCAAATAACAATTATTTGCATTTGATAATAAATTGCATTTAAATAAGTGAACGCCGTCATTCTGGAGAATTGAGTATGGACTTACAACAGTGCTGGACAAGCTATCTCAAGGCTGAACAACTATTAGCACAGGGGCATTGGCCACAAGCACACTGTTTGTTTGAAGATGTACTGCATCATATGCCAAGTCATATTCAATCAGCGCTAAACTGCGAACATACAAAATCTTGCCAGTTGGTGTGCTTGATCTCTGGGCTATGTGATGCTGCTGTTTCTCAATCTGAAATTTTCAACCACTTGGGCCAGCATAAACAAGCCTTTGATGTCTTAAATCAATCTTATGCTCTGCTGCAGTTTACTGCGATTGAGCCCAATGCCTTGGTTAACCGCCTTGCCAACGTACTCACCAAACAAAGCGATGACTTGCTCAAACATATGGGTGCTTTTTGTTCAGCGCAGCGCAGTGCGACTTGGATGTTGGAGTTCGAACACGTACAAAAAGCGCACCACTATTTCAACCAACTCAAACGTTATAACCAAGTACAGGCTCAAGTTCCGTCGTCAAACTGTCATTGTTCAACTGAATAATCACCATAGAGTTACCATTCCGGATAAGACTGACCACCTAGCATCATTCACAGCCGCTATAAGTAACGTGCTGTGGTCAGGGGATGAGACTTAGGCAGAACCTAACCTCTCACCCTGAAAATGTGTCGAGATGGCATGAGAATTTAATCGATTGCGTTATCAATAGTTGATGTATGTCAAATTGTCGTAGACAATACGCACCCGAGTCTAGGGGCGATCCCTAGACTGCGTTCTGCACTTTTGGAGGAGCGCATTGGTTTTAACTATCAACATTATAGTTAGAGCCTATTTTCTATTTTTGCATGACGCTGCTACCGTTGGCGCATGCTAAATACCTCGTTTTTAAGGGAAAGATGATGGTAATACCTGAAAACAGCAGTATTGTGATTTTTGGTGCTTCAGGCGACTTAACCTATCGCAAGCTTATACCTGCTCTGTATCACTTGTTCGCCAGTGATCAACTGCCGAAATCCTTTGCTATTCTGGGTGTCAGCCGAACCCAATACAGCGATGAGTCATACCGTGAAAAATTAAAGCGCTCTCTTCAGGAAATGGAAAAGACCGTCCCAGATATTCTCGACGCCTTTTGCGAGCACTTGCATTATCAAGCGATCAATACTTCAGATGTTGCAGAATACGCGCAGCTCGCCACGCGCCTTGACTCTTTGGCTGATCAATACCAATTCACGCAACGCAACACTCTGTTCTATCTCGCGACGCCGCCGAGCCTTTATGGCGTCATCCCGGCCAATCTCGCTGCGCATGGATTAAATAGCGAAGCGCAAGGTTGGAAGCGTTTGATCATCGAAAAACCGTTTGGTTATGACCTCGCATCGGCTCAAAGCCTTGATATCGAAATTCATCGCCATTTCCAAGAACACCAGATCTACCGTATCGACCATTATTTAGGCAAAGAGACGGTACAAAACCTGTTGGTTTTCCGTTTTGCTAACGGGATGTTCGAACCTTTGTGGAACCGCAATTTCATTGACTATGTCGAAATTACAGGCGCAGAATTTTTGGGCGTCGAAGAACGCGGTGGCTATTACGACGGTTCTGGTGCGGTGCGTGATATGTTCCAAAACCATTTACTGCAAGTGTTAGCTATGGTTAGCATGGAACCACCAGCCGCCATTAATGCCGATTCAATTCGTAACGAAGTCAATAAAGTGCTGCAAAGCCTGCAACCGCTTTCTGATGATGACCTACGCCACAACCTCGTACTGGGGCAATATACGGAATCGGAAGTTCGTGGCCAGTTTTTACCCAGTTACCGTGATGAACATGGTGTGGCAGCAGATTCGCGCACTGAAACCTATGTCGGTTTGAAAATGTTTATCAATAACTGGCGCTGGAATGGTGTGCCATTTTATGTGCGTTCAGGTAAACGTTTACCAACGCGCGTCACCGAAGTGGTCATTCACTTTAAGCGTACGCCACACCCTGTTTTTGGGCAAAATGCCCCTGAAAATAAGCTCATCATCCGCATTCAACCCGATGAAGGCATTCAAATGAGCTTTGGTTTGAAGGAGCCAGGTGCGGGCTTTAAAGCCAAAGAAGTCTCCATGAACTTCCATTACACATCACTGGAAGAAACCAAGATGTTGACCGCTTATGAACGGCTCCTTTTGGATGCGCTCAACGGTGATGCAACTTTATTTGCGCGTACCGATGCCGTAGAAGCGTGTTGGAAGTTCGTGCAACCTATTTTGGATTTCAAACAAGACCCTCAATCGCTGTTTGGCTATGCCTGTGGCACGTGGGGACCAAAAGAGTCCGATTTGCTGCTACACAATGATGGCCGCGCGTGGCGCTTCCCGTGTAAAAACTTGACCGATACGGATTACTGCGAATTATGATCAATCATAAAATTTTTCAAACCCCAGAACAGGTGGTTGAAACGCTCGCCAATGAAATGCAACGCTATAGCGAGCAAGGTCAGCCAGTTCATATCTCCCTTTCCGGTGGCAGCACACCCAAAATGCTGTTCAAATTATTGGCCAGTGAACCTTATGCACAGGCGATTACATGGCAAAACCTGCATTTCTGGTGGGGTGATGAACGCTGTGTCGCTCCTGACGATGCCGAAAGCAACTTTGGTGAAGCCAATACACTGCTGTTTAGCCAAGTGAACATTCCACCTCAAAATATTCACCGTATTCGCGGCGAAGATGATCCACAAACCGAAGCTAAGCGCTTTGCCGATGAGATGGCAAAAGTCATTCCATCCGTCAACGGTACTCCTGTTTTTGATTGGATTTTGCTCGGTGTTGGCGCAGATGGCCATACGGCATCCCTGTTCCCTAATGTGACCGACTACGAGGATGAGAATTTATCTTTAGTGGCAACGCATCCGGAATCAGGCCAACTTCGTGTCTCTAAAACAGCGAAAGTGTTGGAAGCTGCAAAACGCATTAGTTACCTCGTTCTTGGCGCAGGTAAAGCCGAGATCGTACACGAAATTCACACCACGAAAGCCGAGGATCTTCCTTATCCGGCTGCCAAAGTTAAATCAACAACTGGCGAAACAGAGTGGTTTTTAGATTCAGATGCCGCAACAAAGATTGCGTGAAGGAGAGAAATAAATGAAAGGTGATATCGGTGTAATCGGCCTAGCAGTGATGGGCCAAAACCTTATCCTAAATATGAACGACCACGGTTTTAAAGTGGTAGCTCACAACCGTACCGCGGCAAAAGTCGATGAGTTCCTAGCAGGTCCAGCAAAAGACACCAATATTGTTGGTGCTTATTCACTGCAAGAGTTAGTCGACAAACTGGCGACACCTCGCAAAGTGATGCTGATGGTGCGTGCGGGCCAAGTCGTGGATGATTTCATCGACCAACTGGTTCCGTTACTCGATAAAGGTGACATCATTATCGACGGTGGTAACACGAACTTCCCAGACACCAACCGCCGTGTTGCAGCACTGCGTGAAAAAGGTATTCACTTTATCGGTACAGGCGTTTCTGGCGGCGAAGAAGGGGCACGTTTTGGCCCATCTATCATGCCAGGTGGCGCACCTGAAGCTTGGGAAGCCGTGAAGCCAATTTTCCAAGGTATCTCAGCAAAAACCGAAGCTGGTGAACCTTGCTGTGATTGGGTGGGTAACGACGGCGCGGGCCACTTCGTTAAAATGGTACACAACGGTATCGAATATGGCGACATGCAGCTAATTACCGAAGCTTATCAGTTTATGAAAGACGGCTTGGGTTTAAACCATGATGAAATGCAAAAAGTGTTTGCTGATTGGAATAAGACCGAGCTCGATAGCTACCTAGTGGAAATCACCGCTGATATCTTAGGCTACAAAGACGAAGATGGTGAAGCTCTGGTTGAGAAAATCCTCGATACTGCTGGCCAAAAAGGCACAGGGAAATGGACGGGCATTAACGCACTCGATATGGGTATTCCGCTGACGCTGATCACTGAGTCAGTTTTCTCTCGTTGCCTTTCAGCATTGAAAGATCAGCGCGTTGCTGCCGAAGCGCTGTTTGGTAAGAGCAATATGCAGATCGAAGGTGATAAACAAGAGTGGGTTGACGCACTTCGTCAAGCGCTACTTGCGTCTAAGATCATCTCTTACGCACAAGGCTTTATGCTAATGCGCCAAGCGTCTAACGAGAATGGTTGGAATCTTAACTACGGTAACGTGGCATTGATGTGGCGTGGTGGTTGTATCATCCGCTCCGCATTCCTGAGCAACATTCGTGATGCGTTCGAAGCTAACCCAGAAATCGCCTTCTTAGGTTCAGATGCCTACTTCAAGGGCATTTTGGATAACTGCCTAGCGGCTTGGCGTAAAGTAGCGGCCAAATCAATGGAAGTCGGCATTCCAATGCCATGTATGACCTCCGCGCTCACTTTCTTAGATGGCTACACCACCGCTCGCTTACCGGCTAATTTACTGCAAGCACAACGTGATTACTTTGGTGCTCACACTTATGAGCGTACTGATCGTCCACGTGGTGAATTCTTCCACACAAACTGGACCGGTACAGGCGGCGATACGGCGTCTACCACTTACGACGTATAAAAAATTCGGCTTACGATGAAAAAAGGACTAGCTAAGCCCCTTCATCTACGCCTATAATTTGACCGTCATGGAGGATGTTAACTAGGTTAACATCCTCTATTTTTTTGTTTCCAAAACTACATGAGATCCAAAGATGACCATCAATAAGTTCTATGTATTTGTCCCACAGGCTGTGGAAGAAGACACTCATAGGGAAAATGAAGTTCAATCTGCTATGGAAGCTCAACGTCAGGCATTAGTGCAACAAGCGCAGAAACAAGGCGCAGTAGCATAATCCATAAGCAGAGTGTGGCAACACGCTCTGCTTATCACTCCTCTCTACCTCATCTATAGGCATATCGTTTGCCAATCATGATTCATGAAATACTCCTTTAAGTGATCAATCAAAGCTCTGACAGCGGGTGATAAATGACGCCGAGAAGGATATAAAGCGTAAATGTCCATTTTCTTCGGTTGCCAATGCGCTAACACCTGCTGTAAATCCCCCCTTTCTAACGCACCCTTGGCTAGATAAGTCGGCTGTAAAGCAACGCCCATCCCGTGGATAGCCGCATGTAACAAAGTGGTGGCTTCATTCGCAGTTAGCTGGCATGGCACCTCCACCGATTGATGCTTATCATCTTGTTTTAAATGCCAAATATGTCGCTCAAAGTTTTTGTATCCAAGACAACGATGCTGTGAGAGATCGCTTGGTGTGACTATTGGCTCACAGCGCATGAGATAGTCAGGAGAGGCAACCAATACAGAATCACATTGGGCGATAGGGCGCCCGATTAAAGAAGGATCAGGATCGGCCGCAATACGGATCGCTAAATCAATTCGCTCTGCAATCAAATCTGCGGTTTTATCCTGTACATCAATATCAATTTCGATATTTGGATGCGTATTCAAAAAAGGTTTAACGGCCGGGATCAGTTGAGAAAAGCCAAACGACATGCTGGTCGCAATCCGGATTTTTCCAGATAACGACTGTTGATCCATCAACTGATGTTCTAATTGCTGCGCTTGCTCGACCCATAATTTTATCGCGTCTAGGCATTGAACTCCTGCTGATGTGAGCGATACTTTTCGTGTGGTTCGGTTTAATAACCGAGCTTGTAACCAAGTTTCCATGGTTTCAACATGCCGAGTCACCATAGGACGAGAAATATCCAGCCGTTCCGCTGTCGCCGTAAAACTTTGGGTAATCGCTATATCTAAAAAGACCTGAGCTGCTGTGAGTTTGTCCATGATTAGTTCTAATTAAGAAACAATGATGTCAATTATTAGCTATATATCCGAACAAGTCTAATTCGTATGATAGCTCCCGAACCGATAACATACTCTTTGGATAAATAATCATGAAAACACTGACTCTACTTACAGCAACCACACTCATCAGCAGCACCGCGTTTGCAGCACAACAACCTTTGACACTTGACGTCTACAATGCAGATGGCAATAGCTTCCATGTCAACTCCACTTTGGTTTATGGCGAAACAGAAGCGATGGTGGTTGACACTGGCTTTACTAAAGCCGACGCACTCCGTATTGCAGCAAAAGTACTCGACTCTGGCAAAAACTTAACCACGATTTTTATTAGCCAAGCTGACCCTGATTACTACTTTGGCGCTGAAGTACTGCATGACATGTTTCCACAAGCGAAAGTGCTGACGACTCCTGGCGTACGTGCAACGATTGCAGAAAAACTCGAAGGTAAACTGGCATTTTGGGCTCCCAAAATGGGGGCAAATGCCCCTGTAAAACCAATACTACCAACGGCTTATAATGGCAAAACCTTAACCATTGATGGGCAAACTATTGAAATTCGCGATGCGGATGGAGCATTAGCGCATCGTCCTTATTTATGGATACCAGCCAATAAAGCGATTTTAGGTAACGTCGCGGTATACGGAAATGTTCATTTATGGATGGCTGATGCACAAAGTGATGCGAGCCGCCAAGCTTGGGCGCAACAACTTGATCAAATGAAAGCACTCAAACCAAACGTAGTGATCCCGGGGCATATGACTTCTGGAACAGCGCTTGATGCTTCTTCAATTGAATTTGCACAGCAATATCTTATGGATTTTGCTAAAGCCAAAGCAAACAGCAAAGACAGCGCTCAGTTAATTCAAACCATGCAAAACCTTTACCCTAATGCTGGCCTACCAATGGCTTTAGAAATTGGTGCCAAAGTTCATATGGGTGAGATGAAATGGTAAACGTCCACTATATTTTCGACCCAATGTGTGGCTGGTGTTACGGAGCAACCTCTCTGATTCAGCAGTTGAATGAAATGAGCGGAATCAAACTGCACCTTCATCCGGGTGGAATGATCGAGCGATCGCCTCTTTCAGATGGTTTTCGCCAACATGTACTGCAAGCTGATCAGCGCATTGCTCAGCAAACAGGAGCCGTATTTGGGGAAGGTTACATCACCAAAATCAAAAGTGGCGAAACCGTGATATTGGACTCATACGTTACTGCTCAAGCCATTATTGCAGCGCAATTACTCGGTGTATCGCCAAGTGTTATGCTCAAAAGCATTCAACAAGCGCACTACCAGCAAGGTTTGCCTGTGGCCGATACTGACACATTGGCACTGTTAGCCCAATCGCTTGACCTAGAGCCAAATCAATGGGAACAAGCGATGGAGCAAGCCAAAGCTCAGTTACCAGAGCAGTTAGAGCAGACGCAAAGCTTAATGGCGCAATATCAGCTTTCTGGTTTTCCCTCGATTGTGTATGAAGCAGAGGGGCAATGGCGAACCGTATCTGTTAGCCATTTCTATAATCGACCGCAGCAATGGGCTGATTTCTGGAAAAATATGACTCAGTAATTAGTGCCTCATCCCTCTCTTTAGAAAAGAGAGGGATTTTTCCATCTACTTGTTCATCATTTTGATGCTTTTACGCACCACTAAAGTCGGCTCTAATTGGACAATTTGCGGTTCGAGCGCTTCGTTTTCTAAACGGGCAAGTAAGGTGTCAACTGCCGCTTTACCTAAACGATATTTGGGTTGATGAATAGTGGTTAGAGCTGGCGACATAAAACGGGCGATGTGAATATCGTCATACCCCATCAGCGAAAGATCTTCAGGAATGCGGATCCCTTTTTCATTAGCTGCATTAATCACACCCATTGCCATCATGTCATTAGAGACAAAAATCGCACTCGGCAATGGCCCTTTAGCTAACATTTTATTGAACGCTTCGTAGCCACCTTCACATTCAAAATCGGATTCCACAATCCAATTGGGATAAATGTCCAAACCTGCTTCCAAGACAGCGCGCTTATAGCCTTCATAACGCATTTGAGCTTGATGTCGAATCAATGGCCCGGTAATGCAACCGATTTCTTTATGACCGCACTCAATCAAATAGTTCGCCGCAATATAACCACCACGTAAAGAGTTATCTTGTATTTTATCGCTAGGAAAGAGCATTGGGCCCCAATCCATCACCACAACAGGGATATCTGGGTAGCGTTCAAAAACGTCAATCCGCTCACCTTCTAAGGTGGAACACATCAAAAGTAAGCCATCAACGCGCTTTTGCAGCAGCGTGTTGATAGAGGCTTGCATTCGCTGGCTATCCCCTTCGGTATTACACAAAATAAGGTTATAACCTTTGTGGTAGCAACTGCGTTCTACCCCTTTGACCACTTCGCCAAAAAAGGGGTTCGTCGAAGTGGTCACTAACATACCAATGGTGCGCGTTCGGTTCATTTTGAGACTGCGAGCCAATGCTGACGGGGCATAGTTCAGATCTTGCGCGGCTTTATTGACACGCTCAGCAATTTCATCGCTCACATAGCGAGATTTATTAATGACATGGCTGACGGTAGACGTGGATACACCGGCTAATCTTGCAATATCTTTCATTGTCGCCATGTCTGTTTTTCCTATTCTATTGATGCTGAGCGAGAAACGCGTCCACTTCTACTCGGGTGGGTATTGAGGTTTGCGCGCCAAAACGGGTAACAGAAATGGCTGCCGCAGCATGTGCAAATTTAATGGCTGATTCTAAAGGCATATCTTCCAACAAACCCGTGACCAAAGCACCGTTAAACGTATCACCTGCCGCGGTGGTGTCTGTCACATCGACTTTAAAACCAGCAATCAGTTGACCACGTCCATTTTGGCTTAGCCAAACGCCTTTTGCACCTAAGGTGATCAAGACGATTTCAATCCCTTTTTTATGCAGTTCATTGGCCGCTAACTGTGCCGTGTGATCATCATCAACCGTGATCCCCGTTAAGCGCTGCGCTTCCGTTTCGTTTGGTGTGATCACATCGACACATTCTAGCAGAGTATCAGGCAGATCTCGGGCAGGCGCTGGGTTTAAAATCACATTGGTACGATTTTGTTTGGCGATTTGCGCAGCTTTAATAATGCCATCGATTGGCGTTTCCAGTTGCATCAATAAATATTTGGCCGCACCAATGGCGGCTAAATCCGGTTCAATGGCATCAGCCGTCAGCTTGTCATTCGCCTCTGCCGAAATACAGATGCTGTTTTCTCCGCTGTCCGAGACTTGGATCATCGCAATGCCCGTCGGACAATTGGGCTGCATTTTAACTCCCGTAATGTTGATACCATCGAGCTTAAAATTCTCACGAATATTGATACCGAATGCATCGTCACCCACGCAGGCAATAAAACCGATGTCCGCTTTTAATCGCGCGGCCGCTACAGCTTGGTTGGCCCCTTTACCACCGGGAATAACTTGATAATGACGACCATGCAGCGTCTCGCCCGGGCGAGGAAATGAAGGCACTTGCAAAACATGGTCAGCGTTAACACTACCTAATACCACTAACTGATTCATAATTTGTCCTTTGTTCATGAGTGAACATGTTTGAAATAGAGCTGGAGAGGTTTGGCTTTTGTGGCTTCACCTGAAAAAACAAACCTATCGAGCCTGATTACTGGTTATTGATGACTGAGGGGTTATAGAAGAGGTAGCTCTCTACGAGCCAGTAAAGAGCTACCTACAGCAAAGATTATTTGCTGATGATTTTTAGAGGAACCGGAATGTACTCATCCACTTGTTCGCCTTTTAGCATTTTATCGGCCGTTTCAATGCCAAGTGCACCGATCATGTCTGGTTGCTGAGCAACAGTCGCAGCAAGTTGGCCGCGTTCTACCGCCGCGATACCATCGTCGGTACCATCAAAACCGATGATCATCACCTCTTTGCCTGATGCTTGAACGGCGCGAAGTGCACCCAATGCCATTTCATCATTTTGGGCAAATACGGCTTGAACATCTGGGTTTGCCGCTAGCAGGTTTTCCATTACATTCAAACCTTTAGTGCGGTCAAAATCAGCAGGCTGGCTCGCAAGCAGTTCCATTTCACTGCCTTTCACCGCGTTCATGAAACCTTCTCCACGCTCACGAGCGGCCGATGTGCCGGCAATCCCTTCCAGTTGAATGACTTTGGCTTTTGCACCGATTTTTTCGACGATAAAGTGACCGGCCATTTCACCACCGACTACGTTATCAGAAGCGATGTGGCTCACAACATCACCACGGCTTGCACCGCGATCCAGTGTCAACACTGGCACTTTAGCGCGGTTGGCCATACGAATGGCGTTAGAGACGGCATCAGAATCGGTTGGGTTGATCAAAATCGCTTTAACGCCACGAACGGTTAAGTCTTCTACGTTTGATAGCTCTTTGCTTGGATCATTTTGTGAATCCAAGACGATCAGGTTGTAGCCTAGCTCTTTCGCTTTCGCTTCTGCGCCATCTTTCATGGTGACAAAAAATGGGTTGTTCAGAGTGGATAGTACAATCGCCATGGTGTCTTGCGCATGCGCAGCCACAGAGACAGTGGTGGAAAGTAGAGCAGCAGAGATTAAAGTTGCAAGTTTTTTCATCTTTATAGTCCTTTTTGTAGGGGCCGTTTTAAAGCTAATATGGCTCGCTTTAAAACGGAGGTTTTCTATCGTGTTACTTATTTTTGTTATCCACGAGTACCGCGAGCAAAATAACCACGGCTTTCGCAATCATTTGGTAGTAAGAAGAGACATCAAGCAGGTTCAGCGCGTTATTAAGAAAGCCGATGATCAGCGCCCCAATTAACGTGCCCATAATGCGTCCTTTACCACCCATCAAGCTGGTACCACCAAGTACGACGGCAGCGATGGCATCCAGCTCATAACCCATACCAGCAGTCGGTTGCGCAGAAGAGAGGCGAGACGTGACGATGATGCCAGCCAGCGCAGCCAATAGACCGCAGATGGCGTACACACCAATTTTCACGCGATCCACATTAATACCTGACAATCGAGTCGCAGACTCATTGCCACCTAGCGCGTAAACATAGCGGCCAAAACGTGTATGGTTGAGTAAGTACCAAACCGCAGCAAAGACCACCACCATCATCCACACCGGAACGGGAATACCCAACGCGTAACCTGTACCAAACCAAGCAAAAGCATCTGCAGTATCGGTAAAACCTGTCGAAATTGGACGCCCATCGGTATAAACCATGGTCACACCACGCAGTAAGGTCATAGTGACTAAGGTGGCAATAAACGCCTGCACTTTACCTTTGGCGATAATGATGCCGCTAATCGCACCCAGTGCCGCGCCAGCAAGTAACGCTGTAGGGACTGCGATAATGACAGGAATCTCAAGACCAATCATGGTTGCAGCAAAAGCGCCGCACAACGCCAGTACCGAGCCAACACTCAAATCGATACCTGCCGTTAGAATAACCAAGGTCATCCCCACAGCGATAATGGCGTTGACTGAGGTTTGGCGCAAAATGTTCAGTATGTTGTCAACCGTGAAGAAATTGGGGTTTAAAAAAGAGACAACGACCACTAAAAAAAGCAAAGCAATCAGTGATTTTTGCTCAATGAGCCACTCTTTACTGATCCATTTTCTGCGGTTAGTTTGGGTTGAATTACTCATGCTGTTACTGCTCATGCTGCTTCCTCATTGATCTTTTTGCCTACCGCACAGGCGAGTAGAATCTCTTGGTTGGCTTGTTTGGCACTGAATTCGCCGCTGATTCGACCTTCATGCATCACCAAAATTCGGTCACTCATCCCTAGCACTTCTGGCATCTCTGACGAGACCAAAATAATGCTCATCCCTTCGGCTTTAAATTGGTTAATCAATTGGTAAATCTCTTTTTTGGCTCCGACGTCAACCCCGCGTGTGGGTTCATCCAAAATCAAAACTTTGGGACGTGTCATCAACCCTTTCGCAATCGCTACTTTTTGCTGATTGCCACCGGACAAATTACCAATGATTTGATCACGAGATGGCGTTTTGATGTTGAATAGGCGAATGAAATCTTCCACTGCGATGACTTCATCACTGTGTTGAATCTGTACACCTTTGCTAAATTTATTCAACGCACACAGTGACATGTTCTCTTTCACCGACAGGCCAAGAACCAAACCGTCCCCTTTGCGATCTTCTGAAATATACGCGATACCGTTTGCAAGGCCATCTTGTGGGCTGACTGGGTTGATGGTTTTGTTCTCAAGGTTAATCACGCCTCGCTCACTGGGCAGCGCGCCGTAAATCACTTTCATTAATTCAGTGCGCCCTGCGCCCATCAAACCCGAGACACCGAGGATTTCACCTCGTTTGAGCGTAAAATTAATGTCATGCACACCTGAGCCCGTAAGGCCTATCACTTCAAGACAAGTGTCGCCGTGCTTTACCTCAATACGTGGGTACTGTTCTTCTAATTTCCGGCCGACCATCATCTCAATCAGGCCATCTTCATTGGTGTCAGACACTTTGCACTGGCCAATGAATTTGCCATCACGTAACACAGTAATGTCGTCACAAATTTCAAAAATTTCTTTCAACCGATGTGAGATATAAACAATGCCGCAACCTTGTTCACGCAGCTCGTTAATCACATTAAATAACGATTCAGTTTCGGTATCCGTCAGCGCATCCGTCGGCTCATCCATGATGATCACTTTCGACTCAAATGAGAGCGCTTTTGCAATCTCAACCATCTGTTGCTCACCAAGGCTTAAGTCACCCAACAAGGTCTTGGAGCTGTGTTTAACATTTAAGCGAGCCAGTAGTTTGTCGGCTGCTTGGTACATTTCATTCCATAAAATTCGCCCCATCGCACCGGTTATCTCTCTACCCAGAAAAATGTTTTCAGCAATGGTTAATTCCGGAATCAAATTCAACTCTTGGTGAATAATGCTGATGCCCGCTTGTTGTGAATCTCGTGGGCCTTTAAAGGCGGCTGGTTTTCCTTGGTAAGTGATAGAACCCGCATCCAATGAATAGATACCCGTCAACACTTTCATTAAAGTTGATTTACCCGCGCCGTTTTCGCCCATCAACGCCATCACGCGGCCGGGGTAAACATTGAGGCTAGCTTTATCGAGCGCTTTCACGCCGGGGAACGCTTTTTCAATCTCACTGAGCGCTAAAATTGCTTGAGTCATAGTGGATCCTCAATCGCGGCTTAAAACACGACGCCTGCTTGAAAAATAACATTCGCATACGGCGTACATTCGCCTGTTCTTACCACGGCGCGGCTACGCATAGTGCGCTCTTTAAAATCTTGATGAGAGAGGTAAGTGACAGCAATCGCTTTCTCGCACAACTCCTCTTCCGCTTTCAGCTCAGCAAGCAGCGCTTTGTGATGCTCAGGGCTTACTTGTGCAAACTCTTCAGCAATGATCACACCTTCAATTTGAGATTCAGAAAGAATCACGCGGACCGTGTCAATAAAACCGGGAATACCGTGAGTTAATGCTAAATCAATACGCTGCACTTCATCGGGAATGGGCAAACCTGCATCACAAATTGTGATTTCGTCGGTATGCCCTAAAGTAGCCACCAAGTAAGAGAGTTCCGAGTTTAATAGGGTACTTTTTTTCATTGTTATACCTTCACGTTAGGCTTTATGTTTCGCTTTTTGACACCTTTCTATCACTCTTGAATCGTTCAAGAAAATCTCATCGAAACGTTTCGATGAATCCTAGCGTAGCAAAAATAATTTGCACGATGCGAAAATAGGTAATGTGATTTTGATCGTTGATTAGTGAGCTGAGGAGTAAAAAAGAGTGAGGATCATCACTGAGTGATTTGTCATTAGATGCCCATTTTTAGCATAGGATTAACACTGAGACCGTGATTTTCGGTATAGTCACTCCGAACAAAAATCGCATCCATTTGGAACTCAAACATGAAAAAAATAGCCTTGGTATTGTTTACTGCATTTTCACTCGCCGCCTGCTCAGAAGTAGGCAGCGAAGCATGGTGTCAAGATATGAAAGAGAAACCAAAAGGCGAATGGAACGCCGGGCAGGCGGTGGATTATGCAAAGCACTGTGTCTTCCAATCACAAATTGGCAGCGACGCGTGGTGTGAAGGTATGAAAGACAAGCCAAAAGGTGATTGGACAGCGAATGAGGCTGGTTCTTACGCTAAATATTGTGTGCTGTAAGAAGGGAGTCCCCAGAGCTAGGTTGGCTCTGGGAGATTGCAAATAAAAACATGATGTTCTACAAAAATCTATTTAGCGAAATCTTCACATACATCACTAACCATTTTTATTGCTACGTATTCATTAGCATACTTACGTATAATCATCGGAGTTTGAGTATCATAACTGCCCCACTTTGCTTTATCTATAAAACAAATATGTATTCCACTACTGGTTTCTTTAAGAAACTTAATCTCATACTTCCAATAATCACTTTCAATCAGAATTGATTCATTTGATATCTTCGGTTTAGGTAAATCCAACTGTGGAAAATAGCGCTGATTCTCAGATATTTTCTGCATAAGCGAGCTATTAAACGATGTTATATCTAAGGATTTATATATTTCATTGCTTGAAAATGCATGAGCATAGGATGTTATTATACAAAAAAGAAACACCAGTGATTTTTTCATTTTATTTCTCCTATTAATTTTGCTTCTTTTTTTCTGCGCGTGGGATATTTATCACCAAATTTCATTAAGTTATCATACATTTCTACCCAATTTTGTTCGATGGCTTGCTTCCAGAAATTTTCTGTCTCTGATGGTAAATAACCATATTGGTATGACAATGAAGCAATGACAGTTTGAGCCTGCCACGGTAAACATTCAAACTTTGTCGTCTTGGATATTCGATTGTATAAATCAACAATACGTTTTGTCTCTGATTTTTTTACTTTTGATACTAGAATTTCTAATTCAAAATCGTTAACCATAAGAGGATTCTTAATCAAAATAGCTTCAGCTTCACTCTTTTTATAACCAAGATAAGGTGTAAGCTTATTTACCAAAGAAGCAGGGAGACCTAAAGCAATTAAATCTGATTTTGAGCGTGCTCCCAAATCAAATCCTGAAGCAATAGTGACACCACTATTACTATTTTCGACATCAGGAACATATCCTTTCTTTTTTACTCCTTCAAGTTCTTTAATGAAGTCAAAATTGATCATCAATTTACACTGCGATTTTGACTCCCAACCATCCATCAAAGCTTCATCCAGTGCAAGTAATGTGCCTTGGCCAACAATACCATCAATGGGGCCAATGCTGTATGACGGATGCGTTTGATGGCTGGGTTGATAACTTTTTTGGAACTGTTCGATGGCCGTTTTGGTTTTATTACCGAAATCACCATCGGCTTGCAAATCAAATTTCATTTTGATTAACGCTTGCTGAATCAAGCTCACTTCTTCGCCATTGTTGCCTTTTCTGAAAGCGCTGGCTTGTTTCTTCGCTAACTTTTCCAGCTCTTCTGAAGGTTTCAACACATCCGATTGTAGCAGTGATGCTTTATCTTCGTTTTGTGCATCCTCTTTTGGGCTCTCTTCCTGAGCGCTCTTTTCTGCCACCTTCGCTTCTGACTGCTTTTCTGATGATGCAGATGATTTCTGCGCAGCGTATTGTACTGCGGCAGCCTCAAAATGAGTGATCACATTCGCTTGGCCGCTTTGCATGGTCGCGTTAATTGCACTCGCTTGCAATTCGGCTGGAACTTTCATATCAAGTAGTGGGGTTGCCAACATGGCGGATTGCCCACCATAAGCGCTACCGCTGCCCGCACTTCCGCCAGCATTGAGGTTAATCGCAGGACCAACGATGTGCACGCCACCGGCATCCACTTTGACAAAGCTGCCACCCGCTTTTAAAGTCACTTCAGCCCCAGCTTCTACAACGATTTTAGCTCCCGCTTTAAGGCTGATTTCGCGCCCTGTTTGTATCGCGGTCAGTTTGGCCACTTTATGCTGTAATGACCCGCTAATCTCTACACTGCTATCTTTGGTTATGTTATCGCGGCTTTCTCCCTCCACCGTGAGGTAGTGGTTATGTTTAACGTGCGTAAACTGGTCGTTATCCACCGTGAGGTGCTGGTCGTGCTTGATGTGCGCCGTGGCATCATTGAGCACCAAAGCATCTAAGTCTTTTTGCGCGTGTAGGTAGATTTTCTCTTGCGCCGCTTGGTCTTCAAAGCTCAGCTCGTTAAACCCTTCTCCTTGGTGCGTTTCACTGCGCAGCACGGTTTTGGTTTTATTATCCGGCAGTGTGTACGGCGCTTTGTTGGTGGCATGGTAGGTACGGCCTGTCACTATCGGTTGGTCTGGGTCGCCGTTGAGAAACGAGACGATGACTTCATGACCAATGCGCGGAATGGCTATCATGCCATATTGGCTGCCAGCCCAACCTTGTGAGACACGCACCCAGCACGAGCTGTGTTCATCGCCGTTGGAATATCTGTCCCACGGGAAATGCAGTTTGACGCGGCCATGTTCGTCGCAGAAGATTTCTTCGCCGTCAGGGCCCACGACTAACGCCATGCAAGGGCCATCCACTTGAGGTTTGGCTTGCGGTGTCGCACGCCACGTGACATCGGCAGGAATGAGCGTGAATTGGTTGCTGTACGTGGTCGCGCCACTGCCGCCCTCTTCTTCCAATGCTTGTGGCTGACGCCCTTGGTGGTGCACTTGCACTACAACCCAGTCGCGGTTCGCGCTGTCGTCAAGGTGCTCTTGTAAGTCAAACTTTGTGCCCGCTTGCAGGCCCGGATGGTTACTTTTTCCGGTCGCGGTACGCGCTTCTCGTCGTAAGTACTCTAAGCGAATTTGATTAAAGGCTTTGCCGCTGACGTCGTCTTTAAAGCGACCCGGTGCATCAAAGTGTTCGTAGGTCGCTTGCTGGTAATCCATCTCGCGCCCTTGCGCTTGCTGAGCAAACGAGTAGCTCGGCTTTTTAAAGCTGTAATCTTGCAGCGCGCTGTGGCTCACTTCGGTTTGGCTGTGTTGCGTTAATTGCGACACATAAGGGCTCTCCATCACGCCACCTGCGAGGGCGTTGTAAGGGATAGGCGTTTCTCGCTTCGTCAGGCTTTGGCTGTCGTCACTGAAAAAGAGGGTGTGTTTCCCCTCTTCATGAATGAAGTGATACACCAAGCCTTCTTCGGCGGCTAAGCGGTGCAAGAAGTCGATATCCGTCTCACGGTACTGCACGCAGAATTCACGCTGAGCACACTCACGCTTCAGCGAGAAGGCGTAGTCGTTAATGCCCATTTCTTGCAGTACGATGGAGAGGATTTCGGGAACGGTTTTGAGCTGGAAAATACGGCTGTTTTGGCGCAGTGATAACCGCTCTAATGCCGGGACTAAGGTCAGTGAATAAAAGGTGTGATGATGGCCAATATCGCCTTTACTGAACTGGCGCACAATGCCGTGCACGCGCTGCACGACAAGGCCATCACGCAACATCTCAAGCTGAGCGGTTTTGTCCACCAGCTCCAGCGCTGTTAAGCCAGATTGGCGACTGGCCAGTTTTATCTCATAGCGAAAACCGTAGCAATGCAGGCCCGCTTGCGCGCTATCAGACAGCGATTCCACGCCTTGGTATTCACGCACCACCAACGTGTCGTCTGCCAAACCCTCCACGGTGAGCCTAAAACTTAACCTTGCCATCTTTGTTCCCTTCCACATTTGAATGTCGAAAAACCTTAAGCTCAATACATAACTAGGCTACGTACTGAGCTTAAGGTTTTGGTGTGGGCCACTCACCCCAAGGACATGAAACACGAGTGAGCGACCCAAAAACTAAGCGTGATTACGCTTCAACAGGCTTGCGCCAGTCGTCAGAGCCTGAAGTACCCGCATTCACGTGATCCCACAGGATTTTACGGTAAGACATAGAAACCGTAACGTTTTGTGTGAAGTCGCCGTTCGCTGGATCTTGGCAGTGTGGCATTTCACAGTGAATGTCCACGATAGACGCGCTTTCGAGTGTAGTAGTGAAGAAGTTCTCTTGCTTACCTTCGATAGAAGTGCGGTACCATTTTAGCTCAACCGATTTCATCTTCTCGCCAGACGCCAGTGCGTTATAAAGAAGAGGAACCGCTTTGTTTAGCGCTACGGTGAATTTAAATGGTTTGTGAACACGTTGACCAGAAGGCTGACCTGATTGTGGATCAGTCGGTACAGTTACAACGTGGTCAAATTGTTGAACCAACATTTGGTCTTCATGACCTTCAACGAACGCATCACCGATTGAATCAGTAGACAGAGCACCAGCAGTGATCAGGCCCTGAGTTTCGCCTTCGATAGAGATATAACATGGAGTTGGCATTGCAAATTCCTTACTTTAATGATGAATGGTATGAAACAAGTTCACTCGTCATAGAGCAAAGTCAGTGCCAACTCTATTACTATTTAAAATCAAACACTTATATTGTATGTATTTTTGATTGAGCAAAAACCTGCCCAGTATGAGCAAGATATTGCTTCGATGGGTAAAAACTTACCCTCATTCTGAGACAGCCAGATGTAAAAATCCCGATTCACACTGTAAATCGGGATTTTGATGTTGAGACTTCACAAGGAACCATTCAACTCATTAAATTGCAATGGGGTTGACAACTATACCCTTGTCTCTAGCTTATAGTAGAGAGTTGCCAGTGGCGGTACACAGACCAAAATAGATTGGTCTAAACCCTCACTCTCAACGTTTTCAGTCAGTACACGGTTTTTGACTTCAAAACCACTACCGCCATAGTGTCTATCATCTGTATTAAGCAGTAATTGATACTCACCTTTGACAGGCATACCTAAACGAAAAGCTTGGTGAGGAACAGGGGTAAAATTGGTGATAATTAAAATACGTTCACCGCAGTCACTCATGCGTTCATGCGCAAGAATGCTCGCATCGGCCGCATCTTGTAAGCGCCACTCAAAGCCACGAGGCTCACTGTCTAACTCAAAAAGTGCAGGCTCGGCTTGATACATCTTATTGAGATCTCGCGTTAAATTCTGCACTCCTTGATGGCGTTCAAACTGCAATAAGAACCACTGAAGTTGGTCATCATGATTCCATTCTGCCGTTTGACCAAATTCAGTGCCCATGAAGTTGAGTTTTTTACCCGGCTGGCCATACATGTAACCCATATAAGCACGCAAGTTTGCCGTTTGTTGCCACTCATCGCCGGGCATTTTGTTGTGGATCGAACCCTTGCCGTACACCACTTCATCGTGTGATAGCGACAACACATAGTTTTCACTGTGTGCATAGACTAACGGGAAGGTGATGACGTTGTGATGGTATTTACGATGGACGGGATCTTCTTTTATATAGGCCAAACTGTCGTGCATCCAGCCCATATTCCATTTGAAACCAAAACCTAAGCCGCCCATAAAGGTTGGCGCTGAAACGCCGGGAAAAGCTGTTGATTCTTCAGCAATGGTCATAGCATTCGGGAAGTGTTTGTACACTTCTTCGTTCATCCACTTTAAGGTGGCAATCGCATCGTAATTTTCTCTGCCGCCATCCACATTTGGGATCCACTGATCATGGCTGCGTGAGTAGTCGAGGTAGAGCATCGAAGCAACGGCGTCGACCCGAATGCCATCGATATGGAACTGTTCAAACCAATATAACGCATTCGAGACTAAGAAACGGCGCACATGTTCACGGCCAAGGTCGTAAATATACGAACTCCAATCTTGATGCCAACCACGGCGCGGATCAGGATCATGGAATAAAGGAGTGCCATCAAAATTGGCTAAACCATGACTATCGGCAGGAAAATGTGCGGGAACCCAATCGAGCACCACACCTAGGCCGGCTTGGTGACATTGATCAACGAAATATTTAAAATCATCGGGCGTACCAAAACGGCTCGTTGGCGCAAATAAGCCAACAGGTTGATAGCCCCAAGAACCATAAAATGGATGTTCAGAAACGGGCATAAGCTCTACATGGGTATAGCCTAAATCCACCAAATAAGGCACCAGTTGATCAGCCAGCTCACGATAATTTAAAAATTCACCCGCCGAATTACGACGCCAAGAGCCCACGTGCAACTCATAGAAAGAGAGCGCTTGCTTGCGCTTTTCGGTGATGGGGCGAGCTTGCCACGTACTGTCTTGCCATTCATAACGCCGATGATCATACGTCACTGAAGCAAACGAAGGGTATTGCTCAGCATAGTGACCCCAAGGATCGGCTTTGTGCGGTAACCCTTCACCATGAGGCCCTTTCAATTCAAATTTGTATTGCGTACCTTCGGGTAAGTTGGGCATGAAAATCCCCCAAATACCGTAATCAAGGCGCTGCATTGGGTTACGGCGTCCATCCCATTGGTTAAATGCGCCAATCAAACTGCACGCTTTGGCATGCGGTGCGTAGACTAAAAAACGGATACCTGAGATTTGTTTACCACCACGTTCCATGGTCACGAACTGCGAACCCATGTGGTGATACATCGATTTCGGCGTATGTAAATCATCATATTCAGCGTATAAACCATGGTACTGATATGGGTCATCGATGAGCTGTTCGACACCTGCCCAATCGACCGCCAATTGGTAGTGGGTAAAACGTAAATCAATATCTGATTTTAGGATGAAACCCGACTCATCTTCACGCCCAAGCAGAATGCGGGGTTGATTTTCCACCACCAGCTCAACTTTTTCGGCACCCGGTATCCAAACACGTAGCGCACCTTGATCGGGTGCGAGGTAAGGGCCTAAAAATGAGAATGGATCTGTAAATGATGCATGGGAAAGTTGGCTATATGCCTGCTTTAGCTTTGAAAGCTTTTTTGTTTTCATATCCCTACTCCTAACCTAACTTTCTTTAAACGTATAAAAATGCCCGCTAAAATGGCGGGCATACTAGCGAGGTTCAGTGTACCGAACTCTGCTGTTACATTGAGTGACCTAGACTAAAATTCTTCATGCCATGATTAAGAAAGATAACACTAAGCCACATCAAGGTTTATTCAGTAAGTGATTATTTACTTACACTCGCTCGCACTTCCGTTAAACGTGCAGCAATGCGATTGACATTATCACGCGCAAATACTTCATCCAAATTCATTGAAAGTTTACGACGCCAGTTAGGGTACTCATTAACGGTGCCCGGAATATTAACGGGTTTATCCATTTCCAACCAATCTTCTAACTGAATACTTAACAAGGTCGATGCGCCAGATGCAACGTGCAATTGCAGCGCCTCACTTAAATACGAATCCATTGGAACAAGGCTTGCATCGCGCCCCACACCCTCAGGCAAATAACCATGCCATGCCACCGAATCCAAAATGCCTTGTTTACATTTCAAACGGTCCTCAAACAAGGCTTCGAGCTGGGCTTGATCGGGGTACAAACCAATTTCGCTCCCCATTTTGAGATCATCGCAATGCCAGAAACCACGCAACGTTGGCATATCATGTGTGCACAGTGCCGACATCGATTGAGCGGCGTAATGTTTCGGTGAGATAAAGCCGCCATCTTCTGCGGTTTCAAAGAAGAACACTTTATAAGAGTGAACACCCGCGTCGGCTAAAATATCGACGATTTCATCAGGTACTGTACCCAAATCTTCGCCAATCACGCTACATTGATGGCGGTGAGATTCCAACGCTAAAATCGCGAGCATATCTTGTACTGGGTAGTAGATATAAGCACCCTTAGTGGCATTTTCACCTTTTGGTACCCACCACAAGCGCAGTAAACCAAGTACATGGTCAATGCGTAGCGCACCACAATGTTTCATATTGGCGCGCAGTAGCTTGATATAAGCATCGTAAGCGGTTGCTTGTAATACTTGTGGATTAAGCGGTGGTAAGCCCCAATTTTGACCCAGTGGTCCAAGAATATCGGGCGGTGCGCCAATGCTGGCGTCTAAAATCAAGTTACCGGCATCAGCCCAAGTTTCAGAGCCTGAATCAGCCACACCCACCGCAAGGTCGCGGTATAAGCCGACCGCCATGCCTTTTTCTTCCGCGAGTGCTTGGGCTTCATTAATTTGGCCATCAGCAATCCACTGCAAGTACATGTATAGGTGAACTTTATCTTGATTGTCTTCGATAAATTTCTGTACTGCGCTGTTTTCAAACCGACGATATTTTTCAGGGAAAACCGGCCAACCCCATACATTCGGATCTTGGGCATGTAAATCGACATGCAGCGCATCGAATGCCGCTTGGTGCACTAAGCTCTCACCACCTTCTTCAACGAAATTCAAAAAGGCTTGTGCGCGATCGCTATTTTTATCTAAATGGCGTTTTTTAAATTCGGTGAACAGGAGTGGCAAGACACTCATTTTTAATGTTGCAACTTCTGTATAGTTTACCCAATGCGCTTCACGTACTTTCTGAAGACGTTGCTGAAACTCCGCACTGCCTACTTTTTGCTGCGCATCCGCACTCAAAGCAAATTCAGGCACTGAACTCACGTCAATGTATAAAATATTGAGCCAACGGCGTGACGATGGGCTGTAAGGACTCGCTCCTTCAGGGTTTGCAGGAAAGAGAGAATGAATCGGGTTAAGACCGACAAAATCGCCGCCACGAGAGGCAATATCCGCCACTAACTGTTTTAAGTCGCCAAAATCACCAATACCCCAGTTGTGCTGAGTACGCAGCGTGTAAAGCTGCACACTCGGGCCCCACAATTTTTTACCTTCAGTAATAGGCGCTTGTTTGTAACAGGCTTTTGGCGTCACTATCAGCGTGAGCTCATACGGTGTTTTACGGCGTTTCCGTGTCACCAACAGTTTGTGATATCCCCATGCCAAATCGCTTGGCAATGCAAACACTAAAGGGCCACCCTCAGCGCGTTCATCACGAACGACTTGCGATTGAAGATAGCCTTCAAGTACCTCTCCTTGCTCGGTTTCTAAGCGCCAGTTAAATTCGCTTTCACGTGCGCTGGCACCTAGATAAAGTGGCACTTCCACCGCTTCACCTTCACGAATAACGAGAACAGGATCTAATACATCTTTCTTGTGTTTCTTTTCTGCTGATTTCAGCAGCGTTTCATCATTGGTTGTGTCATAGCCCAAAGACGCCAATAAGCGGATAATGGTTTCATCTTCCACTTTCGCTTCGTCGCCCCACGCGCTTATGTAGCTGTCGGCAATGTTCGCCATCGCCGCTACTTGTTTTAATGCGTTTAGTTGTTTCATCGCTTTCTCCGAAGGGACTTCTTTCCCCTTCAAATGGGTAGGGTTTTATTATAATGAGTCATCATAGAGCCAAGGCTCTAAGGCCTTGGCTTACTTGAAAATTAACGTTTAACGGTTTCTAATTTCCAGATGTTGTTAACGTAATCACGGATACTGCGGTCAGAGCTGAACTTACCCACCAACGCGGTGTTAAGAATCGCTTTCTTCGCCCAGCCAGCCTGGTCACGGTACTGTTTGTCCATCGCCTGATGCGCTTGTACATACGAAGCGAAGTCAGCCAGCACTAGGTATGGATCACCACCATCAAGCAAGCTATCGAACGTGGCTTTCAATTTGCCCGGAGCGCCTGGGGTAAACTCTTCACCCACCAACAAATCCAGTGAAGCCTTAAGCAGCGGATCCGCATTGTAGTAATCATATGGGTTATAACCACTGGCTTTTAACGCTTCGACTCCGTCCACTTCCAAACCGAAGATGTAGATGTTGTCATCACCCACTTCCTCACGAATTTCCACGTTTGCACCATCCATCGTACCTATGGTTAAAGCACCATTTAGCGCCATTTTCATGTTACCGGTACCGGATGCTTCTTTACCTGCGGTAGAAATTTGCTCGGATACATCGGCAGCAGGAATGATGATTTCAGCTATGCTCACGCGGTAATCAGGAATGAAAACTACTTTTAGCTTGTTACCAATGCGCGGATCGTTATTCACTTTTTCCGCAATTTTATTGATGGCGTAGATGATCTCTTTAGCTAGGTGGTAACCCGGTGCCGCTTTAGCCGCGAAGAACACCACGCGCGGCGTCATATCGAACGTTGGGTCATTCACTAAACGATGATACAAAGAGAGAATATGTAACATATTCAAATGCTGACGTTTGTATTCATGCAAGCGTTTGATCTGCACATCAAAGATGGCATTGGTATCAAGCTCAATACCCATGTTCTCTGATACCCAATCAGCCAGACGCTGCTTGTTGTGTTTCTTAACCGCCATAAACTCTTTTTGGAATTTCGCATCGTCAGCGTATTGCGCAATCGCTTCTAGCTGGTCAAGGTGCGCTGGCCACTCAGTGCCAATTTTTTCCGAAATAAGCGCCGACAAACCTGGGTTACAAAATTTCAACCAGCGACGCGGCGTAATGCCGTTTGTCACGTTATGCAAACGTGTTGGGTAAAGCTCGTGGAATTCTGGGAAAAGATCGCGTTTTACCAACTCCGAGTGCAGCGCCGCCACACCGTTCACAGCGTAAGAGCCAACCACACAAAGGTTTGCCATACGCACTACACGGTGGAAACCATCTTGAATGATGGAGAGTTTTTGCTGTTTCGACACATCACCCGGCCACTTGGCTCGTACTTCTTGCAGGAAGCGGTGGTTGATTTCGTAAATGATTTCCATATGGCGAGGAAGCAAACGCTGGATCAACGACTCGCTCCAGGTTTCGAGTGCTTCAGGCAGTAGCGTATGGTTGGTATAGGCGAACGTTTTTGAGCTGATCGCCCATGCTTCATCCCAACCCATGCCTTTCTCATCAATCAAGATACGCATCAATTCAGGAATGGAAATCGTTGGGTGAGTATCGTTTAGCTGAACGGTTTGATATTTAGGAAGATCAGCAATGTCATGACCCGCCGCCGCATGACGACGCAAAATGTCACGCATTGACGCCGCGCTATGGAAATATTGCTGCATCAAACGCAGTGTCTTGCCTTTTTCGTGGTTATCGTTTGGATAAAGTACTTTGGTAATGTTGCCTGCATCAATCAAGGCATGCTGTGCTTCAAAGTAGTTACCGTTGTTGAAATCAGCCAGTGAGAAAGGCGCAATTGCGCGACATTCCCATAAACGAAGTGGGTAAACCGTGTCGCTTTCATAGCCGACGATCGGTAAATCCCAAGGCATTGCTTGGACAAACATACTCGGAATCCAACGGCGTTTTTCCACACCATTGTCATTGATAACGTCAACATGGCCGTAAAAACCAATCTCTTGTGCTAGGTGTGGTCGTGCCACTTCCCACGGGTAGCCTTCAACACAACGCCACTCATCAGGAGCTTCTTGTTGGTGGCCCTCACTAAAAGATTGCTTAAACAAACCATATTCATAATGTAAACCATAACCTACGGTTGGGTACTCTTGCGCAGCGCACGAATCCATGAAACATGCCGCAAGTCGCCCTAAACCACCATTACCTAAGGATGGGTCACGTTCTTCTTCTAATAAATCCGTTAGGTTCTGACCTAAATCAGCCATCGCTTCCGTGATTTGCTCATACAGGCCCATGCTGATGAGGTTGTTGCCCGTTAAACGGCCAATCAAGAACTCAAGTGATAAGTAGTTCAGACCCTTAGCGTTAACAATGCGCTCGTCTTGCTCAGTTTCGAGTAGATCAAACATCGTTAATTCAGCCAGTGCGCGCCCCATTGCGAGATACCATGAACGGCTATCTGCATTTTCAATGGTGGTAGCGTAGGTGGCAGTCAGGTGTTTCTTTACGTTGTCTTGGAACGAAGCTTTATCAAACTTCTTCTGTTGCGTAGGTTTCATTAGCGAAATCTCACTTAGTCGTTTTAATTCATCTTCGGCATATCGTGCATCAGCTACGCAAGGTCGGCATCCTCCTAAAAATGACCTCGTTTAGGAGGAGAGCTCAGGGCGTAGAGGGCGAGCACCAGAGTCGCAGTGATCTATCTCTCATTCGTTGCACATAGCGGTTCATAAGCAGTGATTGTGATCACATCACCTTGCTCACTAGCCTAAATACCGCTCATGACGCTAAGGTTTCGATCGGGAATATCAATCTCTCAATATGAGAATTGGCTCTCAAAAAAATGAGCTTCATTTACAAATTACATGAGATTTTGTACATGCTCAGTTTTTATATAGCGCATAACAAAGAAGTTTTAGTGATTAAAGTCACAATTACAGGGCGTAGATGATGAGTAAATGTGAATCCTGCAAGAATCTCGGGATGGATCAATAAACGTGCGTCACGACATCAAGTAACATCCACACAAAATGAGTGATAGTTCACTTGTGTACTCCTAAATAATGATGCTCTTCTTACTAAGCACCTCCAAAGCTGGGATCAGCTTTTAAGTCAGTAACAAGAACAATAAATGGAATCTGGAAGATGTGGATACCTTCTAAGCTTACTCGTCCCGGCCGCCTACACAACGCCATCGTTCGCCCGCGTGTGTTAGAGCTGCTTGCCCAAGCACCTTGCTACAAACTCGTGCTATTCCGCTCGCCTGCTGGTTATGGAAAAACCACCATGGCGGCCCAATGGTTATCAGACAAGACCAATGTGGGTTGGTATAGCATTGATGAAAGCGACAATGATGCGTTCCGATTTATCAACTACTTACTGCAAGCGATTAATAAAGCGACTCAGCAAAGTTGTCCAAATGCCCAGAAACTGGCCGAGCGACGCCAGTTCTCTTCTTTACACTCGCTATTTAGTGAAGTGTTTTCGGAAATGTCTGGCTTTAACAAAGAGTGCTATGTGGTTCTCGATGATTACCATTTGATCGCCGATGACGATATCCACGAAGCGATGCGCTTTTTCCTCAAACACATGCCAGACAACCTAACGCTGGTCGTCACTAGCCGTGCCACACCACCATTAGGCACGGCCAACTTGCGCGTACGCGATTTGATGATAGAAATTGGTAATGAGCTACTCGCCTTTGATACAGAAGAAACAACACGCTTCTTTAATCAACGGGTCTCTGATGGCGTGGATGATGATACTGCCAACAACTTGTGCACCTATGTCGAAGGCTGGCCCTCTGCACTGCAATTGATTGCCTTACAAGCACAGCACCAAAAGCGCACGTTGGCGCAGACAGCGGAGTCGGTATCGCAGTTTAATCATGCACATTTATGGGATTACTTAGTTGAGGAAGTGTTTGATCTACTCGATAAAGAAACGCGCCAGTTTTTGATGCAATGCTCGGTGCTCGATCACTTTAATGACGTGTTAGTCTCTGCACTCACCAAACGTGACGATGCGCTGAGCATGATTGAGTCGCTCAACCGCTATGGTTTATTCATTTATCCACTGGAAGGTGAGCACAACTGGTACCGGTTCCACAACTTATTTGCGGAATTCCTCTCTCATGAACGCTTGGCGCGCATCCCGCAGCAGGAGCACGATCTGCACCGTGCCGCCGCGCACGCTTGGTTGCAAGAAGCTACACCTCATCAAGCGTTGCGTCACGCCACGCTCGCCAACGATACTGACTTACTCGCTACTATCTTGACGCAATTTGGCTGGAAGATGTTCAACCAAGGCGAGCTTTTGGCTCTCGAAGAGGCCATTAACCAACTCTCCCCCACTCAGCTCTATCGCGAGCCTAAACTGTGTATGCTACAAGCTTGGCTGGCTCAAAGTCAGCACCGCTACTTTGACGTTGGGGATCTGCTGACCAAATCGACCAACGAGATGAAAGCGCTTAATGTTCAGCTCAGCACCAAAGAACAAGGCGAATTCAATGCCCTGCGTGCTCAAGTCGCGATCAACCAAAATGAGCCAGAAAAAGCCTTAGAACTTGCGGAGTTAGCACTCAGCCAACTGGATCACACCGTTTACCGCAGTCGTATTGTCGCCACTTCAGTCGTCGGCGAAGTGAACCACGTGCTCGGTCAATTAAGCCGCGCACTCTCGATGATGCAACAAACCGAAAAGCTGGCACGCCAGTATCAGGTTTACCACCAAGCGCTATGGGCATTACTACAGCAAAGCGAGATCTTGATTGCTCAAGGTTATGTGCAAGCCGCTTTTGAAGTACAAGATATTGCCTTCAAATTAATTGAAGAGCAGCAATTACAGCAAGTGCCATTGCATGAATTCTTACTACGGATACGTGCCCAAATCCTGTGGTGCTGGAACCGCTTGGATGAAGCGGAAGAGTGCGCTTATAAAGGACTACGCGTATTGGGCAACCACTCTCCCAGCAAACATCTGCACAGTTATTCTATGCTGGCACGTATTGCTATTGGCCGTGGTGAACTCGATAAAGCGGGTAAGTTCATCGAACAAATACAGCACTTACTGAAACAATCGACTTATCACGTAGACTGGACAGCGAATGCTTCGCTCTCACTGATTCTATTTTGGCAAGCTCGTGGCAATGATGAAGCAATGTTGCAGTGGCTCAAGACCACCATTCGACCAGAAAAAGCATGCAATCACTTTTCACAGCTTCAATGGCGTAATATTGCTCGAGTTCAGATTCACTTAGGTCATTTGGAAGATGCGACTGAAACTTTAACGTTTATGCAGCACGAAGCGCAAACTTATCAGTTGATTACTGACCTAAACCGTAATTTGATCCTCGAAGCCGTTCTAGCCACCACAGTGCACAATGAAGAAGTGGCGAAAGAGAAACTCAAAGAGGCGCTACAGTTAACCAATCAGACGGGTATGGTGGGTAATTTTTTAATCGATGGTTCGCAGATCGGCCACTTGTTGGAAAAACTCTCTAGTCGATCCGAATTGGGAGATCTGGAACGCCACCGCGCACAACAGTTAATGAAAGAGATCTCTACCACTCAGCGCAGCCGATCAGTCCATTTCGACGAAGAGTTTGTTGAGAAGCTGGTTAATCACCCAAATATTCCTGAGCTGGTTCGTACCAGCCCACTCACTCAACGTGAATGGCAAGTATTGGGGCTTATCTACTCTGGGTTTAGCAATGAGCAAATTGCACAAGAGCTGGATGTCGCAGGAACCACCATCAAAACCCACATCCGCAACCTATACCAAAAACTGAATATTGCTAACCGCAAAGAGGCAATCCACACCGCCGAGAATTTATTGCAACTTATGGGCTATTGAGTCGCAGGTACGATCAAAAAGAGCCAGATAATCTGGCTCTTTTCTGTCGTAAAAAATGACGGTTAGAAGGTTTTTGGAGCGAAACCAGTCATCACTTCTAAACGCAGTTCTTTGCCCATTGTTGTCATCGGGTGTACCACGATTAAACCTTTAACTGACTTTTTCAATTGACCTAAATCCGCCTGTTCGGCTTTGGTCAACTCACGAGAAAATGGCATATCAAGCAAACTCTTACGCTCTTTGCTCACCGTATAATTTTGCTTGTGTTTTGCTTGAGCGAGCTTTTTCGTCAGTTGTTCTACTTCATCGGTAAATTTGCTGATCATTACTTGATCGCCACGACCTTTAGCCGCATCGAGCTTATGGCGACACGTATCTAAACGGTTATTGAGTTGTTGAATTTCATTTTTCAGGCTCATGGTCACTGGCTCTTCGAAAGTAAAGTGGGCGCGGAGTATATCACAGCCTATCTATACTCTATATAGAAATTAAGCTTAAACCGGTGAAATGAAAGCCACTGGCAAGTCATAGAGGGCATAACAACTCTACTTAGCATTCCAATTTGACATAACACCCATTTTTCATATGAAAATATGCTCTTTGTAAGACGCGGTGCCGCAAACTTAGCTAAGCTATATTTATAACAACAACGAGCATGTCAACCGTCAGTTAAAGTACCAAGGCCAATAACATAACAACAGGAAATAACCATGAGCCTGACTATTCGCCAAAGACTCTATGTGCTATCCATTGTTCCGCTACTGATTATTTCGTTAAGTATGATGTATCTCAGTTTTTCAGAAACACAAAAACTGAATCACGAACAAATGGCCGCTACCCGCGCTAGCATGATGGAGATGAAACAAAATGAGCTGCGTTCATATCTGCAAATTGCCGATACAGCGCTCAAATCACTCAAACAAAAGAACGCTCCCCTCAGCGAAGCCATCACCATACTGCGTGACATCGCGTTTGAAAATAGTGGCTATATCTTTGGCTACAATAGCAAAGGGGATCGACTACTACTGGGCCAAAGTAATGCTGGTTTAGGCGATAACTTTTGGAACATGCAAGATACGCATGGCAACTATTTAATCCAAGATTTAATCAAAAATGCCAAAGTAGATAAGTTCACTACCTACTATTTCCCCAAGCCGGGAGAGACGACACCACTACCTAAATTGGCCTATTCTACCTATTTACCACAATGGGATCTAACGATAGGCACTGGCTTTTACACCGATGATATTGATGCCGTAATCGCCAACATGGAAACACTCGCTGCGGAAAATATGCAAAGCAGTTTAGTCAATATCGGTTTGATGAGCTTGATCATTATCCTCATCGTCGGTTTTTTCGCCATCATTTTAAATCGCAGTATCATGCGTCCTCTCGAGCTATTTGATTTATCGATTCGTTCATTTGCAAGCGGTGACGCTGATTTAACTGCAAGAATGGAAAAATTCAACGCCCCTGAATTTGCAAGATTAAGTGATAACTTCAATGCCTTTGTCTCCAGCTTGCAAAGTATCATTGCGCGCGTGCACCAAGTTGGGCAACAGGTTGTGGATGAAACCAATGACATGACACAACGAGCACAACAAGTTGACGCCATTGCATCAGGGCAACGTGAAGAGACCGATCAAGTAGCGACAGCGATGACAGAAATGACCACGACTGCAACAGAGATCTCGAACAACGCCCATCATGCCGCTCAATCAGCAAAAGATGCTGACGACAACGCCAAAGATGCCCATGAGATTGTTGATTCGGCCGCACAATCGGTACAGGATCTCGCCAAAGAGGTCGCTGAAGCGAGCCTTGTGATTTCAAAACTGGAAGGCGATGTGAAAAACATTTCGTCTCTACTTGCGGTTATCCAAGATATTGCAGAACAAACCAATCTACTGGCGTTAAACGCAGCGATTGAAGCGGCTCGCGCGGGCGAGCAAGGACGAGGATTTGCCGTAGTAGCAGATGAAGTCCGAAAATTAGCCAGCCGTACCCAAGACAGTACAGGACAAATTCATGCCATGATCGGGCAACTGAAAAATGCCTCTGATGCCGCAGTTAAAGCGATGGATTCAAGCCAAAGCCGTAGCTTAAGCACCGTAGAAAAAGCCAATGCCGCATCGACAGCATTACAAAAAATTCAAGACTCTATTGCCACGATTATGGATATGAACGCGCTGATCGCAACTGCAACAGAAGAGCAAAGCATTGTTGGGCAAGAGATATCAGAGCGTATTGTGGTGATATCTGATCAAAGTAGTCAATCGGCTGAACTGGCTAATCAGAACCAAGCGGGTAGCCAACAGCTGAATAGCCGAGCCAACGAACTCTATGAGTTGGTAGACCGCTTTAAAGTTTAGCAAGAAGAGGTAAAACTGATATTCGTAAGCGTCAGAATGAAGATCGTTGATCATTAAAGTAAAAAAGCCATGTCGACATGGCTTTTTTCAATGAAGAGATCCCTAATGACTTACAGGAGATTTCTTTGGTTTAATCGATTTTTTCTTGATATTCGCGTTTATCTTCTGGACGCAGTTGACGCTGGACACCCATTAAAAAATTACGCAGGATCTGATCTTTACATTCACGGTAGTGTTTATTGTCAGGCTTGCGGAAAAATGCATTGAGCTCGTGCTTACTTAAACGAAAATCGATGAAAGCTAATGTGTCTAAAATATCTTCTGCTTTCATATCCAGCGCAATACGCAATTTCATGAAAATCATATTATTGGTTAAGCGTGTTTCAGGCTGAGGTTGTTCACCATCGCGTTTACCACGCTTTGTATTGATTAAGCCATTGAGAAATATCGCTAGATCCACATCACTCAACACAGATTCCGTCTCTTTGTTTAGCCAAGTAGTCACTTGCTCTTGAGTAACGCAGCCGTCCGCCGCAGCAAAAATCTCAACCATAGCTGAGTCTTTAAAGTCAAAAGTGTAGCGAATACGGCGTAAAATATCGTTATTGGTCAAAATAGATCCTAGGGTTAGATTTCCAGTGCCATCAAGATGACAGACTGTGAAGAAATAGCGCGCCACTGTAGCAGAAGAGCGATCGGACACCTATCTATTTTACGTAATACCGTCTGAGTTTAATGTGTGTTTACTACCTCTTTTAGTAATCGGTCTATCGAATCAACCACCGATTTACTGGCCAATTCCATAGTATCAACTTGCTTAATCAGTTGTGTCCAATCACCATTCTGACCAGACTTCAGTGCACTCTTTCCTGAATCATGCACCAATTTATGAGGAGCATTCAAACCAGCAAAGCTGGGAAGCTGGCTGTATTCACGCGCACCATCACCCTCAAAATACCATTTACCTAGACGGCACTCTTGATGAGTATTCATCCCATGTTCAAACCGACGATTGAGGATGTGATCGTACACTTCATTTTTCCAAACTGCGTGATCCAATTTCACCGTATCAAGGAAAGAACACGCCGTCGCAATACGAATAACTTCTTGCATTTGTTTTGATTTGTCTAAAACGATTGTTACCGTCTGTTTTAATTCATTTGAAGCATTTTCTACTTCGATTGCACATTCTTGACTCTGATTCACTGAACCTTTAATACTTTCCGTTTGGTTCTGAACTTGCCCAACTAAAGATTCAATCTTAGTGCTGGCATCATTGGCTTTGGAAGCTAATGCCCGTACTTCATCGGCCACGACCGCGAAACCTCGACCCGCTTCACCTGCGCGTGCCGCTTCAATAGCTGCATTCAGTGCCAATAAATTGGTCTGTTGCGAAATCTCTTGGATCGTGCCGACTAACTGGCCAATCGAAATGGTTGTTTTATCTAGAACAGTCACCGACTCCATACTAGCGTGAGCGTATTCTGCAATTTTTTCTGCTCGAGAAGATAAGTGATTAATTGCTGTGCTTGTCTGACCAAAAATACTATTCAGTTGCTTCAGTGATTCGTTCTCACGCAATAAATTCTCAGCATTGTGAGCCAGACCAGAACGGATGGCTTCTAGCATGTGGCTACCACTCAAATGGCTGGCCATCAAATCAGACTCTAATTGAGTTGATGTACGCAATAAGGCCAGCTGTTCTTTTAGCTGCTGAATTTCATATTGCCACTTTTGTTGCTCAAGTCTTTGCTGTGCTTGTAATGCAGCTATCTGAGCCTTCAAATCATCATTTTCTTTTTGCATTTTCTTATTAAATAGCATGCTCAACCTCGGCAAAAATAACATCGTCAATCTACATAAGTTTAATCGAACGTTAATAATTTTATGCACTTCTCATTTCAAAATGAGCAGATTAAATCGGAGTAATGTGAAGGGACGCACCTAGCCTCCCTTCGACATTCATTAAGCCTGTTTGAGTTCAAGTCTTGTTCGATACAGCACCATATCTTCAATCGTCAATACAGGCATATTGTGCTTTTGCCCGAACGCAACGATCTCGGGTGTTTTGGCCATGGAACCGTCAGGATTGGTGAGTTCACACAATACGCCCGCAGGCATTAAACCTGCCATTTGCATAAGATCAACCGTCCCTTCTGTATGCCCACGACGAGCCAAAACGCCCCCCGCCCGAGCGCGAAGTGGGAAGACATGGCCGGGGCGTGCAAGATCATCGGCTTTAGCATCAAAGCGGGCCGCGGTTTTTATTGTGGTCACTCGGTCTTGCGCTGAAACGCCCGTGGTTACACCTGTTTTTGCTTCAATCGAGACAGTAAAAGCGGTTTGGTTTGCGCTATTGTTATGCATTACCATCGGGGGCAGTTGTAGTTGATTAGCCTGTTCATCGGTCAAACATAGGCAGACGATACCACTGCATTCACGGATCATCAGTGCCATTTGTTGTGTGGTCAGTGACTCAACCGCATAAATGATATCGCCTTCATTTTCACGATCTTCATCATCAAGCAACAACACGCCTCGCCCTTCTTTAAGCGCAGACAGTGCGTTTTCAACACGAGTAATAGGGTCGCCAAATTTGGCAAGTAGAGATAGCTGATTCATGGTTGTACTCCTAAAAAATCACCAGAATCAGGGCTGCTATGAGGGATCAAATCCAAAACAAATTGCACCAGTTAACGAACTAACTGGCGTCTCTTCATTCTCTCTCATCCGGACTATAACCGTCGGCTCTGGTTTTTCACCAGATCTGCTGACCTCGATACATCGAGCGCTCGCGGGCTCATCTGCCTTCTCAACTGAAAAAACAAACACACCGCCGGTGGGGAATTTCACCCCGCCCTGAGAATTTAAAATATAAATTGGCTTTAAAAAAGCGATGTCATGGTAGTCGTTTACGATAAAGATGAAAAGTAGGACGAAGAAAAAGTGATGTGCATCGAAAAGGAAAGGCATCCTGCAATTATGCAGTTGGGGGTAACAGGAGCATAGCTAACTCAAGAGTTTAGGGTATGCAAGATGCCTTTATTCATGGTCACCAGTGACATAAATGAATCAGAGCTAAAATCGCCATTACCTCTATAGGGTTACGTGATTTTTCTAAACGCTGGCGGTAATAGATCGCCAGCGGTGTTGGCTGTTTGGTGTCAGTCGTTATGGGGTCGTTCATCATTCACCTCCTCAGCTATCGATGTGTTGATTGTGAATCAAAATAAGGAATACAAAAACTGAGAATTTTTTATTTTTTTAATTCCTCATATCATTGAAATTGACCTTAAAACGATATTTAAAAACTAAAAATCAATAAATGAGGAACAAATGATCATTAATATTTCTTATTTAGTTCTTCATAAATTCGCTACTATACCCAAACAACTTGACCATCAAGGAGGGCAAAGCGCAAGGCCGTGCGAAGAACTGAACTGCCTATCTCTTCCCTTTCATCCAGAGGATTTGCGAGTGTCTGATCTTACTTTATTACGTTATTACACACGCCTGACCGTGCTTGGTGTGGGTCAAGAGATTAAAGTGTCGTTAACACAGGTTGCAGAATGTTTATTCACCTCACCGCGTCATGCACGAAATCTGGTGGCTAAAATGCAGCAACAAGGTTGGCTCAAGTGGCAACCCAAAGTCGGACGTAACCAACGCTCGATACTGCGCCTGAACCTCGATTTAGACACAATCAAACAAATGCTCGCGAAAGAGCAAATTTTGGCTGGGAAATATGAAAAAGCCTTAACCATACTGGATAATGATGAGGTAGTGTTTGGGCGTTTGCTGCAAAGCACTTCCGGCGCATCTATTCGCGAAGGTCGCTTACACATTCAACTGACGTATAAACGACCATTTGAACGGCTAGTGCCCCATCAAATACAACGTAGTAGTGAGCGATTTCTGCTCAGGCAAATCTATTGCTGCCTCATCCAGTGTGATGAACAAGGACGCTTTCATCCAGAATTAGCCCATCACTGGGAGTATGATGCGCAACATTTTCAGTGGGTATTTTATCTTCGCCCCGGATTAGCGTTTCACGATGGCTCACCGATTGATGCTAATACGATCGTGAGTTTATTTGCCAAACTCTCTAGTTTGGAAGAGTACAAAAAAGAGCTCGCGCATTTGGTTGATGTAAGCGCACCACAACCACAAAAAGTAGTATTTTCTCTTAATCAATCTGATTTAGGATTTGCAGGGTTGCTCTCTGGCGTCAAATATTCAATTCAACCAGCCAGCCAAGTGAACAATGCATACTCCCCAATGGTGACAGGTTGTGGCCCATTTCAAGTTCAAGATCACTCACCTCACAAACTCATTTTAAGCGCATTTGACCAATTCTATGGCTGCCGAGCTTTAACGGATCACGTCACAATTTGGATTTTAAATGAAGACGAGTTGTACCCTCAAGGCATGCATATCAAACAAAAAAATCAGCAACAAAACATCTCTTGCCACCACGATGTAGAGCTGAGTAACGTTGAAGAACTGGCGATCATCACCTCTAATCAGTCATCAAGAGTGGAAGATGGCTGCATGTTTATTTTGTTCAATCAAGGTGCTCATTCACCTCTTAATGAAAATCAGAAACGCTACCTAGCTACCGAGATATCTGGAGAAAAACTAGAGCACTATTTAGCACAACAACCAACTAAGTTTGACGCAGTCGTTGCCAGTAACCTACTGCCAGTATGGCAACCTGTGGTGCGACCACCAGCGCCTAAAGCAAGCCTGCCAAATCAAATCTCGATTGCCGTCTATGACTACACGGTACTGATTCATTGCGCCTTCGGTGTGAAACATATTTTAGAAGAGATGGGGCTGGCTGCTGCCGTCAACATTTACTCCTACCGAGAATTGAATTTTCTGGCCCAGCAAGGCAAATTGTACGAGACCATAGTTATCACCAATATTAATTTAGATGACAACCGGCATTTCAGTGCATTTAGTCACTTATTTGGCAACCCAATGTTACACCATTGCATTGGCCCCGCAGAAAGCCAATGGCTGCTCAAAGCGTTAATCGACATTCGATCAACGACACCATTGACACACTACCTTATCGCGTTGGAACCGCTAGCATCGAGTTTGATCAACGAATACTGCCTCGTCCCTTTGTTCCACCATAAGCAAACATTACGTTTTCAGGGTGTGCTCAAAGACGTTGCACTGACCAACTGGGGATGGCCTGATATTAAAAATGTGTGGTCCATTGATTAGCGAATAAATAGCCTGCGTAATATTGCCAGCATCACTAAACGATAACGCAGCATCCACTGGCTACGTGGCAACCAACGCTTAGAAAACAATACGGTTTTGGCGTGTGAAAAGGTCTTAAAACCTTCAATCCCGTGATAGTGCCCAACCCCAGAATCGCCAATACCGCCAAAGGGGGCATCATCGGCGGCCACATGTAACAGAGTATCGTTCACAGCTAGGCCACCACTATGCGTTTGTGTACTAACCTGTTTGATCACCTCGTGATCATCACTCATTAAATATAAAGCTAACGGACGTGGGCGAGCGTTGATATAAGCTATCGCTTCATCCAAACTGTGATAACTCAATATCGGCAATATGGGGCCAAATATCTCATGTTGGGATAACAACATATCAACCTTCAAATTCGTCACTAAGCAAGGCAAAAATTGATACGTTCCCGCTTTTGCATCGCCTTCTACGGGATGCAATGTGGCCCCTTTTTGTTTAGCATCGTCTAAGTATTGTTGCAGCCTATCAAACTGGGTTTGATTAATAATATGTGACGTATCATAGCCATCTTTAGTGGAAAAATAGCGCTTAAAGCGTTGCAGATAGAGCTCCACAAAGGCTTGTTGTTTTCCTTCCGGCAGTAAAACATAATCAGGAGCAACACAGATTTGCCCTGCATTGATGGCTTTGCCAAGCATGATGTTATCAACGCTGCGCGCAAGGTCAGCATCAGGTGCAATGATCACGGGGGATTTTCCACCAAGCTCTAACGTTACTGGTGTTAGGTTTTTCGCAGCCGCTTGGGCAACCAATTTACCTACCGGTGTTGACCCCGTAAATAACAGATGATCAAAGGGTAACGCACTGAACTGTGCGGCAACGTCAGCCCCACCTTCTACAGTATCAACCGCTTCATCGACCGTCGCAAAAATACGCATCAACACTTGGTTGGTGCAAGGCGTATGTTCGCTCAATTTGACCATAGCGCGATTACCTGCCGCCAATGCTGTGACTAATGGAGCCATACTGAGCACGATAGGAAAATTCCAAGGCACAATCACCCCCACAAGGCCCAAGGGTTGATAGTGAACGCTCACTGTCGACGGCAATAATAGCCAACCTGCATGACGCGATTGCGATTTTGTCCACGATTTGAGGTGTTTTAGCGTGTAATTAATGTGTGAAACGGCCGGTAGCAGATCGCAAACCGTACTATCAAAGCGACTTCGATAACCATAATCCTGATTTAAGGCCTCAACGAGCGCGGCCTGTTCACTGAGTAACGCGGTTTTTAAGCGCTGCAACCAAATACGTCTTTGCTCAAGGCTAGGATACGGCTCTGCTATTGCCTGCTGTTTTAATCTAGTAAAAAGTGTCGTAACGTCTTTAGTTAAGGGCTGTTGCTGTTCTGTTTCTTGCACCGTATTTCACCTCATTCGCAGCTAAGGCAGCGTCTTGGAAATGAGCTCAGGATTAATGCCAAAGCTGGCTTTATGTTCTTCAATCACAAATTCACTGCGCGTTTGAATCACTCCCGGCAATGTCCCCAACTTGCCAGACATAAAACTTTGGTAGGCTTTCATATCTTTCACCCTCACTTTGATCATGGTGTCAAAATCACCGGACAATGAATAACATGCTTCAATTTCTGGAATGTCCGCCACTGCTTGTGAAAAACGCTCAAAAATAGAGAAACTGGTTTGATCCAATCGAATATGAATGAACACTTGCACATCCAGACCTAACTTTTCTGGGCACAGTTCTGCATGGTAGCCTTTGATATACCCTTCCTTTTCTAAGCGTTTAACACGATCAGAACAAGGAGATGTGGTTAAATTCACCAACTTTGCTAGCTCAACAACGGGAAGCCGTCCTTTACTGTGCAAAATACGTAAGATCTGTTGGTCGATGCGGTCTAGGCTCATGGTTTTGCACGGCGCTCTCAAAAGAAGTGATATGGCATACAATAGTGGCTTACAGCGTTAAACCAACCTATCATCACAAGGCATTGTGATATAAATCACATAGAATAGAGGAACGTATAATAAAAAGACTGAGGAGAAAAAAGGAAAAGAAAGTGAGCAAGCACCCACTTTCTTGGTTGTAATCTATTTATCGCCTCTTTACTTTGAGTACGTTGAGATGATTACAGTTTGAAACGAGAAATTTCTTTATCTAACTCATTCGCTAAACGGTGCATTTCATGAGCTTGTTGCACTGCATTTTGCGCATCACTGGCGAGTTGGTCGCTGACTTCACGTACCGATTCGGTGTTGCCATTAATATCCGCTGTCACCAAAGATTGCTCTTCTGCTGCTGATGCAATTTGTGTCGCCATATCACTGATCATCTGAATGGCTTCGCTGATTGCGTGTAAGCTTTCTCCTGTATGGTTCACATCTTGCACACTTGTTTCGACCAGTTTATGGCTTTCCGTCATGACAGAAACAGCATTGGTCGTTACCTTTTGCAAACCGGAAATTTTAGACTGGATCTCCTCGGTAGAGGCATGAGTACGCTGAGAAAGCACTCGGACTTCATCAGCTACAACGGCAAAGCCACGACCTTGCTCTCCGGCGCGCGCCGCTTCAATCGCCGCATTCAAGGCCAACAAATTTGTCTGCTCTGCAATCGAGCGAATGGTCGACAGAATGGTTGAAATCTCATTAGCGTGCACTTCTAATTCACCAATGATGCCCACAGCACTGCTAAGCTCTTGTGCTAACTGATTGATTGACTGTTTACTTTGTTGCATCTGGCGATAGCCTTGTGCGCCAAGCTCAACCGATTCATTGGCATTTTTAGCGGTATTATCGGCATTGCCCGCGATTTCAGCGGTCGCAGATGCCATTTCAGTTACCGCAGTTGCAACCATAGTAATTTCATCTTGTTGAGTGCGAATCCGTTCACTACGTTGACTGGCTGAGCTTGCGGCCTGTGTCGCTCCTTGGTTAAGAGAAACGGAAACATCACGCACGCTTTGCACCATGACATGGATGCGATCGACAAATTTATTGAACTTATCCGCTAAGATACCGACTTCATCATCACTGCGAACGGCTAAACGACGGGTTAAATCGCCATCACCTTCGGCGATATCTGACAAAGCTTGAGCAATATTACTCAACTCATTCAACTGACGAGCGACGAACCATGAGGTTGCTAATGCCAAGATCACTAAAATCATCAAGCCAATCAAGCTCTGTTTCAATAGCATGTCATTGAGTGGCTGTTCAAGAACCGTTTTGTCCATCACCATAACCAACAGCCAGTCAGTATGTTCAATACTTTGCGCCATCAATACTTTGGCCTGACCATCAATATCAACAAAGAGTGGTAATTGAGAATTTGCCGCCTCTGATATGCTTTGAATGGTCAGTTGTGAGGCCATTTCTTGGGTAGGTTTTAAAATAAGCTCTTGATTGGGATGGGCAACAATTAGCCCCTTGGTATTCACCAAAATAGCATTGCCCTTCCCGGGAACCTCAATAGCTAAGACGTCCTTGATCAATTTACCCAAAGCTAAATTGGAAGCGGCGACGCCAATCAGTTGGCCATTTTGACGGACAGGTTCTGCCAATGTCACCACTAAGGTTTGCATGGTAACGCTGACGTAGGGGGCGGTTGTGATCGGTTTACCCGCGACTTTGGCTTCTTTATACCAACCACGCTCACGAGGATCATAACCATTTTGGTTACGCGATCCGTCATTGCGGATCATATCGCCCTGTTCATTACCGTAATAACTCAGCCCAAACTCACCAGACTCCAAGGTTTGGCGTAGGTGAGGAACAATGTCTAATTGTGGATTACGCTCGATTTCGTTTTTTAATCCTAGCAGCGTTTTTTGTTTGCCATTAAACCAGTCACCAATCCCTTTTGCATGAGCCTGTAATGTATTACGCGCTTCACTCTCAATCGCTCTCCAGCTGTCGGTTTTAAAGGTTTGATAGCCAACCATAACCAATGCAGCGGCTGTCAATGTAATAGCAGCAACCACAGAGAACACCATTTTTCTCTTTAAACTCAATTGCATTGCAATGCTCCTTGAAGCTTGTTCACCAAAGTAATGGGCTTGAGAGTATTACAACTATGGATTATTACTTTGCCTAAGTTCCCAATACTTGACACTCGTGCAATAGAACGGCACGTGAATGTGCACTAAATCAAACTTAGTCAGCCGAATAAAAGCAAAATTATCTTTTGAGCGAGAGGCGCACTACGCCAAAAAACTTAGCGCAGTGCTGGAAGTATTTAGAGAACGCGGACGCGTGAGAAGTCGGTGTGGCTTAATGTTGATGGGTGATTACATACTCGGCAAAAACCTTGCTTTTCCATTTTGTAATGAGGTTCACCTTGTATAATGAGCGCAAAAAACTTTTGAACACCTTGCCACGTTGAACAAGGTTCTGACTGACAGCGCTTCATCACGACTTTATGTGGTGTCTCTTTACGACAACAGGTGCAATAAGCTTTTGACATGGTCCAATAATCCCTACAATTTGCATCATTATTGATAATTGACACATTTTGCGCCTACAGGTTCATTTTTCTCAAACTTTAGTGTGTGTTTCGTGAGCTATCTTCAAAAAACGTCCATCCCAATCTCCTTATTTTCTGCTAAGCACACTACACAATCTAACCTGTACAAAAAAGCCCCTCAGAAAGGGGCTAGTTATTGAACAACGGTATGAATGTCAATCTAGTTCAACCAGCTGCTTTTTAAAGGTCACGTGCTGTGCTCTCACGCTCTCTTCGGGTTCAGCTGTCGCTAAGCTCACCACAACGATCGCAAGTACAGAGAAAATGATCCCAGGAACAATTTCATACACATCAAACCAACCGCCAGACAGTTGTTTCCAAACCACAATGGTCACGCCACCAACAATAATGCCGGCTAGTGCACCATTGCGGTTCATTCGAGACCAATAAAGGCTCAATACCACTGCAGGGCCAAATGCGGCGCCAAAGCCCGCCCATGCATACGAAACTAAGCCGAGCACGGAACTATCTGGTGTCATGGCCAGCACTAACGCAACGATAGAAATTAGAATCACAGCAAAGCGGCCAACACGAACTATCTCCTCCGACGTTGCATCTTGCTTGATGACTTGCTTATAAAAATCTTCCGCTAACGCAGAGGAAGAAACTAATAATTGCGAGTCAGCGGTACTCATAATTGCCGCAAGAATAGCCGCAAGCAAAATACCTGCAATAACTGGATGGAAAATCGCATTCACTAGCAGCATGAAGATTTTTTCACCATCTGCCAGCTCCAGCGAACCTGTGTTCGTCACATAAACAAGCCCAACTAAGCCAACCAACAAGGCTCCCGCCATGGATAAACCGGTCCAAATGACCGCAATACGACGTGCAGTGGTGAGATCTTTATTTGAGCGGGAAGCTTTAAAGCGCGCCAAAATATGGGGTTGACCAAAATAACCAAGCCCCCATGCCATTAATGAGATAATGGCAACACCCGTTAACGGCTCACCTTTCACATCATGCCACAGCGTTAGTAGCTCTGGGTTTATTGCGGATAGATCTTGACTCAGTTGACCCAAACCACCGTTGATTGCCGCGATGGGCACAATCATTAATGCCGCTGCCATCAATAGGCCTTGCACTAAGTCAGTCCAAGAAACGGCTAAAAATCCACCAAACAGTGTATAAGACACCACACAAATGGTGCCAATAATAACTGCGGTTGAATAATCTAAACCAAATACCGTTTCAAATAGTTTACCGCCAGCCACAAGGCCAGAACTGGTATAAAAGAGGAAGAACAGCAAAATAAAGAAGGCTGAAATGGTTTGAATCAGTTTAGATTTATCATTAAAGCGGCGTGATAAAAATTCAGGTAATGTTAATGAATCTGTCGTGATGCTATAAGTGCGCAAGCGCTTAGCATTTACTAACCAGTTCGCCCATGTGCCCAATAATAAGCCACCCGCTAGCCAGAAAGCCTCAATACCAGCGGCGTACGCGTAACCAGGTAAACCGAGCAATAACCAACCGCTCATATCAGATGCACCCGCCGATAAAGCCGCAGGCCAAGGGCCCAGTGATCGCCCTCCTAAGAAATAATCTGCGGAGTTCTTCGTTCGAAGGTATGCAACCACACCAATAGCCAGCATCAAAATAAGATACAGAATAAAGGTGGTTGTAATAGCAAAGCTATTTTCCATTGTGTTTGTCCTCTTTAAAAGATCGCCTTCCATGTCCTCTTCCGAAGAAGAGGATAAAACAGAAAGGATTAATGGGTTTCGCTACCAAGCTCAAGCAAGGTCGCATTACCACCCACTGCTGTTATATTTATTGTGCGAGTACGCTCGGTAATAAAGCGCAACGATAAGTGAGGATCATGAGCCACGGGGATCGCGCTCAAGTCCGTTTCAGAAACTAGGCTGACAATCGCACCATTACGATCAGCTAGCTGACGGTTGAGGCTACGCTCAACCGAAGTGTTCCCAACGTAACCTACACTTCGAACGTCCGACGCCATCAACGGATGATAAGCATCAAAAGACGTAAACTGAATGAGATTAGTAGGGAGTGTTGACTGCTCAAATGCCGCTTGCAGTGTTCGAATCAACATCGCATCGTCACTACATAAGACGACGCTATTGCCTGCCACAAGAGCGGCACAAAGCTGAGCTGCCACCGCCTGTTGCGCTTTATCACTGTGTTCACCTTGGATGATCACAGCCACGCCCCGACCTGCGGTGTATAGCTCATTGGTTTCTCCAGTAGGACCGATCAATTGATGCGAATGCGCCAACAGCGCCGATGCCTGATGAAGATGGTAAGAAATCACTGTTGCCAGTTGTGGCATAGCGCTTTCTAGTAGATTTTTAAATGAAAGTAAGCACTCACATTTAGAATCAAAATCGGTGATATTCCAATTTTCCCATGCTGAAAAAGCGTCAGAAAAACGTGTTACTTGATGAACCATGCTAATTCTCCTGAGCCTTTATTACTGAGAAAATTCAGTTTGAGTAAAACGGTATAAGTAATGTGGGCCACCTGCCTTTGGTCCGGTACCAGAAAGCCCCTGCCCACCAAATGGTTGCACGCCTACCACCGCACCCACTTGATCACGGTTGATGTAACAGTTACCTACTCGGGCGTGTTTTTCTATCCAACGATATGTCGTTTCATTGCGGCTATGGATCCCCATGGTTAAACCAAAACCAGTTTGATTAATTTGCTGCACTACATCGGCCAGCTCACGCGCTTTAAAGCGCACGATATGCAAGATCGGCCCAAATTGCTCTTCGGTTAAGCAGTGAATATCTGAAATTTCAAAAGCCGCTGGCGGTACAAAATCGCCGTGTTGGCACTCCGAACTGAGTTCTAATTGCGCAACTTTGGTCTGTGTCTTGGTCATCTGTTCAATGTGAGAGAGCAACTTTTGTTTGGCTTTTTCATCAATAACAGGGCCGACATCTGTACTGTGGAGGTAAGGAAGACCAATCTTGAGCTCATTCATCGCACCATGAATCAAGCTGATGATGCGATCGGCAATATCCTGTTGAACAAATAGCACTCGTAATGCAGAGCAGCGCTGCCCGGCCGAAGCAAAGGCAGAACGAATCACATCTCTCACCACTTGCTCGGGTAAAGCCGTACTATCAACGATCATCGCATTTTGCCCACCCGTCTCTGCAATCAACGGCACTGGCGCGGCGTCACGTTGAGCGAGAGCTTGATTGATGCGTTGCGCGGTCGCCGTTGATCCAGTGAACGCGACACCTGCAATGGCAGGGTGAGAAGTCAGCGCACTGCCAATTTCTGCACCACGTCCAGGTAACAATTGGATAACGCCAGCAGGAAAGCCAGCTTCCAGCATCAGTTCCACGGCACGCGAAGCAATCAAACTGGTTTGTTCTGCGGGTTTGGCAACGACCGTATTACCCGCAACTAACGCTGCCGTGATTTGCCCAAGAAAAATCGCAAGAGGGAAGTTCCATGGGCTAATACACACGAAAACACCGCGACCTTCACGGCTTACTTTTCGCTTTTCATTATCAAAACTCGTCACTTCAAAGGGTGTTAACGCGGAAACTTGTTTGGCGTAATAGCGACAAAAATCTACCGCTTCGCGGACTTCATCAATGCTATCGTGAATGGTTTTCCCTGCTTCGTGATGACAAATGGCGACCAGTTCAGCCAAGTTCTCTTCGAGTAAATCAGCAAGTTTATCAAGTTTGCCCGCGCGAACGCTGTGCTCTTCTTGCTTCCAAGCAGCAAAGGATTGCTCCGCTATTGAGATAGCTTCGGAAACATGATCAAGGTTGGCAAATACCACTTGTCCAACATGCTTCCTACGGTCATACGGCGCAGTCACAACTTCCGGCGATGCCCCTGCCTTGATCATGCTTTCGAGTAGAGCAACACCATTGATGATAGGAGAAGCATGCCACTGTTTACTGAGCCAACATTCTACTTTCGCTTCAAAAGGCGTTGCCTCACTTTCAATATCAATATTGACGCCATGGGAATTAACGCGCTCGGCAAAGATATGCGGTGGCAAAGGGATTTTGGTATTTGGTAAAGAATCAAACGAGAGCAACATATCGACGGGATGTTGCGTTAACGTATCAATAGGACAACGGGCATCGACTAAACGATGCACAAACGAACTGTTCGCACCATTTTCAAGCAATCTACGAACTAAATAAGGCAGTAAGTCTTTATGACTACCTACTGGAGCATAAATTCGCACCGATTGTTGATAGGCTTTCATTGCATGATGATAAAGAGCATCACCCATGCCATGCAGACGCTGGAACTCAAAATCTTTGTGTTGTGACATCACCGCAATCGCGGTCACGGTTTGTGCATTATGACTGGCAAATTGAGGGAAAATATGACCACGAACGCCCTCACTTAAAAGAAAACGAGCGCAAGCCAAATAGGCTACATCAGTAGCTTCTTTACGTGTGTATACCGGATAGTTGCTGTAGCCACTTTGCTGAGACCACTTCACTTCACTATCCCAATACGCCCCTTTGACTAAACGCAGTGGGATCACATCACCTTGCTGTTTCGCCAACCCATTAAGCCAAACTAAAACGGGTAAAGCGCGCTTAGAGTAAGCTTGTACAACTAAACCAAATTTCCCCCACCCTTTCACGGGCTCACTGCAATATATCTTTTCAAATAGCTTTAATGACAGCTCTAAACGGTCTGCTTCTTCTGCATCGATAGTGATCGCCACATCCAGCTCGATAGCACGGGCTAAAAGCTGTAGCAGTGTGCTATAAAGCTCGCTCAGCACGCGCTCTTGATTAGCCACTTCATAACGCGGATGCAATGCAGAAAGCTTGATTGATACGGACGGTGCCGGGCTGGTTGATAAGCCATATTTCTCGCGGCCAACCGCCTCAATCGCCATCAAATAATCTTTGAAATATTTATTGGCATCGGCCGTGGTTAACGCCGCTTCACCGAGCATATCAAATGAATAGGTATACCCTTTATCACGCATAGGACGGCCATTTTTTTGTGCTTCTTCAATGGTTCGGCCTAGCACAAATTGGTGGCCCATCACCTTCATCGCTTGGTGCATCGCCTTACGAATCACTGGCTCAGAAAGCTTATTCACTAGACGATTAACCGCCTGCGTTGGACTAGTCGTATCCACATCAGCAAGGCCAATCACTTTACCAGTCAGCATCAACCCCCACGTGGACGCATTGACAAAGACAGAGTCAGAATTTTTCAGATGAGATTTCCAATCCGCAACGCTGAGGCGATCTTTAATAAAAGCATCCGCGGTTTCCGCATCGGGAATGCGCATCAGAGCTTCAGCCAAACACATCAACAAAATACCTTCTTGCGTATCTAAACTGTACTCAAGTAATAAGGCATCGATCATTTGCACCGCTTTTTTGTCGGCTCGGATCGCTTCGATTAACTGGGTTGTTTTATTTAATATCGCCGATTTTTCTGATTCTGTAGCTGTTGCCAGCGGTAATAACTGCTTCAGCCATTGAGATTCGTCCACCATATAAAGTGGAGAGATCAGCGACCACAGCTTATCAAGCGGTTGCTCGATAAACTCTGCATTCAACACATCTGTTGCTGTAAACATGCGTTTTCCTCAATCTCACTCCCGAAAAAGGTCGGGTTTCCTGCAATGGCTGGCAGTGTATTTTGAGCGCGAGAAGAATACTTGTCAAAAACTCCGAGTTTTTTGCTAAAAACTCTGGCTATTAACAAAATAAAAACACAATCACATCAATTGACATCATGTACAAAGCAGAAAATAGCAACATTGTTTCCAAAATTTAACCAAAGATGCACGTGTTGCCGATAGGTCAAGGCAAGCAATATAAAAATGATGTGGGAATTACAAACAAAAAAGAGGCAGGGATATAAAGAATTAGCGACGACACAATTTTCGGTATTGCGATGGAGAAATACCTTGCAAGCGAGTAAATGAATGAGTGAAGGTACTTTGTCCAGAAAAGCCTGTTAATTCAGCAATTTGACCAAAACTCAAACAACCTTGCTCAATCAAATCTTTTGCCATATCAATTCGTTTACCTAACAAATATTGATGAGGCGTGATCCCCATTTGCTCTTTGAACAACATATGAAATTGGCTTTCACCTAAATAAACGCGGCCCGCTAATTGAGCGACTGAAATTTTACGACCAAGGTGCAGATCGATATAACGATCAATCGCTTCAAGATCAAAACGAGACTCTTTGCGATGCGTTTCAAATACAGAAATATGGCGTTGCAGTAATGCCATAACGGTGTCATTGCAGGCACGGCTCAACAGTAAATCATCAGGACTCGATTGCATCTCTTTAACTAGCAATTGGATCAGCTTTTGGATTTGCCCATCCAGCTGAAAGTAAATATCCGCATTCGACAACTCATTCATTTTTTGTAGAAGCAAAGGGTCATCTCCACAGGAGATTGGAAGGTTAAGCACTAAGATATCCGACTGCCCAACGACACCACCAAACGCATGGCCAGTTCCAGAGGTAACGACACAACCTTGCCCCGGCCCCACCAAATTGCCTACACCCTGTACTTCAAACTCAGCTTGGCCTTTTAATCCGATAACGACTTGGGTATAACTATGATCATGACACTCCATGTACGAGGGTAATGTCACTAACTCTGCCGGCCTAGGCGACAAAACTTTGTCATTTTGTTGATAGTTAGATAGCTTAGCCGAAGAAAAGTCACTCATATTGCTGCATCATGGTTGAGGTTAGAAGCTGATGTTATAACAAAACTATCAGGAGCGAAAACAAAGCTGTATTTTTTTAAAAATTAAACATCAAAGTGCATATGAAGCTTAAGCTTAGGGGTGAAATGAGATCGATTTTTCAAAACGGAACAATGATCAAGTGCACATAAATTACGGTCAATGTGTGTTCAATCCCAAAACCCCTAAATAGATCGAAAATAGAGACTTGCATATTTCGCTATTAGGCTCAAAATGAAGATGCACAATTATAAAATTTACAAAATCAGTCACCTAGTAATAGATTTAAGTGAATTTTGCTATTGTTCGGAATAAATTTTGCATTATGAATACAGCTTATCCATTAAAGCTGTCAAAAGTTTGTCTTTCCCACTTTTGTGGTTAAACGTTAATTTGTTGCAGGGACCTATGATCACACGTCGCATCCCAGCGCTATTGCTTGCGCTAAGCCCTTTTTGGGTATCTGCATCGGTGTACGCGGAAGAAGTTATTCAGGTAGATCCTGTCACCGCTATCGATGAAAAAATGACTACTAAACAGACGGAAATCGACGCGATTTCTGCAGAATACGAAGCAGAGGGAGCCAAGCTTCAACAACTTAAAAATGAACATGTTCGTATTAAACGAGAAAGTGAAGAACTTGATGCTAAACGCAATCGAGCCAAGTCTGCTTTGGACAAACAATATAGCCGTCTTTTAGATGATCCAGACACAGATTTAGCCTCGTTTCAAAAGAAGTACCAAGAAACATGGGCATCAGTGAAGCAGAACCAAGCTGAAGGCCTTGAGAATAATCAAGCGATGACCGAAGTTGAAATGCGCTTGTCTCAAATCAAACAGAAGCAAGCTCGTCTCAGTAATGAGTATGCGAACCTCGAAGAGTCGCGCATTGAAGCTAGGGTCAAACGTCTCGAAGCCGAACTGCGTGAAAGTAGTGTTCTTGAAACTGGCTATAAAACCACCTGTTCAACGACAATGACACTCGGTGAGTGTTCAAATCAGGGACAGCACCTTACCAAACAAAAAGCGGTAAAAACGTTTCGGGCCAAGTTGCTTGATGACCTAACCGAATCGGTCATTGCCAAGCAAAACCTGAAAGGCGTGGAACTTAACATCCATGTACAAGATAGCCAAATTATTCGCAGTGGTTTTGAAGGCAACAACGAATACTTCACCCAAATGCAAGCTCAGCTTCAAGCGAAACCAGAAGCGGTGGCTGCGTGTAAACTGCTTAACGTGTCAACTCGATACTGTTTGAAAGGCGGCGTGTCTGAAGGTACGCAAAAAAATGACAAACAGTGGGCAAATGTGACCGTAAGGTCGGATCAATACAACGATGCCGTAACCATCAACGGTATTAACTACGGCAGTACACCTGTTGAGATTGTTTTGCCCAATGGCCGCCACCAAGTTACCGTCTCTAAAGATGGCTACGAAACCTACAACCGGGTATTAACAATTAACGGCAATGATACGGTTTGGATAAAGCTAAGACCGAATAAAGAGGGTTAATTACCTCAAAAAAACTCTGTTTTTCTGTCGTAATTCACAAAGATGCGGTTAAAACGCCATTTTGTCATTAAGTTATTGAAAGATGACTTCAGACAAAATGGTGTTTTCGTTTAGAATAGACACAATGAACTAATAACTTAACTGAAGTAGATAATAATGCGACAAGGTTTACCCGCTCTCTTATTAGCACTTTCGCCTTGCTTAGTGGCAACATCGACGATGGCAGAAGGAACGCCTTCCTCAGTAATTGCCATTGATGATGCGTTGTTTACTAAACAGTCCGAATTACAGGCAGCCCAGAAGGCCACCCATGAACAACAAGTGGTTGTGAACAACCACAACAGTGAGTTAGACAGGCTAACAAAGCAAGCCCAACTCCTTGATAAGGCACTTGCAAAAGCAAAAACTGACTTAGAACGCGATTACATGAAAATGATTGATGATCCTGAACTGGACATCATGCCTTCACAAAATGCCTACCAAGCGGCTTGGGCTAATGTAAAGCAGAATCAAAAAAACCGTTTAGAAGCTGAGCAAAAACGCCAAGAGTCAGAAGCACTGCTGGCACAAAAAAGGGCCGAGCAGAACACGGTCAGCAAAAATATCAATGAGCTAGAACAGCATAAATTACGCGCGCGAGTTGAGCGCTTAAGAGATGAACTCAAACAGAGTAGCACCGAGAAAGTTAGCTTTACTAACGCTTGTAGTGCCGATATGACATTGGCTCAATGCTCGAAACAGACCACTGACTTAGCGCTCCAGAAAGCGGTAAACCAGTATCAAACCAAGTTAATAGAGGCCACAAGTGAGGCCAAGCTCGTCCAACAACATCTGGCCAATGTCTCTTTTAATATTCATGTACTGCGCCATAAAACCGTAGATTCAGGTTTCTACAATGGCAATAAGTACAAAGCCGTACTAGATGTTCAGCTTGATGCAAGACCCGATGAAAACACACCATGTCGGTTGCTGAATGTCGAATCACAATACTGTTTCGCTCCAGGCGAATACTCAGCCAATACAGAAAAACAGAAAGAAATTGCTTGGGTTACCCTATCGATTCGCTCGAACCAATACAGTGATAAAGTCTCTATCGACAATGTAAACTATGGTAGTACTCCCGTCGAAGTGATGCTTCCAGTGGGACCGCACATGATTACGATTGAGAAAGAAGGGTATTACTCATTTAATCAAGAGCTGAAAATCACCTCAGATCATACATTAAGAGCGAACCTACGAGAAAAAGACAACCTACTTAAACCTGGACATAAATTTGCTGATTCCCTCAAAGGGGATATTAAAGCTCCTGAGTTAGTCACTTTGATCTCAGGCGAATATTTGATTGGCGAGCACGCATCGAAACAAGTTTTCCTTGATCATGCTTTCGCAATTGGTTCAACCCCCGTAACTGTGGGTCAATTTGAAACCTTTGTGAATCAAACCACCTACCAAACAGATGCTGAGCTACAAAAACTGTGCACAGCAGTCGCCGAATCTGAAATTACTCCGATTGCAGGTAGCTATTGGCGCGACCCTGGTTTTAAGCAGTTGAGCAACTCGCCAGTGGTGTGTATTAGCCAAAATGATGCGAAGGCCTATACTCGCTGGCTAAGTAAGGAAACTGGCTATAAATACCGTTTGCCGACTGAAGAAGAGTGGGAAATTGCCGCTCGCGCTGGTACACAAACAGACTATTGGTGGGGAGATGATTTCGGAACTGGGAAAGCGAATACTGGCTGGAGTGGTACACCTTGGTCAAATAAAAGCACCTCTCCTGTGAAGTCTTTCGCTCCCAATGGCCTAGGCCTTTATGATGTTGTCGGTAACGTGTGGGAATGGACAAATGACTCAAGAGGTCAAGCAAAAGGTGGAGCATGGAGCTTCTCCCCTGCAACGGCGGCGGCTTATGGTAATTTGTTTATTGCTCCTGCTACTTCGGCAAATTATGTTGGCTTCAGGGTCATTAGGGAACTTTAGGTAAGCTGAACTAGCTCAGCCATTTATATAACAAAGGGGGGAATTCCCCCCTTTGTTATTGCACTCTCGTCGTCTAAAGTGGTGTTGAATATCAAACACGTTTGATATTTGATATCCATGTGGTATCCCTATGAATTTGCAACACCCTCGCAGCATTCATAGAACCTCTTCTGCACGTCGACAAGAAGCAATTCTTGTATTTATGCCAGCCCTTCTTCAGGCTGGCTTTTTTATGTTCAAATGCCGCTATGGATTACAACCCGCCATGCCATTGGTATTATATCAATATCATTGTTAGGAGAACCCGCTATGGTCAACTTCCTCAGCGCAGAACAAATTTCATTGTTTCAACAGCTTCCGGGATATTGGGGTTGCAAAGATCTTAATTCGGTTTTTGTTTACGCAAACAATGCTTATGGCAAATTAATTGGTGTTAGTGATGCAAAACAGTGCATTGGATTAACTGACTTTGAAATGCCAAGCCCGACAACCGCTTGCGCCGCAGAATTCCAGCAACAAGATCGATGTGTAATCTCCACAAAAAAACCGTTAAAAGTGCTGGATATCCACCCCTATGCTGACGGTTCTTGGCGCGCTCATATTTTCACCAAAACCCCATGGTTCAACGCACAAGGTGAGGTTCAAGGTACAATTTTTTTCGGGCAAGAGCTAACTGATACCGCTATTTTGGAAGTAGGCCATTGGATATGCCGAGCAACAGGTTTAACGACCACACAGTATTCCACGGGTGTTCTAGAACCCATTTCCGGGCCCCTAACCACAAGAGAATCTGAAGTTCTTTTTCTTCTGCTTTACGGAAAAAAGCCCAAACACATTGCTCGGGTGATGAAGATTTCGATAAAAACAGTGGAAGGCTATGAAGCAAAATTGCGACATAAATTTGCAGCCCACAGTAAAGAGCAACTTATCGATATGGCTCTAGACCAAGGTTATGGCTCAAACATCCCCAAGACCTTGCTCAAAACGCAATTATCCGTGGTACTCAATAGTGAATGCCCCATATAAATGAGGCATTCATTGCGACTGACTTTTAACAAGTAGGCTTTAGGGCGCTAAACGTTCAGCGTCCCACTGTTGATCGTGTTGCGTAAACAAGAAGCGATCATGCAAACGATGCTCACCACCTTGCCAAAATTCTATCGATTCAACCCTAACGCGATATCCTCCCCAAAAACTCGGAACTGGGATCTCACCTTGTTCAAATTTCTTTTTTAACTCCAAGTATTTACCTTCCAAAATACCACGTGCTGAGATACGGCTGCTCTGGCGGCTCGCTATCGCGGCAATTTGGCTATCTTTAGGACGAGAAGTAAAATATTTCATGTTTTCAAAAGCCGACAATTTTTCAGCCGTTCCTGTGATGTGCACTTGTCTCTCTAATGGGTGCCAAGGAAAGTGCAAGCTGACTTTATTGTTGTGTTCAATATGCTGCGCTTTGCGACTGCCTAAATTGGTGTAGAAAACAAAACTGTCTTTTTCGACATTTTTTAATAGCACTATACGTTGGAAAGGTTGTCCATTTTCATCAACCGTTGCCACTGTCATCGCCGTGGGATCGGTAAGACCGGCATCAATGGCCTGTTGCAGCCAAAGGTTAAACTGCTCAATGGGATTTGAAAGCAAATCTTTGCGTCTTAAACCGCCTTTTATGTATTCGCGGCGGATGTCTGAAAGTTCCATCTCTGCTCCTTATGAAATTTTTGACGATTGTGCGCCTATCATCGTCATAACTCAAGAGTGCTAAGGTTCAACAAAATCAGTAATTCACAGCTAAACTCTGTAGAACGTACGCAATAGGAAGTACAATCAATTCAAATGGTGAATAGTAATCTCATGATGAGTGGCAAATCCTTAACATTTTGCTAGACAAGTAATAAAATCAAGCAACTATACCCAAACAACTTACTGTTGTAGCCTCCCTCTACAGCTTTAAGTAGAAAAGGGAAATACACTACGATTAGGCGCAAAGGATAAGCGATGAGCAACAAGAGTTATAACAAGCTCTCTTCGACAGAATTGGAGTACATAGACGACAAAACGGCGGCTCTGCTACTGAACACGCCCAACAGTGCACGTGTGATGCTCTGGGTTATGGTCTGTTTTTTTCTCTTAGCCATCGTCTGGGCCTCATGGGCACAGGTCGACAAAGTGACAGTTGGACAAGGCAAAGTCGTTCCGTCATCGCAAGTTCAAGTGGTTCAAAACTTGGAAGGAGGCTTAGTCAAACAGATATTGGTTCGCGAAGGTGAACGAGTGCAAAAAGGCCAACAACTGTTATTGATTGATGACACTCGTTTCCGCTCAGACTACCGCGAACGTGAACAACAAGTCGCTAACCTTACCGCCAGTGTTCTACAGCTATCCGCTTCCATTACTAGCGTGATGATCAACGAAGAAATTGATGATGACAACTGGCAAAATAGCGTCAAAATTGACTATAACAAACTCGCCTTTCCACCGCTGTTAACAGACAACCAACCCGATTTAGTTAATAGACAAAGGGCCGCCTACCGACAAGATCTTAATAACTTACGCAACCAACTTTCTCTTTTAGATCAACAAGTCAAACAGAAACTACAAGAGTTGGTTGAAATACAAGCACGCGTGAAAAATTTGCGCCAAAGTTATGATTTTGCGAATAAAGAGCTTGAGATAACCAAGCCTTTAGCAGACGAAGGTGTCGTGCCACGAATTGAGCTGCTGAAACTACAGCGCCAAGTAAACGATACTCGCCGTGAAATGACCACCAGCGAGCTTAACATCCCAGTATTAAAATCAGCGATTCGCGAAGCGGTGCTCAACCGTATTGATGCGGCTCAAAAGTTTCGCTCACAGCAGCAAGACAAACTGAACGAAGCCCAAGATAGACTTTCAGCAATCACAGAATCAGCCGTTGGGCTTGAAGATAAGGTAAATCGCACTGTTGTGCTATCGCCTGTGACAGGAACGATTAAGACGCTTTACGTCAACACCGTTGGCGGTGTTATCCAGCCCGGTATGGATATTGTTGAAGTAGTCCCAACTGAGGATACCTTGCTTGTTGAAGCGCAAATTGCCCCACAAGACATCGCCTTCTTAAGACCAGAGTTGCCCGCCATCGTAAAATTCAGCGCCTATGATTTCACCAAATATGGCGGCTTGGAAGGGACACTTGAGCATATCAGTGCCGACACAACTCAAGATGAAGAAGGCAAAAGCTATTATTTAGTCCGAGTAAGGACCAATCAAACCAGCTTAGGGCATGATGCTAACCTGCCTATCATCTCAGGAATGACGGCCTCTGTTGATATTATTACGGGTAAACGAACCGTGATGGATTATCTACTAAAGCCTATACTCAGTGCACAAAAAAATGCGCTAAGAGAATAAGGTTCACTTATGCTTTTTAATATATTCATGATTGACGGTTTTTGATGAAGTTTTGGCTGCCACTGGTTTTATTGCTATTTATGCCCTCATCCCCCCAAGCGCTCAACACCAAAGAGCAGCAGTGGGTCGATGCGGTCGCGCTTACCTATGGCACAAGAGCGGGAAAACGCGTCGAAACATGGCGCAAAGAAATTGCCAAGCACCAAAATGCTCCCGAACGTGACAAATTGACCGAAATAAATCGATTTTTCAATCAGCTGTACTTTGTTAATGATATCGATTTATGGGGGAAAAATGACTACTGGGCGACACCACTTGAGTTTCTAGGAAGCAACGCAGGGGATTGCGAAGATTTCACAATTGCGAAGTACTTCTCCCTGCTTGAACTGGGTATCGATGATAAAAAGTTGCGCCTCGTGTATGTTAAAGCCATTGAATTAAATCAGTTTCATATGGTTCTTGCGTACTATTCAACACCCAATGCCGAGCCCTTAATTTTAGACAATATAAACCCTGAGATTAAGCCAGCATCAACACGCCGTGATCTGTTACCGATCTACAGCTTTAACGGTAAAAATTTATGGCTAATGAAATCCAAAAATGGCCAGCTTGCAGGAGACTCTTCACGATTAAGTCTTTGGAATGACTTACGTGAACGGGAACGCTCGCTAAAATTGAATAAACCAATTGTAAGTTACGATGAGTAAGTAATATGACGCTATATAAACAACTTGTCGCGGGAATGATTGCCGTCTTCATTATGCTGATGACTTCAGTCTTTATTATTGAATTCAATACGACCCGCAACAACTTAGAGCAGCAGCAGCGCTCTGAAGTCAACAACACCATCAACACCGTCGGTTTGGCGCTGGCACCTTATTTGGAGAAGAAAGATAAGATTGCGGTTGAGTCGGTTATCAATGCCTTGTTTGATGGCAGCTCTTACTCAGTCGTACGATTGATTTTTCTAGACGATGACGAAGAGATTCTGCGATCTTACCCTGTAAAACCCAATAACGTTCCGCAATGGTTTACCAATTTACACCTGTTTGCACCGATCCATGATCAACGCGTTGTAACCAGTGGTTGGATGCAGCTTGCTGAAGTCGAAATTGTCAGCCACCCTGGCGAGGCCTATGCGCAATTATGGAAGGCGCTGATTCGGCTACTTATCGCGTTTAGCGCTATTTTTGTGATTGGCCTTGCCGCCATCGCTTTCATTCTGAAGCGCGCTTTACGCCCGCTACAGATGATTGTCGAAAAAATGGAGCAAGTCGCACGCAACCATTTTGGTGAACCGCTACCGCGGCCAGCGACCAAAGATCTGATTTATGTAGTTGATGGTATAAATAGCATGTCAGCGCAGGTTGAAAAAGCGTTCAAAGCTCAGGCGCAAGAAGCGCAGCAACTGCGTGAGCGTGCTTATATTGACCCAGTTTCTCAACTTGGCAACCGCGCCTATTACATGAGTCAACTCAGTAGCTGGCTATCAGAAAGTGCCATAGGTGGCGCTGCTATTTTGCAAGCAGAGTTTATCAAAGAGCTTTACGAAGAAAAGGGTTATGAAGCAGGCGATGGTATGGTGCGCCATTTGGCTGAGCATCTAAAAGTGTCGATTACTTCACCTGATGTGACTCTGGCACGCATTTCTACCGAAGAGTTTGGCTTTATTTTGCCCAACATGGAAGAGAGTGAACTCAAAATCATCGCCGATAGTATCATGAATTTTGTGCAAGACACTCTAGCCGACCCGACTGGCATGGCATCAGCCAAAGTCTCTTTAGGTGTTGTTCATAATAAAGAACCAAAATCTTCAACGCAGTTACTTTCCTTGCTCGACAACGCGTTAGCCATTGCAACTGCAAATCCAGAGCTGATTTACGGCTTTGTCAGCAGTGAAACCAAACAAACTGTGATGGGTAAACAGCAATGGAAAGCATTGGTTGAAGAAGCTATCCATAACGATTGGTTCAGTTTCCGTTTGCAGTCAGCCAATAATAGCTGGGGACAAACTTTCCACCGCGAAGTTTTTTCAGCGATTGAGCACGATGGCAAACGCTACAGCGCTAACCAATACTTATTTGCACTCGACCAACTCAATGCCAGCCATATTTTTGATGAATATGTTATTGAAACGATGATTCGCAAGCTCGAAACGGGAGAGATAGCCGAACCATTAGCCATTAATATCGCTCAAAGCAGCCTTTCTCAACCCAGTTTTATTCGTTGGGTCACTCAGACTCTGGCGAAGCATCGCTCTATCTGTGAGAACCTACACTTTGAAATACCGGAAAACGCATTCCTCAACTCCCCTCACCATACGGCGCTGTTTTGTAATGCCATAAGAGCCGCAGGTGCAGACTTTGGTGTCGATAACTATGGCCGGAATTTCCAATCATTAGACTACATCAACGAGTACCGTCCAAAATACGTGAAACTCGATTATCTATTTACTCACCATCTCGACGATGAAAAGCAAAAGTTCACCTTAACGTCGATTTCTCGCACAGCACACAATTTAGGAATCACCACAATTGCGTCAAGGGTAGAAACGCAAACTCAACTTGATTTCCTTTCCGAGCATTTTATAGAAGTCTTCCAAGGCTTTATTGTGGATAAATAAAAAAGGTCAGATGTAATGCAAGACACGCTACTCAATTCGCTTATCTATGTGAGTCGTTATTATGGATTGGCGAATTCCCCAGAAGCACTGATCAACGGCCTACCTTTATCAGATGGGAAACTGACGCCTTTTCTCTTTCCTCGAGCAGCCGAAAGAGCGGGGTTAATCGCCAAGGAAAATCGCTCAGCATTGGATCAAATCCCAAAATTGGTTTTCCCCGTTATCTTAATTTTAAAAGGCGGTGAAGCCTGTGTGCTCAGCAGCATCAACGAAGCGAATCAAGAAGCTGAGGTCGTCACTGCGGAGTCTGGTCTAATCCCCGTAGCTATTCCCTTAGAGGAACTGACTGAACGCTATATTGGCCGCTACTTCATGGTGAAAAAACAGTTTCGCTATGACGAGCGATCACCAGAAATATTAAAGACCCGTGATGGCCACTGGTTTTGGGGTACGTTATGGCAGTCAAAGCACATTTATCGCGATGTGTTGATCGCTTCCATTTTAATCAATTTATTTGCCATTGCGGCACCAATGTTCAGCCGTTTAGTGTATGACAAAGTCGTGCCTAACCTTGCGTTTGAAACCTTGTGGGTATTAGCGAGCGGGATTTTTGTGATCTTCTTATTCGATCTGCTCCTCAAACTACTTCGCAGTTATTTTATTGATGTAGCGGGCAAAAAATCTGACATTCTGATCTCTTCCAAGCTCTTTAGTAAAGTGATGGGGATCAGAATGGAGTCTCGTCCTCCCTCTGTCGGTGCGTTTGCACGACATTTACAAGAGTTCGAATCCATACGCGAATTCTTTACCTCAGCAACCATCTCATCATTGATTGACCTGCCATTTGCACTGCTCTTTTTAGTGCTGATCTGGCTAATGGCGGGCAGCTTAGTGCTGGTACCTATCGCCGGTGTACTGATCATTGCTATCTATTCTCTGCTCATCCAAGCACCTCTACGACGGGCGATTGAAGAGGGCTCTCGACTGGCATCACAAAAATACGCCAACCTGATTGAAAGTTTAGCTGGACTTGAAACAGTGAAACTCTTTGGCGCTCAAAGTCAGTTTCAGTATCGCTGGGAAGAAGCGGTCGCGCACATGGCGAACTGGAACATTAAAAGCCGTCGAATTACTGATGGTATTCAAAATACTGCCGGTTTTGTTCAGCAAGCCGCGAACGTTGGCATGATCATCTTAGGCGTCTATCTGATATCCAACGGCGATTTAACCATGGGTGGGCTCATCGCGGCAACCATGCTCAGCGGCCGTGCGATTGGCCCAATGGTGCAACTATCATTACTTTCAACACGCTACAACCAAGCCAAATCGTCCTTAAAAATCATTGAGCAAGTGATGCAAATGCCCGATGAGCAAGAAGAAGGTAAACGCTATATTCATCGTCCGATTGTGCAAGGTAAAATTGAGCTAGACAAAATCACTTTTCACTACCCTAATGCGCCTGTTGCATCAATACGTGACTTAAGTATAACGATTCATCCGGGTGAAAAAGTAGCGATCATAGGCCGCATCGGCTCAGGGAAGACCACCTTAGAGCGCCTTATTATGGGGTTATATCAACCGACCGAGGGGAATGTTCGTATTGATGACACCGATATCGCGCAACTGCATCACATTGATGTGAGACGTAATATTGGTTGTGTACCTCAAGACAGCAACCTATTTTACGGTTCAATTCGCGATAACATTACGCTCGGGCGTCCCTTAGTTGATGATAGAGATGTGATGGATGCCGCCAACCGAGCGGGAGTTACCGCGTTCACACAGCAAGACCCCGCGGGGTTAGAACGACAAGTGGGTGAAGGCGGCTTGTTGTTGTCTGGTGGTCAGAGGCAAGCGGTAGCCATTGCTCGTGCATTGCTCGGACGCCCACCCGTTTTGCTACTTGATGAGCCCACCAGCGCCATGGACAATCGCTCTGAAATGCACATCAAACATCAACTGTCTCAATTGACACCAAGTGAGACGTTAATATTAATTACTCATAAAACGTCAATGCTCGATGTGGTTGATCGCGTCATTGTGATGGAGAAAGGCTGTGTCATTGCCGATGGTCCTAAATCGATGGTGTTAAACGATCTCAAACAGGGCAAAGTGAGATCAGTGCAATAGCCACCTTACTAGAAATAGCATAATCAGCAAAAAACGAGGCAAAATGCCTCGTTTTTTGCTTAGCACTCTGAGATAAGAATGTTAGATCCCTCCGACATCTTCATCTTCAAGCATCGAAGCACATTTAATCTCATACTGGTTAAATGAGAAGATACTAGCGCCATGAGCCCGCTTGGTGATGATCCGCTCATCATCAAATTGCACCGAAACATGGGTATAAACTTTATTTTTGACTTCGATCGTATTCATTTCGAGCAATTGCTCAAACTCCTCTCCCAGCATATCCAACGCCAATTTTGCTTTTTCTAAACGATCATTAGTCTGTTTCTTAAATTCATCAATTTTTAGCAGTTCCTCTTCCAAGCGTTCCGCTTTAGGCTTTTTCTTAAATTCAATCTCACGGCGGATCACTTCCATCGTCGCTTCTTGCGCTTGTTTATAATGCTCTTTGTGTTTCGCGACCCGTTCTTTATACACAGCATAACGAGCAAAAGCCTGCACAGCCGTGGCGGTATCGCCTTCAACGCCTAGATTGAAGCAAACGATCTTACCACCAACTTTCGCGTGGCCACCGCTGAGTGTGCCTTGCTTCTCTTTACTATCTAATACTTTTAGATCATTGCCACAGCGCAATTCATTACTCATGCTGTGAACCGCTAAATTAATATCATCTGCCGCTTGCAGTTCGCTAAATTGAGCATAGTTAGCCGTGATAGAGCCTCCTGATTTGATAATGCACGTTCTTGCTTCATCATCAAACACCGTATGGCCAATAATGCCTTTACCAACATCAATATTACCTTGGGCTTGAACATCAGCAGACTCAACAAACCCACCGATGGTGATTGAGCCCGTCGCTCTCACGATCATCCCAGGCTCGACATCGCCCGTGATGACAACACATCCTTTAAATTTCACGTGGCCAGTCGCTACACTGACGTTGTTTAAACATAAAGCGTTATCGACATCAACCGTTTTACTTTTCAGGATAGGCATGCCTGCTTGACTGGCCAGTAGCACATTCGGGTCATTGGGTGAGATGTAAGACCCCTTTCCTGCAACTAAGGCCGAGTCTTTACCTGGTTTAGGATCCAGCACTTTTCCCTGCACGGTATAGCCTGGCGTTCCTTTGGTTGCAGGAATTCGACGCATCACTTCATCATCTTGACCAACAGTGATGGTTTCACCTAAGTTGCGCATATCAATTTTGTTCTGTCCTTGCTTTTTGGTCGGTGCTAACACGCGCTTACTGACATCCTCAACCAAAGGAACAAATTGTGCGTCTTTACCTTGAATGGGTTCGCGCCCCTGCGCAACAGGCTGAGTGTATACTTCCCCTGGCTTCAAGGTATTACTTACCATTAACACTTTCTTTAAAGCCAGTTTGTTGATGCCTTTTGTCACGTGGGAATGAGCCAATGCATACACCAACTCACTACCGCGCAATGCTCTGCCACCATATGCACCCGTCACGACCATGCTGGCTAACATATCTCGATCACTAAATTCAATCTCAACCGAAGCGTTCTTTTTCTCTGCAATGGTTATTCCAGAGAATGCTTCACCCTTACCCTCTTTTGCACAGTTGATAAAGCGGGTAACTTCAGTTTCATTTAAGAAAAATGTCGATGCAGATAACTCAAACAATGCTTCTTTCAAGCCTGCTTGGTCAAAATTTTTGTCGATGGACTCCGTCCCAGGCAACTGGGCAATGACTTGTTTTTTGTCCTCTGAAAGCGAAATTAAGCGTTTCCACATACTACTTAACCCATATGGTTAGATTCCGTTCGTATGGCAGTGTATACAATTTACAGTATGGACTAAATCTTTAGGCAACCAAATTAAGGGCTACATCACTTAGTCACGACGAAACGAACCATATAACCTAAAAATAAACGAAAGAATGAGTTACGCAGAATTTTACAGTGTAAATAATCTGTTCAGTATTAAGACAATATCGGAAAATCATGTTTACTGTTAAAGGCGTAAGTCACCTTAACAGTGCAACCATCTTTTGAATATTCCAATGACTCACACAATTTAGAGACCAAAATAATCCCTCGACCGTGTGTACAGTTGCCGTCTGCAACCGTATGTTGGTAGTCAAAGCCTTCGCCATTATGCTCAAGTGAAAAGCTCAATTGTCCCACCGTTGGGTCATAATCAATGTCTAGTTTAATCCATAACGATTCATCTAACTCATCCATACACTCTTCACGTCGTTGGTAAAAAGTGAGAAATCCATCTGGGTCATCTTTTAGTGAAGAATTAAGTTTTAATAACCCATGCTCAATGGCATTAGCAAACAGTTCTGACAATACAGAGCAAACGAGGTCAAGATGCTCGCCACCACTGATAAAACCGCGAACAATGTTACGCATCTCGACCATAATTGAAATCTTTTTAAGAATTGAAGCAGGAAAAAAGAGATGGCTTTGCATTGGTATATGGCTAAGAAACTGTTTTTTTTGCGACGCTAATATTTCATTATTATTGGTAATTGGAAATGTCATTGAAAGAATTGAGAGATCATCACCATGGCCACGATTGGAAAACTGGCATACTTCATCGTACAAATCTGAAATCTGAGTCTTACCGTTCCGTTGCAAAACTTGTTCGAGTCGCAACTGGCCAAATTGTTCCCCGTTTTCATTCATCGCTTCGGTAATACCATCGGTATAACAGAGGATAGTTTGGTTAGGTTTTAATTTGAGATGAACTAAATTTACTTCAAATTCATCAGCATCCAGAACTCCCAGTGGCATATGTGTGGAAACGAGACGACGAACGATGTTGCTCTCTTCATCCAGTAAATAACCATCCGGCAAACCACCTCCCCACCACGAAACCTCGAAGCCGTTGGCTCGTATCTCAAATACACTGGCCGCAAGCATCATGCCAACAGGCAAAAACTTTACTAGCGCACTATTAAGTTCAGCGACCATTTCGCCAAGCGACATCCCCTTTTCAGCCATTGAAAAAAAAGTACGCGTAGCAGGGATCGTTGAAATCGCGGCAGGTAATCCATGCCCAGTGGCATCAGCGATCATGATGTAGACGCCACCATAGGGCCGGTTCGCCACAATGATGAGATCACCATTAAAAATGGTCGAAGGTGTGGAGATATAACTGATGCCATAGATATTGCTGACTTTTGCACTCATCTCCTCCATTAAGTTGGTGAAAATGGATTCGGCGATGGCATAGTCATATTGTACTTGTTCGTTGAAATAATTGAGTTTATCTCGCTGTTGAGTAACTTCATTATGCATTTTCACAATACGGTAATGAGCCTGCACTTTAGCGAGCAGCACGCTTCGCTCTACTGGTTTAAGAATAAAATCATCGCCCAGCGATAAGCAACGTTCAAACGAATCATGATCATCAAGCACGGTCAAAAATATAATTGGGATATGGTGATTTGGAAAAGAGTCGCGGATCTCTTTTGCGGTGGTGAAACCATCTTTAACTGGCATCATCACATCCAACAAAATAACGTCGGGTAAGACGTCCATGACGAGCATCGCCTCAACAGCATCAGCACCATTTTCGAAGGTATCTATGTGCTCAACAATAGGCGATAAAATAAACCGACAGAGCTCTCTATTTGATTTATGGTCATCAACAATCGTTACGCGCATCGGCTCACTCCTTAAGCATTATTCGATACTAAATTTTTTATCAAATCGAGAAATCAGTAAGATTTTCCTTATTTGGGGTAAAGTATTGGTAATTCGGATCATGCCATCACTTTGCTCAAGATATTTCTGCATATTGAGCAGCATGCCAAGACCAGCACTGTCAATATAGTCCACCTTGCGTAAATCAATGGTGAATCTAAAACCTCGATAGGGTGAATAACTATTACGAAATTCTTTAACTAGGTTAAAGCCAAAAGCACCATCAATCGCGATAGTAATGTGTTTCGCATTGCTATCTATTTCAGTTTCTATACTCATCGTACTCCCTCCTAGAAAAGCTCGACTTCGCCTTCGTCCATATTAGTTTGGATTGCGGCGGGACCACTTCGATTGTGCAGGCGCTCTGTCAATTGGTGAAGTTGTTCTGCCCATGCTGCTTTAGTCATGCTTTGTGTTAGTAAAGCGTTCAATAGCTCATTTGCTTCTTGCAAATAATCAATAGACGCATGCGCATAATCACTTTGTTGAACCACAATGTCAGCAAATTGAAGGGCACGGACGCCATTACTCACTTGCTGGGTTAATTCTTGTCCTAATTCTTGAATTTTTTGCACTTCTTGCTCTATTTCTATATTCACTTGTTGGACACCACGCAGCATGTGGTCCACTTTCTCTTTCGACTCAATCACGTGAGTCATATCTATCGATGCCATTTCGCCAACGGTTTTGTTTGCTCTTTGTACTGTTTGTTGAGCAACATTAATTTCTGATTCAATTTGAGTATTCAGTGCTCTTGCTTTAACCGACAAGTCGCGCACCTCTTGAGCCACGACCGCGAAGCCTCGCCCTGCCTCGCCCGCTCGCGCCGCTTCAATCGCCGCATTCAGCGCCAATAAGTTGGTCTGTTCCGATAGGCTTCTCACTTGATTTAACAGTTTAAATACCATATCCAATTTTTCTGACATGTCGTGAATGCTGTGTACCGCTGAAATACTTTTCTCCGAAATATCAATCAGAATTTGTACAAAGCCATCAATAATCGCCTCAGTCTTTGGTAGTACGGTGGTGAGATCATATTCGCTGCCTTGGTTTGCCAATAAATTATTGACCAAGGTACTTGAGACGTGACTCTGTTTTTGGCTGATATCTTGCAAGCCAAAAAATGCGTTATTTAATGTCTCTACTGAACCTTCAATCACGGTGTGCTGCATGGTTAAAGGGCTACTCACTTTAGGTAGCGTCTCTTTGAACAGTTTTTCAATACTCTGTAGATGTTGCTGCGTTTCAAGAGTGGACTCTTCTTCAACCTTATTTTGGTTGGCTTTAGCTTTGTTTTGTTCACTAAAATTCATAGACAATACTAGCCAAGGTATTGCTGCCGCAAAAATCATTAGCCCCATGCTCCATAAATTAGGGGAGTGAAGCATGACGGCAAAAAGGGCCATTAGCTGCAAAACTAAAGCTAAAATATATTTTGCTTTTGGTGTCACTGTTTTATTTATCATCACCCATTCCTTGCTTCTCTATGTTGAGCTTATTTAATGAGACAACACTAGCGATAGAGTTCATCACAAATCCATTGTGGTATGGCATTTAACGCTTTGATATTCTGCGTTGCGCCAATCTCTACTGCCGCTTTGGGCATTCCCCACACCACTGATGTTTTTTCGTCTTGAGCTAAAGTCAATGCGCCACACAACTTCATTTTGAGCATGCCTTGCGCTCCATCTTTACCCATCCCGGTTAAGAGGATACCGATGGCTTTGTCTCCCACATTTTCAGCAACCGTATCAAACATCACATCTACTGAGGGTTTATGACGATTGACCGCAGGTCTATCGTCAACTTGACAGTAAAGGTGAGTGCCTTTTTTTATCACCATCAGATGCTTATCTCCGGGAGCAACATAAGCGCATCCATTCACTAAAGGTGCTTGATTAGCGGACAACTCTCTCACCTCTACGGCGCTACAAAGATTCAAACGCTCTGCAAAGGGGCGAGTAAACATCGCACTGATATGTTGAGTGATCACGATCGGTGGCAACCCTGCTGGTAAAACAGAGAATATGCTTTTTAATGCTTCTGTTCCGCCCGTTGAGGCTCCAATCGCGATCAACTGATAACGCGCCTCTTGGTGGCTAGCCGCTATCAGTTCGACCTGATTAACCGCCGCAGAATGATGCGATTGAACGACATTGGCCCCTGCCGCCATTTTTATTTTGTCGTTCACCAGCTCCCTATAACTTGCCATTTCAGCCGTGTTTTCGACCGACGGTTTAGGGAAGTAATCCACTGCACCAAGCTCTAATGCTTCTAACGTGGCTTGAGCGCCATGCTGGGTCAAGGTTGAAATCATCACTACCGGCATAGGGCGTAACCGCATAATATTTTTTAAAAATTGCACGCCATTCATTTTTGGCATTTCAATATCTAGCGTTAGCACATCAGGGTTGTGCTGCTTGATAAGCTCTCGGGCTTGGTAAGGATCTTGTGCCATTGCGACGACGTCTAACATAGGGTCAGCATTAATCAGCTCGCAGAGCAGTGCTCTAAAAACGGGAGAATCATCGACAATCAGCACTTTGATTTTTTTCATTTAAATAGCTCCACATCATCACTCTCTTTATGCGCTTTACGATCCAACTGTGTGGCATAAACCTTTTCTTGAAAACTTAACCGGCTCACTTCGGTCAATGGAATTCTTTTTAGCCACACTTTACCTGTCATGGGTTCGAAAATGACTTTTCTCGGTTCGTCCCCCCCCAAGTCACTGGCTTCGACAATAAGCCTTTCTTGCTCAACATAGTTTTTGATGAAATCTATGTTTTTCTGGCCAATCATGGCTTTAAAACCCAGCATTTGTGCTCCACCAAAGAGTTTTACTCGTAAGCGCTGACGCTCAGCCCCCATTTTGATCAACTGATTAATCAGTAGCTCCATCGCATAGCAACCATAACGAGAGGCGGTTGAAGCAATATCATCAGGATGCCAGTGATCAATTTGTGAATGCTGATCAAAAGGCAATAAAAAATGGTTCATCCCTCCAACTTTGGCCGCTTGGTCCCACATACAGGCGGTAACGCAAGAACCTAAACCGGTACAAATGACCTCTTGTCGCATCGTACAGTACAACCCACCGGGCAAAACCTTTACCCAATCCACTTTTTGTTGGGGATGATAAAATCGGCTGAAATTCCGATTGTCGGTTGCCAAATGCATCGCCAACGAGGTCATTAATTGTTCCTCATTTTTTCACGTAAATGGTGTGGCCGAGATGATGAAAAACATCAGCACAGCGCCCCACACTTTCTGAATGACCCAAAAATAAAATCCCATTCGGTTTCAACCATTCATAGAACCTTTCGATCAAAGCCTCCTGCGTGGGTTTATCAAAGTAGATCATCACGTTTCGGCACGAAATGAGGTCTAAATTCTTAGGTAGCGTCCAAGGAGATAATAAATTCAGTTGCTGAAAATGGACAAAACGTTGCAATTGACTGGCGATTTTTATTTTTCCCTGTTTGATACCGCGCCCTTTTACAAAGCACTTTTTAAGATAGTGCTGTGGAATAGTAACCACAGCCTCATCGGTATAAATGCCCGCTTGCGCATGTGCCAAAACCTGTGTGTCTAAATCTGTTGCGTAGATATCAACATTGTCTGCGAAATCAAATAAACCGCTGCTGTATAACGACGCAATAAAGCTGTATGGCTCTTCACCACTAGAGCAGCCAGCAGACCAAATTTTAGGATGACGCACGCCCTGTGATCGCCACTCATCGAGCAGTACTTTTTCTAAAAACTCAAAGTGGTGATACTCGCGAAAAAACTGGGTTTTGTTAGTCGTTAACGCATTGATGAAGTGGATCCGCTCTTGCTCATTATGCTCAATAAGCTCCTTGTAATCACAGAAACGCTGAATCCCCCGTCGACGCATCTGACGGCTCAAACGGCCGTAAACCATCGCTCGCTTGGCATCCGACAAGTAAATGCCGGCCGTTTTGTGCATAAACCACTGGATGAATTTGAAATCCTTTGCGGTGAGTTCAAATTCTTGGTCATTGTTCATCATGATTGGATGGCTATCTGTTAGAACTCTTCCCATTCATCTCCATCCTCATTGAGGTTGAGCCCAGAATTGGCAACGTTAATGGTGGCTTTAATGCCTGCCACTTTCTTCACCTTGGGTTTGGGTTGATGGGCGGAGATGGGTGTTCTTTTGGGCTCGAACGTTTTGATGTTGTCATCGGTGGTGAAATAGCTCATCAAGCTAATCAGCTCTTTCCCTTCATCTTTTAACGATTGGCTGGCCGCAGAGGTTTGTTCAACAAGAGAGGCATTTTGCTGCGTCATCTCATCCATGGCTGTAATTGCACGATTGATTTCGTCAATGCCCGTCGATTGTTCAATACTGGATGATGCAATTTGGGCGATGAGATCAGATACTTTTGCTACAGCGTCCACAATCTCATTCAACGTTGCTCCTGACTCATCAACTAAACGCGATCCCTCTTCGACTTTCTCAACACTATCTTTAATCAGCCCTTTAATCTCTTTCGCCGCTGCTGCGCTACGCTGCGCAAGGTTTCGAACCTCTCCAGCAACAACAGCAAATCCACGCCCTTGTTCTCCGGCTCTTGCCGCTTCTACCGCTGCGTTCAAAGCCAATAAATTGGTTTGAAAGGCTATCTCGTCTATCACTCCAATAATATCGGCAATCTTCTTACTCGAACGATTAATTTCCGACATGGCCGAGATCGCTTGCCCCACCACTTCACCACCTTTACTGGCTTTTTTGGCAGCATCACTCGCTAGATCGTTCGCACCTTTGGCGTTATCTGCATTTTGGCGCACGGTCGCTGTCATCTCTTCCATACTGGCGGCCGTTTCTTCTAAATTGGATGCTTGAGCTTCCACCCGTTGGCTCAAATCATTATTGCCTTGCGCGATTTCTGTTGACGCCGTAGCCACTCTGGCAGAAGAAATGGTGATTTTTTCAACCATATCGCGCAGGTTAGCAATCGAGGTATTGACCGCATTTTGCAGTTGACCAAACTCACCTTGGCTGCCCTCTTCCATCTTGGTATTCAAATCGCCATCCGCCACTTTACTCATGACGTCAATACACTGAGCCAGCGGTGAAACTAAGGTATCAAGCAAGTTATTAATCCCCTCGCCCAACTCCCGCATAAATCCGCTGTACACGGTGGTATCAATTCGTTCATTCAACTGCCCTGCGATAGCTTTTTGAATGAGGCTCTCTACTTGGTATTGACCATCTTGTTGTTCGGTAATATCGATCCATTGCAATGCGGGGCCAATGTATTCCCCTTTGTGATTGTGCATCGCAATACAAGTTAAATTAAATTGCAGCGCCCCCACTTTGATGTTGGATGAAAATGGCAAACGATCAGGGTTGGCAATAATGCTACGTTGATGGCCCGGGTTTTTATGAAAGATATCGATATTTTGTCCGACCAGATTATTGACGTCAAAGCTTGTTAATACTGTCCTCAACTCACTTTCTCTTGTACGCATCAACTTGGTCAATGAAGGGTTTAAGTATTGAATAATACCCTCTTTATCGGCCATCATTAGGTTGGTTGTCATCCCCTCGACTGCCGAAGCTAAGCGGCCTATTTCTTGCTCTTTTGCAATCTCTTGAGTGACATCACGCCACTCTAATGTGTTCCCGATATAAATACCGTCTTCATCAATAATGGCGCCAACATTAAGCTCGATCTTCACTCCTTTAATAGTAATCATGGTAGTGAAAGGCAAGTTGGCTGGATTCGACAACATTTGGCGTTGATGCTGTGGATTGACGTGAAAACCATCGATGCAGTAGCCAATCAATGACGACTCTTCAGCTTTAAAATCAGGCCAGACACTTTGAAAAAGCACTTCATGCTGCTTGAGTAGAATCAATGACTGCTTATTGAGATAGGTGATTTGAAAATCTCGGTTAATCATCATCAATGCGGTTTTTGCTGCATTAAGAGCAGAAAGAAGCTGCTGATTGGAGAGCCCTTCATTCTCATCGACCAATGGATCTTCTATCTGCTCAACAAATTTTTTTGGTTCTGGTTTGCGGTTCCAAAATGCCATGAGTATTCCCTCACAAAATAGCGTCTTCTACGAATGTCTGATTTAACCCAGGTACATCAAAAAGGGTCTCGATATTAATTAGGATCAAATGACCGTTAGCCACACTAGCAATTCCCTTCATAAATTGTGGTTCAACCGTGGTGGATAAGGCTGGTACAGGTTTTATCTCTTCAGCGGCTAAGTCATACACTTCTGAAACACCATCGACAATAATGCCGAGCGGATTGCGTTGCGCGTCATTCAAAACGATAACAACTGTCGTGGCCCCAATCTGTGCAGGTGGCAGACGAAAACGAATTCGAAGATCAACAATCGGTACGTACTCACCACGAATATTGAGTAAGCCAACTAAGTAATCCGGTGCATTGGGTACAGAGCGCACATCACTCCAGCCGCGAACTTCTCGGACCTCAAGGATTGGCACAGCGTACTCATCGTTATCCAGCACGAAACTAAGAAACTCTTGTTTAGACATCAGGGTTCCTCACTCAGTATTCGGTGCATATCAAGGAGCCCTTGGGTATCGAGCAGTGACATGACCTCTTCGCCAACATTGAGCAAACCGAGCGAATACGCAGCGGCAGGTGTTTCCCCCACGGCAGGAAACAGCACATTATCTCCCTGGCCAATCACATCACTCACTGCATCAACGACTAAGCCCATAATACGAGGCCGCTCTTGTTGCAGGCTACGAAGTACCAACACCACAGTCGTGGGAAAGTAGCCACAGGCCTCCATACCAAATCGAAGGCGCAGATCGATAATAGGCACAATCATGCCGCGTAAATTAATCACACCTTTCACAAAGCTAGGCGCGCGAGGAATAGGCGTAGGTGGCTCCCACACTCGAATCTCTTCAACATCTTGAATTGCTACCCCGTACAACTCATTCGCTAACCGGAAACTCAGAAAATCGGCCTCACAGCTTCTTTCTTCATAAACAGCATTCAAAACACTCTGTGTTTGATTCTCTTGTTGATGATTTGGTGAATAATCATATTCCATGGCTCTTCCCTGTCACCTTCACTAAGCGGCAATAATCTTGGGAGATAAACTTGAACGTCGATTCGAGTACGTGGAGATTAACCCTTGAATATCTAAAATGAGCGAAACGGAACCATCTCCCAAAATCGTAGCTCCTGATATGCCTGCCACTTTGCAGTAATTTGACTCTAAGCTCTTTATAACCACTTGCTGCTGGTCTAGCAGCTCGTCAATCAATAAGCCAACGCGACACCCAGCGGCTTCAACAAAGCAGAGTATTCTATCGGGCAAAGCACCACTTGATCCCATTTCCAGTTCATCTTGCAGACGTAAGATAGGAATGTTTTCGTCACGAAGCCGGTACAGCTCAACCCCACCGGCGGCATACTTCACATTAGCTAGGTTGATTTGGATAGATTCGATAATGGTGAGCAGTGGGATGATGTAAACTTCCCCGCCTACTTTGATCAATTGCCCATCGAGGATGGCTAAAGTGAGTGGTAAACAGATAGTGAAATGGCTGCCTTTACCTAACGTGGATTCGACATCAATATGCCCACCCAACTCTTCGATATTACGTTTTACAACATCCATACCGACGCCACGACCTGAAATATCAGACACTTGTTCTGCTGTTGAAAACCCTGCGGCAAAAATAAGGTTAAGGATCTGTTTGTCGGTGATATCTTCACGCCGTGTATCTTTAGGTAATACACCTTTTTCTAGCGCCTTTTGAAATATTCTTTCACAGTTTATCCCCGCGCCATCATCTTTCACTTCGATCACTATCGAGCCACCTTGATGATAAGCATGTAGTTCAATGGTGCCGATTTCTGGTTTGCCTTGTTCAAGGCGAATGTGTGGCTGCTCAATTCCGTGGTCAATACCATTTCTGACTAAATGAACCAATGGATCAACAATACGTTCAAGGACGGTTTTATCGAGCTCGGTGTGCTCGCCAATGATGTTCAGTTCTACTTTTTTTTCAAGTCGGCCGCACAAGTCTCGCACAAGGCGAGGAAAGCGGCTAAAAGCAAAGCTCATCGGCAGCATGCGAATATTGAGCACATTTTCTTGTAAATCTTTACTGTTTTGTAAAAGCTGAACTAGGCCTGCTTGCAACTTTTCTAATTTATCCATGGTGAAATCGTTGCCGATTTCGGTCAGCATTGATTGGGTGATAACAAGTTCCCCAACCAAATTAATCAGGCTGTCGACTTTCTCAATATCGACGCGAATAGAGCTTACGCTGGATTCTGCTTTCGCCACTTTGGGCGCAGCAGCGGGCGTAGACTCTATTGATTTTATGAGATCGATGGGTTTTATGAGATCAACTTGCTCTGCCGATTCGGTAGGGGGGACAACGTTCGCATGAAACGTAGGTAGCACCTCGGCCGGAGATTCCTTGCTCTCGCTGACCATATCTTGGGTCGTCGATTCTTGTACTAAAGGTTCAACAATTAAGTCACATTCATCTTCAACCCATTCAAAGATTTCGCGAATATCACTCTCTTGCACTTGGCTACTGAGAAAAATAGTCCAGCTTAAATAACAAAGCTCAGCCTCTATTTCCACCAATTCGGGAAGGTGCTCAAGCTGAGCTTCCGCCCTGCACTGATCATCCAGTTCATAAAGCTCTCGCAGCAACCGAAGTGGATCATTACCACTGAAATAAAGTTCTCTATGCGGAGTAAAAACGACTTTCCAACCTAAGTTGTTCTCGTTGTCAGAAGCCTTTAAGAGCGATGACGTCTGTTCATCTTCGGCGTCAAGCGGGTGATGGTCTGCTAGCTCATGATCAACCGTTGAATTGTCAGCAAGTAAAGCATGCAGTGACTGGCTGACTCTCTGCTGAAGCTCACTATCAACCTCACCGTGGCTCTCATGCCCCGCGAGCATATTGCGAATGCAATCACCGCTTTTCAGTAAAATGTCCACACTTTGAGCGGTGAGAGTTGATTTTTCGTTACGGACGAGGTCAAGATACGCTTCGACAGAGTGGGTAAATTCACTGATATCCAGTAAACTAAAGGTCGCAGCGCCACCTTTAATCGAATGGGCAGCCCGAAAAATGGTATTAATAGTCTCTTTCTCAACCTGATTAGGGTCAAGATTAAGCAGTACATTTTCAAGCACTTCAAGATTTTCACGACACTCTTCGTAAAACATCTTGCGCAACAGTTCCATGTCTAAAGCCATAGCTCTTCCTGCCAGTTAACGTCGTTTAACGAATGAAGCTTTTAATAAAATACGGTGTTCTATATGACCCGTTTTAGTGTTTTCAATAGCGTCTCAGGGTTGAACGGTTTGACCAACCATCCTGTAGCTCCCGCGAGTTTTCCTTCTTGTTTCTTTTCCATACTCGTTTCAGTGGTTAACATCAAAATAGGTATAAACTTATATTGAGCATTACCACGTATTGCTTTAACTAACTCAAAACCACCCATCACTGGCATGTTGACGTCCGAAATAACAACATCAAATTTGGTTTGTTGTGCCTTACGTAATGCATCACTTCCATCAGTAGCGGTTTCAACGTCATAGCCTGCATCTTTCAATGTATGGCTTAGCATTTGACGAATTGAAACCGAATCATCAACCGCGAGGATCTTTGTCATAGCCTCTTCCTTGCAAAATCTCATTACTCTGCGAACAAGCTTTCTAAAGCCAGTAGCGCAATACCTTCATTGAGCGTGTTTGTTGCGTTAACTAAAGTGATCTCAATTCCAGCTCGCTCTGCTGTCATAAACAAAGAAGCAAGCAGTTGCAGACCGGCAGCATCCACGCTATTAACTCGTGATGCATCTATCGTTAAAGGAGGAGTTAGGCTTAGCCATTGAAGATAATTTGCTTTGGAATCTAGTACCGTTGAAATTTCCAAAGACTCCGCCAACAAAAAATCCATATCTCATCCTTACGTACTATTTATATTCTATTTTTTAGGAGAACACCTGACTTTGAGTGTAGGAGGGAATACTCATTAAGCAAATGATTGAACACGTTAGGAACAAAAATAAAAACCTCACAATAAGGGGGACCGTATGGTTAACTCATTAATATAATTTGGATTTTTTATTCTGTGACTAGAACAAAAAAATCCTACTCTTAAGACGTAAGTAGTAGGACTTTTTTGTCATATGACAAGCACAGTACACCTGGAGAAAGTGTCTGCTCTTACATTATTCACGCTTTACAGTGTAAATTGGCTGCAGTTCATTGCGTTGAATGATCAACTTTACAGTGTAAATCATCTAATAGTCGATTAAGGTCATGACGGAGGGTAGCCTCAATCATTTTCCGTCCAGTGAAGTTTAATTGACTGGCACACTCTTGCCAGCTTTTCCTTTGCAATACTTTGACAATAAGTACATCAGATAACAGTGATAGAGCAGCTTTATCCAATGAAGTAATTAGCCGATGAATCCATACACTCACACTCTCATAATCCGCACCGCCTTGTGCGTAACAACGTAGCAATGAATAAGGTAGGAAATTAACTTCATTTGAATCCGCGCATGCGACACGATCTCGGACTAATGACAAGATGGTCCGAACCAAAGCCGGCTCTAAATTTTGCAAAGAATCAGATAGCGAGAAAATGAAATGCTGCTCGAAAATTTGTTCAGCCCGAGTTAACCAATCCAATTTTTTCGCTTGGACCATGATTAAGGAAAAACAGCCACTCGCGCTGTCTCTGTGGCTCCCTAGTTTTATCGGAACAAATTGGTTCTTAGCCCAAAAAGCCATTAAATCGCTCGTTACGCCAAAACTCGTCGCTAAATAGTCGGCATCATTTTCCAGCATGCACGCTTCAATCAAGCGGCTACCCAACCCTTGATTTTGTAATTCGGGATGAACTGCAATACGCATGATGCGCTGACAAACACTCTGCGCTGCCTGCGTAATACCGACTTGATTAGCTAAGCAAACCGGAACTAGATGACCTTTAGGACGCCGCTTTCCTCGTTGGATCTCTTCCACTAAAGCGCTACAAAGCCCACCTTCACGAACTGTCAGCAAACAACCGACACAAACCTCGTCTACCATTACAGCAACTAGCTGAACTTTATCGTCCGCTAAAAAATGAAATAGATCGTTCGGTGATGTCTGGTAATGAGCATTCACTAATAACGAAAAAATAGCGGCTAAGCGTGTCGGGTTGGCAATGAGTTGAGCCTTATCCAGATGCTCAATGTTAAGTGTCGCTAACTGTCCTGATGTCATCGTCGGCAATGTAGCTAAATCATAGCGAAGGAGGAAAGTATCGTAATGCCACGCTTCTAACGGATCACCCTGACGCCAACGGATCGGTTGATCTAAATGGAGAGTTCGAGTCCCAGCTCGATGGTGTGCTAACCAAGTTTGAAACTTAAGCGTGAACCCTCTCCCACACCCTTCGTAGCCATGAATGGTGGTAGAGAAGACCGCACGATGATAGTGTTCAACCCAGTTTTTTAACATTGATAAAGGCAGCGCGGCCGCTTCATCTACCAATAGGAGATCACACTGTGGCCGATGCAAAATCAGCTCATCCGGTGCCACAAACGTCAATGACGAGTTTTGCCAAGTAAGGGATTGTCTGGTGACGTGAGCGCCTGCTAAACCTTTAGCCGCATGTTCAAATATCGGCGCTACGGCATGGATTGAGGGTGCCGTGACCACAATATCTAATGAACGAAACGCCATCAATTTAGCCGCAGCAATACCAAGCGCACTGCTTTTCCCTCGTCCCCGATCGGCAGTGAGAACCAATGGTCGCTTGCGATGCCCATCCATCACACGAAGAATTGCTGAAACCGCATCAGCTTGCTGTTCATAAATCGGTGATTGAGAACTGACTCGTGGATAAACGGGTAAAGGAGGGCAAGGTTGATTCTGTTCTATAACAACAAGCTGTTCGAACGCTCGCGTTAACCAGCGCTCAGCAAAAGAGTCGTTACGCTGAGGGGCTTCAATGATCAACAGTAACCCACCACCGACCAGTGAACCCAGCGCAGCACTGAAACTGTTCGCATCAAAACCATGGTGATTGTCACAAATAAGTAAATGGCATTCTTGACCAAGAAACTGCTGCCCTTTGTTGAAGGGGGCATAACGAACGCATGGTAACGGTTCTCCACCTAACTGAAATATGGCTTGCCCCTCATTTTTTGCGAGAAAATGCATAAGCACGTGTTGTTGCCATTGAGGCTCACCACGGATTAAGAGCCCCATACGCCATAGGCTATTCTCAACCTGCACCATCAAATCATCTAAATAAGCCGCTATCATGTTCATATTTACGCCACCTCACTGAAACGCAATGGTAGCACAGCCACTATAATCACTGTGCGTCGTTAAAAATATTTTTCTTTACGACAAATTATATTTGCTTTAATCGTGACCATTTTTAACTAATTATTCACCTACACCCCAGTACACTTCTGGGCTATTTAAGGAATTCAAATGCAATGAAAACTTTCATCAAAGGATTGGTTTTGGCAGCAGCTCTAACTTCTTCACACGTAAGCGCAGACAACAAAACACTCAACGTTTATGCATGGGGAGGATATCTTCCAGAAAAATCCCTCAAGCAGTTTGAGCAGCAGGAAGGGGTAACGATTAACTATTCGACCTTTGAAAATAACGAGTCAATGTATACCAAGCTCAAGTTGCTCAAAGGTGGCGGTTATGATGTGGTTTTTGCCTCAGCGTATTTCATTGAAAAAATGGGACGTGAAGGGTTATTAACCGAGCTGGATCATGCACAAATCCCGAACATGAAAGATGCCATGCCTTCACTACTCGGCCAAGCACACGATCCCAAAAATAGTTATTCCCTGCCCTATATTTGGGGGATCACTGGCCTCAGCTATAACGAAGCATTAGTACCAGAAGGTGTCTCTCGCTGGGCTGATTTGTGGGATAAGAAATATAGCCAACAAGTGATGTTGATTGACGATATTCGCGATGTCTTTGGTATGGCGCTGATCTTAAATGGCTTCAGTATTAATACAAAAAATGAAAAAGAGATTGAAAAAGCCTACCAATCATTGGTCGCGTTAAAAGATAATGTACTGTTGTATAACTCTGATGCGCCACATGTGCCTTATGTCTCAGGTGAAGCAGCGTTAGGGATGCAATGGAACGGGAATGCCTACCAAGGCCAAGTTGAGATGCCAGAGCTAAAATTTGTAATGCCGGAAGAAGGCGCAGTCTTGTGGATGGATAACTTTACTATTCCATCAGGCAGCAACAACAAAGCGTTGGCGCATAAATTCATCAACTTCATGTATCAAGCAGAGAACCAAGCTGAGATTGTGAATAGCTTAGGTTATGCATCGGCAACAAAAAGCGGCCGAGCGTTGCTTCCAGCAGAACTTCGCGACAATCCAACGATTTTTCCAGCCGATGAAGATATGGCTAAAGGGGAATTCATTAATGATGTTGGGCCTGAAGCGCTCGCTATCTACGAAAAATACTGGCAGCGTTTAAGAAATCAATAGATTCGAACTGAGTAGACTTAGTTACTAAAAAACCCGCCGTGGCGGGTTTTTTATTCTTTACATGATGGATGCTTAATCAAGCTTAGATTGAATAAAATCTAATATTTCTTGCACCGTAGCATCATCCACCTTTTTCAAATTAAGCGCTAAATTACTGCCTTTACGACTGTAACTTACGCGGCCTTTGATCAGATCAATTTTTACATGCTCAGTGCGCTTAGGTGGCAACAACTCTTGTATCCAAGACTCAATTGTCTCTGTGACTTCTTTCGTCAATCGGGCAACACCTTGTACGCTACTACGCTGCCAAACAAATCCATCTTCAGATTGACACTTTTCCAACAAATTTGCTTGTTGCTTTGCATCGAGTTCATTAAATTGTTTATGCAATTTAACTATGGTTGGACGACCTAATTCAACCACATTTGGATAAGCTTGCAATAGCTCAAGTGGCAAAGCCGCTGCTTTTAGAGCACCACTTACTAGGGCCTCACTGCACTGAAATATCTTGGCTAAAGCTTTTTGGTCTTCCGCTTCACCGTTATCCAGCTTCGCTTGCATCTCTTTACCCTTCTCATAAAGAGAAAGCGGCTTGTGCGCGTTTGCCACATCCGAAAGAAACTTCGCATGTTCCGAGTTTATGTCTTCAGCAACATAAACCAAAAATTCTTTACCCGCCAAGATACAAGACATTCGACGACGGCTGCCATCAAGGACTTCAATTTTGCCCCCAGCGGTTTTACGACCAACCGCAGGATATTGCTGACCACGCTCGCGTAATGTACTCAATACATCAGATAGAGCATGCTCATTCAGAAAAGCTTGTTCACGCGCATTCTGCGTAAAAACAATCGTCTTTTCCGCTACTTGATCAGCGGGAATCCTGACCAGTTCGAAAGTGACTAACTCTTCTCCCGCAACCGCCAATTCGATGATTTGCGCTTGTTCTTTCGCTGCCGTTTGGGCTTCTTGCGGGGTGGTTGCACGTCGCTTATTCGCTTTACCAAACAGTTTCGCATTTAGTTCAGACGTTTTAATTGCCATGTTTTACTTACCCCTGATTTAGTGATGACCAATGACTGTGAAGCACTCGCTCAAGCTCCAGTGCACTTTTTTGCACAGCGTCTTGCGCAGTCGCTAGCGTCTTTTTACCACCTTCAAAATCGCTGGTGGTGAGATCAAAAACGGTGCTGTAGGTGTCAGCACAAGTTTCAAATGCTCGGCTACGCGGAATCGTCGCCATCATGACTTGATCACCCAACAGGTAATTCATTTCCGTTAATACCGAGACTTGCTTTTTATTATCATCTTCAAACATCGTCGGCATCAAACGTACAAATTCTAACCCTTTCCAATCTTCTGGAAACATTTCATAAACCGTAGGAAGGTGTTGAAAGAAATTGACGGTTGACGCCCAATCTAATCGCTTAGCCGCGCACGGGATCAGTAATGCATTGGAAGCATACATTGCATTCCATACCAATGGATCAACGTGTGGGCCAGTATCAATCATAATGATGTCAAAATCATCGCCAATCTTATCGATAAGTTTCTCTTTCAGCAGTCGAACAATATCAAGCGATTGGTTTTGCGAAAGATACTGCCACGCTTCTGCGTTAAACATTGCATCTTCAGGAAATGCAGAGATGGTTTTTAAATTGGGATATTGGGTTGGCAACATCACGTTCTTATGTAAGAACGCCTTGTCCACTTCAGTGTCTTCAGGCACGTTGTCTAACATAATATCAACGGCAGAATAGATATTACTGTGCTCTGATAAACTTATTTGCGGGTTGAGAAATAACCGTAATGAACCTTGTGGATCTAAGTCAATCAAGCAGATACGGTAACGCTGATCCAAATTCAGGGCGAGGCACGCGGCTAGATGGACAGCCGTCATTGATTTACCTGTCCCCCCCTTTTGGTTCTGAACATTGATGACCCAAGGCTTATGATCACCATGCTTTTTCCTTTGGTGGAACTTAGGCACACCAGCGGCATCCATGAGCATGTGGGCTTCCGCTAAAGAAATTGAATAGTGATTTGCATTGTTTTTAGTAAATTGATGGCCAGCTTGTTCCATTTTGGAAATGGCATCATCTAGCTTACGGCGTGTTAAGCCTGAACGAGTTTCCATTAGCGCTTTTGACATCGCTGGGAAATGGTCATCACTACGTTCTTCTAAAACAATTTCAATTCGGTCAGCTTGCACCTGTTGAGTTTGCTCGGCGAGCTGGTAGAGATTCGCTATGGTTTGTTCTCTTTTCATTGCCAAATTCCATAATAAGTACCTAACGCAGATTGTACAGCAAACAATTTAATACTCAACAAAAAGGTGAACATTCACTTTTAGATTAATATCACAATAAATAGAAAAACATATCGGAATTTAATGAATTGACCTCATTATGGTCATCATTTTTCCTTAAATAATGGGCAACTTAGTCCATTATTTATTTGAACATTAAAAATATTACAACGTAACTTATTTACATTGTAAATGAGCTTAAAATACCCGGAACGATTAGAGAAGCAGCATAATTTACGGTATGTGTCATTTGGAATGATGTTCCCCCTGCAGATCAATTAAATAATCGTAGAACATGAATAATAATAACTAGAGCTACAGGGCAGGGGAAACTTATCCTTTTAGTCAGGGGAACAGGACGCATGATCAAGGCTAACATGATGATCATGCGTCCGAAGAGATCCCTCGCCACAGGAACAATGATCAAGAGGAATTAGCGCCTTCCTTATCAGCAAATAATCAGAAAACAAATGGATCTTCATCGGATCAATGATCAAGTGTGATTTAAGCTCGGAAGCATGTAAAAATAGCGCATAATTACGGGTGATTGCAGATGGAGTAGGGGCTGAGCAAGATACCTAGTACATAACAAGTAAAATTTAAAACACACCAAATAACAAAACCTTCTTCAATACGCTCTTGATCATGCTTTCGACACACTCTCACTCCTTATAATAGAAGCCGTTAAAAGAGTTATTTGTCATTTCAATTCGTGTTTATGCCAAAATCGACTTTGAAAGAACATTTAATGCACTTCCTTGATCATCTTTCCAAAGAAAAACCAAGCCCATATTCTTCATCTAGCTCAAATAAAATAATCACTTCAACTCATCATGTGGATAAGTTGTGCATGAGCCATGATCATGCTTTAAGAAAGTGTTTGATCATTGATTCAGTCGTCTGATGATCATCGTTCGGAATGTGATTGATCATGCTTTCTTCTCTACAATGATCATGTTTTCAGTTTTCTATGATCATGCTTCTGAAGGGGATTTTTTTTTATCCCTATAAAACAATCAATTAGGCTGCTCATTAAGGCCTGATCATTAGATCATATAAGCAATATAGATCAGAATAATCAAAAAGATCAGTTATTTAAAAGCAATAAGTTTTTCTTTATTTATGATCTCTTTTTCTTTATTCTATTGGAACTATAGCGATATTACGGCTAGTGTGATACGGATCTAATAATGAACGCAGACGAAAAAATATTGATCAAAGCACCAAGGAGCCACAAAGATGGGCATCTTTTTGAAGTTTCAGAAACTGCTGTTGATTGGGTTGATCAATACCAACATTTTAAAGGTGTTACCAAAAGTATCGTTGAACTTCTTAACCTGATCTCATTAAGAGGTTTCCGCAGCCAAGATGGGTTAGTCTCAACAACAGAGTTAATTGAAGCAACCGATGGCCAATTGACTAGAGCGGCTATTCAGCAACGGCTGCGTGCTGCAGTAAGTATTGGTTTATTTAAACAGATCCCGGTGAGATTTGAAGAAGGTTTAGCTGGCAAGACAATGCTGCATAAATTTGTTAACCCAAATAAGCTCATCTCTGTGCTTGGTTCAACCAGTCTGGTAACCGAATCGGTAAAACAGACAGAAAAACGCAAGCGTTCAAAAGCGCTGGCTCAAACTCAGGTCAATAAGCGTTTGTTGACAGAACATGGGCTAAATATTCCACCAGCGATGAAAGACGAAGCGGATCAGTTTGTGGTTTCACCCACCAATTGGGCTGGGATCATTGATCAAGCATTAGCTCCACCGAGAACTCGTAAAAGCTACCAGAAATCAATGGTGTCGATTTCTGGTACCCGTGCGATCATTGAAACTCGTTCTTCTAAAAATATCATGACAGTGGATGATCTAATGACACTGTTTGCACTGTTCACCTTAACGGTGCAATACCACGATCATCACCAAGAAGATTACCAACTTAATACCAAACACACACCGAATAAAACCCCATTGTACATTACTGACATTTTGTCGCTTCGCGGTAAAAAAGATAGTGGCCCAGCAAGAGATTCTATTCGCGATAGTATTGATCGGATTGAATTTACAGACTTCCAACTGCATGAGTTAACCGGCCGTTGGCTGAGTGAAAACATGCCAGAAGGATTTAAGAGTGATCGTTTTCGGTTCCTAGCAAGAACGATCACCGCTTCTGAAGAAGCGCCAACGGAAGGGGCTGATGGTGAAATTAGGATCAAACCTAATTTGTACATTTTGGTGTGGGAGCCTTCATTCTACGAAGAGTTACTCACTCGCGATTACTTTTTCTTGTTTCCACCAGAGATCCTAAAGCAACATACGTTGGTCTTCCAACTCTACTCCTATTTTCGCAGTCGCATGTCGCGTCGCCATACCGACAGCATGCTACTGAGTGAATTGAACCAAAAGTTGGCCCGTAATATCGAATGGCGTCGTTTTTCGATGGATCTTGTCCGTGAGCTAAAACGATTATCGGAAGGAAAGGGCAGCGATTCGTTATTTGTCGTGAATCTTTGGGGCTATCATTTGACGGTCACCACACTGGTGGATAAAGAAAAAGTGATGGATTACCAAGTCGACATTAAGTGCGATGTGGAAGAAGTCCTGCGCTACTCGCGCGCTCGTACCACCAATGCAGGCAAACGCAACATGGCTCCAACGTTGCCTAACCCACTGCGCAATGAGATGGTTTCTAAGCAAAAATTAGAAGAGCTCTCTGAGATCATTGATGGTGAATTTGAACCGATTCAACGTAAAGCACCGTCTCCAAAGGGTAAGCTAGGACGAAGAGTCAAGCAGCGCAAACACCTAGTAGAGATCAATGCCGATGAAATTACGATTACCTTATCTAAATATACCTCTCCAGAGGCCCTAGAACGCAGTATAACGGCGTTATCAGCAATGACTGGGCATCCACCATCCTCCATCAAGGAAGAGTGTACAGAGCTGATTGATAAGCTGGATTGGCTGAGGGTTGGAAATGAGGCGATCTCTTATGAGACGTTAAGTAAATTGATCGAGCTCTATAACACGAAAAACGAGAATAAACATTTATCGATCGAACGTTTGATCTCGGGTCTCGCGGTACGCCGCAAAGTGTGCAAGCAAGTGTACGAGGGGCATTTAGATGAATCCGTATTCCGGGCACTTGATGAAGTCGCTATTGGTATTTAAAAGGTATTTAAAACCAATTTACAACACAACCTTGACATGTAGCTGACATTTTGTTTTAGAAGGTTCGTTAGTATAGGAAACGAATAGACAACCTTTTGTCCTATCTGATGAATTAATAGATTGGCTCATATATGTTTTTAGCGAGTTATATAACTCGCTATTTTTTTATCTGTTGATCCCTGCAATCAATTAATACCCTCGCTTTATACCTTGATCATCGTTCCACGCGTAATATGCAAGAAATCGAACATGAGTATCAATTAAACTTCGGGATAAGGCCTCATCAACGTGCTGTTGGTTGAGATGCTCCAAACTCAGTACCATCAACTGCTGCATCCGTTTTATACACCAAGATTTTAACTCAAGTTCACCACTCGGCTCCGAGACACAACGCTGAAAACGAGCGTAAGCAAGCTGCAGATATTGGAAGGCAAGCTCACCGTCAATGAGCTTGTAGTACTCATATTGGCGCAGGCAAGCATCAAGCCAACAAGCAATTGCTTTACTTTGATCATCACTCAGATCCGGCCCCCAGATCTCTTGTGGAGCATTAAGGATCAGAGGTTGTAATTGAGCCACCTGATCATAGCGCTTGTTCAGATGCCATTGATGGATCTCGGTTAACCAGTCGTGAAGCTTACACATCCCGTCTTACCTACAACTTTAAATGCATTAACTACAGTCTGGTGCATTTCAAGCTTATTTGCCAAACAGAAATGGGGAACCATGTGCTAAAAATCAGCACATTGAAAGAGCGTGGGATAGGGGATTTCGATAGTATGCAACAGAATAAAATGAGCGCTAAAACGCTTGAATTCATGCATGCAATATTTAAATTTAGCCTCGTCTAGCAAGGTTGGCAAAGTAATATTAATAGTTTTAAAAATAAGGTTTCTAAACCATCGCCAAAATCACAATATGGACGAAATATGCTTAACAAATCAAATGTCGTTTGCTACAGATTACATGTCCCTTACGTGGTTTGTTCGGAGGTAACAATGTCCATAAATTCTATTGACCATGACGAAATGACTGATATTGCAAATAAGTGGGACTTCACGGAAGAAGTAGAAACTCAAAAACCAGTTAAAAACCTTAAATCAGCCGAAGCTCGCCGTCGTATTGAAGCATTAAGAGAGATTCGAGAAAGTGGTTTAACCATTGAAGAAGCGAAGGAGCTAGGCATACTTCACTGACGAGTTCTCACCATTAATCCCCTAAGGGTGGCGCATAGCCACCCTTTATATTTTCCAATTTTCTTGATTTCATACCGATAAATTGCACATTTATGCTCTTAATTTTCCTATGTCCTATGCTATATTTCGTGCCACGTATTTACCGATCTAGGCTAACTCATGTCCTTCAACCTATCTTTACTTGCCGCTGAAGAGAAAAACAAAGTAGAGCTCGATAAACAAGCTTCCTTTCTTGTTTGGAAACTCAAGCAAGGAAAAGCAGGGCCTGAAGCGATCACTCAGCAGCAGTCTAAAATTGCCAGTGAGGCCGAAAAAGAGTGGTTTTTACAATCGGTGAACAAATACAAAAGAGTGATGGGTGTTGCGTAGCATTCATGTCTTTGCTAAGTGGAAAATTGAAATGATCCCACTTTTTGCTAAAATCCCTCGCGTTAAATTGAATTAGAGAGATCATCCCTATGGGAAGAAGTTTTGAAGTGCGCAAAGCCTCAATGGCGAAAACTCAAGGCGCAAAAATTAAAGTTTATTCCAAATACGGTAAAGAAATTTACATGTGTGCGAAAAATGGTGGTTCGGACCCAGACATGAACTTGTCTTTGCGCCACCTGATCACAAAAGCGAAGAAAGACCAAGTTCCAGGCCACGTTATTGATAAAGCGCTAGATAAAGCCAGTGGTGGTGGTGGTGAAGACTACCAACCTGCTCGTTACGAAGGTTTTGGCCCTGGCGGCGCAAGTGTTATCGTTGACTGCTTAACAGATAACGGCAACCGTACGTTCCAAGATGTGCGTCAATGCTTTGTTAAAACGGGTGCGAAAATTGGTACTCCAGGTACCGTATCACACATGTTTGATCACCAAGCGGTATTTCAGTTCAAAGGGGATGATGAAGATTCTATCCTTGAAGCACTGATGATGGATGATGTCGATGTGACGGATGTTGAACTGGAAGATGGTGTGATCACTGTATTTGCACCTAACACTGAATTCTTCAAAGTGAAAACATCGCTAAATAATCAGTTCCCTGATTTGACTATCGATGTGGAAGAAATCACGTTCGTTCCACAAACACACACACCGGTCACGGGCGAAGAGGCGGAGAAATTCCAGAAATTCCTCGACATGCTAGATGACTGTGATGATGTTCAGCAGGTTTACCATAACGCTGAGCTGTAATAGAGCGAATTAATGAGAAGCCGAGTGATTGACTCGGCTTTTTTTTATCTGTGCATTGCTAACCGTGGTCTTATTCATAGAGAATGACGCAAGGATACATACAGCCCACACTCAGTTACGTGTGTTCGTCCGTTTGGGCTGCTGGGTAATAATAAAAGGAGAAGTTAATGAAAGTCAGTTTTATTGGATTAGGGGTTATGGGATACCCTATGGCTGGGCATCTAAAAAACGCAGGATTTGATGTTAGCGTCTACAACCGCACTCAAGCTAAAGCGCAGCAGTGGGCACAGCAGCATCATGGGCATGCAGCGCAAACAGTCGCAGAGTGCGTGCAAGATGCCGATGTGGTTTTAACCTGCGTTGGCAATGATGATGATGTCCGTAGCATGACGACTAGTGACGGCGGCGCGATAAGGGCGATGAAACGCGGCGCAATTTTGGTTGATCACACCACCACATCGGCACTGTTAGCCGAAGAGCTGGCGTCTGCGGCTCATAAAGCGGGCATTCGCTTTATGGATGCTCCTGTTTCTGGTGGCCAAGCAGGGGCTGAAAATGGTGTGCTAACCATTATGTGTGGTGGAGATGCCGAACTGTTTGAGCAGCTGCAACCCGTATTTCATGCTTATGGCAAGTCATCGGTGCTGATGGGGAAAGCAGGGCAAGGACAACGCGCAAAAATGGTCAATCAAATTTGCATTGCTGGCGTATTAAATGGTCTGTCGGAAGGATTGATCTTAGCGGAAAAGTCAGGGCTAGATATTGGCGTTTTGGTTGATTGTTTGAAAAATGGAGCCGCAGGTTCATGGCAGATGGAAAACCGCGCTGTGAATATGTCAATAGGTAAGTTTGATTACGGCTTTGCCATTGATTGGATGATCAAAGACTTGGGCTTTTGTTTGGATGAAGCGCAACGAAACGATCTAAAATTGCCGATGACAGAAAAAACTTATCATGCTTACCAAGCCTTGTCTGAGCAAGGTGAGGGAAGAATGGATACTTCTATCCTTATCAAAGCCGTTAATTCATAAATATCACAGCTCAGAGATAGACTCAATTGGCCCTATTTAGGGCCATTTACACTGTAAACCTATAAATCGATTCCTATTTATCTTCTGGCCCCGCATACCTACAGTGTCTATCTGTGTGCCTCTTTTCGAAAAACAATTGTATAAAACCATGATCGCCTACCGATTAGGGAGGACAAATGTCCTTCATTTTTGTTTGCTGTGCGTGACTGTGCTGGATGAATCGTCAACTAATTACATTTACTGAAAAATCTTAAAATTTGGTTTTTAGTTTCAATAAAGTCACACGAATCCAGTTTAATATGCTGTTAATTCGGTGTTTTCATGGTTTTCAATCCAAGCCAAGCCCCTTGATTATAGTGATTATGACCAAGGTCTCAAAATGATCATAATGATTAATAGGAGTAGGATTCGCGACATTATTATTTTTATATAAGTGAAAAAGCAGTGAAAGACACTAAGGAAATGGCTCATTTTAGTCATGTTCAGATTTCCAATTGGACTAAACACGACACCTATTGGCTACTCAGTTTATTTGGTACGGCCGTTGGGGCTGGCATTCTATTTTTGCCAATCAACATTGGGTTAGGTGGTTTCTGGCCATTAGTGTTAATGGTCTTACTCGCTTTTCCGATGACTTATCTCTCTCATCGTGGTCTTGCTCGTTTTGTTCTCTCATCGCGCCGTCCTAATGCTGATTTTACCGACGTTGTTGAAGAACACTTTGGCCAAAGGGCTGGTCGCTTGATCTCTTTGCTGTATTTCCTCTCTATTTTCCCAATCTTACTGATTTACGGTGTAGGTCTAACTAACACGGTTGATAGCTTTTTGGTTAATCAAGCGCAGATGGTCGCTCCCCCTCGGGTGCTGCTTTCTGGTGGCTTAGTCTTTGCGTTAATTGCCATTATGCTGGGTGGCGAGAAGATCATGTTGCGCGCTTTTGCTGTTATGGTTTATCCATTGGCGGCTATTTTATTATTTCTCTCGCTCTATTTGATCCCGTATTGGTCAGTGCCGTCATTAGCATTGCCGCAAACGAGTGATTTCTTACACACAGTGTGGCTAGCCATTCCTGTCGTGGTGTTTTCTTTTAGCCATGCAGCGGCGATCTCAAGTTTTGCCAATGTTCAACGTCGTCATTATGGCGCGCTAGCGGATAAAAAATCAGAGCAGATTCTGCGTTACACCAGCCTTGTATTAATTCTGTTTGTCTTGCTGTTCGTGTTTTCTTGCGTATTGGCTTTATCACCAGAAGCATTGCAAGAAGCAAAAGTGCAAAATATTTCAGTGCTGACTTACCTTGCCAATGTCACAGATAATCCCTTCATCGCCACTCTAGGCCCTTTAGTGGCGTTTATTGCCATTACCTCTTCCTTTTTAGGGCATTTCCTTGGTGCGCGAGAAAGCCTGACTGGGCTGTTGTGTAAAAACTTTGGCCTGTCATTGCGTCTTGCTGGGCGACTCACCATTGCGATTTTGTTTGTCACGATTTGGATTGTCGCGATACTCAACCCCAGCATTCTGGGAATGATGGAAGCGTTTTCAGGCCCCGTGATCGCTATGATTCTGTTTATTATGCCGATGATTGCTGTATTCAAAGTGCCATCGCTGGCGAAGTATCAACAGCAGATGAGTACACCCTTTGTCATGGCGATAGGGTTATTGGCGGTATCGGCATTGCTTTATAACTTGCTCAATTAAATCAGCCATTGGCTCCGTCACTGGAGCCAAATCAATTACTTGATTTGAGCTTTTGTTATTTGAGGTTGTGCATTATTGAGCGTTGATGCTACCTCCAGAATATCTTGCCACTCATTGTAAGCTGATTGGTACCAAACTTGCTCCAGAATGACCGCTTGTGAATCTTGTGCTTTGGTAAGGTTAGAAACGACGTTGTTGGTTTCATTGTATAAACTGAGCACTGTGGTTTGTAGTGTATCTAAGGATCGGCTGATCGCCGCACAATCGTTGTTAACTTGATCGACACTTAGCAATAGGGCATTGAGAGACGCGATTTGTTGTTGATCTTGAGAGAGCGTTTGTTGATCGTGGTTGATGGTATTTAAAGATGATTGGATATCGCTTTGCAGGCTAGATATTTCACTTTGTGCTTCTACAATAGAGCTAACACCAAACCCTGCCAATATCAAAGAACCTCCCAGTGTAAACGGAGCAAGCACCACGCCAAAAATCGTTTCAAATATCCCTTTCTTACGCTGCGATTGAGCATTCGCAATGGCGGTTTTAAATGCTGCTATCTGCTGTTTCATTAGATCAATTTGGGCGTTAGTGGCGATAATTTCTGCTTGGATGGAAACTTCTTCTTGCTGGATCTGTGCAATAGTTTGTTGCAATGTGTTATGAGCATCTTCCACTTGGCGAGCCCAAGAATTCAATCCCTCATCATAACGTTTTATATTTGATGTAAGACTTTGAATCGGATTTTGTAATGTTAAGATTAATGAAGTTAGCTGCTTTAGTTGAGCGGTGTCAAAACGGGTTTCTAGTGCTTTGAATAACGTTAAAATTTGAACATTAGAATCTTTGAATGTATTCGCAATGGAAAGAACACTGTCCATAATGTCATTTGAAAAATATAAATTACCACTCAAACGCCATTGCCGTACCAGTTTTTGCACCGCATTTAAATTTTGTTCTACCTGAGCATACCAATGTTCTGCATTGCCTTGATCAATATAAGTTTCAACAACGCCTTGGCATGCAGAATTTAGTAACACCATAGCGCTAATAGATGCAGGAATGTCGGTTTGAAGTTGCTCGCTGGCTGATTGATTCATGATGGTCCTCGAAAAAGAATAAAAGGGGGCGTAACCCCCCTTAGTAATGTTTAAGCTGCTTGTTTTACTGCAGGTGCTAACTCTTTCGTTTCGATAGCTATTTTTGCGCTAGCTAGCTGTTTAGCAAGTTCAACCGCATCATCCCATTCGTTTTTCGCTGCGTCAGACATCACTTTTTCCATAATAATGCTCTGCATGGATGCACCATTATTAAGCTTGGTTACTACATCATCTAACTCGTTACCAAAGACAGTCCACGTCGTTTCAAAATCAGATAATACTGATGTCGATGTTTCAATCGCTGAAACGACGGCGCTACTGGCATTGGAAAGCCCCTGTAAAGCGATAATCTGTTGTTGATCTTCAGCTTTTTGCTTTTGTTCTTGCGCGATGCTGTCGTAGTCATCATCAATTTGATTTTGTAATACGCCCCACGTAACACCACCAGCAATAATCGATGCCGCGCCAACGGCTGCGATACCGCCGGAGACTACAGCTGCGGTACCAGCGGTTGCGATGGTAAGCGCAACGCCTGCGACGAGCATAAAGATGCCAACACCAACCGCAACTTGTGCATAGACTAGATCTTTATTCAGTTTCTCAATGGCTGCACGATTGTTGTCTATTGCGTTATTCATACTTTCAATATCTGTTTGTAAATCGATAATTGTTTTTTGAATATTGGTCGCACCATTGACTAAGTCATCATGTGCTGCTTGCATTTTCACCCCCCAATCAGAGAGTTCCTTATTCATCCCTTTGACTGTGGCTTCGATACCGCTGACTTGAGAAGATAGGGCGGTCATAATCTGTGAAGCTTGCTGAACCGTCGTATTGTCTTTGCCACTTGCTGTTGGATCCGCTTTATATAACTCATGAATGGCATCGATTGATGCTTGGAAAGTGGCGTCAAAATTAATTACGCTGGAGGGAATCGATGCTGATACTTGTGGTCCCAAATCGTCAATCCATTGCTTAGCAACCAATTTGGCTGAGTCTAATTTTTTACTCAGGTCATCAAACCAATCTGGTTTTACCGTAGGTGGCGTAAATTGTGTGTTTAAAATGGCATGGCACTGCGCTGTGATGACTGTGGTTGCCAAAAATGCAGATTGAGTGGTTTGCTGTGTTGGGTTCAACTGAGTAACTTGTTGTGACATTGTGTATCTCCTTTACTGTTCTTGAATGGTGTTATTTAGTGTGTTGACTAAAACGGGTTTTCCAACGTTTGGCGGTAAACTAATGAGTTGCACAAATTCTGAAATGGTTTTCCATGAGGCTGAAGCAATCTTGATAGTTTGCAAATCAGTCAATAGGGCTGGGTCTGAACCGCTTTGTAAGGCGTTGATCAGTTCGTTTACCTTGTCTAATTCGTCTTGCCATAACAATGAAAGTGCTGGCAAGCTATCATCAATCTTTAGGAATTCTTCGCTCATGTTGCTGAGGGTTTGAATAATGGCTTTAGTAATGGCAGCCGCTTGTGCTTCTTCACTGGCTAGTGTTTGTAATTGAGTGAGTTTGTCTAAATCTTGTTGTACCTCTTTCGCGCTCGATATTGTGCTGTATGCACTGTAACCAACCGTGAATAGCGCACCAGCAAAGGAAAGGAATGGCACAGACGTCGTTGCTCCCATTACGACACCGTAGGAAATAGTGACCATACTTTGTATGTAAGCTTTTCCTGCTCTTAATTGGGCCGCCGTGACATTGGCTCCTAAACTGGCAATGGATTGCGATAGAGAGCCTATCTCTGTTGCAATGCGTACCATTGCTTGTTCTTCGCTCGCAAGTTCATTCCAGCCATCTTGAATGCTGGATGCGAGCAGCTCCTCTGCATTTTTCGCTTGGCTGTAAGATTTCGTGAAAACTTGCTGAGCTTCATTTGTTAACGTGATATTTTGCTTTAACGTTTTTTGCAATAATTGTAAGCATTCAATCCATTGCTTCGTACTTGTTATCGCCTTACTGTTTTGTGCGCAGGCATCGAACGTGGTCTGATAATTAATAAACGATGTAATAATTTGCGCAAAAATTTTAGGCTTTTGCTGCATAAACTCATTCATTACCGCTCTTAAGATCTCAGTCCTGCTTCGAACTTCTACGAGCCAGTTTGGATCTTTTGCTACATGGCCAATAAAGAGAGAGTTGCACGTTGCATCGTAGTTACTAATACCTAAAAAATCAGTATATACGTCGGTCAGCATATTTAATGCGGTATCAACATTTGGGCTTAACATGAGTTCGCCCTCTACAGTGAAATAACGAGGAAAGGATCAAACGTTAATCTTGCACCATCAATAGACAAGGTCGCATTGTATTGTTGTGTGCTGGCTTGTCCTTGCGCTTCAACTCGGCCTTCCCAGAATTCATCACCGCTTAGTCCTTGCTTAGTGGGTATACAAACTCTGTCATTTATCATTTGCCCATTAAACTCGACAATATCAACTTCATTGTCTGGTGAAATAGCGACAACTCGCCAGCATAATAATTGACCGTCTTTACAGGCTGTTTTTAACTCAGCTTGGCCTTCATTACCCGAGCCCATATATTTATTTGTATCAATGAGATAAATGTTACTTTGCAGATCTCGACTTGCCAGCGCTGCTGCTGCATCTACGACCATGAGTATTTCTACTTTTTTCATACAATGTTCCTTATTTAGATGGAGTTATTGAACTTCGAGATAAGGTGAAAAATTCATTGTTATTCCGTTTATTGAAAGAGAAATGGTATATAGATAACGCCCAGTATCCCCGCGAGTCTGAACTCTGCCTTCCCACGCGTCATTAACAGGGCTTGGTAAGCAAGCTTTTTGATCAATCATGTCACCAGAGAATCCCGTTATATTGACTTCGTCATCTGGCGAAATGGCGCAGCTACGCCAGCAAATAAACTGACCATCTTGAGATACCGTGTGGAGTTGGCACGTTCCTTCATCCCAAGAACCAAGCCATTGGTTACTATCAATTAAGTAAACGTTATCCATTAAGCTCGTGGTTGCTAATGCTCCGGCACAATCAACCACGATAAGTATTTCTATTTTTTTCATTCAATACCTACTGACGTTTATTTATGGATCCACAGAATATCACTGTACTGATTTAACCATTTCGAATGGTTTTTTTGGTTATATCTATTAAATCTTATTGATATTAGTGTTGATATTTGCATGTTTATAATCTTTATGTGGATAAATATAGTTAGTGATTTCAGTTAATCAAGGTTGCATAACTAATATGTACATATCAGTATGTACATAAAATAATTTTATAATGATATTCATGGATAGATCTTAAGTTTAATTTCATTTTTGTTATTTATTAAGCGCTTAATTTGCTAGCTTAATCATGTTTTTTCGTGAGATATTGAAAGGGATAATAAATGCTCATTTACTTGATGAAATTTTTATTTCAGGGTTAAATGATGATTTCAGCAATGCTGGTTATTTTTACTAATAGTATTAAGTAACTTATCAACATTTATTGTTGATTGTTTTAGTGTAAGTAAAAATATATTTTTATTTTTACTTAACTTTTTAATAGGTAGATAGTATGTCTGTGAGATAAATGAGGTCATCTACAATATTAATTATAGATAATTTCATTTTTGGTATTAACACTATGTTTAATCTAGCTAATAATATTGATTAAATTATTAGCTAGAATGACTTAACGCTAAGCGATGAGATCGTTTTTCCAGCTTTGAGCGATGAAATCAATGAATTGGCGAACCAATGGGGTTTGATAGCTACGAGAAAGATACACAGCCCATAGTGCGCTGCTTGGGCTGTGAAACTCTGGCAAAACGCGTACTAGTGTTCCTGAGGCGATAAAGACATTTGCAAGATCGCATGGTAGCCGTACGATGCCTTTGTGATTTAGGGCAGCACGGCATAAAATTTCCATATCATTAGCGCGGATGTTGCCATTCACGGTGACAGAGAGCTGTTCATTGTCTTTAACCACATCCCACTTGTTATTACTCATGTGCACAAAGCAGTTGTGCTGGGTTAAGTCATTGGGTGTATTGATAGGAGGGTGTTGGTTGAGATAGCTAGGGGAAGCGCATATGACGGTGCCGACGCTCATTAAACGGCGAGCGATGAGCGTATCATCCGGCTGTTGGGTAAAACGCAGGGCAATATCCACGCGTTCATCGACCAGTTGTGAAAGGCGATCTGAAGCGACAATGTCAATTAACACATTGGGGTGTCGTTGCGTGAAGTCTTCAACAACGGCCAATAACATGTTTTGAGCAAGGCCTATCGGCGCGGCAATGCGAATGGTACCGTTTAAGAGTTGTGACTGTTCCAACGCCCGTGTTTCAAGTTCGGCAGTTTGGTGCAAAATTTGTTCGCAACGGATTAAAGCCTCTTCACCGGCGGTGGTTAGGCTGACTTTGCGTGTCGTGCGGTGCAGTAACCTCTGCTTTAACCAATCCTCAACTTCTTGGACATGACGTGACACTTGTAATCGACTTAAGCTCAAGTTGTCTGCGGCTTTGGTAAAACTGGCAGTATTTGCCACTTCGATAAAACTGCGCATGGCGGTTAGTCTGTCCATGGTAGGCCTTTATTAGATACGAATATTGATACAATCTACATCATTTTTGAGTGTTTTTCCTCCTTCGTTTAACTACTAGACTACAATTGTTGTCGAGAAACAGAAACCGAATGAGGAAATAAATTATGAAAATTGCAGTATTAGGCGCATCAGGTTGGATTGGTAGTCACATTGTCAATGAAGCAAAAGCACGGGGCCACGAGGTGATCGCGTTAGTGCGTGATTCAAGTAAAGTCGATGCTGAAGGTGTTAGCGTTCAACTATTTGACTTACAACAGCCTTTGTCAAAAATTAGCGCTGCGTTAGCTGGTGTTGATGTCGTGATCGCTTCTATCGGCGGACGTGCAGCTGGCAACCACGATATTGTTGCAGCTACAGCGCAAAAACTGCTGTCAGATCTACCGCAAGTGGGTGTGGATCGCCTACTGTGGGTTGGTGGTGCGGGTTCATTGGAAGTCGCTCCCGGTATCAAATTGGTGACCGTAGAAGGTTTCCCTGAAGAGTACAAAGGGGAAGCATTAGCGCAAGGCGAAGCGTTGGATCTCTTCCGTGCGAGTACAAGCAAGGTTAATTGGACATTTGTTAGCCCGGCCGCTGAGATTTTTCCGGGTGAGAAACAAGGTGCTTACCGTGTGGGCGGTGACGCTCTATTGTCTGATGCTGAAGGTAACAGCAAAATCTCAGTCAGTGACTATGCCCTCGCGATGATCGATGAGTTAGAAAGTGCCGCTCACCCTCGTCAACGTATTGGTGTTGCTTACTGATACCAGACCGATAGATCAATTTGGCTATTCTCATGATCGAAAATTGCTGATAACGTGAACGAAGTAATGCTCTCTATGGGCATTACTTTTCTTTGTTTCGCTTATAGGCATTTTAATGGAAATGTTCAGTAGTACGGCGCTTATCGCCATGTTTCTTATTTTCTTGGGTTCATTTGTGCAAACGGCGATTGGTTTTGGTTTAGCGATCGTCGCAGCGCCCTTGCTGTTCTTGATCTCCGCCGATTACGTTCCTGCCCCCATTTGTATCGTGGCGCTGTTTATTTCTATCTTGAACGCCTTAAAGCATCGCTCGAACATTGAGCTCGGCGGTTTAAAAATGGCGCTGATTGGTCGCGTTCCCGGTTCAATTGCGGGTGGTATCCTTCTGGTTTTAGTCTCGACGGATGTACTGGCGTTATGGCTTGGTTTATTGGTGTTATTTGCCGTGGCTGTTAGTTTATTGCCGTATCGCATCGAACCGACCCCGATAAAAATGGGTATTGCGGGTTTTTTCTCCGGCTTCTTTGGAACTAGTTCCGCGATTGGTGGACCGCCGATGGCGTTGATCCTACAGCATCAAGAAGCGAATCAGTTGCGTGGCAATCTTTCGGCATTTTTTGTGTTTAGCTCGATCATCTCTTTGATTATTCAAATACCGGCAGGTTTTCTGACGTTACATCATTTATGGATAACGATTCCACTTATCCCCTCAGCTTGGTTGGGTTATAAGTTGGCGATGATGACCACGCAATCACTGCCCAAAGATAACATCCGTTTCGCTGCGTTGCTGCTTTGTACGATAAGCGGCGTTACGGCGGTATGGCATGGTTTAGCCTAGCGTTAATCTTCCGTTCAGGTCATGCAATGATACTGAAAGGGTTTATGGGTCTATTTTATACGGAGTAGCAGTTATGAGAACAATCGGCAATATTATTTGGTTTTTACTGGGCGGAGTGTTTATGGGGCTCGCTTGGTGGTTTTTTGGTCTCCTTGCCTTTATCAGCATTATTGGCATTCCATGGGGGCGTGCTTGCTTTGTTATCGGTAACTTTTCGTTTTTTCCTTTTGGGCAAGAGGCGATTTCCCGTGATGAATTGACCAATCAGCAAGATATTGGTACCAGCCCATTTGGCTTAATCGGCAATGTGATTTGGTTTGTTTTCGCTGGTTTTTGGTTAGCCGTTGGTCATATTTTATCGGCGGTGGCGTGTTTTATTACCATCATTGGCATCCCTTTCGCACTACAGCATTTGAAACTCGCGGTTATTTCTTTGGCTCCGATTGGTAAAACCATCGTCCCGAAAGAAGAGGCGGCGAGAGCTCGCTATTCTTCTTATCGTTAATATAGGTTTTGTTTTTTGCTCCTTTTCTCTCGTGTTGCTCTCTCAGTGACGAGGGGAAGGGGGCATCTTGCCAACGCGATTAATACGCTTTAATCCCAAACTCTCGCAGTTTTCTAGGCAGAATGTCATCTAAATGCGCAATGTCTTGCGGATGAATATTAATCAGAGCAAAGCCGTGATCGTGGTAAATCGCTTGAGTTTGTAAGCGCGTTTTTTCGTCGGTTGCGCCACTATCTGAGCCCCAATATTGTAAATAGACTTTCCCTGTTGGCAGATAAAAATCGCACATCACATCAGCTTCTATCGGCAACTGACGCTCATAAGCGTGGACGACGCCCGCCAAATAGAGCCAATTATCGATCAATAATTCGCCGGTCGAGCGAACATAGTGGCCGTCTAAGGTGCGATGTTTTGCCTCAAATTTTTGGCGAAAGTGGGACAATGATTTATCGGTCGATTGGCTGTGAGCCTCTTGCCCTAAAAATTCGACGATGGATTGTTTCAGACGTTTATGGCGAGTCACCGTATCATGCCAAACAACAAAAAATTGCTCAGAAGATTTATCTTCACGTTGCTGGGCGCCTGCTCTGAGCCCAGCCTCCGTTACTTGCCAGCCTTTTTCTGTTTTAGATATCCAGCCTAACTCACTCAATAGTTGATTTATTTTTTTGGGGTTGAGCCTGAAATGATCGCCAAGCTGAGTGGCACTTAACGTCTTTCCGCTGGTGGCTTGTGTGTCGACGAGCAAGTTTTCCGGCCAGACAATAAATTGGCCATATTGCGTGTGCTGGGCGTATTCGCCGCCAAATTTTGCTCCCAGTTCTGTTAATACCCACTTGTTGTCGAAGCGGTTAATGTACCCTGCTTTTTGGAGGTTACTGAATAGTTGTTTAGCGTCTGTATTACGCAATTTAGCCAGTGCCGAGGTTGACAGTTTTTCTGCCATCATTATCTCCTTATTTCACGAGATCCATTCAATTCAACAGTCTGATATCTCTACCTTACTTGAATTTTGGGTAAATGACAGAGCGAGTGTGTGCGATGGTTTTTAAAATAGATAAAAGCTTAATTTTTGAGCTTAGGCGCGGGTAAACATGATTGAGTAGAACTGGTCATTGCGTTAACGCGAGTTATTGGCTCGCGTTTTCTACTCCAGACGGTTTGGCTTCAACATTGCCTGTTTTTACCCATACGTTACTCAATTTATACATGGCGCAGACACTGCATGTGAGCACTTCTCCTTTGCCATGGATCACAAGCACGATATCTTCGCGTTTTTCTTTCGAGTTATTGCGTAGCTGGATCGTCAGTTGATTACCATCCACGCTGTAAGCGCGAGACCAGTGCTGAGTTTCAGATTCAGCACGTACAATACCCTCTTCGAAAATTAATAAGTCATCATTGAACTGGTTGTCATAAGTCCCTTTGAACTCATAAGTTTCACGGTTTAACCAACGTTCAAGGTCATCTTGAAAACAGCCTTGCAAAGTGGCTGTAAGGACGAGAATACTGATTGATTTTGCCGTAGATCTTATCATGTTGCTGCAACCTCTGTTGTTGTTCGCTCAAGTTCTAATAAGCTCGCTTTACGGTTTAAGCCCCCCGCATAGCCAGTGAGTTTACCACTTTTTCCGATCACTCTATGGCAAGGAACGATGATCGAAATTGGATTTCTACCATTGGCCAAGCCGACAGCCCTTACGGCTTTGGGGTTACCGATCGCCTCTGCAATCTGTTGGTAGTTCCAAGTTTCGCCATAAGGTATCTTGCATAATGCTTGCCACACAGATTGTTGGAACTCGGTGCCTTTTGCCGCTAAAGGTAAAGTAAATATAGTCCGTTTCCCGGAAAAGTACTCATCTAACTGTTTGATAGTATTGATGAGTATAGCGCAGTGTTCGGATTTTACCCCTAACTCTGTTGGCATGGTGGTTTCGGTTTCAAACCAAGCCCCCAATAAACCCTGCTCGCAGGCTTGCAATGTCATGATTCCTAAGGGGCTGTGATAGTGGGTGAAGCGATTCATATTAGTAATTCCAACAGTGAAAGGTGGCGTAACTTCCCCAAGGTGAAACCTTGTCTGCGTTCAGCTCAGGAAAATGGCTTAAGGCCTTCTTAACCACCAAATCAGTGTCTAGAAAGCAATCTGAATCGGACTGACCTCTTAACTTAGCGTAGTTTACGGTCCACGGCCCAATACCTTTTAGTGAAAGCCAAGCATCCACATCGGCTTCAGGGTGTTGGCACATGAATTGAGCAAAGCGTGTTAAGGTCTCTTTTCGGCTGTGTGGCATCTTTAAAAAGTGCAAGTCAAGCTGTGCGATTTGTTCCGGGCTTGGAAAGTAACTGCTCGTGTTTTGAGCTGGGTTCACCACATCGACTAATCGGTTGAGCTGGCCAATGGCTGCTTTTATCGAAACTTGTTGACCTAAAATAGCTCTGACTTCCGCCTCCCAACAATTCCAAACGCCGGGAATGCGGATTCCTGAACGAGTGACTAAACCCGGAGCGCAGCCTTCCAAATAGGCCTCGATGTGGCTGATGTCGGCTTCGAGGTCAAATAGGCGGCGTAGTTTTGCCACCAAGTAACGCAGTTTGGTGATGTCTTGCAACTCGAATTCAACCTCTAAATGGGCCTCAGAGGTTAAGCTGGCACGAAACCAGCCGGTCGTATTGTGTATGTTGAAGGTGCGTTGATAATGATTGTTACCGACCTGTTCAATGGCGTTTACTGCACGTAATCGATAGAAATCTAGCATATGTTGCCAATCGAAAGGGCCGCGAAAAGAGAGTGTTAATAGGTTTTTTGTCATCAATGCAGTTTTAGATTGCCGCACTTGGCTGGGGGTCAGTTGTAACGTTTTGATAAACGCATCGTTAAAGCGGCGGGTACTGTTGAACCCACAAGCGAATCCTATATCGGTAATGGACAGAGCACTGGAATGCAACAACTGCTTAGCAAACATCAACTGATGGTACTGAGCATATTGTTTCGGTGACACTCCTAAATGGGTTTGAAACAGTTGTCGTAGGTAGCGGTCACTGATCCCCAAACGTTCGGCAAATTGAGCCAGATTGCTCGATTGTAATTCACCTTGCTCAATAAGCTTGATTGCACGCAAAAAGGTGGTTTCAATCCCTTTCCATGCCCAAGAATGAGGTGCACTGTCTGGGCGGCAACGCAGGCATGGCCGATAACCCGCTCGTAGAGCCAGTGCGGAGTTGGCGAAGTATTCAACATTCTTTTCTTTTGGCAGGGTTGCCGGACATATTGGGCGACAAAAGATGTTGGTTGTTTTGACGGCAACGAAAAATCGTCCATCAAATCGCGGATCACGGCTAGTGCGAGCTTGTTGGCATTGTTCTTTATCGAGTTCCATCCATAGTGCCATTTGGTATAACGAGCCTTATGCAGTTTTTATTAAGCTAAGTGTATGCATGAATTCTGTCGATACTAGCCATTTTCGGAACTGGATGGCTTTTTCTGCGGCTTCTCTTGAAAAAGGATATTCATAACGCTGTATTCAATACCCGCTACAGCGTTATGAATTTGTTGGGTCAGTCGAGAATGACCTCGCCCGCTTGTTGTAATGAGTAAGCACTACTAGGGTTGATGTTTTTGACTAACTTTTCCACTTGCATAATGGCTTCTATCGATGAGCTGTTTTTTCGGTAGCTGAGGAAGATGGGACGCTGCCAATCTTCCACATTGTCAATTCGATACAATTGGCCAGAGTGGATAAAAGGTTCAACAAGTGAAGTAGGAAGGTAAGCGCTTCCCCCTTTTTCTAAAATGAAATCAAGTGCGATACGAGCGGTCGAGGTGCGTAAATAGGGGGTTGGCGTCTTCGGATGTCGCTCAGCATGCTCGGAAGCGAAACGGCTTCCCCAATCGACGTACACGTATTTATTATCAAAGGCGGTTTCCAATGTGTCAGGACGCGTCGAAACCAACACAAGTACTAAATCTGCGACTTTTTTGCAGTTTAGCTCTTCGGCTTTAATTGGGTCAAAGGCAAACGCCATATCTAAGGTACGCTCCAGTAGGCTGCGGTTGAGCTGCTCGCGCCCCATAACTTCCGCCATAAAGCCATAACCGCTAAAAGCATCAGTCACAACGCTTAAACAGTTTTGTAGATGAGCATCCCAAACGTTGGGCGTTCCCCCTAATGTCAGCTGCAAAGCTCGGCCATTTTCCAAAGAGAGCTCAAACTTGGCTTGTTGCAAAGTAGCCACCATCACTTCGGCATAGCCAACGAGTCGTTCTCCTGCCGATGTGAGCTTTATGTTGTTGCGATCACGCGTAAATAGTTGAGCATCAAAATAATTTTCTAATTGCTTGATACGTGCGCTGACGGCGGCTTGGGTCAAATAAAGGTTTTCAGCTGCTCGCCCAAAATGACGTACTTTGGCGAGTTCGAGAAAAGTGCGAAAAACTTTTACATCCATATTAAATCCTCTGAAATTACCCCGTCAGATTAACAAGGAAGTGCAATTATGACGATAAAAAATTTTTGTTTTTCTTTTCGGAGATTTACGCCTAATTTTCGCGTGATCTATCGCTACATGGTAGTAGCGCCATTCACATGAGGTTGATATGTCTGAGACTGAATTCCGTCACGGAAAAAAACGTTTTTACGACAATACAAAGTTTCCACGAGGCTTTGCTAAGTCTGGTGATTTTACTCTTGCAGAAGAAGAACTTCTCGCCATTTATGGTGGTACCATGCTTGGTCTTGAATCTGGTGAACTCACGCCAGAGAATGCCGAAGAAGCTCATTTTGTTAAGGCGATTGAAAACCCAGGTAAAGCGAAATCTAAGTTAGAGCGTGTCTGGTTAAAATACACTCAACTTGCTCGCGGTCGTAAGCGTTTCCATACGTTGAACGGTCGCAATAAACCGGAAAGTGGTGACGACTATAATGATGAAGAAGTTAGCTTAACGGAAGAAGATTAATCTGTATCTCTAATGCAGGATCTTAAGCCGTAATTTGGTCAGCTTTCTCATTTATCTCTTCAGCCTTATTGTCTCAATAAGGCTGACAAATTCGCTTGCATCGCCTTTCATATAAGAGATCTCTGTGCAAAAGAGTGTGACTCAATCAAGATGAGAAAAGTGCTTTCGCTCAAAGCCCTAGTATTGATGACTCACTCGGGCTTTGCATTATCGCCACTCTGCTCATTTGGTCGCGCTTAGCCAATCCATGAGCTGGGTCAACACCGCTACTTAGCCAAAATGGCTACTTTTTTCAAAAAGCTGTCGCGTAGATGCTCTTGGTCATAATCGAGATGGTAGGTATTGTGGAAGCCAACTTTTAGCTCCACACCATTTCCTCGCATGTAAATGTTATAGCCGTCATAGTCTGAAAAAGCTTCGATACCTTCATAGATTTTCCCGAACTCAGTCGGTGTACCATGCGCCATTACTGTTTCATAAGCATGGAGAATTTTCGCGGGTTCAAGTTCGTTTTTCATGGCATTTGCTCCTTTCTTGCTTGTTACTCCAAGTATGGGTAATGAATGCACGCTTCGCCAGATAGTGGAGTGATAGCGACTCAAACTTTACTTAATTTTATAGATGAATTTTTATCTCATTTGGTTATAGCATGTGCCGTATTAGTTAAGCTTACCTGTAGAAATTGCTACAAATTTAAGCGCATTTCTGGTTGAGATTTGAAGAAAGAGCGAAAATTTGACCTAAAACAATGGCAGTTACCCAATACTTATTTTATAATGCGAATTAATGTTCTATTACACCATTATATTCCAATAACTAGGGGCCAATCATGAGACTTATCCCGTTAAAACAGGCTGCACAAGTCGGCAAGTGGGCAGCAGCACACATCGTAAAACGTATCAACGCATTCAACCCAACGACAGACCGTCCTTTTGTATTGGGTTTACCTACTGGTGGTACACCATTGACGACTTATAATGCACTGATTGAAATGCATAAAGCAGGCGAGGTGAGCTTTAAGCATGTCGTGACATTTAATATGGATGAATACATTGGTATTCCTGAAAATCATCCGGAGTCATACCGCTCATTTATGTATAACAATTTCTTCAATCATATTGATATTCAAGAAGAAAATATCAACTTACTGAATGGCAACGCACCAGATGTTGATGCAGAATGTAAGCGCTATGAAGACAAAATTAAATCATACGGCCGCATTAATCTATTTATGGGCGGTGTGGGTAATGATGGGCACATCGCGTTTAACGAGCCTGCTTCTTCACTTTCGTCGCGCACTCGCATTAAGACACTGACAGAAGATACGCGCATTGCAAACTCTCGATTCTTTGATGGTGATATCAACCAAGTTCCTAAATACGCGCTAACGATTGGTGTAGGCACACTGCTAGATTCAGAAGAGATCATGATTTTGGTGACAGGCCACAATAAGGCGCTGGCTTTGCAAGCGGCCGTGGAAGGAAGCGTCAACCATTTGTGGACAGTCTCCGCACTACAACTTCACGCGAAATCAGTGATTGTATGTGATGAACCATCGACTCAAGAACTAAAAGTGAAAACCGTAAAATACTTTGCGGAATTAGAAGCAAAAAATATCGAAGGTTTCTAAGTCTCCCCGTTGGGAAAGGACATTCATAAACAAAAGGCCTGCTAACATCAGCAGGCCTTTTTACACTTTGTAGCAAATGGGACTTTCTATCAAATGGGGAAGTGCGAACGAAATCGGTAGTTGAATTAACCTTCAGCAGCGATTTTCGCTTCTTTTAATTCAACTACTTGTTTCTCCGGGGCAGGGTAGGTTACTCCATTAAAGCGCCCACCTTGTTCAATGCTCAAGTCGTCGCTATAAATAGACCCTGTGACGCTCCCTTTGCTTAAAATTTCAATTTTAGTCGCGTGACATGTGCCTTGGAACTCGCCATTAATGATGATGTGGCCTGCGTACAGTTCACCATTAACCGTGCCTGTTTCACTAATGACGATGGTTTTATCAACGTGCAATTGACCTTCTACCGACCCGTCAATTTGAATGTCGCTTTCTAACCTGAGTTCCCCACTAATGGAACAGCCTTTTGCGATGAGAGTTGTAGCTGAGTGCTGACTCTTAGCTCGACTTTGTTTACTAAAGATTCCCATCGGATACCTCTTACCTTACTAAATATCGTTTCAAAATCATTCACGCCCCAATCAACAAAAGGTCTTGGATCTAATGAACGGCCGACAAATCGAATTTCATAGTGCAAATGTGGGCCAGAAGATAACCCACTGTTTCCAGAATAAGCAATTAAGTCGCCCTTCTGTACAAAATCGCCCCCTTTCACGGCAAATTTTTGCAAATGAGAATAGGAGCTGGTAAATCCATAAGAGTGCTGTAAGCGTAAAAAATTGCCTGACCCTTTATCACTGGCGCGAGTGACTTCGGCAACGCCATCGGCTGGTGCATAAATTGGCGTGCCTATGTTAACCGCAAAATCTTGCCCGCGGTGAATTTTGACGTTGCCGGTGACAGGATGAATACGCTCACCGTATCCTGACGAAATTCTCGCATTATGCACAGGTGCACCGCTGGGTATTTGGGTCAGCATCACCATTCTAACTGAAGAAGTGATAGCGGCGGTGTCTAAACGTGATTCTAATTCCGCTCCGCTTTCATCCATCCCCAATACTTTTTCAAGATCGCCGAGCCTGTCTGAAACAACCTGCATCTTTTCTTCTCGTTCGAGCAGGTCATTCTCTAAGCTGTTTTTTAGCTCCTTTAAAGAGGTGACTTCTTCAGTCAGTGACATCGACTGGCTCTCTAACTCTTGTTGCTTGAGTTTAGCAAAATCAACTTCATCAAGAAGGTAATAGATAACGCCGCCAGTGGCGAGAATGCTGGCAACCAGCACATAGCCAAAACCTTTTAAAAAATGTCGGAACCATTTACCGAGATGAAAGTGCTTCGTCCCATGGATGGATGAAACGGAAACAACCACTCTTTCTTTCATGAATTCGTTCACAGCGTCTATGGTTAACAGTACAGCCGATTCTAACAGGGAATGCTCAGGGTCAAAACATTTTGCGTTGTAAGGCTATACTCGTCCCACCTCTTATTGTTCGGTTTGTGAATTGGAGCGTATCCTTGGCCTGCTTTTAGAAGAAGATCCGATGTTGTTAGTAAAAAAAGCCATATTAATGTATGAGCTAATATTAATATGGTTTTGTGTATATAAGTTACAAAATAGACAATATGGAAGTGGTGGCTTTATTTTGATTAGTGAAATAAAGATGTAATTGTGATGTTAATCACTTTTGGTTCTTTAATTTTTAATAATTAAAGTGAAAGTGTGATTTTACTCTCTTTTTTATTAAAAGTTAAAATTCAAAAAGTATGATGTTGATCGCTTAAATCTTGTTGACAAGTTGTATTTTTGTTTTTTTGTTGTAAATTTACATGTCAATTTAATGACCATGATCACGAAGAAATGATTTGTAAGCTAGGATTTATGAGGGGCTGATCACGAAAAACCCGTCGTCAGTTCCAGAATGAAATTGTGTGGTAAATTGATTGTGTACTAAGCAATCAACGGTTTTTCGCAGAACCGTTACAACAACAATATTCATCAGAACATCGAACGGGGAATCCACATGATATCACCAGATGCAAAGATCAAGATACAAAATTTTGGTCGCTTCTTATCTAACATGGTTATGCCAAACATTGGCGCGTTTATCGCGTGGGGCTTTATAACCGCACTATTTATCCCAACAGGTTGGCTACCGAATGAAACGTTAGCATCTATGGTTGGGCCGATGATTACTTACTTATTACCACTGCTGATTGGTTACACTGGTGGTAAATTGGTTGGTGGAGAACGTGGCGCTGTTGTCGGTGCCATCACCACAATGGGTGTGATTGTCGGAACAGATATCCCCATGTTCATGGGAGCCATGATGGTTGGCCCTATGGGTGGTTGGGCGATCAAAACCTTTGACCAACGTGTTGAAGGTAAAGTAAAAAGCGGTTTTGAGATGTTGGTAAACAACTTCTCGGCAGGCATTATTGGTATGCTTGGCGCAATCTTGGCGTTTTACCTTATTGGGCCATTTGTCAAAGTGCTCTCTGGTGGTTTAGCGGCAGGCGTAAACTTCCTAGTTTCAGCACACCTTTTACCACTCACCTCTATTTTTGTTGAACCCGCGAAGATCTTGTTCCTTAACAACGCGATTAACCACGGTATTTTCTCACCGTTAGGTATTCAACAAGCCAGTGAAATGGGGCAGTCAATCTTCTTCTTAATTGAAGCAAACCCTGGCCCTGGTCTCGGTATTTTGTTGGCTTACATGGTGTTTGGTAAAGGTACAGCACGTCAAACAGCTGGTGGCGCTTCCATCATTCACTTCTTCGGCGGCATTCATGAGATTTATTTTCCATACATACTGATGAATCCACGTCTGATTCTTGCAGCGATTGCTGGTGGTATGACAGGGGTATTCATTTTGACTCTCTTCAATGCAGGTATTGTTTCTCCAGCGTCTCCTGGCTCTATCTTTGCAGTGCTACTGATGACACAGAAAGGTTCGATTGTTGGCGTATTATGCTCAATATTTGGTGCGGCAGGTGTGTCCTTTACCGTTGCGTCATTATTGATGAAAGCACAGAGCAGCACCGAGGAAGAAGGTGATGAAGCGGCGTTAGAAAAAGCCACATCACAAATGAAAGAGATGAAATCGAGCGCAAAGGGCAATGTGACGGCGGCTTCTCAAAAAAGCAATATTGATTTAGCCAACGTGAAAAGCATTATTGTTGCTTGCGATGCGGGTATGGGTTCAAGCGCAATGGGCGCAAGCATGCTGCGTAAAAAAATTAAAGATGCGGGCTTAGCGATTCACGTCACTAACCTTGCCATCAATAGTTTGCCGGAGAACGCAGAAATCGTGATTACTCATAAAGACCTGACTGGCCGCGCACGCACACATGCACCCAGTGCACAGCATATTTCACTGAGCAACTTTTTAGACAGTGAAATGTACAACCAGCTTGTGACTAAGCTTTTGGCAGCTCAACGCCCTAAGGCGGCGAATGATAGCGATGTGGTTAAAGTATCCATCCTCGCTGCGAATGACGACAGCTTTGAAATTCAAAAACCGTCCGTTTTTCAAATCCAAAAAGAAAACATTCACTTAGGTTTGAATGCCGCTAATAAAGAAGAAGCCATTCGTTTCGCTGGCAATAAGTTAGTTGAGCTTGGCTATGCGGAGCCTGAGTATGTTGATGCCATGTTTGAACGTGAGAAAATGGTATCCACTTATCTTGGAGAATCGATTGCCGTTCCTCATGGCACCGTCGCCGCCAAAGACCGTGTGATTAAAACGGGTATTGTGATTTGCCAATATCCTGCTGGTGTGCAGTTTACGGACGACCAAGATGGCGTAGCGAAACTGGTTATCGGTATTGCCGCCAAAAATGATGAACATATTCAAGTTATTACCACCATTACCAACGCACTCGATGAGCCTGATGCTATCGAGAAGCTCACCTCAACCAGAGACGTGAGCGATATCTTGGCCATCCTATCGGGTAACCAAGCAGCGTAACGCTTTTGCTCCTGAGGCAAAACGAGGTCGGCTGTTCCCCTATACTGCTGACCTCACCTCAATTGAAGTATTAAGCGCTCTTTTCTCTTTTAGATAAGTTTTTGGTAGGTAAGATTATGAAAAATGCAGTACATTTTGGCGCGGGTAACATTGGTCGTGGTTTTATTGGTAAATTATTGGCCGATGCAGACATTGAAGTGACTTTTGCCGATGTAAATGAACCTTTGGTCGATCAATTGAGTCATCGTCAAGAATACAAAGTAAAGGTAGTGGGTTCTGAGTGCAAAATTGATACTGTCACTCATGTCACTGCGGTGAATTCAGCCAGTGATGATGTGATTGATCGCATTGTAAAAACGGATTTAGTTACTACAGCTGTCGGCCCTGCAGTGCTTGATATCATTGCGAAAACGATCGCCAAAGGCATCACCAAAAGATTTGAAGCGGGCAATGAACAGCCACTCAATGTGATCGCTTGTGAAAACATGGTGCGTGGTACAACACACCTGAAAGGCGAAGTGTATAAATATCTAGACCCATCGCTGCATGCTAAAACCGATGAGTTAATTGGTTTTGTCGATTCCGCGGTGGATCGCATTGTGCCACCTGTCGAAGCCGCGAACGATGACCCGTTGGCCGTGACGGTTGAAAGTTTCAGCGAATGGATTGTTGATGAACAGCAATTTAAAGGTGAGATCCCCAACATTGAAGGGATGGAAAAAACCAATAATCTGATGGCTTTTGTTGAGCGTAAACTTTTCACTCTAAATACTGGGCACTGCATTACCGCCTATTTGGGTTGTTTGAGTGGTCATAAGACGATTCGTGAAGCAATTGAAGATCCTGCAATTCGTCAGCAAGTGAAGCAAGCCATGCATGAAAGCGGTGAAGTACTCATTCGTCGTTACGGTTTTGACCGTGAATTGCACGCCGCTTATATCGAAAAAATATTGAGCCGCTTTGCCAACCCATATTTGGTGGATGAAGTGGATCGCGTTGGTCGTCAGCCAATACGAAAATTAGGCCCCAATGATAGATTAATCAAGCCATTACTCGGTACAATCGAGTACGGTGTTGAAAACAAAATGCTATTGAAAGGGATTGCGGCGGCCCTTAAATATACCAACGACAGCGATCCTCAAGCGGTCGAGCTTCAAACATCATTGAACCAATATGGCGTATGTAAAACACTGGCCCATTACACAGGGTTAGATGAGCAGAGCGAGCAGGTTAAGCAAATTGAAGCGATCTACAAACAGCTTTAATCACATAAATACTTTGGAGGGCGTTAATGCCCTCCCTTTATAACAACAATTAGTACAGCGTATGGCAGATAGAATTAACGAAAGCGATATAATTGAACGACTGAATAGTGCCCATTCGGTGCGCGGATTCTTTATTACGACGGTTGAAGTGTTCAATGAGGCGATTGATGCATTAATGCAACGCATTTTTCGCAAAGATAACTTCGCTGTCCAATCAGTAGTTGGCCCTCTATTGCAAGATTCTGGACCACTCGGCAACTTGTCTGTCAGGCTAAAACTGCTGTTTGGTCTTGGGGTATTACCTGATGATGTTTACCACGATATTGAAGATATCATCAAACTGCGTAATCAACTCAACAGTGATGGTGCTGAATACGAGTTCACCGACCCGAAAATTTTGGTGCCGATAAAAAAGCTCCATTTGGTGGCCAAAATGGGCATGGTGCAGTTGGAAGTATTGGAGCCGGATGGCGACATTGAACTGGATTTTTACCAGCTTCAACTTCAGCGTCAGCAACAAATCATCAAATCCGGGCTCTCATTGGCGATTGTCGAAATTTGCAATGAGCTGAACAAAGAGAGCCCATTTTAACCTCATCCCAGACAGGCAAGGATTGCCTTTTCACTGAGTTCTACACCTCCCTTTTTAATCTTCTTGTGTTAGCCTAACCTTCATCTAACGAAAAGAGATTTGATGATGAAAATTGGCATTATTGGTCTAGGTGATATCGCGCAAAAGGCGTATCTTCCGGTCATCACACAGCGCCCAGATTTAGAATTGGTATTTTGTACTCGTAATCCAGCTCTTGTTACGCAACTAGCGCAGCGTTACCGCATTTCAGAGAATTGCACGGATTATCGAGAGCTACTTGGCTATAACGTTGATGCGGTTATGATCCATGCGGCGACCTCGGCTCACCCTCAAATCGCCCAATTTTTCCTTGAACACGGAATTCCAACCTTTGTTGATAAGCCGCTAGCCGACAGCGCAAGCGCCTGTGAAATGTTGTATGAGCTTGCAGAAAAGCATCGTCAACCCTTGTATGTGGGGTTTAATCGCCGTCATATTCCGCTCTATAACCAACACCTAAATGCAGTGCAAACTGGTAATAGAAACGACTTACGTTCGCTTCGTTGGGAAAAGCACCGCTATGATCTGCCCGGTGATGTGCGCACCTTTATCTTTGATGATTTTATCCATCCGCTAGACAGCGTAAACGTGAATGTTAAAGCCACATTGGATGATGCTTATATTACCTACCAGCAGCATCAAGGTCAGTTATCCCGCTTGGATGTTCAATGGCAACACGGCGAAAGTTTGCTGCATGCCTCAATGAATCGCCAGTTCGGCATAACCGCTGAGCGAGTCAGCGCGAGCTTTGTGAATGAAGGTTTTGAGTTTGATTCGTTTACACAAGGAAAACGTTGGCATCAAGGGCAAGAGCAAGCCCTTAGTTTAAAAGATTGGACGCCAATGCTGACCAGTAAAGGCTTTAGCGCCATGATTGACGATTGGATTGGCGTGATAAACAGCGGAAAGCTGGCTTCAGAAGTGGTGGCACGTAACTTGGCCTCGCACCAGCTGGCAGAGGCGTTGTGTCATTATATTGCGAAGCAAATTCGTTAAAACAAAGCGTGATTGAGTAGTAAGTGGACACCAATACTTGCGGCGTAGCCTGTTGCAATAATCGGTGTCCATTTTAGATGGCCTACAAAGGTGTATTTGCCGTGTGCAGCGCCCATCAGAGCCACTCCAGCGGCTGAGCCAATCGAGAGTAAACTGCCGCCGACGCCCGCTGTTAATGTGACGAGCAGCCAGTTTCCTGTGGACATATCGGGTTCCATCGTCAGTACTGCAAACATGACGGGAATGTTATCGACAATTGCCGAAAGAAAACCAATCATCACGTTTGCCCATATGGGGTTCCATTGGCTATACATCACTTCAGAGATCATGCCTAAATAACCCAGTAAGCTTAGCCCTCCTACGCACATGACCACCCCGTAGAAAAACAGTAGCGTATCCCATTCGGCGTGTGAAACTCGCTTAAAGACATCGAATGGCACCACAGAGCCAATACGTTTTAGGGCGGCCTCGTCATTATTTGCAATCGCAATTACGGTTTTTTTGGCCAGCGAAGTAGGTAAGGTTTTCCTGAGGAAATAGCCAAAAAATTGTAAGTAAGCGAGCCCCATCATCATGCCTATCACGGGTGGAAAGCGCACCACAGCATGGAATGCTACGGCGGTAGCAATGGTTAACATGAAAAGTACGACAATACGGCGGGCTCCGCGTTTAAGCTCGACATGTTCATGCAGGGTGGTTGGCTTTTCCTTGGGCAGAAAAAATGACATCAGCAATGCAGGAACAAGGTAGTTGATCACAGAAGGGAGAAACAGAGAAAGGAACTGTGAAAATGGCACATGGCCCGCTTGCCAAACCATTAAGGTGGTGATGTCTCCAAAAGGGCTAAAAGCGCCTCCGGCGTTAGCCGCTACGACGATATTAATACAAGCAATGTTGATAAAACGTGGGTTGTTTCCTGCCACTTTTAGTACGACAGCGCACATCAACAGTGCGGTGGTTAGGTTATCGGCAATTGGCGAGATGAAAAATGCAAGCAGCCCCGTGATCCAAAAAAGAGCACGAAAATCAAAACCTTTTCCCACCATCCACGCTTGTAATGCATCAAATAATCGCCGCTCTTCCATTGCACTGATGTAGGTCATCGCGACTAACAGAAACAACAATAATTCGGCGTATTCCAGCAAATTATGCTCTAGCGCGTTTTTGGCAATCTCGGTTAATTCATACTGCTGATAAACATAACCAATCATGGCCCAAATTAAACCAGCTGCAAGTAACACAGGTTTAGACTTTCGTAGCTTAAGGTACTCCTCCATCATGACCAAAGTGTATGCCAGAGTAAAAATGACTAAAGAGGCATAACCAATCGTTGAGTGTGTTAGATCTAACGAATCGATATCGTTAGAGGAAGCGAGAGCGACTGAAGGAAAGAGTAAAGTGCAGAACAAAAGAAGCCATGTGCGTCGAGGTATCATTGTGTTCACTCCTAGAAAGTTAGGCTGATAAAATTCTAGATCTATTGAAGATAGTTCGGTGTGAGATAGCTCTGATCTACTTGATTTTTAATCTTATTCTTGACCTGTAAAGCGAATAAAGAAAAACCCTGTAGCAATAGCGACAGGGTTTGATTTTGATGAGTGGAAGTGAAGAAAGTTAGGCTTGAGCTTTTGCTAAATGGACTTCTTCTTCTTTCACGCCAGCTTGTGGATCATTAAAGCGAGCTTCATCTAACGCGCCTTCTGTTTTCGCCACAATAAGAGTCACACAGCTATCACCAGTAATATTGACTGCGGTGCGGATCATATCTAATAAGCGGTCAACACCCATAATCAAAGCAATACCTTCTAGTGGCAAGCCGACTTGGTTTAGCACCATCGCTAGCATGACAAGACCAACACCCGGAACGCCTGCTGTACCAACAGAGGCTAGTGTTGCCGTGAGGATGACCATCACGTAGTCACCCATGGTTAGGTCGATATTGAACGCTTGGGCAATAAATGCTGTCGCAACGCCTTGCATGATCGCTGTGCCATCCATGTTAACGGTCGCACCTAGCGGAATGGTGAAAGAAGCTATCTTGTTATCAACCCCTAAGCGGTTTTTAGCCGTTTCCATGGTGACGGGTATAGTCGCATTGGAAGAGGCTGTAGAGAAAGCGAACATAATGGCATCTTCCATTTTACGGAAGAAGGTGATTGGACTTAAACCAGTAAAGCCTTTCAACATCAAACTATAGGTGACAAAACCGTGTAGCAGCAAGGTAACCGTTAGTACTACGAAGTATTCTGCGAGGTTCAAAATGGCACTTAAACCAAGGCTGGTGAACAATTTCGCCATCAGGAAAAATACGCCGTATGGAGCAAGGTTCATCAACAAGGCGACTAGTTTCATAATAACTTCGTTCAAGTCATTAAAAACGCCCGCAATACGCTCGCCCGGTTTACCCGCGGCACTGATGGCTATGCCAAATAGTACTGCAAAGACGATGACCTGCAGTGTTTTACCTTCTGCCATCGCGCTGATTGGGTTGGTCGGGAACATATCAATAAACACTTGGCCCAAAGAAGGGGCTTGCGCAGATTGGAATGAGCTTGCTGCGGTTAAATCGGCTCCGGACCCCGGTTGAAACACAGTGCCCATTGTTAGTGCCAGTGTGATGGCAATCGCAGTGGTTGCGATGTAAAAGGCTAGGGTTTTACCGCCCATGCGGCCAAGTGTGGTGAGATCTTTCAGTGAGCTCGTACCACAAACGAGAGAAACAAACACGAGGGGTACAACTAACATTTTTAAGCTGGCGATAAAGATTTTTCCGCCAACATCGAATAAGCCGTTAACGATATACGCGTCAACAAATCCGTTTTCAGCAAATAGGGCTCGAATGGCAAAGCCAGTCAAAATACCCGCTACCATACCTAAAATAACACGGCCGGTAAGCGACATCGGTTTTTTGGTATTCATTGTGAACACTCCTTTATTTTATGCACTTCGACATCATTTCAAAGCGTGCCGCAGGTTAGCAGGGCTGAGTGCAAATCAAAAAGTAAAATAATGTTAACGGTTAATTGCTGTGATCTTTATCACTTAAAATCGCCCATCCTTTACGTTTTAATAACCTATTTTTGGTTTTAAATTTTTATTTTTTATCATTTGGCAACACATGAGTCTTTTGTGTTAACAAATATCACTATTCTCATCTAATGGTAATTCGCTAGTTTTCATTCAATTTTAAGCTCGTTTGGTTGCATATTTACCCATTAAGGTTGCTTTATATGAATAGGGTCTCAACGGCACTTTTATGTAGCATAAAAAGAAGGGCATGCAACACAAGTAGAGAAAGGAAGGAAAGTGATACTAAGTTGAATGTTATCGACTGAAAATCTTAACGTTTGAAGGAGGCTTGGCCTCCTTCAATGAAACGGTATGCTGGCCTTAGGCATAGATTATGCGAGCTTTTTATTTAACCAGTTATCAAGTGCCAATTTGCCAGCACCAGAGAAAACCAACGATACACTGGCTGCAAGCAGCGCAAGGCCAAACTCATAACCGTTATTAGCCATGAATAAGCCGTTACCTAAGTGTACAGAAGCGATTGCGACGATCATCGTAATAGAAAGAAGCAAGGCGGCAGGGCGAGTTAGTAAGCCAAGCAAAATGAATAGGCCCCCAAAGAATTCACCACTACCCGCTAAAAATGCCATCAGCACACCTGGGTTTAAGCCAATTGAAGCCATCCATTGACCTGTGCCTTCTAATCCATATCCTCCAAACCAGCCAAAGAGTTTCTGCGCACCGTGCGCCATAAAAATGATGCCAATTGGGAAACGAAGCGCAAGCGCAGAAAATCCAGAAGTTGATGTGGTTAGTTGTTTCAATAGTGCTTTCATTAAAGTGTCCTCAGATTCATTAAAAGGTAGTAGGTGCTCAGCGGCTTCCTAGCTGTTGGAGCCAGTGTAGAGTGATTCGTAACCTGAGATAACTCACTCCATTTGATGATTAAGTTCGAAAAAATTGAACAAGATTTATCTAGTACTTTTCTTAGCGCGGGGAATGTTGTGACCTTCTATCTATGATGAATCATGCCGATTGATCGTCTGATATCCCCTTCCTACTTGAAGCTGCAGCGGTGTTGGTTACGTTCGCTCACTTCATCAAATCGTTTATCTATGCTCATGGGGGAAACTTACTTTCCAACCTACCTGCAACTTCAAGTTGTGTAGTTATACACAATATTATCATTTATACGGACACTAATAGCATTCGGATTGACCTGTATTTCATAGTAGTGTCTTTTCAAAGGAGCAGATAATGAATTAAAAAACGAAGAAGGTTACTAAAATAAACGGGCTACCTTTGGGTCGTTAGCTATATCTTTCTTTACAATGTCATCCATCATCTGTTTTCTCTTTCCCATGGTTTATAAAAAGTGCAAATATTAAAATAATGGAATAAGTGTCAAGAAATAATCAGATTTATGTCCGAGTAGATAAATATCTTATTGTTTGGTCATTAGGGTAAATAGTGAATTACGTTTTGATAAAATACCAAATTAGTTGGTTTACAGTTCCAGAAAAGTGCTCAGCCATAGATTAAAGAGCGTTGAGAATGAAGGTTTTTCCTTCCCACTTATAGCTGTAGCGATGTTGGCTACGTTTTTAGCTATTGCTACGGGGTGCTCACTTACCATATCGACCTGCAACTTCAAGTTGTTTAGTCATAGACAGCCTAAACTGTATTTTTGCGCTTTTAAGTGCCTTTTTCATAAGACTCGTCGTTGTCAAGAGTACCATCTTTTTTAATTTTCTCTGCTTATTGCCATCAAACGATAATAACTAATTTATTAATTACGGGTTATTGTTTTTCTTTTGGCTTGATATTTTATTTAGCGCATTGCATTCATTTTTTTGAAAATTAGATCATCATTCAAATCTATAAAGTTTGATTATATTTAACCTTAACTTTATTGACTTAAGATCACGTTATTTAATTGTATTCATACATCTTATATATCTATATATATGCCACGTCTAATTATGGGAGATATAAAATTTGAAAGTTAAGATAATGACCATTTTGTTATTAGTAATATTCGGTCTCATTGTTGGTAAATATTACATTAGCCATAGTTCATTAACATTAGTGCCTGCCCCAAAAGCACCGAATAATAACGAGGATACTGATTTTAAAGCCGCAACAGTTGCTGATGAGCGTCAGCTGATGAAGCCACCACGAGAAGATGCATCGAGCGCTGGAGATGCTCGTTCTGCTCTGAATTCAGAGCCTATCACTGAAGAGCGCATGCTTGCGGCACAAACCGTTGATGAAGTATGGCACGACATCAACCCAAGCCCAGCGTTGCAAGCCATTAGGCCAAAAAGTGATGCAGTGACGGAAATCAAAGCGATCGAAATCGAAAATATTGAACAATTCCGAGTTCTGGCAACGGGCGATGCTGTCACGGTCACTATGCCTGATAACCAGCCAGTCAATATCCAAGTCACTTCATCAGAAATTCAGAATGAAGGCGTCCGGACTTGGTCTGGGCAGTTTGAACTCGACGGGGAAGTTTACCCGGCCACATTCACTTTCGGCAAAACGGCAATACTTGGTTTTATTGGTCATCCCAGTGGTCAAGTTAAGCTTGAAGGCAACGGCAGTGAAGCATGGGTTTACCGAGTACCACCGAATCATGGCTATGACGAAACCTCGACCAGCCATTGATACCTAAAACGCACGGCTTTGTGTGTTAATAAAATAAATAATGTAGGAGTTTTCTATGAAAATAGCGTCATTGGCATTAGCCGTGGTGTTAGCAACACATGCGTTACCGAGTAGTGCAACCACTGAAATTGATATTCTAGGTGTTTATACACCCGGCACGGCTGAGTGGTTTCAGCAAGATCACGTGGCTCAAATCCAGCACCGATTTAACGTGGGAAATGAAATTCTGCGTCAAAGTGGTCTGGACATCAAAGTCAACTTAATTGGCACGAAAGAAGTAAAATACGATACGCAAAGAGGGCTGAAAAAATCGCAAGAGCAGGCGCTTGATGCGATTACTCCCGGCAATAAACAAGATCCGGCGTTTGCCGATATTGAGCAATATCGTAAGCAGGTTGGCGCGGATATGGTGGCGCTGTTTCGTAATCTAGATATTAAAAATTCTCCTGATTATGAAGATAAAGGCAATGGTACTTACATGCTGAGCTGTGGTCTAGCATGGATAATCCCTGCCGCGTATTGGAACAATAGTGCGCGTTATGCGCAATCTAGAATGTACAGTCATAGCTATTTGAATGAGTGTGGCGATGATACGTTTATTCACGAATTAGGCCACAATTTGGGCTTGAACCATGCTCATGAACAGTACAATGGCGAACCCCATCTTTCAAATGGTACAGAGCAAGATGCGTATGGTTATGGGGTTCAAGGCCAATTTGCGACGACCATGGCCTATGGTTTCTTATTTGGTATTCATAGCCGTTCTTACACATTCTCTAACCCAAGCAAAGTGTGTAAAGGTCAAGCATGTGGTGTCACTGACTACGCGAACTCGGTGCGAGCGATTGGCCTGAGCGCGCCACACATTGCGGCGATTTATGCACGTCCAGATGGGAGTAATGACGGAGGAACGTCACCCACTGAACCGACTTCGCCCCAACAAGCCATCTATGATTTACAAGGGCCTTTTGCCATTCCCGATCATGCACAAGGAGAGTTAGCACTTCCGATTAATGTGACTTATCAAGGAAATGCGGAAACGGCCACTATTCAACTTGATATTGAACACCCATTTGTGGGTGATGTTTCAGTCAAGTTGTATGCACCTGATGGTGGCTATTGGAACTTAAAATCGTATAACCAGTATGATCGCAACACGGCTTATCGTGTTCGCTTTACACTCAGCGGAATGCAACAAATGAACGTGCAAGGCCAGTGGCGTTTAGTCGTGGCGGATCACTATCAAGGTTTAACGGGTGTATTAAATTCGGCACGTTTATCCTTTGAATAAAGGTTTGCTGTGATGTTGACCCTGCACCTATGTGCAGGGTTTTTAATTACTGGCCAAATTGGGTGGCTTTGAATTGATTCAGCAATCGATGGATCACATAGGTTGTAAGTAATGTGGCGACAATAGCAAACAAAATACTGCCGACTCGGTACAGGGCACTGAAAATTAAATCATTTCCCGGCGTCAAATATTGACCAAACAATATCCCCAAGGTAGTCAATGAGCCAAAGCCGACCCCTGAACCGCTGGATTCTTTTACATGCCAGTAGCTAAAGAGCATCGCACCTATCCACAGCAGCGGAGTAACAAATAAAAGCTGACCTGACCAATCGTAGAGCAGCAGTTGGACCGCAATACCGAAAGTGACACCAAGCAGAGTACCCATCGCGCGTTTGCGTGCGTAGCCTAGCGCTCCGTTCCAATGCATCGGGAAAAGTAGCAACAAGGTTGTGGCTTGCGCGGACATTGAATCTTGCAGATCGAATATTTGAAACACAACGAAAGAGAGTGTGGCAATGGTTGCGCCCATGAGCGCTTCATGGCGCATACGATGTGACTCTTTGGCCACGCTTGCATGAGCGGGAGGTTGCCTTTTCTGTGCGTCGGGAATACAGAATGTCACCAGATAAGCGACCATTACCGAAAGCAAATTCGCGATAAAGTTGCTAGTAATCAGATCGTTAAGATCAGTTGTGGGGTAGCTTGCAAAGTGCAGCATGATGCTCAAGCTCAATACGCTGTTCGCTCCAAATAAGAATAAGCTGCCTTTCGACATACAAGCAAATTTGCAGAGAAACAGTACAAAAGCCATCATCGTCATCAGTGCCGGATGAGCGCCAAACAGCCCCCCGAGAATGGCTACTTCTAAGCCACAAACGACGGCGGAAGCGAGCAGTTGCTTTGCGGCGTGCGCATTCATGACGGGCACCATGCCCAGTAACAGCATCGGTGTTACGGTAAAAAATACCCCGTAGTTCCAACCCAGTAGTTTACAAAAGGTAAAACCAAGCGTCGCACCTGTTGCTATTCTGACGCATTGGCGAAAGTCATTTTCAGATAATGGATGATCCCAAAGTCGCATTTTTTACTCCGCTTAATAGACGTAGTGCAGAGTGCTCAGAAACTGAATTTGCATTTTTGCCAGCCAAGCAAACGGGCCACTTTCTGGTAGCAACTGTACCGTCGCACGAGCACCGGAAGGCAATGTTGACATCGTTTCATCGAGCGAAAGGTGCACACGCATGCGTTGTGCATCACGCACCCAGCGATTAGATTCTGTTGGAGTGGCTAAACGCCCATTCGCATCAAACTGACCAGTGCTTACCCCAGCATCCAGGCTACGAATACGCGCGGTAAAGACTTCGCCGGGTTTGCTATCAAAAGCAACTAGGGCGCGGCTATTGTCTGGGAAATGGCGTAAGCTTTTTTCTCTAAAATCAGCAATCACGTCTACATCCGTCGCTACCAACGCAACTAACGGCATACCTGCTGCGGCGTAGGTGCCCGTTTCAAGCTGTAAGTTGGTAATGACACCATCTTGCTCTGCTAGCGTTTGTGTGTAGGCAAGGTTTAGCTTGGCCTGCGCCAATTGGTTCAAAGCGGCGCGAATGCTGACGTTACTCTCGTCACTATTACCTCGACTGACGTGCAATTCTTGCAGGTGAGCTTGCGCTGCAACCAAATTGGCTTTCGCGGCGGTAGCGCCACTTTGTGCATCGTCTTTAAGTTGCTGAGAAGTCCCATTGCGTGCAAACAGAGTGTTTAATCGGTTAGCTTCGCGCAACTTTTGATCGGCAACGATACGGCTTGCCGTGACATTAGCTTCTGCGGCTGCAATCGATGCATCCAATTGAGCATTACCTTGTACCGCACGTTCATAATTGAGTTGGGCCTGCTCTACCGCCAGTTGATAGGGTTGTGGGTCGATGGTGAAAAGTACTTCACCCTTGTGTACGGTTTGATTATTAGTGACAAAAACATCACTGATTTGACCATTAACTCGGGGAGATATTTTGGTCACAGTCCGCGTTGCCATGGCTTGCGGTGTTAAAGGCATAGCCAAATCGGCCACCAAAAAATAGGCAAAGAGCGCCACAAAAGCAACGATGGAATATTTGATCCAAAGTGCAAATTTTTGATCAGGTGTCATAAGTAATTATTGTTCCTTTGAAGGTGTTGCTATCGGTTTGTTGAGCGTATCTAGAGCGTTGTGTGAGATTTGTTCGAGCGTAAGAGTCAGTTGGTGCAATTGTTGATCGTCAATATTACCCAGTAAGTTTTGGCGAACTTGCAAAATACGGGTTTCCATCTGCTTGATAAGAGCACGCCCGTTACTCGTCAAACTGACGATTCGAGCGCGCTTATCGTTGTGACAGCAGTGACGTTCGATCAGCGATTGTTCTTCGAGCTGCTTTAAAGTTCGCATTAAAGAAGCCAGTTCTATTTCTAACGCTTCGGCTAAGGTTTTTTGACTGACGTTGTCACCGAGACGCTGTAATTTCCACAATGCGGTCCAACGAGGATGGGTAAGGCCCAAGGGTGAGAGTTCTCGGTCCGCCACCATTTTCCATAAGCGTGAGAGACGAGCAAACTGCTCAGCGAGTGATAATTCTTTCAGGGTGTGCGTGTTTTCAATCATAACGAGTCACATATTACTTAGCGTGCTAAGTAATATAATTTAGTTAGCGCGCTAAGTAAATAGCTAATGACGAAGGCTGACATTTTCATACAAACTCAGGACAGCACCTCTCAATGAAACACTGTACATTATTTTCAATGAGCGACTCCCCAATGTTTGAGGCTGTCCTAGCTGCTGAAATTCTGGTCCATACTATGATAATTGAAAATAAACTCGACTACCTGTTTAGCCTGTCTGAACTCTCCGAAACGATTTACCCCAATACCAAAGGCTGGTCTAAAATCAGGAAGAATATCCGTTTTTGTTTATGGGGCGTGACCAATGCCTATGCTCTAAAAAGTATGCTGAGGCTGTTTTCGTGCTCCGAGTTAGCGGAGGTATTGAAGCAATGCCCACAGTTTTTGGAAAAGCCATTAAAACCTTATCTCTGCGTCAATTGGTCTGCCAAAGAGCGTACATGGCACATTAATCAACATTTTATCTACTTAGTTGAACAGTTTGGCTTTAATGCTGCGAAGTTTTTCTCAGAATCAGGCTTCTCTATTTTTGATTTTTACGACAAAAATGGGGCGAGTTATTCATTAAGCCTGTGCAGTGGAGAGATAAGAGAAGGTTCGTTGGGGCTGCAACTGACGGATGAAAAAGGGCAGAAAATTTACTCGATCAGTTTCAATGTTTCTGATCAAGGGCGCAGTATTTACATTGGTTCACTACAAGGTCCAAGCAGTGGTGTGACCGATCGTAATCAAATCATTAAAGATTTGACGCGCACGACTCACGGCTTAAGAACTAAAGCACTGATGGTTGAAATGATCATGACGCTAGCGCGTATTTTAGGGGTTGAAAACCTGTATGCGATTTCTAACCGCGGCCATATGTATCAAGCGTTGCGTTATATTGGATCAAAGCGCAAATCAGTAAGCTTTGATTACGATGAACTGTGGACAGAGTACGAAGCAGAGAAAATGAGCAAATATTTGTACCGTTTGCCAACCACGCCAAACCGTAAAGGTGTTGAGACGCTAAATCGCAATAAACGCCGTCTATATACTAAACGTTATGAGTGGTTAGCCGAGGTGGAAACAGCCATGTCGGGCCGTATTGAACAGTTGAAACTTATGCCCAAGCATTTCGTGGTTTGATGGATCCACAAAATTAGAGGCTGATGTTATGGTTCAAAACGTCACTGTAGGCAACGCTTCAAACTCAGGTTTCGCAAAATAGTAGCCTTGCATGAGTTCAATGCCGAGTCGTTTTAGCCATAACATTTCTTGTTGAGTTTCAATACCTTCAGCGAGTGGACAAATCCCTAGTTCAATGAGCATTGCAACAGTATGACGGACGATTGCTTGCTTCGTGATGTCTTGATCGATATTACGCAGCAGTGACATATCTAATTTTACTATTTTAGTTTGGAAGTTAACCAATAGCCCAAGCCCGGCGTAGCCTGCACCGAAATCATCAATCGCGGTAGTAAATCCTAGGTTGGAGTAATAAGCGACGATCCGTTTTATGTGCGCTGTGTCTACGATTTTTTCCACCTCAGTAAATTCAAACATGATCCGTTCTGTCGGGAAACCGAACTGCTTTGCTGCCTCTAATGTGGTGCGGATACAACGCTCTGGTTGGTAAACGGCATTAGGTAAAAAATTAATGCTCAAAATACCTGACAGTTTTAGTTTAGCCGCGAGTTTAATCGCTTTGATTCGACAAAGTTGGTCAAAGCGGTATCGGTTGTCATCACTGACTTGTTCAATGATGGAGTAAGCCGATTCATTATTCAGACCTCGTACGAGTGCTTCGTAGCCAAAGATGGTGTTATCTGCAACGTTAACTATGGGTTGGAAAGCCATGGTGAAGTCAAAAGGCAAGCTTTGTTTTTCTGAGCATTGCTGGCAAATACGTTGGTCCATATGGACTTGCTGTTGTTGCATAATCACTCACTGATATTTAATCGAATAGCATGATTATAGTTACTTGCAGCGTGCTCACCAAATTGCATAAATCAAAACGTGACCAGTAAGCCGACGAGCTACAGCTCTTCAATATGGTGTAGATAGTATTGAGCTTGATCTAAGATTGCTTGTTGAGTGGCGTTTTCAGTGTTATCCCAATTTTTATAAATCATGCCTATCCTTGGATTTTTGGCTAACCGTTCACGATGAGTGAGCATGAACTGCCAATATAAACTATTGAATGGACATGAATTTAGACCACTACGGCTCTTTACTTGGTAGTGACAATCTTTGCAGTAATCACTCATTTTATTGATGTAAGAGCCGCTTGCGGCATAAGGCTTGGTGGCAACAATTCCCCCATCAGCAAACAGAGCCATACCTCGGGTATTGGGCATTTCTACCCATTGCAATGCATCAATATAAATACCTAAGTACCAGTCATCCACCTCATCCGGCTCGCAACCTGATAGGAGTGCAAAATTACCCGTGATCATCAAACGTTGGATATGGTGTGCGTAGGAAAATTCCAGTGATTGAGTTACGGCTTGTTTAACACAATGCATACGAGTATCCCCTGTCCAATAGTAGTGAGGAAGAGGTCGTTGAGCATCAAGGGCGTTGTGCTTGGCGTATTGGGGCATGTTCGCCCAATAAATGCCTCGAATGTACTCACGCCAGCCCAAAATTTGCCTAATGAATCCTTCGATTTGTGCTAAATCCATCGTATTGTCATTCTCAAATCGCATGAGTGCACTTTGAATGACTTCTGCAGGCGATAGTAGTTTGCAGTTGAGTGCAAAAGAGAGCCGGCTATGGTAGAGGCTCCAACGATGTGGGCTCTTTGCCGTCATTGCATCTTGAAAGCGACCAAACAGCGGCAAGCCGTACTGACAAAAGTGGGCCAATAATGACAGCGCTTGTGAGCGGTTAATCGGCCATAACAATGAAGGAGTATACAGGCCGAAAACGTGAATATTATGGTGCTGTAAACGGTTATAAATTGCACTGACATCGTTTTGAAAGCTAAGTGGTTTGGGTAGGTTTTCTATGTCTTGCACGCTGAGCTTATTGCGATTTTGGTGATCAAAATTCCAACGCCCACCCAAAGGCGTTTGATGATCATCTTGCAGAAGAATACCGAATCGCTTACGCATTTTGCGATAAAACGGCTCCATAATAGTGGTTTTGTCGGTGTTAAAATGCTGAGTGATCTCGTCAAAAGGCAATAAAAAGTGTTCAGTATCAAAACAAGTCACTTGTGCATGAGAGAGGTTTAACTCCTGCAACTGTTGCCAAACTCGGTATTCGTCAGGTCGCTGATAGTGAAAGTATTCTGCGTTGATCTGATGACACAGATCACTAATCAATGGTGGTAGCTGCAAATAATCGGCAGTTTCATCAAGGGTCAAGTAGAGAACCTGGTGTCCCTCACTTTGCAATAATTCGGCAAAAGCTTCCATCGCGGCAAAAAAGGCGCAGATTTTTTGAATGTGATGTTTTACATAGCCTGTTTCTTGTTTAAGTTCAGCTACCACGTATAGCACGGAATCATCCGTTTTGTTAAACCAAGAGTGCTTGATATTGAGCTGATCGCCTAGGATCAAGCGTAAGGTTTTGTACGTTTGCATGCTGTATACCGTTGAGATTGGTTATCGAACATCTTCTACGTTCCAATCAAAAAATCGATCATTGTTGCCGAATAACAAGCGCTGTCTTCCTGTTGCGCTTTGAGAGCCAATTAAGAACAAACAGAGCGATAACGTGAATGTGAGTAGGTTAACATCAATTGAGCGGCTTTATTGCCGAAGGATGAATGATCATTTCCTCTAAACCGCCGCCGTTATGTACTTGAGTGAATCCTTGCTCGAGTAAATAGGCCATGGCTTGGCCCGATCGATTGCCGCTGCGGCAGTAAACCACAATCGGTTGTTGTTTATCGATGTGAGAAAAAGCACTGCTAACAGTATCAAGTGGGTAGTTTAGCGCACCTTCAATATGGCCAGCTGCAAATTCTGCTGCGGTTCGAACATCGACTAAAAGCGCGCCATTTTCAATCCATTGCCATGCTATCGTTGAGCGCTCTGATGCCAATGCATCTGAGGTATTGGAGATCAGACCTACACACAATAACGCTTTGGTCATCAGTGACTTTAACATGTTAGTTTCCTTCTTTTGGCTTAAAAATTAGCCTTCAAATGTGAATGGCGTTAATCAAGGGATTTCTTAAATCTCAAAGATGCGACGATAATCCCACCGACGGTAAAGCTTAACATCCATAACGCATCTCGCCATAGATCCATGAGGTTAGCACCGCGCAACACAATCCCGCGGATCATGCGCATAAAGTGGGTCGCGGGCAACGCTTCAGAAATCCACTGTGCTGCTACTGGCATGCCTTCGTAGGGAAACATAAATCCAGAAAGTAAAATCGAAGGCAGTAAGATAAAAACAGTCATCTGCATGGCTTGCAGTTGAGTGGAAGCAATGGTTGAAATCACCAAACCTAAGGTCAAACTGGCGGCGATAAACAGCAAAGTACCGAAGAGAATTTGGCTGATCGCACCATTAATGGGCACGTCAAAAATAAAATGCCCTAAGCCCAAGATGATGAAGACCTGAATTAATCCGACAAAGATATAGGGCACAATTTTGGCAACCATAAGCTCAATAGAGTGAATTGGCGTGGTGATCAGCAGTTCTAAATTGCCGCGCTCTTTTTCTCGCACAATCGCGGCACTGGTGAAGAGGATCATCGTCATGGTTAAAATAACCCCCAGTAAACCGGGTACGATATTGACCGCAGAGCGGCGAGTGGGGTTATAAAACAGCGTGACTTCAAAGGTTTTGACGGTAGCTGGACGAATGTCAAAATCAAAATCGGTCAGCGGCATGGATTGCAGACCTAAAATGGAGGCACTGATCATCGTATCGGAGCCATCAACAATCCACTGGCCTAACACGCGGTTTTGCACCGCGCGCTGGGTGAGATCTTTTGGCAGGATCAGCGCTGCTCTCACGTTACCTTGTTCAATTGCATGTTCAGCTTGATCTGCTGTGGCAAAAGTGTGTTTGACGCTCACAACCTGTGTGGCTTTGACTGACTCTACAATTAACCGTCCGAGGGTACTTTCACTTTGATCAACGATGGCGATCGGAATATTGCGTACGTCAGTATTGATGGCAAAGCCAAATAGCAACAGCTGGATCAGTGGGATCATCACTACCATGCCGAACGTAATTCTGTCTCGCGAGAGTTGGCGTATCTCTTTCACCATCACCGCTTTCATTCGAAACAGTGCTTTCATTGACGCCCCTTGCCAGTCACAGTGACAAAGACATCTTCCAAACTTGGGCGAGCTAGATTCATCTCAGCTTCAGCCAGTTCAGGGAAGGTTGTTTTTAGCCACGCGATAGGTTGTGTGACTTGTTGATGAATAAGGATCCGCAAGCGGATGCCAAGTTGCGCAGCAGAGCGAACCTCCGCCCGAGCCATGACTTTTTCTTTTAATTGGCGCAAATTATGGGCTCGGACTTCGACAATGTTGACGCCCATCGTATTCATTAAGGTTTCTGGCTCACCATCTGCACGAATTAAACCCGATTCCATGATGGCTAAACGGTGGCAGCGTTCCGCTTCATCCATGTAGTGAGTGGTGATCAAAATGGTGGTGCCTTGGTCTGAAAGATCGAACAATTGTTCCCAAAATTCCCGTCTATTTTCAGGATCGACCGCCGACGTTGGTTCATCCAAAAACAGCAGTTCAGGTTTATGCATCGTGGCTGCTGCTAGTGACAAGCGCTGCTTTTGGCCGCCACTCATCCCACTTACGCGTTGTTTTCGGCGCTGATCAAGCCCATAAGTGCACAACTGTTCATTGAGCCGTTGTGCCAATGCTTTGCGCGGCATACCAAAAATTTGTCCAATAAATTGTAGGTTTTCCTCTACGGTCAAATCATCGTATAACGAAAATTTTTGCGTCATATAACCAATTTTTAGGCGCAATTGCTCGGATTGTTTTGGGATCGCTAACCCCAGCACATCAACACTGCCGGAGGTAGGGCTTAATAAACCCGTGAGTACGCGAATTGTGGTCGATTTGCCACAACCATTTGGGCCGAGAAAACCGTAAATGGTTCCTTTGGGGACACTCAGATTGATGCCTTCAATCGCAGTGAAATCCCCAAATTTTTTGACCACATTACGGGCGTGAATGGCGAGTTCAGTCACTATTTTTGCCTCGCTAAATCGACTTGCGCCGGAATGCCAGAAGGGAGCGATTGCGCGGATTCGGGCAGATCCACTTCGGCTAGATACATTAAGCGGGCGCGTTCATTTTCGGTCAGTGCGTAGTAAGGCGTGAAAGAGGGTTCCGTTGCCACCCAACGCACAGTGCCTTGCAGCGGCTCTTTTATACCGTCAATATGCACTGGAAACTGTGCGCCCGGCACGACCGCTAAACGATGTGGTGCGGGAACGTAGACGCGAGCATAAGGGATGCGGCTGGCTTGGATGATAGCGACAATGCCGTTGTTTGGGACGCGCTCACCCAAGTTGTATGGGAGGTTATCCAAAATTCCATCGCGGGTGGCGACAATGGTTAACTCGTCGAGCTTTTGCTGTTGCAGTGAGACGTCGGCTTTGGCGGCGGTCAGCGCCGCTTGCGCTTGTTCAATATCTTCAGGGCGAGTGCCAGCGGTGAGCTTAGCAAACTCTTCTTTTGCAGAATCGAGTTCGGCGCGAGCGGCATCACGCGTGGCGGTGGCGCTGTCTTTTTCTGATTGGCTGAGGAGCTTTTTACCAACCAGTTCTTCCACACGTTTGAAGTTTTGCAACGCCTCTGTCAGTTTGGCTTGCGCGCGATTGACTTTGGCTTGTGCGGCCGCCGTGTCTTCTTGGCGTTCACCATTACTCAGTTTGAGCAAATACGCTTGCGCTTTGGCCGCCTCTGCGAGTGCATGGGCCAGCACCGCCTGCTGATTTCTGGTATCCAGTCGAACCAATACTTCGCCAGCATGCACTGCGCTGCCTTCCGCGACAGGAAGCGCGCGAATGATCTCATTGGCGGTGGCGGAAAAAGTGATGCGGTCTCGTTCTAAAGCGCCCAATGCTTGCGCGCTATTTTCCGGCGAGCAAGCATTGAGAGTTGATAGTAAAAGAGAGATAAAGGCAATGCGGTGTTTCATGCTCATGGCGAGAGGCTCGGTTAACTTATTGTCTTCATACTAGAAGTTTACCGCCAGCGCCTCAAGTTACATGATTCATCAAAAGTAGAGGATGTGATTAGCCCCACTTTAATATCGGCCATTGTTGGGGCTGAGCGTATTGGATGAGACGCGTGCATGGGTTAACCAAATAGGTGAAATCGGCGTGTAGACACAAAGGTAAATCATTGATCGAGTCAGTGAAAAAATGCACTTGACCCACGTATTGTGGGCGCTTAGCTAGCCATTCATTTAAGCGAGTGACTTTACCGTCTCGGTAGGTGGGTGTCCCCAAAATATGCGTGGTGTAATGGTTGTTCTCTATGACCATATCGATACCCATCGCCTCTGCAACGCCTATTTTACGGGCGACAGCTTTAACCAAAAAACTGACCGACGCCGAAATAATTAGCATTTGAATACGCTCGTCCGTTAACTGTTTAATGAGTGCTTTGGCTTGAGGAAATAGCCTAGGTACGATGCGTGTAGCGACACAATCGTCCGCCAAGCGCTGGACTTGCTCTGTGGGCAGGGTGAGCAAAGGTTGCATCGCAAAATCGAGGTAATTTTCCATGTCCATTTCACCGCTGGCATAGCGTGACATGATCAGCCTATCCTGCGCGACAAAATCAGGGTCGCTCGCTATGCCCTTATCGGCCAAATATTCGCTCCAAATCATTGCGCAGTCGCCGTCAATCAATGTGTCGTCCATATCAAAAACGTATAGAGGTGTCGGCATCTATTTAGGCTCTCACAGGTTGTATTTCGTTAAGGTTAAACAGTAATTCTAGCTGACTGCCAGTGGAAAATAATCGCTCTGATGAACGATTGAGTAAATCGACCGTGAGCTCGCAGCCTCGCACATCCACATGGTAGCGAATGACATTACCCAGTAATTGGTGATGCTTGATGGTGCCATGTTGCGGCGCAGAAACATGGGCACCATAGCTCCGCCCAGCTTCCTTGACGTAGATGGATTCGGGGCGAATAGCCACTTTCCAAGCCGTGTCTATGTTAAACAACTGCTTGGCGGTGGCCGCCTCTACTAAATTGTAATGGCCCATAAAACCGGCCACAAACTCATTGGCTGGCTGAGTATAAATGCTTTCTGGGGAGCCTTGCTGAACGATTTCACCTTGGTGCATTAAAAAAATACGATCAGAGAGAATCATCGCCTCTTCTTGATCATGGGTTACAAATACGGTGGTGAGATTGAGCTCTTTTTGAATATCACGGATCTGCTGGCGTAAATGTTTGCGAATTTTGGCATCCAGTGCTGAAAGGGGTTCATCAAGTAGCAAAATACGCGGCTTGACCACTAAGGCGCGAGCTAAAGCGACGCGTTGGCGCTGCCCACCCGAGAGCTGGTTGGGATAGTGTTTTTCTTTCCCTATCAGCGAAACCAGTTCGACCACTTTTTGTACTTCGCGCGCGATGTAAGCTCTGTCTTGCCCTTGCATTTTGAGGCCAAAAGCGATGTTTTCAGCCACCGTCATATTTGGAAACAGAGCGTAGGATTGAAACACCATGCCAATGCCGCGTTGCTGTGGTGTTTGGTTAGTGATGTTTTCACCGTTGACCCAAATTTCGCCGTCATCGACGGGATTTAAGCCAGCCAAACTGCGTAATAAGGTCGATTTCCCGCAGCCGCTCGGGCCAAGTAGCGTGACAAATTCCCCTTGCTCAATGGAAAATTCAATCCCTTCAAAAACGGTATTGTTGCCAAAACGTTTGGTGAGGTTGTCGACGTGGACGTAATCAGAACGAGAGGTTGTGTGGGTCGTGGAATTCATTGAGTGGATCCTCGGCTAAAACGACTGGCGAGCCAAGTCAGTAAAAAGATAAATAGGAAGTAAGTCATCACTAACGCGGAGGTGAAGTGACCACTAGTCTGACGCATGTTGTAGAGATAAATCTGCAAGGTTTCATAGCGCGTGCCGACCAGAATGTTCGCAAATACAAACTCGCCAAGTAGAAAAGAAAAGGATAGAAACAGCGAAGCCATCAACCCTTTTCTAATGTTTGGCAGTACGATCAGTAAAAAAGCACGGCTGGTGCTTGCGCCGAGCAGGTGCGCGGCGTCCATGAGATCGTGTAGATGGATCGCCTCAAAACTGTTGGCAATTGCACGGTACATAAACGGCAGCGCAATGGTGAAATAAGTGCCGATCAAAATCCAAGGTGTACCCACAATTGGAAATTGGCTATCGGCGTACAGTTGCAGTAATCCAACTGAAGAGACCACAGGCGGTACCGCAAAAGGAATTAAAATCAGCAGGTTCATTACTTTATCGAGACGAGGGAAATAGTAAAACACCACGAAGATCGCCGGAATAATCAAAACCGCGCTGAGTGTCAGAGAAGCGATGCCAATCAGCAATGAGCGGCCAAATGCATCGAGAAAGCGAGGGTCGGTCAGCAGTTTGAGATACCAGTCAAAGGTGAAGCCATCGGGTAAAATCGTTGCGCCCCAGCGTGAAGAAAAGGAATAAACCAAGGTGGCTAAAATGGGCAGCAACATCACTCCCACGATGGAATAGACCACACTTTTATGAAAGGTGATTTTATCAAGGGTAGGATTAGCGTTTTGCATGGGTGTTCCTTGCGCTATAGCTTTTCGCAATTAGCCACTGATTGATCACAGTAATGAAGGCTAAAATTAGCATCAATACTACGGAAATGGCGGCGGCCAAATTGGGCTCTAAGAACAGATCTCCCGCCACTAAACTGGCAATGCGTACCGTAATGACGTTGTAGTTGCCGGATGTGAGTGCGTAGACGCTGGCATACGCGCCCATCGCATTGGCGATTAGGATAATCAAGGTGCCGAGTAGGGCTGGTGAAAGCACAGGCAAGGCGATTTTCTGCCAATATTGCCATCCATTGGCGCCCAGAGTAGATGCCGCCGCTTGCCAGTCATCACTGAGCGCATCAAATGCAGGATAGAGCAGCAGCACGCCAAGAGGGATCTGAAAGTAGATATACATCGCCAGCAGCCCCCATTTGCCATATAGGTTGAACTCTTCAATCAAACCGTATTGCTTTAGCAGCAAAGTCAGTGCGCCGTTGACCCCAAGAATAATAATGAAAGCGAATGCCAAAGGGACGCCAGCAAAATTACTGCTCATATTGGTAAAGGCGATCACACCATCGCGCAGCTTGCCATCGACTCGGCGTAAGGAGGCGACCAACATTGCCGCAATCGCAAGGCCCGCGACGCTGGACCATATGGCGAGCCACAAACTGTTGCCCAGCCCTTGTAAAATAAAGGATGAGCTGAAAATTTCGCGATAATGGTCTAGTGACCATTGATCGTCAGAGATAAAGCTGTTGAACAAAACCCACAGCATGGGGGCGAGCTGAAATAAGTAGAAAAACAGCGCAAAAGGAGTAAGCCATAACGCAGGTTTGAGTTTGCGTGCCCAGTGCGTTGATTGGCTCAGCACGGCGCTAGGCTTGCTAATAACTTGGCTACTGCTCATGCTAAGCACTCCGCAGAAAAGGGCTTATTGTGATCAAGATTAAGCAGTTGGCAGCACAGGCCGCAGAGCTCAGTTTGTTTGATCTCACAAGCTTGGTGCGAAAATTGATCGCCCAATACAAACAGCGGGACGTTGCGCTCTTCGGTTAATATTCCGCCGTGTGACTTGTCATTGTTCATGCCGTGATCGCTGGTCACCATCACTTGGTAGCCATCGTTTAGCCAACTTTCTAAAAAGTGAGATAACAGCGCATCGGCCATGCGTGCACTATTACGATACTGTCCTGAATCAAGGCCAAACTTATGCCCAGCATCATCGATATTCATTGGATGGATCAGTAAAAAATCAGGCTGATGAGTACGACGTAAGTGTTCGGCGTCTAAAAACAGTGCTTCATCGGGATAGTGATCCCAGTGATAAAAACAGCCATGCTGAATATTGAGTGTTTTATCACAGGTAAAACGATCGCGCGTTGCATCAAAAGGCGCGCGGTTATAGAGCTCGCTGACCCAATGATACGCCGCTGCGGCTGTTGTCAGCCCTTGCTCTTTTGCCAAACTGAAGATGGATTGATGATGTGAAAGGCGCACAATGTGGTTATGAACAATGCCGCTTTCGACAGGCTTTACGCCAGTGAGTAGACATTCATACAAAGGACGCGATAACGAAGGTAATTCACATTGTAGGGAGTATAAGGTTGCTCTTTGCTGCTCAATTAAGCCGTTTAAGTAGCCCATGCAATCACGGGCTACGGAATAATTGAGTCCATCAAGAACAACAAGGATCACCTTATTGTTCATGGTTGCCTCTTACTGCTGGTGGATAATGACATTTTCTTGCCATTGACGTGGCAATTGACGAGCTGATTTTTCCCAAGCATTAAAGTCGCTAATTGGGCTCACGTTCTGGTATTGATCGTTAGCAATCAATTTGCTTTGTACCGCAGCAGGCAGTGCAACGTTGCTGCGGATCGGGCGAGCATAGCCTTGTGCAAGGTTGATTTGGCCTTGATCGCTAAAGATGTATTCACGTGCTAGCTTGGCCGCGTTTGGGTTTTTGGCGTATTTATTGATGATGGTGGTGTAGCCGGAAATCACAGAACCATCTTGCGGAATGTTAACGGTAAAGCGGTTACGGTCAATTTGGTCACGGTAACTTAGGGCGTTGAAATCCCACAATACGGCCACTTCAACTTCACCTTTTTCGAGGTTAGCGATACTTGGGTCTGTAAATGATAAGCGCCCTTGCTTGGCGAGTTTGGCAAAAAATTCGATTGCCGGATCGAGGTTATTTTCACTGCCACCATGAGCAAAAGCAGCGGCTAGTACGGCATTATTTGCTTGCGCGGCAACGCCTACATTACCAATACTGATTTTGTAATCGCCTTTGAGCAAATCGTTCCACGTTTTTGGCGCATTCTTGACTAGATTATTGTTCGAGATAAATGAAATGGTGCCCGTATAAGCCAGAGCCCAGTGGCCATCTTTATCTTTGGCCCAGTCAGGGATGTCATTCCAAGTGCTCGGTTTGTACGCTTGAGTTACGCCTTTTTTCACCGCCACGCGAGCAAATGCAAAGCCAACATCACCGATATCGGCGGTTGCATTTTTCTTTTCGGCTTCAAACTTGGCAATTTCTTGCGCTGAGCTCATATCCGTATCTTGGTGTTTTAGGCCATAAATCTTACCTAAATCGCTCCACGTGTCTTGCCAGTTGGCCCAACTGCCGGGCATACCAATGCTGTACACTTGGCCTTCTTGTTTCGCTGCGTTGATCAAAGATTGTAAATCAGCCTCTTTAGCAAAAGCCGAAGTCGAAAGAGTCAGCGCAAGTGCTGTGGCAGTCGTTGCGCGGGTAAATAAGGTTTTCATTGTCGCTATCCTTCTGGACTAGGTCAGTAAGTTCGATTTTTATCCTAGGGAAGAACTGTGACGTTTTCGGTGTAGTTATTTGACATTTTTGATGATTTTCTATTGCACTTTTATTTCAAATTCAATCAATTAGCCTGTCATAAATCTGTTATCTGCCTTAAGTAGTCTAAAAGACGTTTATTCACTCTGTATAATATTGGACTAGGTCACGCATGAGATTTCGCAGCCCTTTGCCAGTGGCAAATGCTCCTTTAGAAAAGACCCAACTTGGTAACATTAAAGGCACCCTTCGTGATCAAATTTGCAGTGGGATGCTGAGCGACAGACAAAAACTGCCATCTGAACGTGAATTGAGTGAATTGTTTAATACAACGCGCATTACAATTAAAGACGCTTTGGTTTCACTGGAAACCGAAGGGTTGATTTACCGAGAAGAGCGGCGTGGCTGGTTTGTCTCTCCGGCGCGAATTCATTATAACCCGCTATCGCGTTGCCACTTCCACCAGATGATCCGCGAGCAGCACCGAATCGCAGAAACTAAGCTAGTTGCGGTACGCAGCGTGATGGCTTCTCGTGAGTATGCAAGAGCGATGGATATTGACCGAATTACGCCCATTCATATTATTGAACGGTTGCGCTCGATTGACGGGCGAGCGGTACTGTTTGTCGAAAACTGCCTGATTGCGCAGTGGTTTCCAAAGATATTAGAGGAAAATTTAACCGCTTCGTTAACGCATCTCTATCAGCAAAAATACGGTTACATCACCACGCGTTCTCGTTTTGAAGTAATCCCTACGGCTGCACCTCTTCATGTGGCAAAAGCCCTTAACTTGGCTGCTGGCCAATCTGTAATGAAAATTTGTCGAGTTAATTACAAACAAGATGGCGAGATCATGGACTGTGAATTTGAGTACTGGCGGCCAGATTCAGTCCTGATCCGTATCGACAGTTGTGATGGAGAATGAATAGCTTTAGACTCGGCGCAACCTTTTTCACCCTGCTAGTCGTTTATGAATTTTTCTAAGCTTAACTTAAGCGCCCCTTTGATGGCTGCGCTGCCTGCGTCGCGACACACGGCGACCAAAATCCAACAATTGGCTATTCCAGCCGTACTTTCTGGGCAAGATGTGCTTGCCTTCGCGCAGACGGGCAGTGGTAAAACGTTAGCTTATGGTTTGCCTTTACTGCAACGGATTGAAGTTAATACTCTTGAAATTCAATCGGTTGTCATTGTTCCTACCCGTGAATTAGCACAACAAGTCAGCCAAGAGCTGAGTACCGTGGCAAGCAAAATGGGCATTAGCTTATGCACTTTATGCGGGGGAGTGGCCCAAGAAGAGCAGCTTGCGCAGTTGGCCAAATTACCGCATTTAATCGTCGCGACACCGGGCCGCTTGCTTGATTTACTCACACAGCAACTGATCTCATTGGAGTCGATGCACTGTGTGGTGTTAGATGAAGCTGACAGACTGTTAGAGATGGGGTTTTGGCCGGATGTACAACGCCTGCTCAGTTTTATGCCCCAAACCAAACAAACGTTGTTGTTTTCCGCCACACTCGCCGCCGATCTCGAACAGGTGGCATTGGCTGTGTTAAATAACCCGGTAAAGATAGAGGCGAATCAAGCCAATCAAGTGGTGGAAGAAATTGAAGAGCAGCTCTACCTTGTGAATAAGGGCAGTAAAGCACAAGCATTAATTGCTCTGATTAAGCAGCGAGCTGGGCAGCAAGTATTAGTGTTCATTAGCGCTCGTGATAGTGCTGACGCGGTCGCGAAAAAATTACTCAAAGCGGGTATTCGTGCGGCAGCTTTGCATGGTGAAAAAGATCAAGTTATTCGCGAGCAAACGTTAGCCGATTTCAAAGCGAATCAAGTGGATGTACTGGTGGCCACCGATTTACTGGCGCGTGGTATTCACATTGACGCGCTGCCAGTGGTGATCAATTTTGATTTACCGCCTAGTGCGCCAGTTTATATTCACCGCGTTGGCCGCACAGCGCGTGCTGGTCAAGGTGGTGTGGCGATTTCGCTGGTCTGCCATGGTGAAAGCCAAGCGCTGGAGGCAATCCGCAGCTTAACGCAGCGCGCTTTACCTCTGCAGGCGTTGACCGATTTTCCAGTGACAGACCAACCGACCAGCGGTGAACCGAAGCGCAAACCGCGTGATAAGCAAGCCAACCGCCGCAGTGCTCAAAAGCGCAGCGTGAAGCAGTTTCAACAGAAAACAAGCCATTAAGTAGCTCAATATACGCATGCTATTGTGCGCTTTGATGGAGTAAGGAAACTAAGTGACTCAGGAAATTTATGCATTTATCACGATTGAAATGGCACATTAATCAAGTTTATGTGTAAATTTTCAGCAGCTTATTGTGAACAACCTATCATTATTGGACTAAATCAAGAAAATACAGTATTCAGTTTCATGAGATTATATTCACAATTTTAGAATCATTTCTAGGATAAATATTCTTTAATCCACGTTATTAACACGATTGTGGATAATTAGTCGTTAATCAATCATTATCAATATAAGCGATGACTTTCTAGTCAAATAATATTTTAATGTATGTCACATTCACTGAAAATTTTTTAACTTACCATTTCGCCACTTTGATTGTTTTATCAAAAAACACTTATTAAATATAAATACGTATTTCTACTAATAATAGGATAAATTTCGATATGGCTGCCGATATTGTAAAGGTTTCAAGAAACACAGAAAATGCACCTATATGTGCCGTCTCTACACAAACTGTCGCTTTTTCTCATTATAATAATATTTCAGCACAACTACCGATAGATCCTAAAACAGGTGAAATTGTTATTGGTTGTATAAATGACCAAACGAAGCAATGTCTGAATAATATACAGTCTATCGTAGAAAGTATTGGTCACGTTATGGATGATGTGGTCAAAATGAATATTTTTGTAAAGAATATTTCAGATATTGATGCCATCAAAAAAGTATACCCCACTTTTTTTCAGGGGCCGCTTCCTACAGTGACCATAGCGGCGGTTACGGCTTTACCTGCCAGTGATGCTTTAGTGCAAATTGATGCTCTTATTTCAAACGGTGAAGGCACTGCTCCACAAGCGCCTTGTGAGCTCATCAAAGTCTCAAGGAATACTGAGCATGCACCTCAAGGTCTATACTCTCAAACCGCGGCCTTCTCTCATTATAATAACCTCTCGGCTCAATTGCCGATTGAACCTAAAACGGGAGAAATAGTACAAGGTGGTATTAAAGAACAGAGTCAACAGTGTTTGAATAATATTAATGCTATCTTAGAAAGTATTGGTCATACGATGGCTGATATCGTTAAAACAACGATATTTCTTAAAAATATATCTGATGCAGAAGCCATCAATGAAGTCTGTGGACAATTTTTCCCAAGTTATGTGCCTGCGCGAAGCCTAGTTAGTGTTGCTGACTTGCCTATGAATGCATTGGTGCAAATTGATGTTGTTGTGTCACATGGTGATGGTACACCGCCACAGCTTCCTGAAGATACTCGCTTACTTGTGATTGAAGAAAATAATACCGTGAATGCACCTGAAGTCGACTATTCCCACTCTGTTGCTTTTTCTCATTATAATCATATTTCAGGTCAGTTACCTTTATCTCCAAAAAATAATGAAGTTGTTGCTGGTGGAATAAAAGAACAAGTTAAGCAGTGTTTAGAAAATATAAAGAATATTGTAGAGAGTGTTGAGCATGTTATGGATGATATTGTTAAAGTCAATATTCAAATAAAAAATATGGATGACATTAATATTGTCAATGAAGTTTACACAACCTTCTTTAACCATGAGCTACCTGCGAGAACCGTGATTGGTGTTTCAGAACTGCCTATGGATGCGTTAATACAAATTGACGCTGTAGTTTCTAATTGTGAAGGTACACCACCTAAATATTAACGAATATTTCTTATTGACTAAAGAAGGGGGTATCAATGATACCCCCTTGTTACTTGTTAGCTATCTGTAATTACAATACCAATATCACGCTGTTTAGTTATGGCAATCGAAATCAAACAGGCGGCGTATGAAAAACCGATCAATTACTGTTTTTCAGGGCCGTTAAAACGTGATGTAGTGAGGGGACCACATGGTGTCCAAGGGCCAAAACCTCTTCACTGGGTTCGACGAGATCAGGAATTTGGTAGGTGATCATATTCGCACTCACGGCGGATCGCACGCCGTTATTAGAATCTTCAAAGGCTAAGCATTGGGTCGGTTCAGCGCCAAGACGTTGCGCAGCGAGTAGATAAATCTCAGGATCGGGTTTGCCATGTGTCACTTCACAACCGGTTGTGAACGAGTCAAAGTATTGCTCAAGGCCTGAAAGGCGCAGCTTAATTTGTGCCACGTCTTTTTGGGTTGATGTTGCGACGGCAGTAGGAACACGATTGGCTTTTAACCATTGTAATAACTCGATAACCCCTTCTTTCACTGGGATCGCCTGGTGTTTCACCACGGCATCGTAACGTTTACGCCACTCCGTATGTAATACCGGATAGTCTAATTCTGGCCCGTAGCCTGCGCGCAGTGCTTGTTCAATGCCTGCCGCATTGCGACCAATAGCCGAGAGATAAACCTCTTTTAAAAATGGGACGCCAACTGCGTGGCAAGCTTGTTCGAATATTGTAAGGCAGACACGTTCCGTGTCGAGTAACAGTCCATCCATATCAAAAATGGCAGCTTGAAATTTCATAAGTACAACTTTAGGCGAGTGAAATGGAGTGGGCTATTTTCACATAAGTCGACCTATGGAGGCGATCTTTTTCCTGCACTTTTTCTTTTTCTCATACTTCAATAAAATCAGCCAATTATAAGCGCTAGTTTGTTAGCAATGAGTTATGCTTAATGTGAAAACCTTGTTGCGAGAAGAGGGGGAGGCAATTTGAATAGTGCATTTGTACAACAGTGGATGCCGGGTTTACACCAACTGAAAGACTATGAAACTCGCTGGTTGATGGATGACGTACGTGCGGCGCTTTCTGTGGTTGCGGTTGCACTGCCTGTCGCGATAGCGTACGCGCAGCTCACTGGAGTAAGCGCGATTGTCGGCTTATATTCCTGCGTATTGCCGATGTTGGTTTACGCGATTTTTGGCACGTCTAGGCAGTTGATCTTAGGCCCAGACGCGGCAACTTGCGCAGTGATTGCGGCGGTAGTGACACCGCTGGCGATGGGCGATCCTCTCAAACACTGGCAGTTGGTCATGACAATGACGGCAATGACTGGTGTATGGTGTTTGCTGGCCAGTCGTTTCAAACTCGGTATTTTAGCCGATTTTCTCTCTCGCCCTATTCTACTTGGGTTGTTAAACGGTGTTGCTCTGACCATTATCGTGGGTCAATTTGCTAAAGTGTTTGGGCTGAAATATGAGCAGCAATATCTACTAGAGCGTATCGTGGAAGCGCCATCCTTACTGATTGATTTGCATTGGCAAACCTTATTGATAAGTGCGCTGACAGTGGTGGTTTATTTTCTGTGTAAGCGTGTCAGGCCCAATTGGCCAGCAGCGATGTTGGCTATCATCGCTGCTGCATTTTGGGTGTGGTTTTTTGGCGCTGAACATCTTGGCGTTAAAGTTGTTGGTTTAATCCAAGGTGGGTTACCGATATTCCAAACCCCTCTATTTGATCTAGGGGTGAGCCGTGAATTAGTCATGCCCGCTTTGAACTTAGCGATGGTGAGCTTTGTCAGTATGATGCTCACTGCACGCAGTTTTGCGGCAAAAAATGGTTACGATATTGACGCCGACAAAGAGTTTCGCGCGCTTGGTTTAGCTAATATTGCTTCTGCATTTTCACAAGGTTTTGCCATCAGTGGGGCGGATTCACGTACGGCGGTGAATGACGCTAATGGTGGAAAATCGCAATTAGTTTCGATTATTGCAGCGATTGTGATTGGATTTGTCGCGATTGTGGCGTATCAGCCACTACAATACATTCCGATTGCTGCATTGGGAGTTGTGTTGATTATCGCGTCTATCTCGTTGCTGGATCTGAAAGGGATTTGGAGTTTACACAAGCGTGATAAAGACGCCTTCTATTTGGCAAGCTTAACCTTCATCGCTGTATTGGTCATTGGCGTTATCCCCGGCATCACTCTTGCGGTATTACTGGGTCTGTTTCAGTTCTTACGCACCGTGATGCGGCCAAGTGATCAAACATTGGGTTTGGATGATAAAGGCACGATTCGCACGATTGATACGTCAGCGAAGGCGAAACCAATACCGGGTTTGGTGATTTATCGTTTCAACTCTCCGCTGACTTATTTCAATGCGCCTTACTTTAAACGTCGTATTTTATTTCACACTGAATCGGCGGGCATGAGTGTGGGGTGCGTGATTATTGATGCGGTGTCGAGTTTTACCCATTTAGATTTAAGCGTCATGGCGATGTTATCGGACGTGCAAAGCATTTTGAAAAAACGAGGTATTCGTTTAGTGCTAGCGGGGCGTAAACGCAGTTTGAGAAAATGGTGTGAGATCGCTGGAATTTCAACGGGTGACGGCGGCGTGGTGATTCGTGCGGACATGTATTTAGCCATTAAGCTAAGTGGATGTTACCAACACGCTGTAGAAGAAGGGCAAGTTCCGCCAGTACAAAAAGAGCCGCAAAAGGATATTGAAGGTGAAATTGCGGCTGCTATTTAAAATGAGGTTGGTTCTCGTTAATAATATTGGTTCTCGTTAATAAAATATAAAGAGCTCTTGAGTATCGAAAAGATGTAAGAAATCCCATTCAATCATGATGCTTTCCTTTTTATGTGATGAGAGCGAGTGCTCGGCCTTTTGCTAAACGGTTAGTGCCTGTTTGGATAAGCATAGGTGAGCGTTATGCATTAGGCAAAATGGTACGGGTTATTAATCTAATATAGGTAGCCTATGGATATGGTGGTTTTCGACGCTAGGCGTAGAGTGTCGGCAGGTAAACAATTCGCTGTACTTGAGCGGCCAGTTTTCGATGAAACTGCAGCATTGCACCTTCACTGCATGGCTGCCAAGTTAAGGCCTTGCCGACCACACCGTGATGTTGGAAGGCGTTGAGCCGAATGTTGACGTTCGCAGGCAACTGGTTAATCAGATGCGCCACTTCGGTAATTTCAGTCTCTAAATCACTTTTGTCCGGTATATGTAGCAGTCGCACTTCGTGCAGTTTATTCAGTGTAGCGAGGTGGAAAATAGTGCGTATCACTCTATGGTTACTGCGTCCGGTTAGCCACCGATGCGTTTCCTCTTGCCAAGCTTTTAAATCGATCATTGCGCCATCCACATAGGGCGATATTTTGTCCCATCCCGATTCTGATAGTGAGCCATTACTATCAATAAAACAGCTGAGATGTTTCAATTCTTCATCACGTTTGATGGCTTTGAAAAGAGCGATGATAAACGGAAGTTGTAGGGTTGCTTCCCCTCCTGAAATGGTAATACCGGCTAAGAAATAATGATTTCGGCGAATAAGTTCCACGAGTTGTTCAACACTGTAGTGATGAATTTTGGGGTTTGATTGGTGCATGCAGTGCTCAATACAGCGATCGCAGTGAGTGCATTTATTCGCTAGCCATTCGACTTGCTGGTCAGCATTGAGGCGCAGTGCTTGCGATGGGCAGGTTGTTACACAATCACCGCAATGGTGACAGTGACGAATCGTATGTGGGTTATGGCAAGACAAGCAATTGAAGTTGCAACCTTGCATAAAAATGACCAGTCGGTTGCCCGGGCCATCAACGCAGGAGAAAGTCAGCACTCGGCTGACTTTTGCTCGGAGCGGCTGTTTTCCACTCACCATTAGTTGACAGAGTTTGGTTGATAAGCCGATTGCATTTCATGGCTAACCACGCGTGCTTTTCGCTTGAGCACGGCCGTGTTTTTGGCCGCTTCTGCCCCAAGAAATGTGGTGTTGGTGCGTGATCCGCGCTGCTCAAATTGCGCTATTTCAGACAATTTCACCATGTAACCCGTAATGCGAACTAAATCGTTCGAAGCCACGTTGGCCGTAAATTCGCGATAGCCAGAGTGGAGGGCTCCTTTACATAGGTTGAACATCGCCTCTGGGTTGGCCTTTATGGTTTCATCCAGAGTTAAAATATCGCTGATACCAGAGGTGTAATATTGATGATGTCCAGCCGTTGCTTGTACATATTCAATCGGGTTGGGTTCGGTGCCATAAGGGATGCGCACGCCCGGAGTAACATCAAGATCAAGGCTAATACCACCTTGCGCGTGCAGCAAAGCACAGCCGTTGAAGCCATATTTGACTGGTGAGTTTTGTACAATGTTGGCCAGCTTGGCGGAAATGGCGATGCCTAATTGGTTGGCGATATCATCATGGCCATAACGAGCGTTACTCTGCTCCTTTTCCAGTAATAGATTAACGGCTTCAGCCATGCCATAAATGCCAAACATCGGTGCGAAACGAGATTCTTCAATCAACCCTTCTTGAGTCAGAAAACCTTCAAAAAAATGAGATTGTTGGTGCAGATGAGCAGCTCGAACATCCATCAGCTCAATCATATATTGGCTGTAAGTGGGTAGAATCTGATCTAAAAATGTTTGGCGGTCACTGGCTTTTTTCGCGGCCTCTTTTAAATTCATTCTGACCAAAGTATTGCAGCCACCCGCTAAAGGAAGCGAGTTGTAGCAACTGACGATACCAAAACCTTGCTCGCCATAGGCGGTGGCATGAATCGGATAGTTGGCGATGTGCGGTTTACTGCATTGACAGATATTATCGGTCGCTTGTCGCAGTAAATCGTCAGGAGTGATAGAAGAGTCATACATGAAGGTAAGGTTGGGAGCGATCTGTTTCAGTTCAGCATCGACACGTAAAATAGTACGACAAATAATATTGTCGCTCGGGCCGATGTTGGCGTGCATGAAAGCATCGGGCAGAGTACGATCAAGCATGATCCAAAACAGCTTCAATTTTTGATAAATCGACGCTTCGCTCAGTTCGCCCACATAGGGCAACAACACGCTATCTAATTGCCCCAAATAGACAGGAATAGAGGTCACTGAAGGCACGTGATGGTACAAAATGGTCAGCATATTGAGTGCTTCATCAAAATTACTGGCAGGCGAAAGCTCTAAATGTTCACTGCCTTGTGCTAAAAATTTTGCGTAGTCAGGCAACACGTAACGTGGTTTAAAAGGGGCATGGCCTTCAAACATATCGCAGATAATGCCTTGTTCCATTGCTCGAGCCAACTCAGGAGAGAGTTTCAGATAGGGCAAGCTTGCTTCGGCCTCTAGCGCAAGGAAGTGTGACTTTTGTTTAGGCGAGAGGTGTGCGTCAGTGACGATGGCTTGGAAGCGTTGCTGTGTATCGAGTGAATGGCCCATAAATTAAACCCTTATATTGTTGTGGTTTAATCCTAATGTGCTTGGTTACTTTTCACTATTGATAATACATCAAGTAGTCATTTCCATAATGGAAATAAAAACGCCACTTCGACGATAACGAAGTGGCGTCATCAGGAACCTAAGGTTAGGCGTATTGCGCTTCGATTTGGTTCGATTTTAGATAAGCAGGGTGAGTGGCGAGCTGCTTTAAGTAACGTTCAATATTCGGGAAGTGAGTAATCGCTCCGTTGGTCAGTAATATTTCAGCAATGAATGACATCATGAAATCAGCGCCAGTGAGTTGGTCGGCCACTAAGTAGCGTTTATCCGCTAAACACTGGTCAAAATAACTCATCACTTTGGTCGTTTCGCTTTCTGCATAGCCACCAAGGAAATTGGTTTGGCAGCCATCTTTGGCAACAAACATCTTTAATAGCAGCGGCAATATGGCAGAGCTTTCCGCAAAGTGGAGCCATTGCTGGTATTGCACATATTCCACGCTGCCACGCTGAGGCGCAAAGTGTTGGCCGTATTTTTCTATCAAGTAATCGGTAATGGCGCCAGATTCAGCAATCACCAAGCCATTGTCTTCAATCACAGGTGACTTACCTAACGGATGCACGCTTTTTAGCTCGGGCGGTGCTAGAAAGGTCACGCTATCACGTTGATATGGAACCACTTGATACTCAACCCCGAGCTCTTCAAGTAACCAGATAATGCGCTTAGAGCGTGATTTATTTAGATGGTGAAGTTTGATCATTATGCGGTCCTTATTAAAGTGGTTGGTTGATTTGGATAACCAGTTTGCCAAAGTTTTTGCCTTCCAATAGACCAATAAAGGCTTGTGGTGCGTTTTCTAAACCGTCAATCAGTTGCTCGCGGTATTTCACTTTCCCTTCGCTTAGCCATTGAGTCATGTCAGTAGCAAATTCGTTATAGCGATGGCCGTAGTCATCAAAAATAATGAAACCTTGCATGCGAATTCGTTTGGTAAGCAAGGTGCCCATCAGCATAGAGAGACGATCAGGTCCTTCAGGCAGCGACGTTGCATTGTATTGAGAAATCAAACCACACAGCGGAACTCGCGCTGCTGTGTTAAGCAGAGGTAAAACCGCATCAAATACTTTGCCACCGACATTTTCGTAGTAAACGTCAATCCCTTGAGCACATGTTTTAGCCAATTGCTCTGCAAAATCGTCAGCTTTGTGATCAATACATTCATCAAAACCTAATACTTCTTTAGCGTAACGACATTTTTCCTCACCGCCAGCAATGCCCACCACGCGGCAGCCTTTGATTTTAGCAATTTGACCAACCGTTGCCCCTACTGGGCCAGTGGCGGCGGCGACTACCACAGTTTCACCTTGCTTCGGTTGGCCGATGTCTAGCAAACCCATATAAGCGGTAAAACCGGGCATTCCCATGATGCCTAGTGCGTATGAGGGTGAGGTTGGATTTTTACCGAGTTTAAGTAAACCTTCGCCATTAGAAATAGCGTAATCCTGCCATCCGGTATAAGCGAGTACCCACTCACCTTGCTCAAATTTTGGGTGGTTTGATACTTCCACTTGACACACGCTCCCGCCTACCATGACATCATCAATTGCGACAGGATCGGCGTACGATTTAGCGTCACTCATGCGGCCGCGCATGTAGGGGTCAAGTGAAAGATAAACACTACGCAGCAGCACTTCACCAGCGGCAGGTGTTGGTTTAGGCGCATGTTCTAAGCGAAAGTTAGCAGGCGTTGGTGCACCGACAGGGCGTGAAGCGAGTACAATGCGGCGGTTAGTTTGTTCAGTCATTGGAGAGTCCTTTATTATTTTAAATTAGACCAGTCGTCTAGTCTGGATTTCAAAAAAACCGCTATCGAAATAGCGGGGTAAATCTTAACTAGGGCACTGGCCTTGCAAAATGTGTTCGGTGCTCGTAAGCGCTTGTGCAAGCCCTTGGTTATCTTGACGCAGTTTACTGAGCAAACTTGCGCCAAGCCAAAGGTTATAAAGCAATTCTGCGGTTTGCTGGCTGTGTTGTACGTGAATGGAGCCGTCGTCGATCCCTTGTTGGATACATTTTCCGACCGCATCAATAATGCTATCTGCACCTTTAAGTAAAGCAATACGCATCGCATCAGACAAGTCTGAAACTTCAGCGCTTAATTTCACCACCAAGCAGCGCTGTGCGTTACATAAGCCATTGCTCTGCTCATACCAACATTGCCAATAATGCATCAAGTGTTGATAGGCGTTGCCTTCTTCTTGGTTAAAAAGGGCATTAATCCGTACTAAATAGTGCTGAAAATAGTCCGTAATCAGTGCCTCGCCAAATTGCTCTTTTGACTTAAAGTAGTGATAGAAAGAGCCTTTGGGCACATCAGCGGTTTTTAATAATTCAGACAAGCCTACACTGGTGAAGCCTTTGGTTACGACCAGTTGGTAACCGACCTCAAGGATGTGTTGGCGAGTATCATGGGTTTTTGTATTCATGGACGGCACTATAATTTAAATTAGACCAGTCGTCTAGTTTTGTTTGCCCATATTGTATTTGTGCTACTGGCTATGGTTGTTGAATAACAGAAATGGACACTTCCTCCTTGAAGTGTCGCACTATTATTTATCTTTTAATGAGTTACTTATCTTTTAATGAGTGAGAGATGAGACTATTTTTCTGTCTTTAGCGTATCCGATGGCCAAATGAGGTTTTGCCCATTGCTGAGTTCAGCTTGAATACTCAAGGCTGGAACTATTTCCTTATCCTCTTTTTTATATGGCTGCGTAGAGAAATTGGCGGTAATTTTACTGCCATCACCAAAGGTTGTTTGTTGTACCATCCCTTGTTCATCAAGCCATTTAAAATCGACTAAAGGTTGGTTCCACACTACTTCATGGATTGGTGTAAACCCTTGTTGATAGCGGCGTAATTCGTTGACTCGAGCGCTGTTAGGCGTCGCTTCATCACGGCTAAGGTGAATCATCGCTGGGGTGTTATACAGCATGGCGATTAAATCTCGCTCCGCTTGCACGTTGGAAAACTTCAAACTATCGCTGTGCCAGTGGTGACTGTTGATCACCTCATCATGGAACACGGTTTGATAGAGAGGAATACGGTATTGCGGTGCAAATAACAGTGTTTTGTACGGCTCTTTGACTTGCGCGGGTTTGAAGAAAAAATCGGGCTTATTGTCTGGAAACCATGCCCCAAGAAAATAAGGCGATTGACGGTTAGTTTTCATATCCGGATCTGTCCAGCCAAATCCTACCGTTTCTAAACCATGAGCAAAGGCGAGCCCTTGTGTCGTCAGGCTGTTACCATCTTCAGAGCCGAGAACCACATTCTGTTCATTGGCTATCCAGCGCATGCGTTGATTAAATGCCTCCAGCATCGCGCTTTCTTTCATTCCTTGGCCCTCTTGGTACGAGTAATCTTCACGTGCCATTCCGGTCCCATCCACATCAAGAAACAGGCTGTTAAAGCGGCCATATTTTAAAATCGCCTCAATGCGTTGCTGCGCAAATCCTAATTGGCATGCAGGGTTAAGGTAAAAGCCGTTGCCACGAAATCCTTTCTGTTGCTTACCGTCGGCGTTTTCTATCGCACATTGCTCACGCATCGAATCCGGTAGCTGCGCGGTAAGCCAACCATCGTTGATGCCTTTTGCAATGGCGGTATTGTAGGAGTCGTACACCCCAACTAAGTAGCCAGCTTGTTTTGCTTGGTCAACCACTTGTGGCTGGTAAAAGGCGGGCATCCAATTATCCAAACCTAACCATAAGTGTTGCAAACCAGCTGAGCTGAGTGCGTCGATCATGGAAGTCGATAGCCCCTGTCCCCAAGTGCTGGCATCACGTAGAAACGGTAGTTTCTGCTCTGCGAGCCATGCTTTTCGTGCCTGAGCGGCTTGATACTGGCTGGCGATCCCAGCCTCGTTATTTGAGGGCGACTCTTTGATCCAAGAGTTCAGCCCATTATTCACCTCTTCAATCAGCAAACGTTTATGATAGCGGCTTAAGAAATCTTTGCCCTTGATGAGCGGTTTGAGCTCTTTGAGCGCTTCGTTTGATGCTACCCACTGGGGCTGCTCAAAATACCAAGTTTTCAATGCCCAGAAGTCGCTAACATCTTGCTCAGAGAGTAAGTCTCTACCAAACAGATAGACATGGCTTGCGCCGATAAGCTCTTTTATGGCCGGATTTTGCTGCGCTTTCTGTTCGAGCGTTTGCGATAGTCCATTCTCTTTTCGCCACTGACGATAACGTTTTGCGCCATCTAACGGCGAGTTGCCAATAGAGATTTCCACCTCAAAAGGCTCATCTTTGTTGAGTACAGTAAAAGCGTGCGTGGCTTGCATGTCTAACTTGTTTTGCTTGGCATTAAAATTGAGTTTGTTGTTGGTGGCGGTATTGAGTTGGTAGCTCACGTACTGCTCATCGCTTGCTTCCACACTCCAAAATGGCATTTTGAGATCTTGGGTGGTATTGCTGGCAGAATGCTCGCTTGTCAGATAGTTAACCCACTGTGGGTTGTCGGTTGGAATGCGCATCCCTTCACTAAAAGGAAGAATGAGCGTTTTGCTTTGCTGCTCCGGCAGTTCAAACCACTGTACGGTTAACGGTTTAGCACGAGAGATCTTACTCTCAGCGCTCGCGGTAATCGACAGCTTCAATGTTTGTTGTAAATTGGCCTCGACCTTTAACTGGCTAGGAACAAGCAGCCAAGAGGCGTGATGTTGATTATCTTGTTGCAGTTGGCTGACTTGCTGTGGCTGGCCGTTAACGGTTAGCTGGCCTTGGTTAATGGTTAGCTGGGCATTTTTCTGCCAATCAATAGCAAAATTTTGTGGCTCTATTTGCACGGTTTGGTTTTGATTATGCAGTGTAATTGACGCCGGTTGTGATTGGCTAGCCAACGCCAAAAGTGGCGTACAAGTGATCAATAAAGAACAAAGTGGTTTATACATGGTTTGTCATTTCCAGTGTGTCTCGGTGTGTTGATTACATAAGAAATCGACAATTCAATTGTCACCCTGATGTCTTCATTGAGCCTGATTTGGCAGAGTCAAACGTTGTACATATTCCACTTTGATTGCTCCTTGATATTCGACAGTTTTGATCAGAGTACTGAGCCATTTAGCCGAGCTGGGGGATGAGCTTGGTTTGTCCAATAATTGCTGAGTATTACTTATTGCTACCATATCTTGCTGCTTGATTAACTGAAATTGGTCGTCAAACCATTGCCAAGCAAGGCTTGTTGGGGGGCAGTTTGTCAATACTGTGGGGGACTCAAGTGCTAGTGGGTAGCCACCGTTGGGAGAGGCGGATTGCAACCATGTGGAGCCAAAAGGTATGGTAAGAACTAACCAATAGTGCTGTTTGTCGAGTGTCAGTCGATAAACGCCATCTTGCGGAGCAAAGAGCAGTTCTGGGCTTTCTAATTCTATATAAGGGGCGGATGACGTTACTTGGCTCTGTGAGATGAGCAAGCCATTGTCAGGGCCAAGAAGTTCAACCTGGCTAGGCAGTTCTGCTCCTTCCATTGATAATTTGAACTGGTAACCTTGCTGCATCACGTTGGTTTTTTTTTGTATCGAGACTTTGATCAGCGCCGCATTTGGTACCACATCGCTTAAGAGCTGTTGGCCACATTGGGTTTGTTCAATAATGGCATTCTTGACACTTGCCCAGTGTTGCGTGGCAATGGTTTGGTTATTGAGTGCGAGGATCAACTCTTGCCAGGCAAGCTGTGGCTGATAGTTCACTAAAGCGCGATAGGTTGATTGCAGTGGTGTTGCCATAAACCAATCATCACTCACGGCGTGGCTTGGACTAACGACGAACAGTACAAACAGCCAAAGGTTACGCATTGGACACCTCGACTAAACGATACCCAACGCCACGAACGGTTTCGATATTGAGTGAGGGTAACTGCTGCCTTAGCTGTAAAACATGGTTATCGACGGTTCGAGTTGAGGGAAAGGCTTGGTAGCCCCACACTTTATTGAGTAGTTCATCACGGTGAAAAACACGTCCTTGGTTTTGAACCAGCAGCAGTAATAGCTGAAACTGTTTCGGTTTTAGCGTCATCAACTGCTCACCTAAGGTAACGCTGCGCTTTGAGAGATCAATGGCAATGTCAGCGTAGGAAAGCAAGCTTTCTCCTAATGGTCGCAGTTGCGCTTGAATTCGCGCCAGTAATTCTTGTTGCGAAAATGGCTTGGTGACGTAGTCTTTCGCCCCCGCCATTAGACCTGCTATTTTTTGCTCAACCTCGATTTTGGCCGTCAGGATGATCACTGGCACGGCTTTGGCCATTAGCCATTGAGGCAGATGATCCAAGCTGTCTCCTTGAGCCAGTTGCCTATCTAAAATCACCAAATCGGCGCGAAACCATGCTTTTTTGACTTGTGAGAGCTGCTGTACCCACAAACAATCAAAACCTTGCTGTAGCAAGTAATCATGCAAACCTTGCCCGAGTAGAGGATCATCTTCGACCAATAACAGTGTGTTCATAATGGTAATTCCAATTGGCAGCGAGTGGGGTGGGCTTTACACGTCAGTTTGCCGCCCATTTTAAGCATCAAATGGTTCACAAGACGGAGCCCAATCCCCATATTGGAAGCCGTGCGAGAACGGGAAAATAGCCGTTTTAGACGAGAGGGAAACTCGCCTTCATCGCTAACGCAAAGCTGCAGTTGAGTGTCAGTCACGCTGGCCGTTATTGAGATTGTTCCTTGACCATGCTGCTTGGCATTACGGATCAAGTTATCCAAACAGATCCCAAGCCAGTAATACGGCAGTGTGAGCTCGATATCTTGTGTCAGTTCATAGCTAAGTTCGTGTTTCGCTACGCAGTGATCTAACCAATCTGAGAGATAAGCGGTTTGACATTGAAACGGCTCATTTGGGTCGCTACTCAAAAATCCTTTACTGGTCTGAGCAAGCTGAGCTAAACGTTGGTGATCGGCCAGTAAGCGGCCGAATGTATCTTGGGCCAGTTCTGGCAGAGTATCAAATTGCTGGCGAAACTGCTCAACGGTCAAGCCAAGACTGGTGATAGGGGTGCGTAGTTCATGCGTCAGCAACTGTAAAATAAAGCGTTTTTCTTTGGCTTGTTGGCGGCGTAACCAGAGCGTCCTACTCAGCGTTGCTGCGAGCAACAGCAGTAATATGACCGATAACCACAGAGAGATATTGGGTTTTTCTTGGCTAGAGACACACAGATTACTGTAGCGTAATTGGCAACTTTGAGTAGCCGCTGTGATGGCCGACAATACCAATTGCTGATCGAGCGCGACTTTTTTCCATTGCAATGCGCTCAGTACGCGAATACCGAAATCGCCACTGATCCATAGCCGTTGTTGATGGTCAATATAAGCGCGATAACCGCTGACCAAGGCATCTCGCCCTGCTGTTTCTAAATCGGTAAAAAAGGTGTACAGCGGGTGCTGAGGGTTAGAGAGAGTCGTGTAGGGCTGTAGCTCGGCGTTTTGCTCGGCCGTTATGTTATGAGTAGAAAAAGCTAAGTATCGCTCTGCGTAGCTCCCGCCTGCAGGATGCAGAAACGGAGCAGTCTTAAACCAACGGATGGGCAATTCATCGCCTTGGCATAAAGCGAGTTCAAACGACGCTGCTTTTTGCAATTCAGGGCGTGATACCAAGGTTTTTGATAAACCGGGCGACAGTGCGCACTGTGAGGCTATCGCTTTGAGCTCAGTTATGGTTTGCCATGAATAACGGGAAAAATCAGGATAGGCGCTGGCGCTGAGCAGAAGATCGACAGGGTATGAGTTAATGCTTTGCAATGGCAAGGCTCGCGCAGCCGATAGCGATTCGGCTTGGCGTAGAAAATGCTGCCAACGATCTTGCAGCGTTTGCTCTTGCCCGTGTGCTAGGTTTGATTGCCCTAGCACTGCGGTGAGTGTGATCAAAAGGTACAGCAGCCGTGTTCTCAACGTTAAGCACTTAGAAAAAGGTTCGCATTCGCGAAATTATAGCTGTGCTAAGTCAGGATTTGTCACCTCAATGTCACTAAAGCGGAATGTCGATCAAAACTCGGCATCCACCGTGAATGTCATCCTTTGCTTGGTATAAGGATGATCAAAGCTCAGTGACTCAGCATGTAGATGTAAACGCGCTCCTTTCGTGCCATAAAGATCGTCGCCAACGATGGGCAGGTTGAGTCCTTCCACATGAGCGCAATGCACGCGCAATTGGTGGGTTCGTCCTGTTTTGGGGTAGAGGTAGACTTTACTGAATCCATCTCGGCATTCAATTAATTGCCAGTGAGTGTCAGCGGGTTTGCCATGTTCAAAACAGACCAATTGACGCGGCCTGTCATCTAAATCGCCCCGCAGCGGTAAGCGAATGTCACCATGCGATTGCTGTAATTCACCAGCGAGTAAGGCAAGATAGCGTTTTTCAACGCCGCGAGTAATAAACTGCTTCTGCAGGCTTTTATTGGCTCGGCGGGTGAGAGCAAACACCAATAAACCTGAAGTAGACATATCGAGGCGGTGGATCACAAAAAGCCCTTCATCTGAGCTAAACATTTGTTGCAGACGAGTATAAACCGAGTCCTGAATGTTGACTCCGGGAACGGATAGAAACTCGGCAGGTTTGTTGACGACAATAATGGCTTCATCCTGATAGATGATGTCGATCTCTTTGCCTTGCGCTGGGTTATGCAATAGCGGGTTATCATCGAGCTTCAGCCCATCAAGCATGTGAGCCAAAATCGGTTGGCACTTGTTTTGACAAGCAGGATAGAATTTCTTGTGTTGACGAATTTCAGATTTTGGTGACGCTCCCCACCAGAATTCGGCGAGTGAAATCGGTGTCATCTGATGTTGAAACGCGTAGTGCAGCAATTTTGGTGCGGCGCATTCTCCAGATCCTGCTGGTGGAACAGGGTTAGCCGTAAGACGGAAAATCTCCTCCAGAGATTTTTCAGTGCCGTATTGATTGAGAAATCGATAGTGAGAAAAAAGTCGTTGCTGCAACGCATTAGAGAGATTTTTACGCTGCTCTTTTAATGCATCAATCTGTTCTTGAAATGCGTCTATTTGCGCTTGTAGTTCGTTGAGGTTGACGTCCCACTTGCGCTTTAATTGTTTGAGGGACGCTTTTTCAGCCACACTTTGTTTGGCGAGACAATCTAAGGTTTCACGCAATTGTTGGGCATCATTTGATTGCTCGGCAAGGATGCGTTGCTGTTTACGCTGTTCACGACCTTGAATCATCAGCTGGCGATGCGCTTCTAATTCATCTTGCGCCTGCTGATGGGCGGTGGTCCATTGCTGCTGAAGTAGCGCACGCTGTGGATCGCACTCCAATTGTTCAACTTGCTGATTAATTTGATTGATCGGCACGCTGCCTTCCAAGAAAAAACCATCGTTAGTGAGCATGTCAAATATAGGCGGCACAAAATGCGGCAGCAGGTTTTGCTCAGCTAACTTCCCCGAGAATGCAGACAGGTACCCTAGCTCTCCACTTTGTTTACGCACCACTAAAACGCCAAACATTTTCCCGATAGCTTCCGGATGCTGGTTTAGCACGCCGTGATTATCGAGCCCAAAATTATGTTGCCAATTCTGCTGGTTCAGCAGGTGTTGTTGCAGCTGGCTTGCCGCTAATTCGCTTAGCGGATGCGGCTCGTAACAAAATGGGAAAGTAAAGCGCTCAGGCAGAGAGTAGCCTTCAATAGGTTTTTTAAAGGCAGTAAAACAGGGCGCTGGTGTTGGCATTTTCTCTGGCTCGCAGTGGATGGTGGTGGAGAACGCAGAATTGTACTGATTTGACCTAGAAATGCCAGTTTCTGGTTGAACGGCGATGATGATACGATTAATTAATGTAACTAGCTTATTAATATCATTAATATAGCTTAGTGAATCCCAAAGAAATAAGTTAACAGTGTCGATTTAACCTGATGCTATGCGTTTATTTAAAACATATAGAATGATTGGAGGATTAATTCATTTTATTTCTATGCAAAACAATGTCAGCTTTATGTTAATTTTTTGTCATTAATTCTATTTGTAGTGATTGGTTCCTGATTCTATTTAATTTAATGAGTGTATTGTTTTTAATTTTGATGGGTAAAGGCTGAGTATTGATTATCATATAGGCAATATTATGCCCGCTTGGGCAATTTGTTGCTCGGTTGGGCAATTTTTTGCCCGCTCGGGCTGTGGGGCTTTATTCTTAAGTAAGCGTAATTGAAGGGAATGATTTTTGCTTACGTGTTTATGGATAAATGGTTAGTCAGTTAAGGAAATATAATGAGTCAGAGTATTGTAGTGGGTAATATGGAAACGGTTCATGATGGATTTCTGCCAACGTCTATCATTGTGTGTTCCGCAAGCGTCAAGTTTGGAAGTTGCGTCAATGTGGATTAATAAAACATATGCCATTTTAGCGCTCTCCTTATTTCCTTCGATGGTGTTACATGCTGAGCAAGAAACGTCTGCAGCAGAAGTGTATGAAGTAGGAAATATGTCTCCAGAAAAAGCGTTTGCTACCGGACGACTGCTTCGAGCGCAATACAAAAATATGGAATCGCGACCATACCTCCAGTACGCGGCAGACAACGACAATTCGGATGCCGCCTTTCTCTACGCGATGGAGCTTTCGAACTACAAAACGACCATTAGAACGCCTCCTGAAGCGCGTGAATATCTGCTTAAAGCCGCAAAATTAGGCAATCGTCGCGCCATGAAACATCTTTATACTGATGCTAAGTGGTTAAGAGATCGCGATGTGCAGTATTGGAAAAGCCAGTATTACGATAGTTTGATTCGTCTAGGACGAGATGATCCTGCACAAGCCACTTACGAGCTTGCCCAGTTTTACAAAGGTATGGATAACGAGATGTATAGCTACTATCTCGATAAAGCGGTCAGTTTTAATCATCCACGAGCATTGATGGATAAAGCGAAGCAAGTTCAAGCGGGTGGAGGCCTGTTTTTAATGCCTGGGGAAAGGGAGACCAAGGTGAGAGAGCTCTATCTCGCGGCTGCGAAGACAAACTATATCCCTGCGATGAGGCGCTACATCGGTATTTTAGAGAGCAAAGGCCGTTTTGAAGATGCCTATCAATGGCGACTGATGGCGTTAGATCAAGGTGATATTACCTCTTTGGCAACGGTAGTTAAGATTCTGCTCGGCGATAGCGCATCCTATCATTTTGTGACTCCCGATCGGATCAAAGCGCAAGCCTATTTAGATTTATATCTCTCTGCTGCTGGTACTGAACGTATGCAGTCGCTCTACTCAATATTGGAATTAGAGGAAGAAAGCCTTGCTGGTAAGATGAGTGAGGAAGAAAAAGCACAAGCTAATGGCATATTTGTTAACTATAAGAATAGTCTGAATTTTTATTATCATGATGTCTTTTGGGATATTAATTAGTTAAATTATACAGTATTAGAAACGGCATATTTTTTTGGGTGAAGATCATGTTTTTGTGATTTTTTATATTTAAAATGCTCCTATATGAATAGAATGTGCCGAGAATTTTAAATCCCCACGAAAAATATCGATAAATTTTATGGGGTAATTTAGGGAAGAATTTAATAGCTAATGCTAATTAATGGGATTTATTGTTTAAATGCTCATTAAAATCTACCAGATAATAAATATTAAGAGACTTGAGTTCTATTAGAACTTAAGTCCAATAGATTTAACTTTAATTTTTACAACGTTATGTAACCCTCGGCCTGAGTAAGTGGTAACTAAGTTTAGCTACGCTCTTGTCCGTAATTTTGACAATGATTGGCATAGGTATTGGAGACGTAATATGTCTAAAGAAGGAAGTGTAGCTCCTAAAGAGCGGATTAATATTAAGTATATTCCAGCAACGGGAGATGCACAGGCTGAAGTTGAGTTACCGCTAAAAACTCTGGTGGTGGGTGATTTTAAAGGCCATACCGAAGAGACCCCACTTGAAGAGAGACAAACCGTTTCAGTGGACAAGAACAACTTTGAAGCGGTTATGCGTGAAAGCGATTTGAAACTGACCACTACAGTGCGCAATAAACTGAGTGGCGATGAAAATGCTGAGCTTCCTGTTGAGCTTAGTTTCAAATCTCTTGCTGACTTCGAACCGGATTCAGTGGCAGCACAAGTTCCAGAATTAAATAAATTGGTTGAGCTACGCCAAGCTCTTGTGGCCTTAAAAGGTCCTTTGGGCAATATTCCCGCGTTTAGAGAGCGTCTACAAGAGCTACTAAATTCGGAAGAATCGCGTGAAAAACTTCTATCTGAGCTAAGCCTAGTGAGCGGCAAAGAAGAAGAGCCCCAAGCATAAGGCTTGATCAACCCAACTTTTTATTTAATCAAATTTAGGAACGAAATTGATGTCTACTACTGAAGCCGTCTTAGAGAGACAAAGTGCCACCCAAGGCAGTTTACTTGATGAAATCATGGCACAAACGCGCATTGCACCGACTGAAGAAGGGTATGATGTTGCGAAGAAAGGGGTTGCTGCGTTTATTGAGAATCTCATCGGTTCGAATCAAACGGAAGAGCCGGTTAACAAATCACTCGTTGATCAAATGCTGGTTGAGCTTGATAAGAAAATCAGTGCTCAAATGGATGAGATTTTGCACGAAGAGCGTTTCCAGCAGATGGAATCGTCATGGCGTGGTTTGAAACTGTTTATTGACCGTACCGATTTTCGTGAAAACAACAAAGTCGATTTGTTGCATGTAACGAAAGGCGAGTTGCTTGAAGACTTTGAATTTGCACCAGAAACGACGCAATCCGGTCTTTATAAGCACGTTTATTCTTCTGGTTATGGCCAATTTGGTGGTGAGCCGACTGGCGCTATCATCGGTAACTTTGCTTTCACGCCATCAACCCCTGATATGAAGCTACTGCAATACATGGGTGCACTTGGTGCGATGGCTCATGCTCCATTCATTTCTAGTGTAGGCCCTGAGTTTTTTGGTATCGATTCTTTTGAAGAGCTACCAAATATCAAGGATCTTAAGTCAACATTTGAAAGCCCTAAATACACTAAATGGCGTTCTCTACGTGAATCAGAAGATGCGCGTTACCTTGGCTTGACTGCGCCTCGTTTCTTATTGCGCGTACCTTATGATCCAACAGAAAACCCAATTAAATCATTTAATTATGTGGAAAGTGTCAGCGCTTCACACGAACACTATCTATGGGGTAACACCGCGTTTGCTTTCGCTACTCGTTTAACCGATAGCTTTGCCAAGTACCGTTGGTGTCCAAACATCATTGGCCCACAAAGTGGCGGTGCGGTTGAAGATCTGCCGGTACACGTGTTTGAATCGATGGGTGCACTGCAAAGTAAGATCCCAACTGAAGTGTTGGTGACTGACCGTAAAGAGTTTGAATTAGCAGAAGAAGGTTTCATTGCTTTAACCATGCGTAAAGGCAGTGATAACGCCGCATTCTTCTCTGCAAACTCGATCCAAAAGCCAAAAATATTCCCGAATACCAAAGAAGGCAAAGAAGCAGAAACCAACTACAAGTTGGGTACGCAACTGCCATATATGATGATCATCAATCGCCTTGCACACTACGTCAAAGTGCTACAGCGTGAGCAAATAGGTGCTTGGAAAGAGCGTCAAGATCTTGAACGCGAGCTTAATGGTTGGATCAAACAGTACGTGGCTGACCAAGAAAATCCACCAGCAGATGTACGTAGCCGTCGTCCTCTTCGTGCTGCAAAAATCGAAGTCATGGATGTTGAAGGTGAACCAGGTTGGTATCAGGTCTCTCTCTCTGTTCGTCCTCACTTTAAGTACATGGGCGCGAACTTTGAATTGTCATTGGTTGGTCGATTAGATCAAGCATAACCATGACTTATATTGCACCTGAAGAGAGTGCATTTGGTGTCGGCTTCTTTGAACGTTTAGAAGCTGGCACCAAGCCTATGTCTTTGACCCAAGGGCCAAATGCATGGGATGTGCTCCAATCAATCAAACGCAATGTTTCCAATATTTTGAATACTCGCATGGGTGAGGCACAAAGTGCTCCAACGTTAGGTTTAGTGGATTTTAACGATGCAACGTTAGAAACCTTAGACTTATCGCTACGGATTAAGCTTGCGATACAAAGCTGCTTAGATGTGTATGAGCCCCGTTTACGAAATATTGTGATTCGATCCGAGTCGGACGTGTTTAGCCCTTTGATGCTGCGCTTCCATATTGTGGCCGAAATAAACAGTGATGCGTTACATGAGAAAGTGCAGTTCAACCTGCTACTGGATCAAAACCGAAAGTACCGAGTGTATTAGAAAATTATGGCTCAAGATAAGTACTTCAGAGAAGAGCTTGCTTTCCTTAAAGAACAAGGAAAGCATTTCACTGAAATTCATCCTCAACTCTCTCGCTTTTTACACGGTAAAACGACGGATCCTGATGTCGAACGTTTATTGGAAGGCTTCGCCTTTCTCACCGCTCGCTTGCGCGAAAAAGTTGAAGATGAATTTCCTGAGCTAACGCACTCCATCATCAATATGCTGTGGCCAAATTACTTACGTCCTGTGCCGAGCATGAGTATTGTCTCGTTCAAGCCGGATAAAAGTGTCAGTGATAAGCAGCAAATCGCTCGTGGCACTCAGCTCGATAGCAAGCCTGTTTTCGGCACCAAATGTCACTTTAGAACCTGTCGTGACGTGCAGATTTACCCACTGAAATGTACTGACGTCACTGCGCAACATACTAGAGAAGCGACCATCATCGAAGTGTCGCTTAATATGTTGGGTGAGATAAGCGTCGGTGATGCGCATCTTGATGATCTGCGCTTTTACTTAGGTGGTGATAAATACAGCTCACAAATGCTCTATTTATGGCTCAACCACTACCTCGATAAGATTTCTGTTGAAGTCGCGGGGGTAGAATTTACGCTGCCGCGCAATAGCTTCCAAACGGTCGGGTTTGATAGCGAGCAGTCGCTTTTGCCCTATCCTTCCAATGTGTATGAAGGTTATCGCGTTTTGCAGGAATACTTGTCGTTTCCTGAAGCATTTCATTTTGTTGACATTACCCGTCTGGCTAGCGTAGTGCCGAAATCAGTGCATGGTGCGTTCAAACTGAAAATCAGTTTTTCGAAAACCCTGCCAGCAGACGTTCGAGTGCGTCAGGATAATTTCCAGTTGTACTGCACCCCTGTCATTAATTTGTTTGAACATGATGCCGATCCGATCGATTTAACGGGCAAGCGTTCAGAGTATCGCATTATTCCCTCTAGTCGTTACCCTTCTCACTATGAAGTGTTCAGCGTTGACGGCGTGTTCGGTTGGCAAGACAAAACTCAAGCCAGTCAACGAATTCGGGGTGAAAAACGTGTCTATTCAGCATTTGAAAGTTTTCAGCATGAAGTGGAGCGGGTTCGAAATCGTGAAGCGCTCTACTACCGTACACGAGTGAGAGACAGTATCCGTGGCGATGGATTTGATAATTTCATCTCTTTCATTCGCGGAGATGAAACGCAATCCATGCATGTCGATGAAGCCATCTCGCTCAAGCTCACCTGCACCAATCGCTTATTACCGCTCGAACTCGGTGTCGGTGACATTTGTGAGCCGACAGACAGCTCGCCCCCCTTTGCCACTTTCAGCAATATTACCGTGCCTTCACAATCTCTGCGCCCAGTACTGGATGGCAGTCTATTGTGGGTATTGATTTCTAACTTATCGCTGAATTATTTATCGCTGCTGTCCAAAGATGCCTTAAGCAGTGTGTTGCGAGCTTACGATTTCAGAGCCTTGGTGGATCGCCAAGCGGAGCGTGTTGCGCGTTTGCGTCTTGAAGGGATCCAAAAAATTGAGTCGCAACCCGTGGATAAAATATTGCGCGGTTTGCCAGTGCGAGGGCTGCAATCGACGATTCATATTGATCAAAACTGTTTTGGTTCAGAAGGGGAGCTTTACCTCTTTGGCACAGTGCTTAGCCACTTTTTTGCCCTATATGCCAGCATCAATTCGTTTCATGAGCTGATCGTTATTAACTCGTCCAATCAAGAGAAGTACACATGGGGAACACAGACAGGAATGCAGCCATTGATCTAGAGATGGCTGCGGCGGCTGTGCCGGAGCCTCTACTGGGTTTACCAAGCGATGTACGAACGTACAACTTCTACCAGTTGGTGGAACTGCTGCAAAAACTTAATGCGTTTAATCCTGAATCAGAAGATTGGGAGCGGACATGCCAGTTGGTATTCAGTGCCAACCCAAGTTTAGGCTTTGCACCAGCAGACGTAACGGATTTACGTGAGTTCGCGGATGAGCGCCTGATCTTACAAACCAATTTTTTTGGATTAACTGGGGCACAGTCACCGTTGCCTGGTTTTATTTTGCAGCAATTGGTCGAAGAAGATCCCGGTGGTTTCAAGCGGCCCTTTTTAGATTTTTTCAATAACCGGTTGATTAACCTTGTGTATCGCGTATGGCGAAAGTATCGCTATTACGTCCGTTTTCAAGCGGGTGCGCAGGATCAATTTTCATCACAGCTGTTTGCTTTAGTCGGTTTGGGTGATGCGGACTTGCGCGGCGAAACACCGATAAATTGGTGCAAGATGCTGGCTTATGCGGGCACTTTGGCTGGCCGAAGTCGTTCACCGCAAGTGGTGTCTGGCATCATCGCGCACTGTTTTGATCTGCAAGAAGTCAGTATTCGCCAGTGGGTTCGACGCAAAGTCCGGATAGAGCCTTATCAGCAGTTTTGCTTAGGTAAGCAGAATGGTGAGCTTGGGATCAACAGCATGTTGGGTGAATCAGTGATGGACTGTAACGGTAAGTTTGTTATCTGTATCAAAAACTTAACTCGAGAACGATTTGCCGATTTTTTGCCATCAGGCAAAGAACATCAACCGCTGTGTAAGTTGGTGGAGTTTATTTTACGAGAGCAGATGGCTTACGACCTTGAGCTGACCATGCACGAGAGCGAGGCTCCGGTGATGAGTTTATGTCATGACAGTGGTGTGGCTTTGGGTTGGTCATCATTTTTAGGGCGCGATTTGGCGGACAAAAGCGTGCTTATACAAGTAAGGCAATAGCGATATGCAGAAGAAGCAAACGCTTTCAATGGTAGTGACGAATGTGCAACTACTGGAATCAGGATTATCCGCACAAGCGATGTTTAATGTGCAAGGCGGTGTGATTGGCTCTGCAAGTGATGCGCATTGGCAGCTTCGTGACGGTAAAGGGAAAATTCAAAATCATCACTGTGCCATCCGTGTGATTGATGGTGCGTTTTGCATTCAAGATCTGGTTGGTAATACCTATGTTAATGGTTCCCATAAGCCGTTAGGGCAAGGTGCCTCGGCTAAGTTGGAGCATAAAGATGAAGTGGCCATTGGACCTTACCAAATTCGTGTCATTTTTGGTCAAGTGGGTGAAGACGATTCTCTGATTAATGGCTCTTTGGATCAGCTGTTTGCTAAAGAGGGGCTCGATCTACTCAAAGATGGTCCATTGGATGATATCAGCCGCGACGAGGATGAACCAGAGTCGAGCTCAATGGACCCTATCGCCGCTTTAGATGATTTATTGCAAGGCATTAAACAAGAAGAGTCGTTGCTTGAAGAGACGGAAAAACCACTCGCACAAGCACAACATTCATTAGTGCCAGAATACGATAGCCAGCAGTCGCAACTGCAGTTTACGCCTCAAGCTGACAGCGAGTATGAGATGACGTCATCGATTCGATTAAAGAAAATTCTCGGTTTTGGCAAAACCTCCACCGATTTACCACCTATTCCGGCTGTTGAGCACCATGAGACTGCGCAACCACCGACTCATTTGAACATTAATAACAGCATTTACAACGTACCTGAGGGCTTAGCGATGGACGATAAAGTATTAGATCTACTTGAGGAAGAAGTGGCGAGAAGCTACCACCCTCACTCCGAGCAACACAACAGCTCGTCAAACAATGCATCACACTTATTGACCGGCCCCATGCTCACCGGGCTAGGTGTTGACGTTGGCAATAGCCACGATATGGCGAAAATGCACATGCTTTCAGAAGAGCTTGGGCAATCGTTGCAAGCGTGTGTGCAAGGTTTGCTTGAGCTTCACCAGCAAGTGAGTGAAGGGCGTTTTGGTATGATGAATCGTAACTTACAACCGATTGAAGATAACCCACTTCGCTTGGGGCTATCATACGAAGAAACCATTCGTACTCTGTATGATGCTGATAAAAGTGTGGTGCACTTGTCTGCCCCAGCGGCGATTGCCGAAAGCCTAAAAAATGTGCGCGACCATAACGAAGCAATGCAGCACGCCACTAGCGAAGCCCTAAATCAGATTCTTAATGCCTTTTCTCCTCAAGTGCTACTGCGCCGTTTCCAACACTACAAGCGCAATAGTGATGCACAGAGTAACTCTTCAGATGCTTGGGCGTGGGAGATGTATTGCCACTACTACCAAGAGCTCACTTCTAATCGCCAAAAAGGATTTGAGAAACTGTTTTGGGAAATTTTCGAGCAGTCTTACGACAAGAAAATTCGTGAAAAACAGCTGGAGCTATAACGGTGAACAAGCGGTCTTTTGTCCTGCTGATGCTACTGACGGTATTAACCGCCTGTAGCTCATCAGAAAAGTATGAGCCAGCCACACAGCCGACCAAGGTAACGTTCAGTCTCGTTAGTGATGAAGGTACTAACCCTAATATTTGGGGTGAAGCGTCGCCGATAGAGGTTCAAGTGTTTGAGCTCAAAGATGATTCGATGTTTATGTCTGCCGATTATGACCAAGTAAAAGCAGACTACAAAAAAGCGTTACGCAGCAATTTTATCGCCAATTACGATTATGTAATGACACCAGGCCAGTTTAAGTTTGTGAACGCGTTCGAGATTGATGAAGGCACGAACTACATTGGGGTCATGGCGCATTTTGCTGAACCTGAGCTGAGTGAATGGAAAAAGGCCGTCAAAGTGCTTAACAAAGGTAGGGAATACCATCTTTTGATGTATTTCAAAGACTACGATGTAAAACTGGAAAGGGTGGAATAACAAGATGTTTGCGCGTAATCGTGTCATTTGGAATGAAGGTCTATTCATTAAACCGCAGCATTTCCAGCAGCAGCAACGCTATTTTGAATATCATATTGATGAACGCATCTCATCAGTCAGTGGCTATCTTTACGGAGTATCAGAGTTATCACTTAACCCTGAATATCTCTCTTTTGGTCGTATCGCGATCGAACGTGCGGTCGGCATTATGCCTGATGGAACCGTTTTCCGTATTCCTCAGGAAGATGTGTTGCCAGATGCGCTCGAGATTGCCGATGCTTCGCTTGCAAACCAGTTGGTCTATTTAGCGGTGCCACTTCGCAGTGAATCGTTAATGGAGATTAACTGGCCTGAAGAGCGTGGAACCGGGCGTTACTTAAGCAATCGTTTAGAAGTGCGTGATGTGCATACCGTGCGCGGTGACACCACGACGCTAGATGTCTCACCTGTTCGTGTGCAGTTGATGCTTGAAAAAGAAGACAGAAGCTCTTACGCCTCAATTGCGATCGCTCGTATTTTAGAAAAACGTCCTGATGGCAGTGTCGTACTCGATCCGGATTTTATTCCGTGCCATCTTAATGTTGCGAGCAATGCGGCTTTGCACCGTTTTATTAACGAAATCTCTGGGTTAATGCGCGAACGTGCCAAAAACATTGCTCAACGTATCAGTTCTCCCTCTCAAGGCGGGGTCGCGGATGTGTCTGATTTTATGCTGTTGCAAGCCCTGAATCGCTTACAACCCCAGATGCAACACTTGGCAGAGCTACGCAGTTTGCACCCGGAACGTTTATTTGAGTGCCTGTCATGCGTATGTGGAGAATTGGCTACATTTACCGATGAAAGTCGTTTACCACCGAGCATCCCGAGCTACAACCATGAAATGCCGACCCACTCTTTTGGGCCGCTGATCCGCAACTTAAGACAGAGCCTAAGTATCGTGCTTGAGCCTAGAGCGGTCTCGATTCAGTTGGATAAACGTAAGTACGGTCTGATGGTTGCCCCAATCCACGACCCTCAACTGGTTGAAAGCGCAGAATTCATCATCGCGGTGAAAGCACGCATGCCATTAGATGAACTGCGTCGTCTCTTTACTCAGCAGACCAAAGTATCGTCAGTGGAGAAAATCCGCGAGCTCATTTCACTGCAATTACCGGGCATTCCAATTACACCGTTACCAGTGGCACCAAGGCAGTTGCCTTACCACGCCGGTTATACCTATTACCAATTGGATAAAACCAGCTCAGCATGGTCGATGTTAGGTCGCTCAAGTGGTTTTGCTTTCCATGTCGCGGGTGCGTTTGAAGATCTTGACCTGCAATTCTGGGCGATTAGGAGCTGATGATGGCCATTGATAAAAAAAACACCCAATACAGCGGTCTGCTTTTTGACAGCGTCGAGCAGATCAACCACGACCAAGATTACTGGTTTCAACTGCGTGGTGATAACCCTAATGTTTTGATTGATGCTGCTACCCCTCTGTTTGGTTTGTCGCTGCGGGTACGCAGCTTGTCAGAGTGCGACAACATTGAGCAGATCTACAAACAGACGGTGGAAGAGATTAAAGCGATTGAAATCGAGCTTGCCGAGCAAGGGTTTGAGCATGCGATTTTGATGGCTTATCGCTACATTCTGTGCGCGTTTTTGGATGAAGCCGTCATGGGAACCGAGTGGGGTGCATCTAGTGTGTGGGCTGAACATTCTATGCTGTCTCGTTTCCACAGTGAGACTTGGGGCGGCGAAAAAGTGTTTACCATCTTAAGTCGCTTGGAAGGTGAACCTAAACGTTATCGCGCGTTGCTAGAGTTTATCTATCAATGCCTAGTGTTAGGTTTTGAAGGTAAATACCGTGTGATGGAAAGCGGCCACAACGAGCGTGAAAAGGTGATCAGTCGTTTACATGACACCGTCAGTTCGTTGGATGAAAACGAGCCGAAGGAACTGACCTCCGCCACCGACCATGTGGTGAAATCAAAATATAAGTTAAGCAGGCAGTTACCGGTTTGGTCAGTACTGCTTGGTTTTGTCATTATTTGGGTCGGTGTGTTTTTAGGCTATTCCTATTTACTGCACAGCCAATCGGCAGACGTATTAAACCAATTGAACCAAATACTCTAATTATAAAAGGCTAGGTGATTGTAGTGATCCGTATTGAATTACCCACATTAATTTCAAAACTCAATGAACAGAGTAAGCTAGCCCTAGAGCAAGCCGCTTCATTATGTATTGAACGTCAGCACCCAGAAGTGACCTATGAGCACTTCTTACATGTGTTGCTAGAGAACCCACTTTCGGATGTGCGTGTGATAGCTAAGCACGCTAACTTAGATGTGGAAACCGTAAAACAAGCCATCAGTGCAAGTTACGCTCGTGAACAAGTGTTAGATACCTATCCAGCATTCTCGCCACTGTTGGTTGAGCTATTGCAGGAAGCTTGGTTGCTTTCTACCACTGAGCTGAATCAGAATCAGCTTCGTTCAGGTGTGGTGTTTTTAGCCGCGTTGATGCGCGCTGATCGTTACCTACCACTTAAACTAATCCGTCTTTTTGAACACATCAACAAAGAGAGCCTAAACAAAGGGTTTGATACGCTGTTGCAAGACTCTTCCGAGTCGGCGGTTGAAAAAAGCAAAGCGGGTTCTCAAGCTCCTGCCGCGCTGGATGCAGCGTCATCTTCGCCACTGCATAAATACTGCACCAATGTCACGGCGCAAGCGCGTAACGGCGAACTGGACCCAGTATTGTGTCGTGAAAACGAACTCAATTTGATGATCGACATCTTGTGTCGTCGTCGTAAAAACAACCCCATCGTTGTGGGAGACGCTGGTGTCGGTAAAAGCGCCATGATTGAAGGACTTGCATTGCGTGTCGTTGCGGGCAATGTGCCGACACAGCTGCAAAATGTAGAGTTGTGCTCACTCGATCTAGGCTTGTTGCAAGCGGGTGCTTCAGTCAAAGGTGAATTTGAAAAACGTCTTAAAGGCGTGATTGACGCGATCAAAACCTCGCCTAAACCGATCATTTTGTTTATCGATGAAGCGCACACTTTAATTGGTTCTGGCAACCAAGAGGGTGGTAGTGATGCGGCCAACTTGCTCAAGCCAGCTCTTGCGCGAGGCGAGCTCAGTACTGTCGCAGCCACCACATGGAAAGAGTACAAAAAGTATTTTGAAAAAGATCCTGCGCTGACTCGTCGTTTCCAATTGGTGAAATTAGAAGAGCCGAGCATCAGCCAAGCAGTAGATATTCTGCGTGGCTTGAATCGTGTTTACGAAAAAGCCCATAACGTATTGATTACTGATGATGCATTGAAAGCAGCCGCCGAGCTTTCAGCGCGTTACATTTCAGGTAGACAACTGCCGGATAAAGCGATTGATGTGTTGGATACTGCTTGCGCGCGTATTGCAATTAATATCACCACACCGCCGAAGCGCTTAGCGCAACTAGAGACCGCTTGCCATCAACGTCAACTTGAAATTGATATGCTTGAGCGTGCTCAATATTTAGGTCAAGTGGTTGATTCGCATCGCTTGGATGAGCTATGTAGCCAAGAAGTGGCCGATGAAGCTGAAAAAGCGACCTTGACTCAAAGCTGGCAAGAGCAAAAAGCGATCATTGAGCGCATTATTACCCTACGCGATCAGCTCTTAGATGGCGCTGAGGATCATGGTGAGCAGACCCAAGTTGAGCGCGATGATTTACTTGTTCAATTGCAGGAGCAATATCGAGCTTTAGAAGAGATCCCTCATAATGATCGCCTCATGCATCCACAAGTCGATGCTCAGCAAATAGCGGAAGTGATTGCGGACTGGACGGGCGTGCCCGTTGACCAAATGAACAGCGATGAGCTACATAAAATCACCCACCTAACGGCTATTTTAGGTGAGGCAATCAAAGGGCAAGATACTGCGATTGAGCGTGTTCACCGTAACTTATTAACGGCGCGCGCGGATTTGCGCCGTCCGGGGCGTCCAAAAGGTTCCTTCCTACTCGTGGGTCCAAGTGGCGTTGGTAAAACCGAAACGGTAGTCCAACTGGCGCAACAACTTTATGGTGGTAAACAATTTTTAACCACTATCAACATGTCGGAATATCAAGAAAAGCATACCGTTTCACGCCTGATTGGTTCGCCTCCGGGTTATGTTGGTTATGGTGAGGGTGGCATTCTTACCGAAGCGATTCGTAAAATGCCGTACTCTGTGGTGCTATTAGACGAAGTTGAAAAAGCGCACCCAGAAGTACTCAATATTTTCTACCAAGCCTTTGATAAAGGTGAGCTGGCCGATGGTGAAGGTCGAGTGATCGACTGCCAAAACATCGTCTTCTTCCTCACCTCGAATTTAGGTTACCAAACCATAGTCGATTACGCGCAGCAGCCTCAGTTGCTTGATGAGCAGCTTTACCCAGAACTTGCGGCTTTTTTCAAACCCGCCTTACTGGCTCGTATGGAGATCATTCCGTATCTACCGCTCAGCAAAGAAGTGCTAGAGCAGATTGTGCGTGGCAAGTTAACCCGCCTTGAGCAGCTCTTTAAACAGCGTTATGCCGCTGACGTGGTGATTGAAGATAGCTTGATCGAAGAGATCTTAAGCCGTGCAACGCGCTCTGAAAATGGGGCTCGTATGCTGGAAGCGATCATCGAAGGTCAATTACTACCACCGATTTCATTAGCTTTGTTAAATAAACTGGCTGATAAACAACCAGTGCAACGCATCTATTTAGCGGCGGAAGAGGGTGAGTTTATTGGAGAGGTTGAGTGATCATGAGTCACTGGTTAGCTTACGCAACCGAGCTTGTTGTCGCGAGAAAGCCTAGCCAATTGGCCGCATTGTTTGTAGAAACGCTGCGCCGAGAGCTAAGGCTCGATACTTGCTTGTTACTGGTTCCCAGTTCAGACGGCCGTACCTTAGTGCCACAGGATAACCCGCTGAATTTAAGCTGGTCGGTCACCGATTTTGATTGTCCGTTTGCCCATGTATTGCAATCAGCCAAATCGATGCACTTAACCGCTGATGAATTGGTTTTTTGGCAATCTAATCGCCTGTTTAGTCAACTCACTAGCCGGGTCGGCATGTTAGATAGCGTGGTTGTACACCCGTTACCGAATGGGGATACACAAGTTCAGTCTATTTTGCTGTTGATTGGTGAAACCCATACCTTGGAAGGCCTATTTGAGCAGCCAGATTTTATCAAGTATGTGGATGTTTTTTGCCATCAGTGGTCGTTGCTTAATGAGATGCAACGGGAAGAACAAAATCGACAAAACTTATCGGAATCCTTGTCTGACGTCCAGCGAGACAACGCTCGTCGCTCATTAATTGCGAGCCTCTCTGAAACCTTAATCGGTAACAGTTTGGCGATGAAAAAATTAAGAGAGCAGATCATCAACGCCGCGCCATCACAGCTTTCAGTGATGGTGCAAGGTGAAACAGGGACAGGTAAAGAGTTGGTCGCGCAAGCGGTGCACCAACTCTCGCCCCGTAAACAAGCGCCATTTGTTGCTATTAACTGCGCGGCTATCCCTGAAAACTTATTGGAAAGTGAACTGTTCGGCTACTGCAAAGGGGCGTTTTCCGGCGCGGATAGCGATAAACAAGGGTTGATTGCGCAAGCCGATGGCGGAACCCTGTTTTTGGATGAAATCGGTGATATGCCCTTGAGCCTGCAAGCCAAATTACTGCGGGTGTTGGAATCTCGATCTTTTCGGCCGATTGGCGGTAAAAACGAACAATCTTCTGATTTTCGTTTGGTTTCAGCAACGCATGTCAATCTCCTCGAACAAGTGCGTAATAAATCGTTTCGTCAGGATCTTTATTACCGCTTATTTCAGTACCCGATCACTTTGCCACGTCTTGCGGCAAGGATGGATGACATTGAACGGCTTAGCCAACATTTTGTGCGCAGCTTTAATCAGCAGCATGCAACCAACATTCGGGGTGTGCACTATAAAGCGATCGATTGCCTAAAACGTTATGACTTTCCCGGTAACGTGCGTGAACTCAAGCACCTTATTGAATTTGGTTGTGCGCAAACACTGGATGGCACACAGGTGGAGGAGTCCTGCTTTACACAACGTTTAGCATACACTAAAGCCGATCAGCAGCCAGAGACTGAACGACATGGGCATAAGGTCGCTAAAGCTGAGTCAAGTGTCAGCCGAGTGGTGGATGATTTAAAACAAGCGGTGAATGAATTTGAGTCTCGTATTATCCGTGAGCGCCTCCAATATTTTGCTGGTGACAGGGCCAAAGCGGCCCAAAGCCTCGGTATTCCCAAGCGGACCTTGGCCTATAAATGCCAAAAATTGGAGATTAAAACACCATGAATAAACGGTTGTTTAGGCTCACAGTTTGCCTCTCTATGACGCTGTATTTTCCCATGGCAAATGCGGAAAATGACGCTGTAGCACAAGCAGAGCAATGCACTACGATCACATCTCGGTTAGAGCGATTGAGCTGTTTTGACCACCTGTTTAAAACGCCTTCTGACGTGGTGATGCCCCAAGCGGTAACGCCCAATGCACCGCTATCTTGGCAACGAGCCTTTGATAGCATCAGCCAGTATCAAGACGGGGAAGCAAGTCACTTAACCGTTGAGGGCGACGATGATAAAGGGAATGCGTGGATTACTTTGGTTGCGTTAAATCAAAATACAAAGTTTGACGATAACGCTAAACCTGTGCTGCTGATGAGCTGTATCGACAATTTGAGTCGAGTGGAATTGGCGTTTCCTAGCGCGATTGATGACCCTCGCATCCAAGTGTCGATTGCTAATATGCAGGCACAATCTTGGCGTAGTGACGATTTAGGTTTGCTCTTTTCCTCAGGCAGAGGCATGCCAGCGATTGAGATGATGAAAGCGATGGCGCGAGAAAATCGCCTTGTGCTGCGTTCAAACTCTCCTTTTGTTGATGGATTGCAGTTTGATGCGAGCGAGCTTTCGCAATCATTAACGGCACTAAAAACACGCTGTGGTTGGTAAGGAGTTCCAATGGAGTTAACCGATTATCGCCGCTGTATTACTCAGCCTATTCAAGCCGATAACCCTGTGGGTGAGCGCCTGATTGATGATCCACTGTTTGATTTTGTTGAAGATCAAATGATGAAAGTGGGGTCACTCTCCCACGCTAGTGTGCAATGGGATGAAGTCGAACACAGTACGCTCAAACTGCTCAGCGAAAAAAGTAAAGATCTCAAATTATTGATCTACTTGTTGCAGTGTTTGCATAACCAAGTCACACCGCTACGTTTCACCACGTCGCTGCAGCTGCTGAGCGATTTCATGTCCCTTTACTGGGAAGATTGCTTCCCTGCGCCAGGCAAAAGAGGCAGTTTGCCACGTCGCAAATTCTTCAGCCAGATTGTGCAGCGGTTAGCCTTAGTCATCGACAAGTTAGATTTCGCACAATTTGATGGACCAGATCGTGATGAGTTAAACACCGCGATCGACGCGCTACAGCAAGCGACTACTCAAGCCGGACTGATGTCTGAAAGCGTTGAAAGTCTAGTGGCTAAAGTTCAAGCCCAGCTGCGCCGTGCAACAGAACGTGAGCAAGCCACTCAACATGTGCAAGAGACTCCGGCGGTTGAACGTAAAACCACCACCCAGAGCGCCATCTCCGTCGACAGTTCAAGTGACAAAGCCACTAAGCAGACCTTACTAAAGGTAGCTGAGTTTTTGTCTGAACAAGAGTTCGGCATTGCCTTGGCAATACGAGTCAGGCGTTTTGCCGTGTGGTCAAGTATTACCTCATTACCTGAGCACGACGTCAGCGGTGAAACACTGTTACGGGCGATGGCGCAAGAACGAATCAAAGAGTATCACGACCAAATGCGTAGCCCAGATTTAGCCTTATGGCGCAAGGTAGAGCAGAGTTTGACCATGGCACCTTACTGGTTTGAAGGGCAGATGATGAGCTATCAAATCGCGCAAAGCTTAGGCCAAAAGGCGTGGAGTGAAGCCATTTTGAGTGAAAGCCAGCAGTTTGTGGCACGTCTACCTGCGCTGCTCGAGTTGAAATTCAAAGGAGGCGAGCCTTTTGTCAATGCGAGCGTAAAAGAGTGGCTACTCAGCCAGCAGCAAAGTAGCGCCCAAGGCCAAGTAGCAGGTGATTGGCAAGACAAACGCAAAGAGGCGTTTAGCTTAGCGAAAGAGGGAGGCATTGCGGTGGCGCTCTCTATGCTCAACGATGGTCTGGTCAGCGCCAGTGAGCCAAGGGATAAATTCTATTGGCGGTTATTATCGGCTGATTTGTTAAATAGCAATAATTTAGATGCGATGGCGAAAGAACAGTACCAAACGTTACATGCTCAGGTTAGCACCATGAGCGTTACCGATTGGGAACCCTCATTAGTTGAGCAATTAGAACAATACACAACGTCAGAGTAAACGAAGGACACAAACCCATGTGGAAATTTATTGTTGGGATCGCAAGAAAGTTAACACCGGGCATTGCCGCGGCGATGCCTATTTTGCTATTTAGCACATTCATTCTATTGAATGTTGCGATTTGGTGGGCAGGCCCTTGGCTAGAGATCGCGGGTAATAAGCCACTTGAATCGATAACCGCTCGCGCAGTGGCAAGTAGCTTGTTCACTTTAGGTGCATTGGCCGTTTGGGGTGTTTGGCAGTGGCGAAAATTGCAAGGTTTTAAAGCCGAGCAAAAGCGTGAAGATCAGCTTCGCCAAGATCCAATTAAAGCCTATGAAGAGCGCCAAGAGGTTGAGCTGAACCAAGTGATGGTCAGCATGAAAGAGAACCTCAATAAACGTAATTATCTTTATGCGTTGCCATGGTATTTAGTGCTCGGTTTGGAAAATGCCGGTAAAACCAGCCTCATCAACCGCTCTGGGCAAAACTTTGTTTTTTCTTCGGTAATGCGAGCCTCGGGTCAAAAAAGTGAAAACCCGTATTCGTTTGATTGGTGGATTGGCGATGAATCGGTATTGATCGATCCAGATGGAGAGCTACTGACACAAGGTAACCATAGTAATGATAACGATGGTGCGATGGAACGCCGTTTGTGGCTTCATTTTGTTAATTGGTTGGAGAGAACGCGTAGCCGTCGTCCACTCAACGGTATCGTTTTAGCGTTAGACGTTTCTCACTTAGCAACCGCAACTGCAACCGAGCGTAAAGCTTACGCCAATTTATTACGTGCTCGCTTACGTGAACTGATGGAGACGTTATCCACGCGTTTACCTGTCTATATTGCATTGACGAAATTGGATTTATTACACGGTTTTGAACCTTTCTTTAAACATTACTCGCGCAGTCAGCGTGAAGATGTGCTGGGCTTTACCTTTTCGCTCGACTCTATTGATGACTTGGATAACTGGCTCAACGAGTTTTCAAAAGACTACAGTCAGTTTGTTGAGCGCATTAATGATGTACTGCCGCATGCGGTTTCTGTACCTATGGATCTCGAAGAGCGCAATGCTATTTATAGCTTCACGCGTCAAATTTCTGGTTTAAAAGAGATCTTATTACAATTTTTCAACGATGCATTGGCCAGTGATCAGTTCTCTACGTCGGCTTTGGTGCGTGGTGCGTATTTCACTTCTGTGTATCAACAAGGCGTACCCACAAACGCATTTGATGATGCCGCTTCACGTCGTTACGGGCTAGATCATGCGATCAACAAAGCGCAGCAAGCCAAAAACTCAACGGTTTATTTCACACAAAAACTGTTTAATAACATCATCTATCCTGAAGCTGGGCTTGCCTCGGATAATTTTCGTGTTGCGAAGCAAAAACGGCGCTTGATTGGTTTGTCAGTAGTGGCCGGCTCTATTGCAACTGTGTTATTAGTCGGCACTTGGCATCGTTATTACCTTAGTAACGTGAAGCACTCTGATGCGGTGTTAGCGAAAGTAAACGAGTACAAAAACGAGTTCCCCTCTAATCTTTATTTAGCCTCTCAGCAAGATGTTCTCGTGCCGCTCAATAAAATTCGTGAAGCGACGTTAGAGTTTGGCTTCTTCCGTGATAAACCACAGTACATTTCCGATTTTGGTTTGTACCAAGGCCACACGATTGGTCCAATGGTTGAAGCTACTTATTTGAATTTATTGGAAAACCGATTTTTACCTCTGCTAATGGCTGATGTCGTTGTGCAGCTTAACCAAGCCAAAACAGATGAAGAGAAACTGGCCGTGCTGCGTGTTTATCGCATGATGGTAGATAAAAGTGGCCGCTATAAGGATTATGTACTCGATTATTTCTCCAAATACTGGCAGCAAGAGTTCGCTGGGCAACGCGTGATCCAAGAAGAACTACTGGGGCATTTAGACTACGCCATGTTACACACGGATTTAGCGGGTGATCGCGCGCGCGGTGATCGCAATGCAGAGTCGGTGATGAAGCCTTATGATCAGGTGGTGGCGAAAGTGCAGTCTGATCTTGGTTCTATGCCTAACGATCAACGTGTTTACCGTAATTTGAAGTTGAATGCACAAACGGTTCTTGGCCCCTCGATCAATTTACGCAACTTGATTGGCCCCGTCTTTGATGTGGTTTTTGAAGAGCGAGTGGTCAACAGCAGCTCGCTGTATATTCCGCAAATGCTTACCAAAAAAGGGTTTGAAGATTACTTCATGCCGCAATCAGAATCCGTTTCTGAGCTGGCCTTGATCGACAGTTGGGTACTAGGGCAATCCAAATCGGCTCAATTTAGCGAAGCGGATAAGCATGACCTTCGTAACAAAATCCGCAGCTTGTATGTGGCGGACTACACCAATACCTGGCGTGCGGCTCTTAATGAAATCAGCGTTAAGTATTTTAGCGACATCAATGACGCGGTGTCAGTATTAGAAAACTTTACCGGCAACATTGAACCGATGCAGCGTTTGCTTCGCACTTTAGAAAGCAATACTCAAATGTATGCCAGTGTGCCTAAAGATGAAGCCGCGCAAAAAGAGCTGTTAAAAAATCCAAAATACAAAGTTGCTTCGCAGATTGATGCGCCCTTTGCTGAACTAAACGCTATGCTCAAGCCGGTTGGTGATAAGCCAGCGTACATCAATGAAGTGTTAGTGGCGGTGGAAGAGTTACAAAATTACCTCAAATCTATTCAAGAAGCGCCAGATGTTGGTATGGCTGCGCTTGATGCCACTAAAGCACGCGTAAAATTAGTGAACGCTGATCCAATTTACACGGTGAAACGTATTGCATCAGGTTTGCCTAAACCGCTCGATACTATGGTGTCTAAACTGGCGGATGAGAGTTGGTATGTTGTCAAACAAGAAGCGATTAAGCACCTTGAAGTTCGTTGGCATGATGATGTTTACAAAACCTTTGAAGAGAAATTAGCTGGTCGCTATCCATTTAATGAGTCATCCAACAAAGACAGTTCTCTTTCTGACTTTGAAGCGTTTTTTGCGCCCAATGGCACATTAGACAACTTCTACAACAACCAGCTAAGAATGTTTGTGGAAGAAAATATTGCGGTCAATGATGACGATAACGCGCAGTCGATTATTCGCAAAGACGTTCTAGAACAGCTCAAGCAGGCGAAGAAAATTCAGCAAGCTTTCTTTAACCGCAAAGGGGTCTTAGACGTTAGTTTCTCGGTTGAACCGTTACGCTTGAGCAACAACAAACGCCGCAGTGTGCTGAATGTTGATGGTCAATATCTCGCTTATAGTCACGGCCCAAGAGACAGTGTCGAGTTGATTTGGCCAAATACGCTGCGTGATTCTGCGATCTCTAAAGTAACGTTAGTGCCGACTAAAAATAATATGTCGCCACGAAGTATTAATATCCAAGGTCCGTGGGCATTTTTCCGCTTGCTTGAACAAGGTGATGTGGTGGGTGCTAGTTCCACGTCGGTTGACTTTAAGTTTGCAGTTGACGGTGGTGAGATGATTTATCGACTCAATTCAGAGGCAGATATTAACCCATTCACCGAGCGGTTATTTAAGTCATTCAAACTCTCGAAAACCCTTTACTAAAATAATAGTGAGGAGCGATTGGTCATCGTTCCTCAACTCACTTAGGACGCTGTAGTCATGTCCAATATTGTATTTATCGACCACGCTCGTTTTCATTTGATAGATGATGCTGCCGCTGTTCGTCACATTGATGCCTACCAAAAGGTGAGAGATGAGATCAATCGTCGTAACAACCCATTATCAGGTGGTCCAGACTGGGCTGTGGTGAAAGTTGCTTGTGAAACATTAGCAAAAGGCCCGGGGATTGACCTTTTGCTGTGCGGTTATTACACCGTAGCCTGTTTAAAAATGCAGGGCTTAGCGGGATACGCCAATGGTGTTGAACTGTTGTGCTGCTGCTTAAGTAATTTGCCAAAACCGGACGTAAAATCGGCGAAAATGCGCAAGGAAGTGCTCGATTGGGTTAATGCTCGTGTAGTGCGAGAGTTAAAAGATCTGCGTCCGAATCATGAAGCACTGCGTGATTTATACCGTTGTGAGCGCTTTTGTGAGCGTATGCATGCCATTTTAGAGCTGCAACAGCCGGACTATTTGGTTGATTTCGAAGGAGTAGGTTTTGCTATTTTTGAACATATTGATCGTTTAGAAACGCAATATCATTCGCTGCTAAAGCGCCATACCCAAACGGAACAGGTTGAGCTGGTGCGTAGTCAAAAGCGCTCACGTGTTACGCATGTGGCCGCTTTTATATCCGGTGTTCTTGGTGTTGTGATGGTGTATGGGGCCGTCACTTATTTGCCGTTTTTCAACTCAATATCTTATGCAACCAACCTAAGGTTACCTGCTTTACATACGCCAGAGCAGGTCAATGCGTTTCAACAGGCCAACTCGCCAGCCAAGCTTGAACAGTTGTCAAATGAGATTGTGCCATTGTACCGAGAGGCGATTGAGCAAAAAATGGCGCGCTCTTTTGAATCGGCTCGTGTTGAAGCCCAGCAAGTGTTGGATGCGTTATTGCAACTTTATCCCCAAACCGAATCGGTGCTGGAGGTTGATCAAGCGTTTGCCGATGCTAAGCGTGAAGCTCTGCAACAAACTGAGCGCTTTATGGAGCGTTTTAGTGAAACGCGAACCAAGATGGCCAACATCGCGCTGCTCGCGCAAAAAGGAAAATTAACCGAACTGCAAAGACAAACCAAATCGCTGGAGGAGTTCGCTATTAGTCTGTCACCTATTTATGGGAGAGCTGCATATGTCGAAGAGTTGCTCAAAAAAGGTGATGTTGTACAGGCTGAACAGGAGTTTATGATTCTGAAGCAGCGGCTTAATAATTTGAGCTGGAAAATGGCCGAGCTCGACAAGCAGTTTGAGCATTTGACTGTGACACATAATCAGGAAGCTCAGACTCAATAAGCTGAGCAACAATTGGTTATTGAAGGGCAACTTTTTGCTCATATCAGGCAGTTTGTTGCCTTTGTCAATCGAGCTGTTTATAAGCTCATGAATATCAAAGAAAAATATCTGGCACTGCACTTGCTGTACTAGTGTCATTTTGCGATAAAAGAGTGGAAGGGAAAAAGATGGCAAGGTTAAGTTTTAGGCTCACCGTGGAGGGTTTGGCAGACGACACGTTGGTGGTGCGTGAATACCAAGGCGTGGAATCGCTGTCTGATAGCGCGCAAGCGGGCCTGCATTGCTACGGTTTTCGCTATGAGATAAAACTGGCCAGTCGCCAATCTGGCTTAACGGCGCTGGAGCTGGTGGACAAAACCGCTCAGCTTGAGATGCTGCGTGATGGCCTTGTCGTGCAGCGTGTGCACGGCATTGTGCGTCAGTTCAGTAAAGGCGATATTGGCCATCATCACACCTTTTACTCACTGACCTTAGTCCCAGCATTAGAGCGGCTATCACTGCGCCAAAACAGCCGCATCTTCCAGCTCAAAACCGTTCCTGAAATCCTCTCCATCGTACTGCAAGAAATGGGCATTAACGACTACGCCTTCTCGCTGAAACGTGAGTGTGCTCAGCGTGAATTCTGCGTGCAGTACCGTGAGACGGATATCGACTTCTTGCACCGCTTAGCCGCCGAAGAAGGCTTGGTGTATCACTTCATCCATGAAGAGGGGAAGCACACCCTCTTTTTCAGTGACGACAGCCAAAGCCTGACGAAGCGAGAAACGCCTATCCCTTACAACGCCCTCGCAGGTGGCGTGATGGAAAGCCCCTATGTGTCGCAATTAACGCAACACAGCCAAACCGAAGTGAGCCACAGCGCGCTGCAAGATTACAGCTTTAAAAAGCCGAGCTACTCGTTTGCTCAGCAAGCGCAAGGGCGCGAGATGGATTACCAGCAAGCGACCTACGAACACTTTGATGCACCGGGTCGCTTTAAAGACGACGTCAGCGGCAAAGCCTTTAATCAAATTCGCTTAGAGTACTTACGACGAGAAGCGCGTACCGCGACCGGAAAAAGTAACCATCCGGGCCTGCAAGCGGGCACAAAGTTTGACTTACAAGAGCACCTTGACGACAGCGCGAACCGCGACTGGGTTGTAGTGCAAGTGCACCACCAAGGGCGTCAGCCACAAGCATTGGAAGAAGAGGGCGGCAGTGGCGCGACCACGTACAGCAACCAATTCACGCTCATTCCTGCTGATGTCACGTGGCGTGCGACACCGCAAGCCAAACCTCAAGTGGATGGCCCTTGCATGGCATTGGTGGTGGGGCCTGATGGCGAAGAAATCTTCTGCGACGAACATGGCCGCGTCAAACTGCATTTCCCGTGGGACAGATATTCCAACGGCGATGAACACAGCTCATGCTGGGTGCGCGTCTCACAAGGTTGGGCTGGCAGCCAATATGGCATGATAGCCATTCCGCGCATTGGCCATGAAGTCATCGTCTCGTTTCTCAACGGCGACCCAGACCAACCGATAGTGACAGGCCGTACCTACCATGCCACCAACAAAGCGCCGTACACACTGCCGGATAACAAAACTAAAACCGTGCTGCGCAGTGAAACGCACCAAGGAGAAGGGTTTAACGAGCTGAGCTTTGAAGACCAAGCGGCGCAAGAGAAAATCTACCTACACGCGCAAAAAGACTTAGACGCCTTGGTGCTCAATGATGCCACGGCGCACATCAAGCACGACCAGCACCTCACGGTGGATAACGACCAATTTACGCACGTTAAACATAACCACCACCTCACAGTGGAGGGCGAAAGCCGCGAATCGGTTAAGGGTAGCTGTATATTAATGGTCGATGGTTCCTTGCACGTAAAATCAGGGCAAGTTTGGACTAATGAAAGTGGAGATGAAATCCACATCAAAGCTGGACAAAAAGTGGTGATCGAAGCAGGGTCAGAAATTACCGTGACAGCCGGCGGCAGTTTTGTCAAAGTCGATCCTGCTGGTGTCCATCTTTCTGGGGCGGGCGTTAATTTAAACTCAGGCGGAAGTGCGGGCAGTGGCAGTGGTTTTAGTGGTGATTTACCGTTATTACCTGGTGAGCTTGAACTGCAAAAATCCCCCGCGCCACCTCAAACCATTCTTTACCAAGCGCTATTGCAAGCTGAAGAAGCACGAGTGCCAGCCGTAAAAGTATGCCCATTAGCCGGGGATGCCTAATGTTGAAATCGTGGTTTGAAGCACAGTCAGAGCATCAATATTGGTTGGTTGATCATAAACTTCACAAGCTTGCTTTAGCGCAAAATGGTGGTTTTGGATTTGAGGAAGCCGTGCCTTTATTTTATGGCTCCATGTTTGACTCAGTTATGCCGCTATCACCGTGGCTAATTCCTGTCACTGATATTGTCTTGGAGTTGCCAGAATCGCTCCTTGCTCAGGGACTAGTGTTGTCAAGCCAGGTAAGCACACAAGAAGTTTTGGGTCATCTGCGGAGCTTATTAATTGCCGCATTAGATGGCGAAGAAGTGATGTTTCGCTTTTATGATCGTGATGTGATTATTCCCATACTACGAGCGATGGATGAAAATGAGGTGAATCACTTTTTAGGCAACATCAACCAATTGGTGGCGATTGATCACCATGAAGAAGACGCTCTCATTACCTTCAGTAATACCTCATGCAGTGAGTTTGTGCTTCGCCACGGGACTTGGTGGAAGATGTTACCTCACCACTTAGCGCCTTTGTACAACATAAATGTTCATGCCAATTCCTTAGAAAGACGTTGGTGGGAGCTATTGCCGCATCTTTTACAACGCCTAGAATCACCGCAGCAGACGATACTATCAGCCTTGCAATCAGCATTAGAAAAGCAAAATAGCTACGAGGTCGCAGAGCAGCATGCGTTAGTTGCGCTCGTCACTGCAACCGATACCGCGCTTGATGATTTATCCCATCCTTTACATTTAACATCGGATGAACTGAAAGAGTTAAAAGCCATTAAGGAGAGCTGGCAATGAGAAGTACAACAGGAGTTAGCCCTTTTTGTGCGCCGTGTGAAAATCGAACGCATTGGATTGAAATTATCATCCGTGATGAGTTCAATAAGCCATTTGAAGGCATCACTGGTACTATCACTGACTCAGCAAAGCATGAATTTCCCGTCGTATTAGGTGAAGCGCCTATCTTGCTTAAAACGCTTGCCCCCGGCCCGGTGACGCTCACTCTCGATGCTGAACAATGGTTAAGAGAGTCTCAGGGTAAGCTGAGAACACCCAATAATGAAGCCGACCCCACTTTAGATTTTGCCAAGCAATACCAAGACCATTTAGGAAATAGTGCCGTTTTTCTAAACGTAACCACTGGCGATCTAACCGAATTGACGCCAGAACAAGCTCTACCAGCGAGGCACCAAAAAGGTCAAGCGGATGCTTGCAACTTACTGACAGATAAAAGTTATGTTCTTAAAGTGAGAGGATTTAACTTTATTACCTTACGTGTAGGTATGTTTTTTGATGGTACGGCCAATAATACTTACAGTGCACAATGGGGTAAAACTCAGTTAGAGAATTACTATCAAACATGGAAAATGAAATACAACGTTGATTGCGACATTATTTCCAGAAAAACAGGGCGGCTTAAAAACGATATTCCAGCCACTCACTTATCGAGCGAGTGTTTTGATTATCCTAAAAAAGACAATTTTTTTATCTCTTTATTTAAAAATGATGAAGGCGAAGTAGAGACAGTGGCAGGCAGCGCCACTAATGAGTTAACCAATGTACAGAAGTTGTTTGAACGCTATATAAATAAAGAATTCTCGAACGATAAAGAAACCTATTTTCTTTCTGAATATATGACCGGAATTGGTACGGGGAATAGTACAAATATTACTCCGGCTGATGAATCGGAAATTTTTGGGCAGGGGGCAGGGATAGGTAAATATGGTGTGACAGCTAAAGTTAGTACTTCTGTAGATCAGCTTTCAACGTCAATTATGGAACTGAAGTCTACCTTTGCTAACGCACAGTCGAATATCGTTGACGGTTTTAATAAGTTGCAGTTTGATGTGTTCGGCTTTAGCCGTGGAGCTGCTGCTGCAAGACATTTTATTAATGTGGTGTTGGATGGCGAGCAGAGCGAGTTTGCTCAAACGTTTAGCAAGGCGTGCCAAAAGAGCGGCATTCCCTTAGCTTACGGGTTTGATTGGGATGAAGCAGATGAGGCTAAAGCCAGCTGTGAGATTACTTTTGCAGGCCTGTTTGATACCGTCGCTTCTGTGGTTGACCTACTCTCTTTTGATTTTTCAACTCATCATGACAATGGTGATGTGAGGTTATGGATTGATCCTCAGCGCGTTCGGCGTGCTGTTCACTTAACCGCCGATCCTACCATTGAGTGCCGCTATAACTTTAGCCTCAACCATCTTAACTCTGTTGATTCGGTGGCGCATTTTCATGAATTTGTCCTTCCTGGAGCCCATTCCGATATTGGTGGTGGTTACCATTCACGCCTGAGCTACAACAAGAGTGATTATCTCTTGCCGATCTTAGAAAAAAAATTGGTGAAGCGTGCGAGCCGCTCTTTCTCTGACCGCTGGGATAAGGATCGCGCCGAGCAATACGTGAGAAGAAAGCTGGCTGAGTATAAACAGCGTGATTTAGCCACTGGTTGGCAGGAGAGTGACTATGTAGAGCCAGAAATTGAGTGTATTAATCATGGTAAAAAAGAGGGCGGAAGAGTGGTCGGTCGCCTTTATATACAGCGCAAAGTGGAAGGTGAACTCTCCCGTTTATACCTCAGATTGATGTATGGTCTAGCCGAGTTTCATGGAGTGCCAGTAACTGATGCGGATGGATGGTTATGGGAAGATACTGAAGAAGATTTATATATAGTTAAAGATTTTCCATTCCAGCCTGCTGAACGTTTCTCATTTAGCCTAGAACAATTCAGTCGACAGATTCTTGATATGGCAAAGCAAGGGCAATATGCCAAGCTAGAGAGTGAGTTTGATGAAAAACGTAAACAAGAGTTGATGGAGTTAAACGTATTTCACCACTCGTCAGATGATAGTTTTGCACTTAAACCGCTTTGGGATGAAAGCAAAGGTTGCTATAAGCGCGCCAGCTACCCATGCGAAAAAGGAAAGTAGAATGTATTTGAAAAGTATATCTGTTTTGCTAATCACGGCATTGTTGAATGCTTGCTCATCGTATGCTGGGTCGATACCGGAAACGGCATGGAGCGTTAGCATTTCAATGCCCTCTTTTTACCCTGTCAGAGTGACTCAAGCCTATGGGGTGAACGATACGCAAGATTGGACATCCCCTTTACATACTTTTTCTCAGTTTATGAGGATCAGTGCATTTGAGAATATCAAAAAAGAGCTTCCTAGCTATGATGGTTTTGGATTACCAATACATCCCTTTGCGATGAATCGACGAGGTGATCAGGTCATGCGAATTAAGCTGCCACCCGATACTCTTTATTTGTATTGGGTTTCACTTATTAACACCCAGTTTTATGTCACCAAATATACTGTATCTGAAGACGTGAAAAGTTTGATGGCGCAAAAAAGTCTTTACCAAAATCGAGATGGTTCGTTGGGTAATGTTTGTTATCGAACCGAATTCGTGTTTGGTTTACTGCCCAATGGGCAAGCCAAAGTTTGGTTAAGAGGTTGTGGTGAAATTATCTATTTAACTGAATTAGCACCAGATAAGGTCATGGATCGTGATAGCCATGGTTTTGGGGCAGAGAAGTATAAGCAGCCTGGTTCTTCATTAGAGCGTATTCACCAACGCGCAAAAGATGCAGGTGTATTAATTGACCCGATTCCTTGGGATAAAGTAAATAAGGTGTACTCGGCGCAGGAGATTAAGCCACTCCAGCACTAGAGATTGCTTTGAATCAGAGTGGTGACCTGAACGTGTTTGATGCACTACTATAGAGACACTGCTGACTTGAAAAGGAATGACCATGGTTACTGCTCTATATGCATCGATACTTTCAGCATTATTTTTGTGGCTAGCGATTAACGTTATTAAACAGCGTCGGGCTAACCAAGTGAGATATGCCGATGGTGGAGTACCAGCACTGCAATTAGCTCGCAGCGCGCAAGGAAATGCCGCAGAATACATTCCTATTACTTTAATCCTAATGGGGTTATTGGAGTTTAATGGTGCTAGCGTATGGTGGATCCACGGGGTAGGCATTACGTTTATCGTTGGCCGAATTTTACATGCCAGAGCGATTTTAAGTGACCAACTGAAAGGGCGGATTCGTGGTATGAAGCTAACGTTCAGTGCGCTGGTTATCTTGATCGTGCTGAATATTGTTTACCTGCCTTTTGGCCAAGTATTGGGTTAAGAATGCTATTCATTCACGGCAGGGTGAAGTTTATCTTGATAGGTGGCCAATTCTCGGCGCAAGCCTTTAAATGTGGTAAAGGCACTGTCAGTGGACAGTTTGTTCACTAACCAGTTAGGTAGTGCACCTCCTGGATTAGCGAAGGCAATATAATCGATGTGAGTCATACCATTAGTCAGTTTTTGCAGCGTCCAATGTGCGTTGACTTGAGTGATACGGATGTATCCCGGTTGTTCAGGCAAGTAATTTAGGGCATCCACTATGTCTAGACTTAAGCCATTAGGTAGCATCTCAAATTTTGAATAAGTCACCATATCTCTGTTTTTAGCTGGCCATGGCGCTGAGAATTGGGTGTAAACAATATTCTCGGTATCTGAAATTTTTTGCAGCACACGGCTGTTACTCACGTTATCTATCCAGTTTGGTACATGTTCACTGTCATCTAATAGCCGCATAAAAGCTAAATAGCTGGTGGGTAAGAACATTTGCGCCCGTATTTGGACTAAGCCATCGCTATGGTGGCGCGAGTAGATCGTAATGCCGTCTTCTGATTTTACCTGTAACCAATCGACCGAAGTCGCTGCCAAACTAGCAACATTGCTAAATAGTAGGCTTAAACCGACTATCCATTTCATCATGGTTCTTTCCTCATTGATGTTGTAGCACGTGGCCTTATTTTTGTCGTGTTGGTTACAAAAAGTGGGTTTAAGAACTGCACTAGCATAAAAACATAAATATATTATGTATACGTTTTGTTTTATTAGTTTTTGTTATGTTTCTTAAAAGTTTGCTCAATGTTCAGGTACGGCAATGAAATCTTTAAGATGGTATGAGGTTTGGTTCTGTCTCATCCTATCATGGATTTTTATCCCCGCATGGGCAGCGCCATCCTCAATACACAATAGTCATATCATTCGTATTAGTGCGGGTGAATGGCCGCCGTTTATTGGTCAACACCTTGAAAATAATGGTTTTGTTGCTGAGATTATCCGTAAAGTATTTAAGGATGCTGGCTACGAAGTTGAGTTTCATTTTTTCCCATGGGCGAGAGCATACGCCGAAGCCAAAGCTGGACGTTATGATGCAACTGCTATTTGGATGTTTAACCAAGAGCGGACGGTAGATTTTTATTATAGCGAAGCGGTGAGCGATGAACGCTTCGTGTTTTTTCACCATAAAGAAACCGACTTTCACTGGGAAAGCCTCTATGATCTTAAGGGGTTACATTTAGGAGGTGGCATTGCTTACAGCTATGGTGCCGAGTTAGACAGATTGTTAGAGACGCAGCAAATAAAAATGTCTCGAGTCAATGATCCAAAACAGAACTTCGAACGGCTGGTGAAAAAGAGGATTGATCTCATGCCAGAAGAAATTCATATCGGTTATTACACTCTGGATAAATACTTACCGCAATGGCGAGAAATGATCACGCACCATCCCAAACCTTTTCTCATCAATAATAACTATCTATTGTTCCCTAAAATGGGTGAACGAAGTGAGCAACTGTTGACGCTATTTAATCATGGACTGAAAGAAAGTGATGTCTCCATGATGGAATGATTCGCTCTTTTTTGAATGGCCCTTCCTTACTTACTTTTCCGCAGTGAATTAAAAGGCGGTTAAATTAAGTTCAGAGACGCGAGCAGGAAGATGCCTAGTGTACAAGTAAACAGTGAAAATACGGTCGTCAATGCAATGATGTTGGCCGCTAAGGTTGCATTTCCTCCCATAGCTCTAGCCATAACATAACTGGCCGCAGCGGTAGGGGATGCACTCATCAAAAAGACTAGCCCGAGATCTAACCCGCGAAAGCCAAAAAGTAACGCACCCGATGTGATCAATATCGGGGCGAGAATCAGCTTATGGGCAGTGGCAAACCAAGCCGGTGCTTTGTCGCCTCTGAGTGAACCTATATTGAGTGAGCCGCCAGTACACAGTAGTGCTAATGGTAGTGTCATATTGGCAAAATATTGGCCAGCATCAGTAACCATTTTCGGGATTGGAAGGGATAAGGAATAGCATAAAACACCGAGCAGAATACCAATAATCAGTGGGTTTTTGGTGAGTGTTTTGGCAATTACTCCTGCGGCTTTGAGCCCTGAACTTTCCCCTTTTGGCGTGAGTGTTATCACCGCTTGAATATTATAAAGGATAGTGGTTGCGGCAACGTACATCGCCGCTAATGCTAGCCCAGGTTCGCCATAAGTATTTGCGACATAAGCCAAAGCGATAATAGCGGTATTCGCACGAAACCCGCCTTGGATGATCACGCCGTGATCCAGATGTTGTGGGAACGCTTTTTTGGTGAAAAAAGTCGTGAAAAGAAAAAATAGGAAATTAGCGAGTAGTCCATAGCCAATCAGTGCTGCACTGGAAGAAAAATCGTGCTGTGATTTGACTATGCTAAGAAATAGCATGGCTGGTAAGGTGACTTGGAATACGATTCGTGACGCGACATCGATGAAATTATCGTTGATAACCCCCGTTCGCTTTAGTACAACGCCCAGTACTAACATCAAACAGATAGGCCCTGTAATTGAGGCCGAAAACAAAAGTTGTTCGATAATCGTTGTCATATCAATCCATTGAAGTTGCTCATAGCGTTGCTATTCTTCCACAGTTCCTCATTTTGCAAAATCAAATTTGCAAAAAAGAACGAACGTGCTAAAAATAGCATGGTATGAAGTGAGAGTCGGCATAATATGAGCAAAGGTAGAATTACAAGAGAAAATGTACTGAACAAAGCGTTCGAATTAGCCAGTGAAAACGGTTTGGAAAGTCTCACTATCGGTGAGTTGGCAAAACAGTGCGGTTTATCAAAAAGTGGTTTGTTTGCGCATTTTAATGCTAAAGAAAATTTGCAAATTGCAGTATTAGAGCATGCCCATTCTGTGTTTACTGAGCGTGTTATTACACCGGCTCGCCTGATTGGCGACGAGAATATCGAAGCTAAATTGCGAGTGCTGTTAGAGCACTGGTTAGGTTGGAATCATTCATTCCAAGGCAGTTGTATGTTTTTAGATGCGTGGAAAGATGCCGCAACTTGTGATTGTGCAATTCAAAAATTACTTAAAAAAACCATCGCGACTTGGATTCATTACTTGCAAATTCAAATTCAAAAAGGGGTTGATAGCGCACAGTTTCATCCGAAATTGGATGTAAAGCAGGCTGCTTATGAGTTGTATGGACTCTATTTAAGTGCTCATTTGTTCTACTCGATCTACGGCCAAATGGAAAGTTATCAACATTTTTGGAAAGGCGTGGGCGATTTAATGTCTCGATGGCGAAATATAGTGAAGCAGCAATGTTAGCTAATTCTCGCTTTTCACAGCGAGAAGAACGAGCCTGCAACAGCGCAGATGCACTTTTATTTAACAAAATCAATTGCTTAACAAAATAAAAATTTTTAATTAGAAATAGTACGAACGTTCTATTTTATCGAGAGGAAGGGCAACTCAGTGAGTGAAAAAATCTATTTCAGCACCTCAAACACATTCAGTGTGAAACGTACATTGGTTAATATGAGCACTCGTCTTCATCACACGCTCGCACCGTCACATGCCAAAAAAGTTGCACGAAATGTATTGTTGACTCCGGCAAGAAGTAAGCCTCAAAACCAGCCGCCAATTGGCCTGAAAACTGGCCGTGTAATGTGCGTTGAAGGGGCTCTGACGACTTATCAACTCGGAAGTGGTCCCATTTGGTTATTGACTCATGGTTGGTCTGGCACGGCAAGTCAGTTTTATCCACTGATGGAGCATATTGCGGCACGTGGTTATACGGCATTAGCTTATGATCACCCAGCACATGGCCAAAGCGAGGGCGTGTATGGGCACATTCCTGCGTTTGTTGGAGGGTTGGAAGCGATACTCGATAGTATTGACAATGTTGCTGGTATCGTTGGACACAGTATGGGGACGGCCGCCGCATTAGAGTGCCGACATCATAAAATTGAGCATTGTCCCATGCTATTGGTTGCGCCCGTGCTGGATTATTTGGATAACTTATTCAGCAGTGTGGCAAGGTCTGGCTATTCGATGCGCTTATTTGAGGCCGTTGTTGCGGAAGTTGCCGATCAATATCGTTATCCCATTCAATCTATCGATCCTTACCATAAGCTTGCTCAGCGTCAATCTCGCAGCGTCATTGTTCACGATGAGAATGACAAGTTCACCAAATATTCTGTTTCAAAGCGAGCGGCAGAAGAAATCGAGAAAGTGTCACTTATTACCACCCAAAACCAAGGACATGGACGTGTGATGAAAGGTGAACAAGTTAAGTCCGGATTTGATTTGTTGGCAGGAATACCATGCTAAGGTGTTCGTTTTAAGTTAATTTGAAGCCGTAATTGGATGGGTGTAATTTAACCAATAGTTTTCCATTTATTTCAAAGTGTTAAATTGTTAACCATAGTCTTGATAAGGTTAACAATTTCGCAATAATTATTATCTCCTTGTTTGAATATGTGTGATCATATTGTTGCCAGTAGGCCCTCATAAGGAAAATAATAATGAATAGAAATGATAGTGTCCCTTTACCCTCCAACACCCGAGAATGGTTTTTTAACCGTAACAGCCTTATCATCCTAGCCGATATTGTCCTGTTTTTTGTCCTGTACAATGCCTTACCTGTTGATTCTAATGTCGCTTTGGGCATTAGTATGCTGGCATTTATTGCTGTGCTGTGGTTAACGGAAGCTTTACACGTCACAGTCACGGCCATTCTTGTGCCTATCATGGCCATCGTTTTTGGTGTTTTTAACACCCAAACGGCGCTCAATAACTTTGCTAACTCGATTATCTTCCTATTTTTAGGTGGATTCGCATTGGCTGCTGCTATGCATCGGCAGGGTCTGGACAAAGTTATTGCCGATAAAGTTCTTATCATGGCGCGCGGGAAAATGAGCGTTGCGGTATTCATGTTGTTTGGTGTGACTGCCGCGCTTTCAATGTGGATCAGTAACACCGCCACCGCTGCGATGATGCTACCGCTTGTGCTTGGAGTGCTCAGCAAAGTGGATAAAGACCGTGGTCATTCGACCTATGTTTTTGTGCTGTTAGGTATTGCTTACAGCGCCAGCATTGGTGGTATCGCAACCATCGTAGGAAGCCCTCCTAACGCGATTGCCGCGGCTGAGGTTGGTCTTTCATTTACAGATTGGATGAAATTTGGTGCTCCAACGGCGGCGATTATGCTGCCCATTGCGATTACTATTTTATATTTCGCATTAAAACCGGATCTTAATGGAGAGTTCGAGCTCAATTATGAACCTGTTACTTGGGATAAAGGTAAAGTCGTCACGCTTGGTATTTTCGCATTAACGGTTTTTTGTTGGATATTTAGCAAACCAGTCAATGCCATGCTGGGTGGTTTTGCGAGCTTTGATACTCTGGTTGCGCTGGGTGCGATTGTTTTGGTCAATTTTGCCCGAGTGGTGCACTGGAAAGATGTAGAAAAAACGGCAGATTGGGGCGTATTACTGCTGTTTGGTGGCGGTATTTGCTTGAGCAACGTACTTAAGCAAACGGGAACCAGCGTTTTCCTAGCCAATGAACTAAGTGCCCTGATCTCTCATTTAGGTCTGTTCTTTATTGTATTCGTGATTGCTGTTTTCGTGGTGTTCCTAACGGAATTCGCGAGTAATACAGCCAGTGCAGCGCTGCTTATTCCGGTGTTTGCCAGTGTTGCTGAAGCCTTTGGTATCTCACCCGTGATTCTATCTGTATTGATTGCTATTGCGGCTTCTTGTGCATTTATGTTGCCCGTTGCGACGCCACCCAATGCGATAGTGTTTGCCTCTGGACACATTAAGCAAAGTGAGATGATGCGAGTGGGTATGATGTTAAATATTGCTTGTATTGGCTTGCTGACCATGATTGCGATGCTGTTCTGGTAAGCTAAGCTCAAACTACTTCAATACTAATGAGCTCTCAATTCAGAGAGCTCATATTGAGATGTTATTACTGTTGGTTAACGAATTCTTTAAAGCGTGCTTTCGTTTTCTCATCAGCCTTGTTGTACCAAAAATGCAGCATTTCTTCGGCGGCGTTTTGTACATTTCCTGACTGAGCTAGTTCATTTTGCAGCATAGCAACATCCGTCATTCCAATAGCTGCAACACCCCCTGCGCGATTATAGTCATTTGCTTCACGGATATAGTCACGGCCTACTTGATACCCTTCTTTAAGAAGGCGATCTTGCTTTATCTCTAGTGTTTGGCCTGCTTGGTCAATCAGTGACCATTGCATTGTTTTAATCTCTTTCTCTGCTCGATGTGCATCACGGTATTCAGGCATGGCAAAATTCAGTTTTGCATCCTTTGCGGTGAATGTGGCAATGACTGCATCGCTTTCGATAATCACGCGGTCATTCCCTTGCGTAAAATAAGGCGCGTATTTGAAGACGATTTGTTGTTCACCATCGGCCAGCTCAAGGCTTTTCGCTGAGGAAAATAGGCTGCCAGAAGTTTCAGGCTTCTGACCATTCACCGCTAATAAGTTAATGGTGTCTGGAATTTCAAGAGTGATATTAGCCAATACAGAGGCACTAAAGATCATGGTTAATGTACATAAAGCCGGTTTAATTAGGTTCATTATTTTATCCTTGCAAGCAATAGAGTAGAGGTTGCCGATAGTTGGTTGTAAAAGCAAGTTCTCAACGGCATAAGTGACTAATTTTCATTGAAATGTAACATCTTTAGTGCGAGGCATGCGTCATGCATTCGTCAATATTATCAGATCGTTAGTCACGTGATAATGTCATTCTCTTAATTTTAAATTATGCCATTTAGTCTTCTTCAAAGGCCTTAATTAGCGTAAAAAATTAAACTTACCTGCTTTGCTTTGTCAAAATTCTGAATTCCTGACTCAGAATTGCTTTTAAGATGTAACACGGTGAATCCCCATAACAAAATTTTAACGATGACTCGAAAAGCGTTTTTATTTTTTTGCTAAAAAAAATAAGTCTTGTAAATACTGAAATGGATGTTCTTCAATGCCTTATCAGAAGAGCAGCTTGCTTAAATGTAAGTGAAACATTCAGAAATGAGAGATATAGGTATGAATCGTATTACTTTGTGCGCCGCAAGTGTTGCAATGGCTCTTTCGGGCACGGCAATGGCAGCACCAGCAACCCCTAGCGTCGATGTCTATGGGTCGAATAATCTACAGTTTTCTAAAGTTGAATTAGCCATGGAAAGCACGGCTGGTTATAACCAAATGGTCAAATATTATGACCAAGCGCCGATTGCCGTTAAGTTTAACCAATGGAGTGGTACAACGGGCAACACGTATAAAATCTATTTTGATGGCGCACAGGTCGCGACAGGCCCAATCACTGGCAGCCAAACCACCGCAAACTTCAGTTATGCACAAGGTGGTGTTTACCAAATGACAATCGAAGCTTGCGACGCGACAGGTTGCAGCAAAAGTGCACCCGTTGAGATAACAATTGCCGATACCGATGGCTCACATCTCAAACCTTTGGTGATGAATATTGATCCCAATAACAAGACTTACACGACCGATAAAGATACGGTGGTTGGAACCTACTTTGTTGAGTGGGGCATCTATGACCGGAAATATACGGTAGATAACATCCCGGCTGATAATCTGACGCATATTCTATACGGCTTCATTCCAATTTGTGGCCCTAACGAATCATTGAAATCCGTTGGTGGAAACAGCTACAACGCGTTGATGACCGCATGTAATGGGGTGAATGATTACGAAGTGGTGATCCATGACCCTTGGGCGGCCTATCAAAAGAGTTTCCCGCAAGCGGGTCACCAATACAGCTCTCCGATCAAGGGCAACTATGCCATGTTGATGGCGCTCAAACAGCGTAATCCAGACCTCAAGATCCTTCCTTCTATTGGTGGTTGGACACTCTCTGACCCATTTTTTGATTTTACCAACAAGGCCAATCGCGATACTTTTGTTGCTTCAGTGAAGAAATTCCTAACCACTTGGAAATTCTACGACGGTGTTGATATCGACTGGGAATATCCTGGAGGAGGTGGTCAAGCAGCGGATCGCGGTGACCCAGTCAATGATGGCCCTGCGTACATTGCGTTAATGCGTGAACTGCGTGCCATGCTTGATGAATTGCAATCGGAAACTGGTCGTACTTATGAGCTCACGTCAGCAATTGGTGTTGGTCATGACAAGATTGAAGATGTTAATTATGGCGAAGCCATTCAATATATGGATTACATCTTTGCCATGACTTATGACTTTTATGGCGGTTGGAATAACGTATTAGGCCACCAAACCGCGCTTTACTGCGGATCATTCATGCGTCCAGGTCAGTGTGATGGGAAAGGAGTGGATGAAAATGGCGAACCTTATAAAGGCCCAGCTTATACGGCGGATAACGGTATCCAGTTACTGCTAGCACAGGGTGTCCCTGCTAATAAGTTAGTCTTAGGTGCGGCTATGTATGGCCGTGGCTGGGAAGGGGTGATGCCGGCTTCATTAAGTGATCCAACCGACCCGATGACAGGGGTAGGTAACGGAAAATTGAAAGGCACTTCCGCGCAAGGTGTGTGGGAAGCGGGTGTGATTGACTATAAAGGCATCAAATCATTCATGTTAGGGGCTAATAATACCGGTATTAATGGCTTTGAATATGGATACGATGCACAAGCTGAAGCACCTTGGGTTTGGAATCGTACAACGGGCCAACTGGTTACTTTTGACGATAACCGTTCAATCAAAGCCAAAGGCGCCTATGCTCGAAACCTTGGTTTAGCCGGGTTGTTCTCTTGGGAGATTGACGCTGATAATGGTGACATCCTAAATGCGATGCATGAAAGCTTAGCAGGAGGAGGTACTACACCCCCCGCGAACCGCGTGCCCACTGCAAATGCAGGTGTTGATCAATCGGTGGTTGGTCCGGTGAGTGTTGTTCTTGATGGCGGTGCATCAAAAGACAGTGATGGCACTATTGTCAGTTACGTGTGGCAGCAAACGGCGGGCACAGCAGTGAGCTTAGTAAACGCTAATTCTGCACGAGCCAGTTTTGACGCGGCCGAAGTGGCACAAGTACAAACGCTGACGTTCAAGTTGACGGTCACAGATAACAAAGGCGCAACGGCTTCTGATGTTGTGACTGTAACGGTCAAACCTAAAGCAACTGAGCCTGTGAACACGCCACCAGTGGCGGTGATTACTGCGCCAAGCAATGCCAGTGCTGGTGAGGTTGTGGTGGTGGACGCTTCCGCTTCAAGTGACGTCGATCAAGACACCTTAACTTTCGTATGGGATGTACCTACAGGCCTAAATGCAACCATTCAAGGTGCGAGTGTTTCGTTTGTTGCTCCTGAGTATACACAAGACACCACGCTAAGCTTCACTGTAACTGTCAGTGATGGTAAAGCGGCGGCCTCTGCAAGTGCATCGGTTATCGTGGCGAAGAAAGATTCTGGTGGTGACACTTGCAGTAACTTGTGGGATAAATCAGCGGTTTATACTGGCGGTCAACAAGTTTCTTGGGCTGGTAAAGTATGGGAAGCCAAGTGGTGGACAACTGGCGAAAACCCATCGACTACTGGTGTGTGGGGAGTATGGAAAGAGATTGGCCCTGCGAGTTGCCCAACAAGCTGATTGCTTTAATAAACCAGTTACCTCAATAAGCTAACGGGTTTTAATAAACTTTTTATCGCAAACAATGACTTCAAGCCTCGTTCTAACACGAGGCTTTTTTGTGCGTTTTTCTATGTTTTTTCATTCATCACTTGCAATTCAATATTTTTGCTTTAGTGTTATATATGTGTATAACACTATATCGGTATGAAATTGTGACAGATTGGCAAGATAACCAACCCATATTCCGTCAGCTAGCCGACAAAATTACCGAGCAGATCCTACAAGGTATTTGGCTAGAAGATAGTGCGTTACCTTCGGTAAGAACCGTTTCGGCAGATATGAAAATCAATCACTTAACTGTCATGAAAGGCTATCAACTGCTTGTTGACGAAGGCATTGTTGAAAAAAGACGAGGTCAAGGTATGTATGTCGCGAAAGGAGCGCTAGCGCAATTACAGGCGAAACAAAAGCAGCACTTTTTAGAGCAACAGATCCCAGAAATTGCACAAACACTCAAGCTATTGGCGATGCCGCTTGAGGATTTTATCAACCAACTACAACAGCATATTGAAGGTGACCAATGAATCCATTAGTCGAAGTCAACGGTGTATCTAAACAGTACGCAAAGCATGCCGAGTCGGAAGCTCTGCAGAATGTGAGCTTTAAGCTCTACGCAGGACAGGTGCTCGGTTTGCTCGGACATAATGGTGCGGGCAAGTCGACCTTAATTAAGTCGTTGCTCGGTGCTCACCATTATCAAGGTGACATTTTGATCCAGGGCTTAAATCCGATTACGGAACATGCGCAAGTGATGGCGCATCTTTCCTACATTTCAGACGTCAATGTGTTGCCAGATTGGATGACGGTTAAACAAATTTTGCGTTATACGTCAGGCGTGCATCCCAGCTTCTCGTTAGACAAGGCCACGCAAGTCCTTACACAAACCAACATTCGTTTATCAAGTAAAATTCGTACCTTATCAAAAGGGATGAAAGTACAGCTGCATTTAGCCATTGTGATTGCCACCGATACCAAAGTGCTGATTTTGGATGAGCCAACTCTTGGTTTGGACCTAATCTACCGTGATACCTTCTATCGTCACTTACTCGAATGGTTTCATGATGGTGAGCGTGCCTTGATTATTGCTAGTCATGAAGTATCGGAAATTGAACATTTGCTAACGGATGTGCTGATCTTGAAGCAAGGTAAGGTCGTGCTGCAAGACTCAATGGAGGCGATTACACAAGGGTATTTTGTTCTAGAGGCCAGTAACGCACATCAAGACGTTATCCAAACCTATCGTCCTTTGGCATCTCAGCCAAGCTTGGGAACAACAAAGTGGTTGTTGACTTCAGAACACCGTCAAGCCGTTGAAGGGCTTGGTTCTATTTACAGTGTAAAACTTGCTGAACTATTTCTTGCCTTGCAGAAGGAGAACGCATAATGCACCCCAGTATTTATATGCTTGAAAAAGAGCTGATTGAAAACAAAAATGTTACGCGTATTCCTTTGTTTCTATTGGTATGCGGAACCCTATTGTTCATCAGTTTGTTAATGAACAATACACTGCAACACAACCTGTTTTTTGAGATGGAATTTGGTGGCGACATCAGTGATGTCCATATCGAATTTGTGGATGATTTCAACACCTTTATCATCATGCTTGTTGGTTTTATTTCGCTAATGCTCAGTTCACTCTATTTCCCCAGAACATTCCGCAAGGAGCGTAAAGAGGGAAGCTCTATGTTCTGGCGCAGCATGCCAGTGACGAACAATATGACCCACATAGTGAAACTGGGGTTTGGCTTATTTGTAATCCCTGTGGTCTGTTCCGTGTTAGTCATTTGTGCGGACGTTCTGCTGTGGGGGCTTAACTTAGCGACAGAAAACCGTTTAGCCCTACTATTTGAACAACGTTCTCTAGGATATGCCGTTCAACACTGGTTGAATTACCTCAGTATCATGTGGGTGATTGCTGTGACGATGCTGCCATTAGCCTGCTTTACTTTAGTTATTTCACAGATATTTAATTCGCCGATCCTTGTGATGTTCGTGGGCGGTTTCGCGCTTAAATGGATCTCGATTGTTATGCTGAATTCTGACATTGTAGGGGAGTTTTACCACGCGATTTTTAACTTGCCGTTGCAGTTAATGACTTCTTCAAACATGTTCACGGCTTTTGAAGGTGCTGGTTGGGGTAATTTATTTGTGTATATCATGATTGGTATCGCCAGTTACTGGATTAGCCACAAGCTCTATAGTACTGATGAACTTTCATTGAAGTCACTGTTGACCCGATAAGTTTCTGGTTAATTGTGGTCAAAAAGAGAGCGTTTGTTCTCTTTTTTTTCGCCTATTTCCTGCGGTTACTATGGTGAGGCTAGAAAAGGTTAGACCAGAAAAATTCACTCAAAATTAGAAGTTAGTTCCAAAGTGATGAGTAATCAACTCTCTGACTAACATGATATAAATGTGTTAAATGCACTATGCTATTTTGTAGTCCTTTGTGAGCAATGACAAAGACGTGGACCGCTTCAAGTTTTATTTTGAGGCTTGAAATTATAATGTCCAATTGATCGAGAATTCTATCGGTTTGAGTTAAATTACTATTACAAATAGGTCTACCTATGTTTAAAAAAATGTCGTTAAAAAACAAACTGGCGATTTCAGCCAGCGCTGCCATTATTCTTGGGGGATTACTCGTTGAAGCATTGTCGTATCGAGCTGCACTGGAGCGATTAGATATTGATGTTGAACAACGATTACAAAGTACCACCGCTTCTTATAATCAGTATGTGACGGACTGGTTACTGTCGAAAGAGCGTGCTTTAACCTCGCTGTCGCAAGATGCCGAGAAACAAGCCATCGTGACACATTTAAAACAAGTTCGAGATTCTGCAGCGTTTGACAACGTATTTCTTGCTTACCCCGACGGTTCGCAAAACAACGCTAATGGTGTCATCTTGCCGCCGGGGAACGATGATCCGCGCAAATGGGGCTGGTATACAAACGCTAAAGCAAACCCATCAAAAGTGTTTATGGATAACCCAACCGTTGCTGCGGCAACGGGCGCTAATGTGGTTTCATTAGGTAAGGCACTGAATTTAAATGGCCAACAAGTCGTTTTAGGCGCCGACGTAGAAATTACTGACATCCTCAACAGCATGAAGCAAGTTATTTTGCCGGGTGAGGGATATATGTTTATTGCTAACGATAAAGGCAATATTTTTACCCATAGTGATACTAAGCTGCTCAATAAAAGTGTTTCTGATCTGGGTTTAAATTTCGCTGATATCCGCCAAGCGATTGCGAAAAGCAGCGATTTATTGGTGGATATTCGAGGTGAGGAGTATGTTCTCTACGCCCGAAGCATCAACGGAACGAATCTCAGTACTGTTGTGGTCATCAATCACGATTCGCTCATCGCACCTTTATCTGAAGCTACCTTCAGCCAGCTCATTGTTACTGCCGTTGTCGTCATACTCTGTACTCTGCTGTTCAACTTATTGTGTAATATTTTGTTCCGTCCTTTGAATAATGTTTCTCAAGCGTTGGCACAAATTGCAAACGGTAGTGGTGACTTAACCCAACGTATTGAAGTAGAGAACAGCGATGAAGTAGGTGAATTGGCCAGAAACTTCAATACCTTTGTGGAAAGCTTACAACAACTTATTGGCCATATTCGTCACCAGTCTCATCAATTGGAAGCGCAATCAGAACATGGCGCGCATCGCGCTAATCAATCGGCATCAGAGCTTAGTCACCAGCAGCAAGAAATTGTGATGGTCGCTACTGCGGTCACTGAAATGGCGTCGGCAACGCAAGAGATAGCCTCTCACGCAGAGCAAACGGCAAAAGCGGCGCAAGACTCGGCAACCAGCACCAACAATGGACATGCCTTGGTGATTCATACCAAAGGCTCGATCAATAACTTGGCAAAATCAGTGAGTGAGGCCAGTGGCGTGATTGCCGCACTAAACCAACACGCGCAAGAGATTTCGACCGTACTGGCAACCATTCAAGGCATTGCAGAACAAACCAACTTACTTGCGCTGAATGCGGCTATTGAAGCTGCGCGAGCCGGTGAGCAAGGCCGAGGTTTCGCAGTGGTAGCAGACGAAGTCCGTGTGCTTTCTCAGCGCACCCATACTTCTACCGAAGAGATAAAATCAACCATTGATACCCTGCAAGAAACCACTAAACGTGCGGTATCGTTGATGCAAAGCAGCTCAACGCTCGCTGAGAACTCAGTGGAAGATGCCGATAAAGCATCCGGTGCGCTTGAAGAAATTAAAGCAGCGGTTGCCTTGATCAGTGATATGGCGACGCAAATTGCGACGGCAGCCGAAGAGCAAACGCATGTGACTAGTGAAATTACACAAAATGTTACTTCTATCAAGGATGTGACGGAGCAACTGGTCATTGGTGCAGAAGATAGCTTGAGCCAATCCAATGAACTCAAGCAGCAAGCGGAAGAGCTGAGTGCAAAAGTAGCGACATTTAAATTAGCGTAACGGTTGTTTCTTTTTTGTTCAAAAGGCTCTGCGGAGCCTTTTTTTGATCAGATTGTTATGTTTTCTCACTTGGTGAGAAAGCAAGTCTGTTATTAATCTTAAATTCTCGATATATAAGAATCATAGTTGAGGCGTGGAATAAATGAGGCTAAAAAGAAAACATGAACGAAACGAAATTATCGGCCAGCCAAGTTAATGAAAAGTCACTGCAATTATTGATGCAAGTGGCGGTAAATGAAGAGCCAGTATCAGCGAAAACCTTGAGCGAACAATTGCAAGTTCCGCTGAGTAGTTTGTACCGACATCTGAAGATTTTGAAAGAGTGGAACTTGATTGAAGAGAGCCCACACGACAAAACGTTGATCATCGGTTCGGCGGCTCTACTTTTAATGCGCAGTTATGAAACGAGTCAACACAATTTAGATGCAGTCGATGCGGTGTTAAGTCGATTACAGAAACAGACAGGCGAAATGGCGGCATACATGGTTCCGGTGGGATACCGAGCCTTGTGCGTTAGCCAAAAAGAAAGTATGCAGGCACTTCGATGCAGCTTCGTCCAGGGTCAAAGTCAACCCCTGCTTCGAGGTGCCTCATCTAAAGTGATGTTGGCGTATTTACCCGCTCCGCGCTGTGAAAAAATTCTTCGTTATTTTGGTGAAGACCACCAAATGGAAAAATGGCAGACAGAGTTGGAAAAAATACGTCGTAATGGGTACGCCGTGAGCACGTCAGAAATTGATCCTGGCGTTTCCGGAATTAGTGCCCCCGTAATGAAAGGGAGTAAGTTGATCGGCGCAATTTCAGTGATGGCTCCAGCCCATCGTGTTGAAACCAACAAGCAGCGGATCATTTTACATGTATTACAGGCAGCAAGAGCGTTGCCACCAGAAAGGTAATTCATAATGCTAAGTTTATTCAAACGCTACCGTATGAGTCGTACACAGAGCCAACCCGCTTATCCATTCACGTTCATGACACTCTGTGAACAGATAAAGCCAATGTCTCAAGTAGAGTTTGAATTTGCTCAGCAGAGCCTTGAATTTGCATCAGATTGGCTCTATCAGCGTCAATCCACGCCTTGTTACTCTGATGCGGGACATATAGTCGTCAAAGATAAAAATGCCACCCGTTTTCAAGACACCTTGAGCCATCAATTAGCACTGAGCTCAGTGCCCGTCGTACTAGCGAATTGTCACGAAATGCTGCTCAATGCATTACCAGTGATGGCTTTTGAGAATGACGAAGTTGGTATTGTGAGTATCGGACATCATTTTGAGCTGAAACAAACGCTGGACCTACAAGTTGGCTCTGCATTTCATTTTGCACTCTCTCGCTATAACAATACGCGCCTATTTTGTATTGGAATTGATGAAATGCATCAATCCAACCAAGTGTGGGAGTATGCAGAAGATTTAGGCTGTGATTGGTTAACGCTGAATGAGTGTGGTTTTCGTCATCGTAATCAACTAAAAAGCCAATTAGGTCACTACATAGAGCATTGTGATCAACTGATCGTGACGATTGATTTAGCCTCTTTAGTTCCGGGAGTGGGGGTTGATGAGAACAACGCGTTAGATAACCAAATGGTACTAAGAACGTTAAGGCAATGTGCGCTTTCGGGCAAGGTAAAGCTTATCCAACTGGTGGGGGCGAAGGATAAATTGATTTATTCTAAGCAGACCAAAGAAATTTTAGATGAGCTATGTGCTTTATCGCCAGATGTGATCCACGCTGCGTAGTGACATATTGATTCTCATACATACCAAACAAAAACCCCCAGCTGTCTGGGGTTTTTGTTTTATGGAACTCAACTATTTGAAGTATGCTAAGTGTGTTGTTCGGTTTTTAGTATTAGGTTAATGAGCACTAAACTTGCTGAGTGATAATGAAGTGGCTTGTGCTTTCTGGAAGAGCTCTTTACTACAATCGCTCATCACTTTGCTGTCATTAAGTAGTTCGAGTGAATGTTGATTAAGATTGCTCAGTTGCGTTAGCAAATCTTCAACATGTGACAGTTGCTCATCAGATGAATTGACCGCTAAGTGGTTGGCGTTATTCGCTTGATTAACATCCTTGATCGCTTGGCTGACTAACTCGTTACTACTTTCAATAGCTTCAACGCAACTCATTGATGCATTGACACTTTCCCCCATGTAGCCGATCAAGTCTTTCGAAAAGTTACTAAGCACGGTAAGGATCTCTTCCACTTGGTTGGTTGAAGAGGATGTTTTTTCCGCTAGGTTACGCACTTCGTCTGCCACGACGGCGAACCCGCGACCATTCTCACCCGCGCGAGCCGCTTCAATGGCCGCATTGAGCGCAAGCAGGTTTGTTTGATCAGCGATCGTACGGATGATCTGTAAGATATCGGTGACTTTTTCAACCTGGGCATTTAGGCTCTCAGCGGTTTTTGCTGTTACTTGTGACTTTTCTGCTAGGTTTTTATTTTCACTTAATGCATGTTTAAGTTGTTGTTGACTTTCTTGCCCAGAAATAACGGCTTGTTGTAAAGACAGCGACGCAGTATTGATATTCTCAGTGACTGACGCAATGCTTTGCCGAGCACCTTCACCAATTTGTACTGATTGCGCAATTTCCCGCTGCTGACCATTAATATTGTGTTCTAGCTGCTTCACTTGTCGTTCAACAGCTTTCGTAACATCAGTGACATTGCAGATGTTTTGTTCAATAGGGTGGAAGGTGTGTTCCACTTTTTCAATGAACATATTGATTGCTGTGGCAAGGTCACCTAACTCGTTATCTTTGTTAAATGGAATTCGTTGCTTGAGGTCACACCGACCAGAAGCCAATGATTCACATAAGTTTTTCAGCTGATTTAAAGGATGCAGTAGAGCGCTCCTCAAAATAAAAAACAAGCCAATAAAAGTAATCAACACGAAGGTTATGCCAATTGAAATGGCCCATAGCCCCAGTTCCTTGGAAATGGCATTGACCTTGTCAAATTGCCACTGAGTGACTAAGTAACCCACCAATTTTGCTTCCTTGCCCGACGTTAATGGGTTGATGATGATCACGTGTTGTGTGCTTTGTTCAATAATGATGGCGTTGGTTGATGCTTGGGTCAGTGCATTTTTTATATTGACTCCGCTAGGAGATACGGACTTCTCATTTAATTGATAGAATAAAGATCCATCTGCAAGGAAAACCGCTATATGTTTGAGTTCTTTATTGCTGCTATCGACAGCGACTTTAACCCGCTCTTCCAAGCTCTCTACTTTGTTAAAGCGCACCGAAGTGGCGACGTTTTCAGCTAGAGAAGCCGCCATTTGTTGATAAGTTTGAGCGCTCAGCGAGTACATCACTGTGGCACTTTTCGACCATAGAGCATAGGAAATAGCAATCAGCGATACAACGCTAAGTAGCGACGCACTTGCCACTACCAACCGACTAATACTAAGTCTCATATAGAGTAATCCTGATCAATGAGTTAAAGAGCTTCTACGTTAACGCCGATGGTGATGGCACCAATCACTTTCCCTGAGCTAGGGTCAACCACGCTGTGGCTTATCTGTGACTGAAACATTTGGGTCGACTCATCTTCTTCTATCTCACCAATTAGATATGCGCTTGGACCTTTAAGGTAGGTGTCTTGCCACTTTTCCTCATCTCCTTGCCAGTAGTCAGAAGTAATCTCGCTTTGGGCGACATTCAGCCCTTTGTTATCCATAGCAAAGATCTCCGTAATTAGCCCGTTGCTAGCTTGTTGAATCGATTTAAGTTCAGAAGATGCGGGGGAAGAGAGCAGTTTGTTGATCAGTGGAGCATCGGTTTGGCCCACTTGGCTACGCCAATCCTTGTCGAGTTGATCAATTTGCATTTGAGTTAGGTTAGCGTGTTGAGCGTTTTGAGCATTAATGGCTTGGATTAAAACGGGATTAGCAATGATTTCAGCCACCTTGGTATCAATGAAGTTTTTTAGCGCCCCTTCAAACTCATTAGCAAAGGAGGAAAAGGAGAAACAAGCGATCAGGCAAATAAAATATTTCATAACAGACTCCAGTCGAGTTAGGTATTTTGCGTTGTGTATAAGGTATGTAGTGATCTTAGATGTTCATATTCATCCATATGCACTTTGAGCCTAGTTTAAGAATAGAAAACTGTAAAAAAATAGGTGTGATTTGAGCGCATGATCAAATGAATATTCATCTCTTGCCAAACAAAACAAAAAACTATCCGTTTTGACAATTGACAAGCTTGATGGCGGTTCCGGTTGTATTGTTTTCTCGACGAGGTCGGTTAGAAAATATCGATTTGGAGTGATACTTGTGGTGACCCAGCTGTGCTGAATGGCTTATTTAGCTAACGCATAGATTTTATTTTTTAACTCACTGTCACCGTTAAGCAATGTAAATTTAACTTATTTGTCACGATAGACCGCTAAGCTGCTTGCAAAATCCAATAACAAGACAAGTAAAGTCAAGGAGCAAACATGTGGAAGCGTGAAGAGCAAGAGTCTCAATTTAGTGAAATGATCGAAGCGAGACTCTCTCGCCGCCGTTTTATGGCGGGTAGTGCGGCAGTCAGTGCAGGCGCGTTTTTATCTTTAAATCCAGTTGCTAAGGCTGTGGCGGCAAAGTCGAGCTCTTCACTGCTCAATTTTGAAGCCATTCCTGTCTCAACGGCAGATGCCATCGTTGTTCCTAAAGGGTATAAAGCGACCCCGTTGATTTCATGGGGTGACCCCATTTCTGTTGATGCTCCTGAGTTTGACCAAAGTGGTAAACAAGATTCACGAGCACAAGAGCTTCAATTTGGTGATAACACTGATGGCATGAGCTTCTTCCCAATTTCGGATGATCGCGGTGTACTTGCGATTAATAATGAATACACCAACTACGAATACTTGTTTGATCACAAAGGTAAATCGATGACAGCAGATGATGTGCGTAAAGCGCAAGCTGCGGTCGGCGTTACTGTCGTTGAAGTGATGAACAAAAATGGCCAGTGGACGGTTGACCGCGCAGGGAAGCGTAACCGTCGTATCACGGCAAACACACCAATGTTGCTCACAGGGCCAGCTGCAGGCCATACGCTAATGAAAACCGCCACTGATCCTAAGGGCTTAAATCCACTGGGAACTTTTAACAATTGTGCGAATGGTCAAACGCCGTGGGGGACATACTTAACGTGTGAGGAGAACTTTGATGATTTCTTTGGTAGTAACCAAGATGGCGTGAAGTTAACGGCTGATCATAAGCGTTATGGTATTGAAGCCAAACCCAGTGATTATCAATGGCACCAACATGATGAGCGTTTTGACGTTGCGAAAAACCCCAATGAGCCAAACCGCTTTGGTTGGGTGGTGGAAATTGATCCGAACGATCCAACATCGACGCCACTTAAACGCACGGCGTTAGGCCGTTTCAAACATGAAAATGCGGCGCTTACTCTCAACAAAGATGGCCATGCTGTGGTCTATCTGGGGGATGATGAACGCGGTGAACATCTATACAAATTCGTTTCAAAAAATCGCTACCAAGCTGGTAACGATGCGGCGAATCGCAATTTATTAGAAGAAGGAACCCTCTTTGTCGCTAAGTTTGATATGAATGAGGAAGAACTGAAAGGCTCGGGAAAATGGCTTGAACTGACCTTTGGTAAAAATGGTTTAACGCCAGAAAATGGCTTTAAGGACCAAGCCGAAGTGATGATTTTTGCTCGCCGCGCAGCGACTCAAGTGGGTGCTACGACAATGGATCGTCCTGAATGGGTTGCGATTCACCCTGATAATAAGCACGTGTTCTGTACACTGACCAACAATAAAAACCGAGGTAAAGAGGGGCAACCTGTTGGTGGTCCTAACCCTCGCGCTAAGAATAACTATGGCCAGATTCTGCGCTGGATGCCAGCCAATGAGGATCACACTAGCACTGTGTTTGCATGGGATCTGTACTTGATTGCGGGCAACCCAACGGTACATAAAGGCGATCTCTATGCGGGCAGCGACAATATCTCAGCAGACAACATGTTCAACAGCCCAGATGGTATCGGCTTTGACAAAGCGGGTCGCTTGTGGATTCAAACCGATGGCAACTATTCCAACAAAGGGGATTTTGCCGGGCAAGGCAACAACCAAATGTTGTGCGGGGATCCAATTACTGGTGAAGTGAGACGTTTCCTAACTGGGCCGATTGCTTGTGAAATAACAGGGTTAACTTTTTCACCGGATCAAAAAACCATGTTTGTTGGCGTTCAACACCCTGGGGAAGATGAAGCGCCATCGCATTTCCCATACGGCGGAACCACCAAGCCGCGTTCGACAATTATGATGATCACTCGTGAAGACGGCGGGGTGATTGGCGCATAAGCCCTGATCATTTTCCTCTGAAGGGAGCTGCGGCTCCCTTTTTAACATTCCTGCTGTCGGTCAACGCTGTTGCCATCATCCATTCACGGTCTTGGCGCCTCCTATCTTGCACGAAAGAGGACGTTGTTTCGGTTAGGCAGGACATGGTCTGGTTTGCTTTTCCTACACGTTATGTATGAATTCTTTGTGTCAGGGAAATAAGTAAAAAGGGTGAGATCGGGGCGATTATTTTCCCTCAAATTGACAATTGCTTGATACGTTCTTTGCGTGCCGTCCGTTATTATGCTGATCTTCAATAATCCAGCGGTGTCTATTGAGCGTGAAAAAGCAAATCCAAATGAAAAAATCGGGCTTAGTACTCTTAGCCTTGTTCTCGTTGCTGTTAGTTCCCATCTCATTGGTTGGGTCTTCGATTGATTTGACCACGCCAGTGAGCGAGGGCGTCGGTGCATTTTTTACCTATTTAACCGATTCGGCTGGTTGGCAAGGTTTTGGCTTTACCTTTGCTTTGTTGGCTTTTTTGGCAACACGGACAGCGACTTCCCGCATTGAACTGCTTAACCGCATTATTCAAATTGGCTTGTTATTGGTGATTGGTATGGCTGCCAAAACGGGTTTAAAACATCTGACAGAGAGCCCTCGTCCATACACCGAATTAATGACGTATGAGTTACTTATCCCAAACCCTGCGCATTTTTATAAATTGAGTGAATTACAAAAAGAAAGTGTGATGACCGACATCGCAACCCAAGTCAGTGACTGGCGTTTACGTCATTGGCAGGGTGAAAAGGACTATTCATTTCCTTCTGGCCATACGATCTTCGCTGCTATCTGTCTGGCTTTCTTTGGTGGCCTGTTTATTGAACAAAAGCGCTATATTTTTGCGGCGGGTCTACTGCTTTGGGCCTGTGGGGTCGCCTTTAGCCGCTTATGGTTAGGGATGCATCGTCCGGTTGATTTATACGGTTCCTTGCTGTTTGTCAGCATGATTTACCTTGTGATACCCAAAGTGTACCCCTTAGATCACCCTAAATTAAAACCACTATTAACGCGTCTTCATCTCTGTTAACGGGTCACAAGTCATCATAAAAAAGCCAGCACATTTAAACGTGCTGGCTTTTTTGTGATCACATTCAATCACATAAGTAACGGCAATCAGGCAAAGAAGGAGGAAGCCACACCAATCAAACCACCGAATACTCCACCCCAAACAACCAACCAGCCAAGGTGCTGTTTAATCATTTTCTGTACCATCTCTTTCACCAATTTAGGCGTGAGTTCATTGAGACGTTGATCGATGATGTTTTCGATGTTAGCGGTGATCTCTTCAATCATCTCAGGAGCTTCTAACTGCTCTTTGAGCGCTTGTTTAACGCTATCGCTTTGGCTGATATCAATCATAGATTGCTGCATTTTTTCGACAAACGGTTGCTTGAGTGGTTGTAGCGCGTCGGTTCCACCAAACATCGCCAGCATGCCGCCAAATGGAGAGTTTGCAATCACTTCGACCAAAGAATCAAAGGTTGGGTTGAAGTCAACTTTGGCAATCACAGGCTCAAGATCCAACGTTTTACTGCCCGTCATCTCTTTACTGAGGAAGCGGTCAATATTGGACTGGGTGAAAAATTGCTCCATCATCAGGCTCTTGATTGCGGTTTTGAACTCTTCAAAGCGAGCAGGTATCACACCCGAGCCATATAGTCCTGGCACTTTTTCAAACAGCATGTGAATCGCAAGCCAGTTGGTGATTGCGCCAGAGAAGGCAAATAAGCCCGCATACAGCGCAATAGTGTTATCCAGTTGATAGCCCGCAGCAAGGAGCGCTAGCGCAATGATATTAGTGAGTAAGCTCTTGTTCATAATCCAAATCTAGTTAAATAAAGGGAATGGGCGAATTCTAAGGAAAAAGAGTGAATTGTGGAAGCATCAACGGAGCGCAAACTCCGTTGATAAACCATTAAGCAATCTCAACGTCGTCGCAACCGATAAAGCCACCCGTTTGGTGCGCCCATAGGTGTGCATAAATGCCGTTTTGAGCGATCAACTCTTGGTGTGTGCCTTGCTCAACGACGTTACCTTTATCGAGTACAATCAACCTGTCCATTGCGGCAATGGTTGATAAACGGTGAGCAATGGCAATCACGGTTTTGCCTTGCATCAGCTCATTTAAGCTCTCTTGAATTGCCGCTTCCACTTCGGAGTCGAGTGCGGATGTGGCTTCGTCGAGTACCAACAGTGGCGCATCCTTTAACAGCACGCGGGAAATAGCAATTCGCTGGCGCTGGCCACCAGACAGTTTTACGCCGCGCTCGCCCACTTGCGCATCATAGCCTAGGTTACCAAATGGGTCGGTGAGTGTTTCGATAAACTCATGTGCGTGTGCCTGTCGGGTGGCTTGCAGCAGTTGTTCTTCACTTGCATCAGGGTTGCCATACAAAATGTTATCGCGGATCGAGCGATGCAGCAGTGAAGTATCTTGCGTCACCATACCAATTTTGCTGCGCAACGAATCTTGGGTGACCTCATTGATCGCTTGTCCATCGATACGAATTTGCCCACCTTCAACATCATGAAAACGAAGCAGTAAATTGACTAAAGTCGATTTTCCAGCGCCAGAACGCCCTACTAAACCCACTTTTTCACCCGGTTTAATGGTCAGGTTTAAATGGTTAATAACGCCTTTATTCTCGCCATAGTGGAAACTCACGTCATCAAATTCGATGCCACCTTGTGCAACCTGCAACGGTTTTGCGTTGGGTTTATCTTCAATGGTGATCGGTTTCGAGAGGGTTTTCATGCCATCCACGACTGTGCCCATGTTTTCAAAGAGTGCACCGACTTCCCACATGATCCATTTCGACATGCCATTAATGCGCAATGAAAGGCTGATCGCAATCGCGATTGCACCAATACTGATGGCACTCTGCATCCATAGATAAATCGAAGTCGCCGCAATCACGAACACCAAAATATAGTTAGCGAGTTCAACGCACAGGTTAAAGCCAGTCACTAAACGCATTTGGCGGTGAACTGTGTCTAAAAAGCTCTCCATGCCTTGTTCGGCATAGTCGGTTTCTCGGCGGGTGTGTGAGAACAATTTGACCGTGGCAATATTGGTGTAGCTATCGACAATGCGCCCTGTCATGGTTGAGCGAGCATCGGCTTGTTCTGATGCCACTTTTTTAAGCTGTGGTACAAAGTGAAGTTGAATGCAAATGTAGGCCGCGAGCCAGACGAGCATCGGCACCATTAAACGCCAGTCTGCTTGCGCCAACATCACCACAATCGCAGTGAAATAGACTGACACATAGACAAACACATCCAAGGTCTTCATCACTGTTTCGCGGATGGATAACGCCGTTTGCATCACTTTAGTGGCAATTCTTCCCGCAAAGTCATCTTGGTAAAAAGAGAGGCTTTGCTTGAGCAGATAACGGTGCGCTAACCAACGGATCGACATGGGATAATTGCCGAGCATAGTTTGGTGGATCAACAGTGAATAGATGCCAATCAAAAGTGGCATGATCACGAGTACCAAAATAGATAAACCGATCAAGGTGTCTCGGTTCTCAGTTAGGAAAGTCTCTGGGTTACTGGATGAGAGCCAATCCACCAGTTGGCCCATAAAACCGAACAGTGATACTTCAACAACGGCAATTAACGTGCTGATTAACGCCATTAAAATGAGTGGTTTTTCAAAGCCGCGCGTGTAGTAACGACAAAAGGCCCATAAGGTCGCAGGAGGCTGTTTGGGTTCCTCTTTGGGAAAGGCTTGGGTAAAGCTTTCAAATTTTTTATACATCGAAAATCCTTATGCCAATTCTCGCTAAAGTATGAGAGACCAAAAGCCTAGAACGCGAGAATCTAACGTTGAACTCCTATAAGGGGAGCAAATGATGGAGTAAGCCGAACAGAAGTATAACGAAATCACAACATAAGTGGCGGATTACTTTTCGCGTTTGGCTCTAGAAAACGGCGCCTGATTAATACGGTGGTTAATGCCGCAAGCATCGGCTCGAATGGTCAGTAACGTCCATCGGATGAAAAAATGAAGCGAGTAAAATATCGTTATCGACGATAAGAGAACCATAAACGAGTTGCGTTACTTTTAAGTGAGTTTTTACTGTGAATATTTTTTGAATAATGGTGAATATTTGTAGGTGTGATGAGGATTTTGCCGTAATTTTTAATGTGAAAAGTAGTTTTCTCAGTAATTAATAGGAGTTATTCGATGAAATAACCCAAAATTCAGTCAATGTTATTTTAACATTATGCTTACAATTGGCCTAAAGTGAGTAGAAGGGAAAGTTTCTATGATGTTGCAGGAACAAGTGATCACACAGCTAGCCGTGAATACGGTGCAAAATGCCAATTGTGTCGTAATGGTGCCGCCAAAAGAGTTCAAATTTAACGCTCAAACGGCACAAGATAATGAATTTCAACACCAAGTTGCATTGAGTACCGCACAAGTTCGTATCCAAGCCATGGCCGAATATCAAAGCATGGTTGAGACACTGCGTCTCGAAGGCGTACAAGTAGTGGAGTTTGATTACCCATTATCTGAAGTGGAAACGCCAGATGCCGTCTTTCCCAATAACTGGTTTAGCACTACGCCAGAGGGAACTTTGTTTACCTTTCCGATGGCTTGTAAAAATCGACAGCAAGAAGTGCGCCCACAAGCGTTGGTTGAAGCTCTTACTTTGTCAGGCCGTAAGGTATTGGCGCAAGATTCGTTGCTCGCGTATCAAGACCAGCAGGCTTATCTTGAAAGCACCGGTGTGATGGTGATGGATCACCTTAATCGAACCATCTATTCGGCGTTGTCACAGCGCTGCGACCGTGAAGTGCTAGAGGAGTACGCCAAACGTATCGGTTATGATCGCGTGGTCTCTTTCCAAACGGCGTTGCCTTCAGGCCAACCGGTTTATCACACCAATGTGATGATGGCGGTTGGTGAAGCATTCTGCGTGATTTGCGATGAAGTGATCCCGGAGTTTGAACGTCGTTTTGTGGTTAAATCACTGGCCAAAGATAAACAGATCATCTCAATTTCACTTGAGCAGATGAACTGTTTCTGCGGCAACATTTTACAATTAGAAACGGCGGCAGGAGATAAAGTGATCGCTATGTCACAATCGGCGTTTGATGCCTTTTCGCCGGCGCAGCGTGCGCAACTGGCCAGTCACGGTAAGTTGCTGCCGTGTAATGTGAAGACCATTGAGGATATTGGCGGTGGTTCGGTGAGATGTATGTTAGGGGAAGTATTTTTGCCTGCTATTGGCTAAGATTGATGTACTCAACGCCATTTTTGCCATTTTTCTTCACCTGATACATTGCTTGGTCGGCCAATTCATATAAGGTTTCAAAAGTATGCGTTGAGGTTGTGAATTGGCAAACACCAATACTAAAGCCAATTTGCACTTCTCCATGGCTTAATTTTAGTGGTGAATAGGCTTTGGTGAGCAAACTATCGATAAACTGCTTTAACGTTTCTGTGCTTTGATTGATGCACAAGAGGACAAACTCATCGCCGCCCAAACGAGCAATCGATGATGGTTGAGGCGCATTTTCTTGAAGCCATTGAGAAACTTGGAGCAGCACGAAATCCCCAGCTTGGTGCCCAAGATGATCATTGACGGTTTTAAAGTCATCCAAATCGATAAAAATCAGTGCCGCAGGGTGTTCGACAAGATCATTCATCTCGTCAAACTTAGTTTCTAACGCCTTTCGATTTAATAGGTTGGTTAATGGATCTTGCGCGGCGAGTTTGGAGAGTTCTAATTCATAATGTTTTTCATTGGTAATATCCGTGTGGGTGCCCATCATGCGCAGCGGCTTTCCATTCTCATCATATTCAACGATTCGGCCGCGATCCGACACCCAGCTTTGACCTCCATCTTTGCGGATCATCCGGTGTATGACCTGATAGGTGTCAGCCTTGCCATTCAAATGGTCCTCAAAAGCGCCCACGGCTAAGTCATAATCATCGGGGTGGAGTTTGCTTTTCCAAATGTCGACGGTGGCGTCGAGCTCGTGTGATTGATAGCCAAGCATATCACCCCATTCTCTATTGAATATTTTAAGGGTTCCGCTAGGAATGTGTTGTTCCCAAAGACAAAGTCCAGTGCCTTCTAGCGTTGCATTCAGTTTTTCTTCAAGAGAGCTGTTTTCTTTTTTGAGATGCTCAACTTGCTCTTCAAGCTGCTTGATTCGTTTTAAGTACTCTTCCATAAACCGTGATGAACCGAGTCTGCATTTATGTCGAGTGTGCCACAGTTTGCCGATGGATTCACAAGGTTGTTGATATCTTGTTCAATATACATCTCATTTTTTCCCGTGGATCACAAAGCTTATTTGGTTTGAATAAATTTGCTGTAGGTACTGACTCGGCCGTTGATGTACTCAATACCGCAGTGAATGCTCTGTTCGTTATTGCCAACAATCTGATATTCGACAATAAATTCACCGCTGATCACTTTTATAAATAAGAAACCGTCGATGACTTTCCATAATCCTTGTAGCGTTTTTTCACCAAACAGATCTCGCTCGACCAACGTGCCATTAGGCTTTAAATGCAAAGCGGAAGAAAAACCGTCTACATTGACTTTTACCCAAGTATGCTGGTGAGCCTCAAAGCTTAATATTTTGCGTCGACACTTAACCCATTCTGCCAGCGCTTGCTCTTGGGTTGGGGTGAGCGTAGGGAGCGCTTCCATTTCTAAAAGGGTGTGATGCTTTTCATACCAGAAGAGTTGTAAGTGAAGTAATTTCATTGGTTCTCAGAGTGTTATGCATCGGGGCGTTATCAAAAAGCAACTCTGCGCGATTGTGTTGGTGATGTCAATATTTGCCAAGAAAAGCTACCGCGCTCACGGGGGAGAGGGCGCGGCATTATCCAATATGAGGATGAAGGATGCATAAAAGATGCACCCGAGCACAATTTATAGGTTGAATAAATGAGCTATAGGTTGAATAAACGAGGCGAATCAGCGGCATCGCAGGCTTGATTTAGCCGATGCTGCGCAACACGAATATTGTGTTTCCAATGTTCATCTTGCGCCCACATTTCGATCACCATCGGCACAACACAGTTTGCCTCTTTCAGCGTTTGGGAAATAGCATCGAAATTGACTTCTCCTTCACCAATTACCAAGTCTCGAAATTGGCCCGTGGAACTAGAGGTGACGCAATGGGTATCTTTAAGGTGGATCTGAGTAATGTGTGGCATACCAAGTGCCAATTCAGTACACACATCGTAGTTCCAACCTGAAATGTTGCCTACATCTGGATACGCCATAAAATAGGGGGAGGGTACTTCCCGCTTTAGTATTTCGAACTTGCTCAGTGAATTAAGATAGCTGGTATCCATGATCTCCACTGCCAGCATCACGCCAGCACGCTCGGCCAGTTTGGCGGCAAGCTGCATGCCTTCAATGAAACGTTGATGAGTTTCTTTATTAGCGGGTTCGTAATAGACATCATAGCCTGCGAGTTGGATGGTGCGAATGCCCAGTTTGTAAGCTAAGGTAATCGCTTTCTCCATGTGCAGAATGGCTTGCTCTCTAATGGCGGGGTCTGACGAGCCAAAAGGAAACTTGCGGTGTGCACTTAGGCACATCGATTGCAGCGGGATTTGGTATTGCTCACACCATCTTCGTAGCTGATAGATGGTTGCATCATCCCAGTCTAAGCGTTGACGACGTTCATCCGACTCATCGACGGATATCTCTAAAAAATCAAACCCCAGCTCTTTCGTTGTGGCGAGCTTTTCTTCCCAACTGAAATGATTGGGGAGCGCTTTTTCATACAACCCGATACGTTGGCGTGGCAAATGTTGATACATACGGCCTCCTAGCACCAAAAACGATCGATTTGACTGCGCAGTGCTTCGGCAGTGACGCGACCTTTTTCACCGACCAATGCACGCCCCGCAATGAACGTTTTGGCCTTAATGCCTTCAAATAAATAGAGATCATCTGGCACGATGCCACCTGTGATGGAAAGCTCAAGCCCCATATCGGATAGAGTTCGCATCTTCTCAACATCTTCGCTTGTCCAACCAATACCGGCCAGTTCGGCATCTCTTGAACGGTGATAAATGGCTTGAGTGATACCAAGGTCAATCCACGCTTGTGCATCAGCAAAGGTCCAGTTGCCGTAAATTTCGATTTGGATTTCGCCATCCAGTTCATCGGCGACTTTCTTACAAGCGCTGATGGTGGCGATATGCGCTGCGGCAGAAACGGTGATCCAATCCGCGCCAGCTTCAAATGCCATCCGCGCTAAAATAGCGCCGCCATCGGTGGTTTTCATATCGCACACTAGAATATGGTCAGGGTGATTATGGCGTAACGTTTTGACGGCCTTCATGCCTTCAGCAAAGGCGAGGATGGTGCCCACTTCGATGACATCAACAAAGCTTGCTACGTTTTTTGCCACTTCGATGGCAGAAATAAGGTCAGTTTGGTCGAGAGCGATTTGGATCATTGGTTTAGTCATGAGAGTTATCCTTGAATTTTGTCACGGATCAAACGGGCGAGCCCGTCGTGATTGTTATCGGTTGTACAAATCAGTTTGGCGTGGGATTTCACCGTATCGTCGGCATTGAGCATCGCCACACCGAGCCCAGCGTAGTCGAGCATTGAAATATCATTATGGTTATCACCGACGGCCAGCACGTGATTGGCGTGGTAGCCAAGCGATTGCACATATTCAGCCAAGCGCTGACCTTTAATATTGCCTTTGGCAGCAAAGTCGATGCGATTCGACCATGAACGCTCGCCATTGAATGTCTCTTGTACCCAAGCTTGTTGGGCAAGGCGTTCAACGGAACTCGGTAGCCCTTCAACCACAAATTTCCAAATAAACGTTTCTTGCTCGACGCGGTGACGAAACGAGTCAATTTGCTCGATTTTGGGCTGTGCCGTCGGTGGATACTGGTTGGCCCATTTTTCTAACGCTTGCATGTAGGCGATTGGGCTACGCTTGGAATAGGTCATCGCGTCGGTCACATACATCACCAGTTTCATTTGAAACTCTTTAGCCAAAGCGAGAAAGGTCAATGCATCGTGCTTGGTGATGGCATTGTGCTTGAGCACTTTTTCATTTTGGTAGTCATACACATAAGTGCCGTTGCAGCAGATGATGGGGGTTGTGAGCCCCAATTCTTGATAATAGGGTTTAGCCGCCGTGTGGTGACGGCCAGTCACGATCACCACGTGGCAGTGTTGCTGCGCTTGTTGAATCGCCTGCTTTAGCTGAGGATGAATGGTGTGTTCATCAGTCAACACCGTGCCATCAAGGTCGAGCGCGAGAACTTTATACATAGCCGCTACCTTTGACCGTAGTAAGCGTTATCACCATGCTTACGTTGATAGTGTTTATCGGATAATTCCGGTTGAATTTTGATGCCACTGTTGAGTGAACGAGTCGCCAGCGCCATGGCAGAAATCTCCTCCAAGACGACGGCGTTATGAACCGCATCGTTAGCATCTTTGCCCCAAGAGAAAGGAGCATGCCCGGCGACAATCACGCTTGGCACTGCCATCGGATCAATGCGACGATGTTTGAACTCTTCGATGATCACAAGGCCGGTATTTTTCTCATATTGGCCAGCGATTTCATCGCAAGAAAGTTTGCGTGTGCAGGGGATGTCACCGTAAAAATAATCGGCATGAGTGGTCCCTAAAGCGGGTATGTCAATGCCCGCTTGCGCCCAAATAGTGGCACTACGCGAATGGGTGTGTACCACGCCGCCAATCTCTGGATAAGCTTTATAGAGTTCGAGGTGAGTGGCGGTATCACTGGATGGATTAAGTGTGCCTTCCACAATCGCGCCGTTAAGATCAACGATCACCATGTCATCGACTTTCATCACATCGTATTCTACGCCTGAAGGTTTGATGGCGATGACGCCCTTCTCGCGGTCTATTTCTGATACATTGCCCCAAGTGAAAGTGACTAAACCGTATTGGGGAAGCTTAAGATTTGCCGCAAATACTCGCTGTTTTAGTTCGCTATACATGACATCCTCACTCGACCAATTGCGCCGCTAACGCTTCATCAATCACTTGGTAAACATCCTGCGCGGTACGACAACGGCGCAGTTTATCGAGATCAACGCCAGTCTCGCTCTCTTCATCATCCAGCACTTGGGTTACTTCCATTAATCCTTCCATATGCTGATCAGACGAGCTGCCCGCTAAGGTGATCAGCACATCGACCGGTTCATCTTCGCCGTCAAAATAGACAGGCGTTTGCAGCGTCACTAAAGCAAAGGCGGTTCTGATCACGCCATTTTCAGGACGAGCATGAGGCAGGGCAAGATTAGGCGCGATGACGATATACGGGCCTAATTGTTCAACGCTGCTGATGATGGCATCGTGATAGCAGGGGTGGATGGCTCCTGATTTGATCAGCCTATCCGTACCGATTTTGATCGCCTCTTGCCAAGTGCTCGCCTGTGCATTTAATTGGATGGAATCATTGTCGATCAGTGATTGTTTCAGTCCCATGGTTCTATCTCCAGAGTGGGTGCCAGTGCGTCTGGCACCTATTGTTGTTTTTGTACTTATCGTTTTGTAGTAAATAGCTATTTCAAAGTGACAAAGTTTTTATCGATGATATCGAGCAGCTCATCACCAAAAGAGTTCGGATTCAGCATGTTTTGTACGCCGAGCACAAATTTGCCTTCTCCGGGCTCCATCTCACCAGAGAGATGTTTTGATGAGACGATGATGTCGGTGGTGGCGAGCTTAGATTTATAATCAGACACTGCGCAGGAATCCATCACGTGTGGAATGCCTTTTTTCTCCAGATACTTACCGATTTTCATCTTCATCATCATTGAGGAGCCTTGTCCATTGCCACACACGGCTAAAATGCTGACCGGGCGCACGCCATCACTGACTTTCAGTGCTTGTTCGACGGCGGCGATGACTTCTGGATCGTCACTGATGTTCACCAAACCTTGTGCATCTTCCTCTTCACGCAGTTTTTTAGAGGCAAAGAACATGTACACACCAGCCAATGCAATCAGTACAAAGAAGAACAGTTTTGAGACGGATAAGCCTTGCATGATCGGTGGGAAGACTAGCGCCCAGTCGGCCATGCCCATCCAGCCACTGAATTCGGTGCCGTATTGGTTGAAGATGTGAATGGCCCATGCTGAGCCAACGACTTCGATGATACCCATCACAAAACAGATCTTCATGACCGCGCGCCAGCCGCCAAAGTGGTTGGCAAAAACACCAATGGTTGCGTTGGAGAAGAACATCGGGATAAAGCCGGGAATGATCATGATCGGTGCATCAAAAGCGAGCATGGCCAGCACCGCCGTAAATTGACCAATCGCGCCCCACATAAAACCAAACACCATGGCATTAGGTGAGAACGCGTAGATAGCGGCGCAGTCAATGGCTAAAACGGCGTTAGGAATGACGCGCTCTGAGATACCTTTAAAGGCTTCAGACAGTTCGGCAACGAACATACGTACACCCGCTACGATAACTTGAATCGCTACCGCAAATTTAAGGCCAGTTTCTAGAATGTAGATAGACCAATGGGTTTTTCCCGCCATTGCTTGCAGGTTGTCTAAACCAAATGAGAGCAAAATAATGCCGAAAAATAGCGTCATCACAATCGCGGTTGCGGCAATACTGTCGTGGAAAATGTGCAACCATTTAGGCAGCTCAAGGTGGTCGACACTCTCGTTTTTGTCGCCCAATTTGGGGGCAATCTTAACTGCAATCCAAGACGCGACTTGTTGCTGGTGGCCGATGGAGAAACCGGCTCCACCCGTGACGGCTTCGGTGGGTTTGAACATAATGTTGGAGGAGATAGACCAGTAGAGCGCCATCAAAACAGCCGAATAAAGGATGGTTTCCCACATGCTTGCGCCCAGCACAAGGTAGAACACCGCAATTAATCCTGCCTGTTGGAACATAATATGCCCCGTTAGCATGATGGTGCGAATGCCTGTGTAGCGGCGCAGCAAAACGAGCAAGATGTTGATCGCCAGTGCCAGTAGTACGGTATAACCAACCCAAGAATAATCATCCCCCATGATTTCCATGGTGGCCATCATTGAGGTGTACGGGTCGATAACCGAGCCAGTTAAACCATGATATTCCGATAATTTCTCAATCACAGGCTTAAAGCCTGCCACTAAGGTCCCTGCACCCACCTGTACCAACATAAAGCCGACGATGGTTTTGATCGACCCTTTAATGATGGTGGTGGTATCTCTTCTTAATAACCAGTAACCGATAAGGGTGACTAAGCCCAGCAGCAAAGGTGCTTTAGTCATTACTTGGCTATAAAAAATGTAGAAGATATCGTAGATGAACTGCATATCTTTACCCCTTGATTCTCTATTTATCGTTATGTGTATTCCCGTCTTACTCGAAGCTGGGTGTAGGTCAGAGTGAATCAGCAAGGTGATGCCGATTTCAATCCTGTTTTGCTCACGAAATAGACTTTACCAATCAAAAGTAATCATTCAATGCTCATTTGTGATTATTTTGATTTTTATCAATTTCTTCGCCAAATGGAGACATTATTTGATACTCAAGTCACAGTTAAAATTTTATTTCAAATAAAATCAATTGGTTATGTTTTATTGTGAGCGAGAGGGAAGTTTTGTTCGTCCAGTGTTTGACATTGTGATGGATGAGAAATAGAATCAAAACAAATCATAAATAATCACCAAGTAATCACTTGATGAAAAGATAAGGTGATAACCATGAACGAAGTACAAAGACATAACGAGATACTGTCTTTGCTAGACAATATGCGCACCATCAACGTCACGCATATTATTGAGAAATTTAACGTGTCACCAGCAACGGCCCGCCGCGATATTTCTAAGTTAGATGAGCTAGGTAAGCTGAAGAAAGTTCGCAATGGTGCTGAACGTTTAGAGATTAGAAAGCGAGCGTGGACGCCGTTAAATATCGACAGTACGGATCATTTCCATGAAAAATCACAGATTGCCATGGCTGCGGCTAAGCTCTGCAACCCAGGTGACAGTGTGGTAATTAACTGTGGTTCTACCGCCTTCTTGCTCGGTAAAGAGTTGTGTGGCCAAGATGTTCAAATCGTGACTAACTATTTTCCACTGGCCAGTTACCTTATCAATGAAGATCACGACGATGTAATCATCATTGGTGGGCAGTACAACAAAGCACAAAACATTTTCCTCAACCCCGCCCCTGATTCGTTAGGTGGTTATGCCGGACATTGGATGTTCACCAGTGGCAAAGGGCTGACGGAAAATGGCCTATACAAAACCGATATGCTCACCGCCGTTGCCGAGCAACAAATGCTAGAGCAAATCGGTAAGTTAGTGGTGGTAGTGGATAGTTCTAAAGTTGGGCAGCGTACGGGCATGCTATTTTGCCCCGCCAGCAAGGTTGATATTGTTATCACTGGCAAAGCCGCCGATCCGCAAGTTATCCAAGCGCTACAACAGCAGGGGACAGAAGTGATTCTGGTATAGAAAGCACTTCGCTCTACACATTCTAATAATAAACACAGGCTCAGTGTCTTCACCTTTGGTTAAGACGCTTGGCTCCCTACATCCAAAATTTGTCTAACTGATCGTGAAATAAAAGGTGTTGCTATGAGTAAAATTGATGAAATCACACGCGATTCATGGGTTCTCAGTACGTTTCCTGAGTGGGGAACTTGGCTGAATGAAGAGATAGAAAAGACCGAAGTGGAAGCCAACACCTTTGCTATGTGGTGGCTTGGTTGTACAGGCATTTGGCTAAAAAGTGCCGGTAATACCAATCTTTCGATCGATTTTTGGTGTGGGACGGGTAAGAAAACGCAAAAGAATGCCTTGATGAATCAACAGCATCAGATGATGCGTATGGGGGGCGTGCGTGAACTGCAACCCAACTTAAGAACGTCTCCTTTTGTGTTGGACCCATTTGGCATCAAAGAGATTGATGCGGTACTGGCGACGCATGATCACGCTGATCATATCGATATTAATGTCGCAGCAGCTGTGCTGCAAAACTGTGGTGAGCATGTGAAATTTATTGGGCCACAAGCTTGCGTTGACCTGTGGCAAGGCTGGGGAGTACCGAGTGAGCGCTGCATTGTGGCGAAAGTGGGTGATTGCATTGAAGTCGGCGATATCAGTATCCGAGTGCTGGACTCTTTTGATCGCACTGCGTTGATTACGCTGCCTAAAGGTGTTTCATCTTATGATAAGGGGATTCTTGATGGTATGGATGATCGCGCGGTCAACTACTTATTGGAAACCTCCGGTGGCTCAATCTACCATTCAGGTGATTCGCATTATTCGAACTACTATGCCAAGCATGGTAATGACTACAAGATTGATGTGGCGCTGCTCTCATACGGTGAAAACCCACGAGGCATCACAGATAAGCTGACTGCATCTGATATTTTGCGCGCAGGCGAGGCGTTAGATTGTGAAGTGGTGATCCCATTCCATCACGATATTTGGGCTAACTTCCAAAATGACCCGCGTGAAATTGAAGTATTGTGGCAAATGAAAAAAGATCGTCTGCAATACGGCTTTGCGCCATTCTTTTGGCAAGTGGGTGGTAAATACACTTACCCAACCGACAAAGGACGTATGCATTACCAGCATTTCAGAGGCTTTAAAGACATTTTTGTCGATGAACCAGAGCTGCCTTTCAAAGCATTCTTGTAATATTCTGAAAGCAAAAATTAGAGAAGAGAAAGAGGCCAATTGGGCCTCTTTGTTTATTGGTAATCTCTTTGCTTATCAAGCGATGTGCATCGCTTGATTTTATACTTCAGGTTGGTAGTGCAAAATTGTCATTGATATGGGCGATTGCAACAACTCCCCTTCTGCATGGCCGGGTTGTACGTTACGTAAATTGGTATCGCATATCACTTCCCAGTTTTGGTTACGATCTTTGGGTAGAGTAAAACGAGCAGGTGCGTTGGTTTGGTTGATCAAGTAGAGCATTTCAGCCCCATCCGATCCAATGCCCATCTGCAATGCCACAGAACTTAAGCGGTTCCAATCATCATGTTCCATCAGTGTGCCATCCACGCGTCGCCAGAATACGCGGTTGGCATTACGTTCCTCACCACTAAAAGCACGAATAAAGGGCACCATATAAAGGTGTCTTGCCGCCACCATTTGACTCAACCAATGCTTGAAGTAGCTTTTGCGTTCGGTCATGTTCCAGTCAAGCCAACTGATCTCATTGTCTTGGCAATAAGCGTTGTTATTACCTTGCTGAGTATGAGAAAGCACATCCGCGGTGAGAATATGAGGAATGCCAAAAGCAAAAAGTAAGCTCGCCATCATATTGCGTTTTTGCTTTTCGCGGGTTGCTTTTATCACCATGTTCTCGGTTTCGCCTTCGACGCCATAGTTGTCGGAGCGATTGTCACCGTGACCATCTCGGTTTTGTTCACCATTCGCTTCATTGTGCTTATGCTTGTATGACACCAAATCTTGCATGGTGAAACCATCATGATAAGTGATGTAATTGACGGTCAGTTTGTAGGGCCAGTTTGCGGCACTGTACAAGTCGCGAGAGCCCATTAAGCGTGTGGCGAACTCTTTTAAATAGCCTTGATCGCCGCGCCAGAAGCTGCGTGTGATATCACGTAATTTGTCGTTACATTCATTCCAACCGAAAGGAAAATTGCCTACTTGGTAACCGTTTGGACCAATATCCCAAGGCTCTGCAATCAATTTGACTCGTTTTAATGTTGGATCTTGCGCCACCGCTTTAAAGAACGCAGCATCGGGGCTGAAATTATCGCCATTTCTTCCAAGCGTTGCGGCCAAATCAAAACGAAAACCATCGATTTGGTATTCGCTAACCCAGTAGCGCAGCGTGTCCATGACTAGGTTAAGGGCGGGTTGATAAGAGAGATCAATGGTGTTACCACAACCGGTAAAATTCGCGTAATGTTGGCCGTGTTTTAGATAATATTTAGGGTCGAGTGCTTTTAAATTGAAAATAGGCCCATCTTCGCCCCCCTCTGCTGAGTGGTTATAAACCACATCCAGTATCACTTCAATTCCGTGACGATGCAGTTCTCTGATAGCCGTTTTCAGTTCCGTTACCGCATCTTTTTGCGCATAACGTGGATCTGGCACCATAAACAGATAGGGGTTATATCCCCAATAGTTGACTTTGCCCATATCCAATAGATGTGGCTCATGCATACAAGCCGCGATGGGCAGTAGCTGTAGTGTGTTGATGTTTTGCTTGCGATAAAACTCCAGCATCTCCTCACTGATTAAGCCTAAATAAGTACCTTGTTCTGCTTTAGGCACACGTGGATTGAGTTTGGTCACCCCTTTGACATGGGTCTCAAATAAAATAGTCTTATCGCGAGGTATGTGTGGCTTTTTAGTTGATTGCCAATCGAATTGATCGTCGACCACGACACACTTAGGCAGCTCGAAACTCTTTTTTGAACTAAATGGTGTTTTATAGCCTAAGTTTTTATCTATCGCCTTCGCGTAGGGGTCGGAAATATAGTGCGGCTCGTCACCATTTAAAATGAGGTAACCGTATTTTTGCCCTGCTTTAATGTTTGGCACATGAGTGTACTTCACGCCCGCATATTCATTCTCTAACTCGTGGGTGGTGAAACTTCCCTGTTGATCAAACAGAGCGAGTAGAAGCTGTTTATTTGCTGGAGCATGAATAGCAAAATTGCAACCTGTGTTATCAAGGGTTGCACCGAGTGGGTAAGGGCTAGAAATAGTACATTTCATATGGGCATCTTTAATTGTTATTTTGCTGCACGTCATCGCTTTAAGTAAAAAGCTTTGTTGATATTAGGTCAAGCGCCCAATGAATAAAATTTGAATGTAATTTTATTTCATTTTAATGATGTTATTGGCCCTAAATAGTGATCAATAAGGCATTTTGTATTCTATTTTATAACCATTAACTGATCTCCTCCCCCTGAAATCCGTGATCCGTGCTTTAAAAACGCCATACTATAAAATTACTCATCCTTTCTCCTCCCCCCCAAATTACTTTGAGGTGGAGGAAGCAAGCCTATTACGCCTTTAGTAATCTTATCACCGTTGAAACAACTGGGGACTTAGTCCCGTCTTACCTCTTCTTTTAGCGTCTATCTGTCAACTGCCTTGCAGGTTCCAATAGGAGAAGAGTGAAAGTTTTAAATGCTGTCCGTAGTTAAAATTTTCCATAAATATAAATCGTCCTTAATGGAGTTAAGAATGAAAAAAGTAAGTGTAATTGCTGCCGCAGTGGCTGCTACTCTAGCAGCAGGTTCTGCTTTTGCTGCAGAAACAGATGTACTAAAAGACGGATGGGAAGTTCATGGGTATGCTTCAATGAATTTCCGCATGGTTGATGGTGAAACTGTTGATACAGAGTTTGGTAAACCAGATTACAAAACAGCGGGTACTCATGGAAAAAGCACCAATCAGGTTGAGTTTGTAATTAAGAAACACACAGAACATGAAAATGGTGTTTGGTCAAATTTCACTGTTCGTTCTGAATACGGTAATGGTAACTCGTACGCTTATTCTTCATCTGGTAGTCAAAAAGCCAATGACACTGCACAATTTGAAGTGAAAGAAACTTTTGTTGAAATCGGTGGTTTATCCTACTTAGGAGAAGACACATCTATATGGGCTGGTCAACGTTTCCTAAACCGTGCTGCTGGTATTCTTTCTGGTGAATTTTGGAAACAATCTTCTGGCGTAGGTGCTGGTGTTCAAACTAAGCTTGCTGGCAATACTGCAGGATTTGCGGTGGTGGTTGCCGATCCTGATGCAGGTGCAGCAACGACAAACCCTGAACGCACAACGCTTTCATCTTACGATCTGTACTACTACGGTGTCGATGTTGGTTTTGGTAGCTTAGACTTTGATTTTAAATACATGGAACAAGCGAACAAAGACAGTAAATCAGATGATGGTTTTGGCGCATCAATCACGTTAAATTCTAGCTATTACGGCTTGGATGGTTGGGCTCAATCTGCTATTGCATATGGTAAAGGTGTTGCGCAAAACCGTGGTGTTAACTTTGGTGGCTGGTCAGGCGGTGATGATAAGCAAGAGTCTATTTTCTTGACTTCTTACGGTGTACTGAATATTTCCGAAAACTGGCAAATGGGCTCTGAAATTACCTATTTTGGTGCGCTGGATGAGTTATTTGGTGCTAAAGATTTGAAACGTTATATTGCTGCTGTTCGTCCATCGTATAAAGTGAATGATAACCTACGTCTTGAAATGACAGGTTCTTATGCTCATGAAGAGGGAGCTGAAGGTTACTGGGGTCGTACTGGTGAGGCACTAGAAAGCGATATTTTCAATGTGGAATTAGCTGCTGCATTTACAGTCAATGCTGATTACTTCGGTCGTCCACAAATCAAACCATACATTAGCTATATTTCTGCTGATGATGAAGCAAGCGCATCACAAATTGGCATCAAAGATGGCAAAAATGAAACAGTTATCGGTGTCCACACTGAAATCTGGTTCTAACTCAACTAAGATTTAAGGCAGCCTATTGGCTGCCTTTTTTGCTTTGTAAATGATAGAGAATAACGATGAATAATAAAAAATCATTAATGACCCTTATCCTCGGAGCAGCTTTGACTGCCTGTAGTTCAGTTCCATCTACCTCAAACCTTTCGTCTACTGAGGCTATCTCATACGCAAAAGTATGCTGTAATAATTATGCTGACTTTCCTTGGATTGAGCTACAAAGCAATGAAAGTATCGAGTTTGATATTGATGAAAGTGCCCCTATTGGCCACTTTACAGATGGCAATAGCTATTTTAATGCTTTTCAGCTCCCTCAACGTTCAGCAAAAGTGCAAATACAGCTTAGTAGCTACATGTTTGATAAAGCGGTATTTTTGCCAAAATTAATTATGTTAGATCAGACGTTCAATATTGTTTCTGAAATTGATTTACCACAATTTAAAATTAAAACCTCGGATGCTTTTACAAGAACACAATATTATGTAAACGTTCAGGTAGACTCTAAGCAGACACCTTATTTTATTATTTACTCTCCAGAGCAATATTTTGGGAAAACAATCAAGGTCGATCATCCAGCGAAGGTTAGAGCTAAAGATCTTGGTGAAGCGATGCCAATGGTCACGGACCCTACATATATATCATCCCACTTTGGTCAATTTAAACTAGAAATCAAGACATTATCTTTACAGTCTCATCAAACAAAGAGGAAAATTGAAAAGCCAGCATCAGAACAAACTGCAGTAGCAGTAGTTGTGCAGATAGAAACGAAAAAATATTACATATCAGCTATTGAAAATGCCGTCAATACTGGTGATGTAGCAAAAGCTCTAAGCTTATTAGATGAAGCGAAAATGTTGAATGTTGATGGTGCTCAGCAAGCATTTATTAAAGCCGTTAATGCCAAATAATTAAAAACTTAAGGTAAGCGTTATATTGGTATGTCATCGTTTTTATGGATGATTCTTATCCTAGATTTCTATATCCCTGATGGGCACTGAATGGTGTGGTTTCTGATATATAAGCTCCTTCATTGATGATGAAGGAGCTGTGGTTATACTAATCAACTGCCTTTTGTAAGTTTTGACTATGACGCTTGGTTTGAAGGTAGTCGTTCTGCTTTAAAGAATTATGCGTTAAATGCCAATTGGGATAAGTGAACTTTAATTTAGAGAGTTCAGGATAAGATGGAGCCACTACTTTTTTTACAATAATATCATTTCTGTTGAATTTAATATCATCAGTGTTTACATCTAGTATTATTTCCACGTTTTTTGTTAAGTCGCACTCAATATTTATTTGATAATTCCCCAACTCCAATATGAGATTCAATATGAGATCAGCCCTCAGGTATCGTGGATTGATCATATAACTAGCCTTACCATCGCGGCATTGCCAGTTGAAGTATAAATTCTCATCTTGACCATATGGGAGGGTCGCACTAAAGCTTGTCCAGCATGACGGTAGTTTCGGTGAAAGATTAATCTTATTTTTCGACAATTCTGGTTTAAAGCCTAGGTAATCTTGTTGAGCATTTCGTGCATATTCTGAAACAGACCAGGCTTGAGCATAGGTACCTGTTTCTATCAAGTTGTCTTCATCATGTTGATAAGCATCGAGGTTTTCACTCATTGTGCCACGATGTCCTTGCTGCAAAATTTGTTTGGCTAAGTTTTTGGATAATTGAAAAGCCAAATCTTGCTTGCTAAAACTTGTTAATGCACTGACGGTAAAACCAGCGTTCCAACCCCAAATCGTACCGTTATGGTATGCCGCATCTTTATGGTACTCAGAGCGATTATCATGGTAGGGGTGAAAATCTTCGTGATATTGCTCTAAGGAACAAATACCCCATGAAAATAAAAGATGATCAATGCTATTTCGAATAATAAATTGCCCAATTTCTAGTGGGAGAAAGGCTTCTGTCTGTGGGATAGATAGTACCATTAATTGATTTGGACGTACGCTATTATCTGGTATATCGAACTCTTTTAGATGATCAGCTAGTTGTTTTTTATCCTCATCCCAAAATTTTCTGATAAAACTCATCTTTAATTTTTCAGCTAATTTTAAATAATATCGATGATCTAGATCATTTTTATTCATTTCTGCCAGACGTGCCGCAACATGAAAGCTTTCAAATAGCAATGCTTGAATATCATTAGCTTTCGGTCCGCGAGGAGACCATGGAATTTGACCTTTGATTTTTGCATCCATCCAGGTATCGGGATGACGATGTTTTAGTAACCCATCTTCACTAAGATAATTACTTTCTATCCCATCAATAAATCGTTTTACAATCGGATAAATATCCTTTGCAAAAGCGATATCGCCACTGTAATTAATATATTCCATCACCTCCCTAATCATCCAAGGCGTACCATCGGTCGTGTTATATATTATGTCCGTTTTGCTCGTTACTCGATTGGGAATACGACCGTAATTGACTGAAGTATGATCTTGCATTTGCATGGAAGCAAAATTTTCAATGATTGCTCTGGACTCTGGAAATTGACCATTAATGAGACTTGTCCCAGATAAGGCTATGAACGTATCCCTTCCCCAACAGTCTTTGAACCAAGGTAAACCAGCCCATATACCAGAACCAAACTCTTGGTTCACAAATGTACGACTTGCCAATCTAGACCACATCACGGCTCGGTTATACTCCAGATCGTTGGTCCATAGATAATTACGTGTCAGAAAGTGATACAGATTGTTTTGAAAAATAATATTTGCATGGTTTTGCGCTGCGAGTTGAGCTCCTTTTATTGCCTCTGTTTTGGTGCTTTCAAAGTAGAGGTAAATGACTAGTTTTTGGGTTGATTCAGTGGAACTAATCATCAGCTTTACATTAGAATCACTTAAACCCATTAATTTAGAGGTGGTTGCACATTCATCGGTTGCCATTTCTTTGGCAATAACGGATTGATTTGCGCTAATCGCAATAAAACGTGGTTCTTCGCTAACAGAATTTGCGTCATTTACTTCATAGATAAGGACGTCATCGATGCATTCAGGTTTGCTTGCATTTACTAATATATTAAGCTCAGGGAGTATGGCAAGAGATTGTTTGGACTCAGAGGTGATGGTGAGACAAGCAAGTCGTTGACCTTGTAATAAGCTCAAACATTCTACAGAAGATGTACCAACATAGTGATGTTCAATGCCAAAAGGCATCAAGCGGGCTTTACTGGCTTGTGTTTTATCATTGATGTTACCGTTTACAAATGACGCAAATTGACCTAAATACCAACCTTGAGAATGACGGTAATTACCGCTTGAGCTGAAGCCATAGGTATGTCCTTGATAATATCCATCCACGCCATCACTGAATACATAAGAAAATTTTGAGGTACTTTCTATTGCTAGATTTGAAAATAAATTTTCTAGCTCTAAAGTGCCATCAATTCTTGGTGTACTCGGTTCTACACCACATATCGGCGTGAACTCCTTACAAATGAGAAGGCGTGTTTGTGTTTGGTTTATTGAGGTAATTTGAGAATGTCTATATTTTGAAGTCATGACCGATACCTATAAAAAGGGGTACAGTAGACTGTACCCAAAGGTGAACATGAAAATTGTGCTTGTTGGGGATGAATTATTTCGTGATTTGTTTCGCTGCCATATCTAATGCTTCTTTGACACCTTGTTTTCCTTGCATCGCATTATCAATCGCTGCCCCTTCGGCAAACCAGTATGCTGTCATCTGTGGGATATTAGGCATAATTTCACCATTTTCGGCGTTAATCATAGTGGCTTTGATTCGCTGATCTTGTTCTAAGATTTTTTGAAACGATTTTAACGTTACTGCGCCAAGTGGCTTATCGTCATTCATGATTTTTAGTGCATCATCTTGAAAGACATAATTTTCTAAAAACTCAACGGCAAGATCAGTATTCGGGCTGGCCGAATTAATCCCAGCACTTAGAATGCCAACAAAAGGATTACCTTTGCCACCGTTTAGCGTTGGCAGCTCTGCAACGCCATAATTTATGCCTAATTTATCTAAATTACCCCAAGACCATGGGCCGTTTATCGTCATGGCCACCTCTCCTTTGCTGAATGCAGCATCAGAGACGGCATAATCCATGTTTGGGTTCAATACACCTTGATTAACCATATTAACTAAAAACTGCAGACCGTTGATTCCTGCTTCATTATTAACTCCGGTACTTTTGGCATTGTAACCCCCTACAATTTTTTCAAAAGCATAGGCACCGCCAGAGGAAATAACAGGCCAAGTAAAGTAAGCATTTTTAATATCCCACATGATGGCTTTTTTACCCTGTTTCTCCATTGTATTATGAATACTGACTAGTTCTTCCCAAGTTTTAGGCGGTGTTGGTAACAGATCTTTATTGTAAATAAGAGAAGGGGCCTCAATAGCAAGAGGATAGCCAACCAATTTTCCATTAACGGTAACGGCATCCCAACTGAAATCGACCAACTTTTCTTTAAATTGCTTACTTGGTTTGATTTCGTGAAGCAAGCCTGCTTCTGCATAGCCACCGAATCTATCGTGTGCCCAAAAAATAATATCAGGACCACTGCCAGTTGCAGCGTGCTGTTGGAATTTCGCTTCAAGCGATTCTGGATGCTGAACAATGATTTTAATTCCAGTATCTTGTTCAAATTGTTGGCCTATTTGCGCTAAGCCATCATAACTTTTATCACCGTTAATCCAAATGGTGATTTCACCTTCTTGCATCGCCATCAGTGGTGCCGCCATTAAAGTGGCCAGTGTACAGATAGACAGATTCTTAATTGAATTTTTCATCACTATTTCCTGTTTTACCTAGGCCCGAAGCGAATATGGTACGCATGAGTCCTTGAGTGTAAGTTCTGTTGAAAATATAACGGCTTTTGCTTGCAATAAGAAATAGATGAAAGTGAGTTTGATATAGATTCTATCAATATCATTGCTCTAATATTGATAGAATGTAACTACGGTAGATAACACGGTGAGTTTTTCTGCTTTCAAAAGTGTGAACCAAAACAAAAACTATTGTTGTAATGCCCGCTTTGTGTGTCGGAAGCCTATGTTATCAAGGCTTTAGTCCACACTGATCTTCAATAATTTGTTTAGTAGGGTGTTAGCCTTCATAAGGAAGAGGTATACTTCGTTAGTATTTCAATAAAACTGGTAATTTTTGGGTCAGCTATGCCTTGTTTAATATAAATTCCTACATTACCTTTTTTCTTTTTGTTGATGGTTAATGTTGCAATATTTCTTCTGGCCATCCAATGGCACATTTTATCGCTATATGGCATTACAGCGTTAGCCATCTCTAATATATCTATGCTAGCAAATAAAGAATCGACATCATAGATGGCTCTTTTACTCTCTCTTTGTTCCGTATATTGTTTAGCCAGTGATGCATGTTCAGCCAACATTGTACGATGTCGAGAATGATCCGGCGTGACGCGGATGAGAGGGTATTGGGCTTGTTCAATCAGAAGTTCATCATCACTTTTTTTTGTATTCAATATCGGATGGCTTGAACATACAAAAAATGCTTCTTGGTCTCGGAACAAAGGTTGGAAATGGACTTTACACCTTTCGTGTAGATCTTGAATTTCATGGCCAATAAAGAGGTCAATATCTCCCTGCACCAAATGATGGATTAAAGAAAGGTTATTGCCAAATTCCAAATGTATTGAACAATTAGGGGTGTTTTTTTGATATAGGCATACCGTATCGCGAACAAATAATTCCCACCACGCTTCCCCAGTGCCAAGCTTTAATTTTCCTTGATGTCTCTGTTGCATATCGGTGAACTGATGTAACAGTTGTTGCTGCTTTTCTTGTTGCTCCTGCACATACTCCCTAAATAGTTTGCCATAAGCGCTGAGCTCTACACCTTTTGAGCGGCGAATAAATAGCTCAACTCCAAGTTCATGTTCAAGCTTTTTAATTGCTGTGGTGAGAGATGGTTGACTGATATGCAGTTTCTCTGCGGCTTGCTTAATATTATTTTCAATCGCAACCATCAAAAAATATCGAAGGGATTTATCCATGCTGTTTTATCTTGTCTTCTGCTTATTGCTATCATGTTTGGCATAAATCACATTTTAGGTGATGTTTTTTTAATCTCTTTGCATGCAGAGAGGCCTAACTATAGTGATTTTTCTTATGATATAGGTATTGGCTATATCATATGGGGAATGTTCTATTGTTACTTTGCGTCAGCTCTCATTATGATGAGCAATAAATTAATTTACAAAAAGGCAATATCATGGAACCCAAATGGTGGCATAGCGCTGTGGTATACCAAATATACCCGCGCAGTTTTTACGATTCTAATCACGATGGTATCGGCGATTTAAATGGCATTATTAGTAAGCTTGATTACCTTGCAGAGTTAGGCATTAACGTTATTTGGCTATCTCCTGTTTATCAATCTCCAATGGATGATAACGGTTATGATATTTCTGACTACCAAGCAATAGCTCAAGAGTTTGGTTCCATGGAAGATATGCAGCGTTTACTGAGCGAAGCACAAAAACGCAATATTAAGATAGTGATGGATCTTGTCGTTAATCACACATCGGATGAACACCAATGGTTTTTACAAGCGAAGCAATCGCGAGACAATCCGTATCGAGATTACTACATTTGGCGGGATGCAAAACCGGATGGCAGTGTACCGGATGATACAGGGTCAATTTTTGGTGGCAGTGCTTGGCACTGGGATGAGCAAACGCAGCAATATTACTTCCACCTTTTTTCTAAACGTCAGCCAGATCTGAATTGGGAAAACCCTAAAGTGCAGCAAGAAGTGCACAGCATGATGAACTGGTGGATTGAACAGGGTATTGGTGGTTTTCGATTAGATGTTATTGATTTAATTGGCAAAGAAATTGATAAGGGCATTACTGGTAATGGCCCGCGCTTGCATCCGTTATTACAGCAAATGAATGCCGCCACCTTTGGTAATCAAGATCTGCTGACCGTGGGAGAAACTTGGGGAGCCACACCAGACATTGCAAAACTGTACAGTGCGCCGAGTCGTCGTGAGTTATCGATGGTTTTCCAATTTGAACACATCACTTTGACGTGGGAGCATGGTGACAAATGGAACCCTATTCCGTTAGATCTTAAGCAGTTTAAACAGGTATTAACCAAGTGGCAGATTGAGCTTGCCGATCAGGGTTGGAATTCATTATTTTGGAATAATCATGACCTACCACGCGCTGTATCTAAGTATGGTGATGACAAACGCTACCGAGTTGAATCTGCGAAAATGTTGGCAACGAGCTTACACTTTCTGAAAGGTACGCCTTATATTTATCAAGGCGAAGAGATTGGTATGACGAATGTGGCCTTCGATTCGCTCGATCAATACCGAGACATCGAGACGTTAAATTTTTATCGTGTGAAGACAGAATCGGGCGTTTCTCATCAGCATATGCTGGATGCTATTCATCAAAACAGCCGCGATAACGCTCGAACGCCAATGCAATGGTCAGCGGATAAACACGGCGGATTTACCCAAGGTTCTCCGTGGATAGAGGCGAATCCTAACTACCTAAAAGTCAATGTTGAACAAGCGCTCGCTGATAAACAATCGATTTACCATCACTATAAAAAGTTAATTGCACTGCGTAAAAAACACCTGTCCATCGTCTATGGATCGTTCACGCCTTTATTTGAAGAACATGACCAAGTGTTTGGCTATGTGCGTGAGTACCAAGGTGAGCAAATTGTCGTGGTCAGTAATTTTTCATCGGCCACGGTTTGTTTAACAATACCCGAAAAGTTTCAATTGAGAGCGGTGGAGTGTTTGAGCTCTAATTATCAAGAGATTGAAAAATTAGAAGAAAACCTAGTACTCGAGCCTTATCAATCCATCGCGGTTTTGATGAGAGAGTAAAGTGAGTGGCTCATTTTTGATCTGGAATGAACGCAGCGATTTGGCTGCGTTTTTTCATTCATTGACCCAAATCGGAATCTATTCCTCAATTAGTGTGATTGTGCGTAACACTCTTGAAAAGAGTACGGTACTATCTTAGTGCTAAGGCTACGTGGCTTAATTAATCCACGAGCATTAGATATAGAGTGGCCTCTCTGTTTTGGATGAACGGATTTGACTGTTTCGTATGCTTTAAATGGTTCGAGACAGAATGAATGTGGTCAGACTTTTTCAAAGATTGAGAAAAATGGTCGATAATGAAGTTAATCAGCTAAATAAGATTTGAATCAATGAGTACTATTGGGATTGCCATAGGCGCAACCGGGTTATCACTTATCCTCATCTTCGTGTGGATGTTTTCGCTCTCTTTGCGCAAAAAACGCTTAGAGGAAGAGAGAAAAGAGAGAGAAATCGCTTATCGCAAAGCGATAGAAAAATCACGTGAACAAGAAAGACAAGATCGCTTGTTTAAGGCCGAAACAGGCCATGTGCCGACGATTTTGTATTTAGCGAAAGAAGCCGAACGAACCAACCTCAAAGAGGCGATGTACTGGTATGACAAAGCGGCAAATTATGACAATGTTACGGGAATGTATGGTGTTGTTCGGATTTGCCAAAAGTTTCGAGATGATCTGATTTTGCGGGAAAAAGAGAAGTTTTGGCAGACTTGTATTGCAGGCATTGAAGGTAACTTAACCGCAAAGTATGAAACTGGCATGGCCTATATTCATGGCCGTGGCGTGGAAGCGAATACTGCGAAAGGAGTCTCGTTAGTACAAGAGGCTGCGGAAGCGAATTTGCTCGACGCTGTGATTTTTATGGGGGATTGGTGTGTTTCACATGACAATATTGCGCCATCACCAGCGGATTCAACATTTTGGTATTCCAAAGCCGCGAAGCTAAATAGCCCGATAGGACAGATGAAACTAGGCTTGAATTACCTTAAGGGTGTTGGTGTCGCAATGGACCACAGTAAAGCTTGTTATTGGTTAGAGCGAGCTTCTGAAAAAGGTCATGTAGAGGCGATGTATCACGCAGGAGAAGCTTGGATAGATAAAGGTTCAAATGGCAATGCTATTGCTTATATTTGGTTATTTTTATCGGCTCATTTTGGTTTTGAATCGGCAAAGGTGCTAAGAGATCAAGTGGGCTCACGTATCGGTGTCGATTCTGTTGTGGGGTTGCAATCGTTGGCCAAACCACTCATGAAGAAAATCGGCGCGGGTACTGTAAGTAAACACTCAATTATTAAGGCGCTGAACAAGCTCTACAAACGTGGGATCCCTATCCCAGAGAAAGGGGAGTTACCTGATGAAGACGATCTCTCATTGAGCGTAGTGGCGGATGCCTCCGAAGAGCGTTTGTCATCCAGTCCATCTGATGATCATGAGGTTCTAACGCGATTAGATTTCTCCAATACTTCAATGGACAGGTAATGCTGGATCGATAAAGTGGCTAAGCACTGTAAATAAAAAATCTCTGAAATGAAAATCCCCAGCGAATCGGCTGGGGATTTTTGTTGGTATCGGTTTTAGTGTATCGAATGATTATGCTGATTTATTGTGCTCAGCTTGGCAAACCGCAGCGGTGAAGACAACATCTGTGGAGCTGTTGAGCGCGGTTTCGGCTGAATCTTGAATCACGCCTATGATAAAGCCAACGGCAACAACCTGCATTGCTACGTCATTTGAAATGCCAAATAGCCCACATGCGAGCGGGATCAGCAGCAGTGAACCACCTGCCACACCGGATGCGCCACATGCAGAAACAGCAGCAACGATGCTCAGTAGCAAGGCTGTCATCAGGTCAATTTCAATACCTACTGTGTTTACTGCCGCTAGGGTGAGAACCGTGATAGTAATGGCGGCACCAGCCATATTAATGGTCGCACCGAGTGGGATCGAGACTGAATAAGTATCTTCATCCAGTTTTAGTTTCTCACACAATGCCATGTTTACTGGGATGTTGGCGGCGCTTGAACGTGTAAAAAATGCGGTGACACCACTTTCACGCAAGCACTGGAACACCAATGGATACGGGTTTTGGCGAGTTTTCGCGTACACAATGATTGGGTTGACAACTAATGCGATGATCAACATAGCACTGAGCAATACGAATAAAAGGTTGGCATAACCAGCCAAAGATTCAAAGCCAGTCGTGGCAAACGTGGATGCAACCAAGCCGAAAATACCAAACGGTGCTAGGCGAATAATAAAACGCACAATTTGTGAAACGCCGTGGCTTAAATCTTCAAATACGGCTTTAGTTGTTGCTGAGGCATGGTGTAAAGCTAAGCCCAACCCAACAGCCCATGCCAGAATGCCAATATAGTTTGCACTCATTAGAGCATTGACTGGGTTATCAACCAGCTTAAACAGCAGGGTATTAAGCACTTCAGCGATGCCTTGAGGAGGCGTTGCACCTTCTGCCCCCGCAACCAATGTTAAGGTTGTAGGGAAGATAAAGCTCAATACAACGGCAGTAAGAGCGGCGGTGAAGGTCCCAAAAAGGTAAAGCACCACGATTGGGCGCATATAAGTGTGTTGGTTTTTCTTTTGGTTTGCGATGGACGCGGCGACCAAAATAAACACGAGGATCGGCGCTACGGCTTTAAGTGCGCCAACGAAAAGGTCGCCAAGTAGGCCGACGCTTTTCGCATCATCGGGTGAAAGGGTTGCTAATATCCCACCGAGAACGATACCGGCGAGTATTTGCAGAACCAAATTGCCACGCGCAAAACGGGCGAAAATATTGTTGCTTTGCATAGTTATCCCTGCAATAAATCGAATTACATCCTGCATGACCTAAATACTACGAAGCCATAGCATCGGTTATGGTAGACAAATAGAGTTATAGTGACATCAGTGAGATCCACTGAAGGGGGTAATGATATCTACGCGGGATATTGTGTCTAGAATTAATTGATAATCAGCACAAATAATTAATCAATGTGTGGAAATGCAATCGATTTTGAGTGAAATGTAAATAAAATGTAGCATTTGTGGTGGTGGAATGATAAGCCTCTCGTCGGGATGTCTCGCTCTCGCCATTAGACTGGTCAATGAGCGTTTAGTGCGATGATAAAAGAGGGTAAGCCAACATCGCTCACCCTCTTCTTTTTAATGGTGTGCCATACCACTCATCACTTTTTTTACTGGTGCAGTAATGGTTTGCTGCTCACCATTGGCAAAGGTCAGTTGTACGTCAATCTTTTCACCTTCAACCAATGGTTTCTTCAAATCAAAAAGCATGATGTGCAAGCCGCCCGGTTTGAGTTCGACGTGCCCTTTGGCCGGAATTTTAAATTCAGTGACTTGACGCATTTTCATCACATCTCCTTCGGTGATTACATCATGCAATTCAACTTTCCCTGCCACATCGGTGTTGGCCGATACAATGAAACGGTCCGTTTCACCTTTATTCATGATTTGAGAAAATACTGCGCTGGTGGTGGCGGTTGGTGCGGTAGCACGTGCGTAAGGGTGATGTACCATTATATCTGTGTTCGCAAAAGCTAGTGGGCTAAGGGCAAGGCTTGCTAAAAAAAGAGCATTGAGCTTCATGTTATTTTCCTTGTGATGACGTCATTATTGTTTTGATGGCTTCAACAATGGGAGCCGGTGAAAGCGTGTGTGGGACTTTAGTGATTAATGTTCCATCTGGTTGTAAAAAGTAGAAGTAGGAGCTGTGATCTAATGTGTATTTCAGTTCAGATCCCTTTAATTCGGTTTTGCGGAAAATGACGCCATACTGATGCGCTAGTGGTGTTGTAATGTCTAAAGGAGCAGAAAGTCCCTCGATCATAGGGTGGAAATATTGGGCGTATTGATGAGAAGCATCAGCAGCGTCACGCTCTGGATCGAGAGAGATAAATAAAGGGCGCAGCTTTGCTTTGGTTACATCATCCAGTTGATTGAGTGCACCTGCTAACATAGCCAGAGATGTTGGGCAGACATCTGGGCAGCGTGTAAAGCCGAAGTAAACAACACGTATGCGTTCATCTTTAGTATCGAAAATAGAGATGGGTTGATTTGCTTTGCCAAATAAAATTACTTCAGAAGATGAGCTATTACCGCTCTCTAAATCCATACTTTGCTGCGTATCAAAATAGGTTTTTATACCAAAGCCTAATACAAACGCAACCACCAATGCCAGAGACCAATTTTTACTCATCTTTCCATCCTTATTGCCGGAAATACTTGGGTACGACCGTCAGAGAGTTCGCCAATCCATGTCATTTTTTCAGTCGTGCAAACTGGGAGTACAATCTGTGCTGTGTAGAGCCCGTCTTCCTGCGGCGTCAGTACATATTTAGCGGTGCCCATCTCCATCTCTAGCCCATTGAGTGTGAGTGTGAGTTTACTTGCATTGGCTTGTGGCCATTCAACGGTCAGAGTGTTAGCCACCAAAGGTTGAGATTTATCGTGTGCCAATGTCATGACAACATCTCCTTGTCGACAAGGGGCACTCGACAACTGGCAATATCGATTAATATCTGGAGAAGAGTGTGCTGAAGAGAGCCAATTGAAAATATCGCTGCTAAAGTAACCCGCTAGCAGGGCTAGAACAAAGACGCCGATTTTGATTGCGTTGTGCATGGGGACAATCCAAGCGGTTATAAAACGCGAATGTTATCACAGCTATCTTTTTTCAGTGGTGACGAATGGATAAAATGTGCAACAAATCAATATAGTAAAGGTGAGTTTCCCCACCTTTTCTCATTCATGCTATGCGGTGTGATTTACACATCGTGATGTTTTGCATATTGCTCCAAGCCAAGCACGAGGGCAACAGCGCAAAGCATCAATAAAATGGCTACCAGCAGTTGCGAAGGCTGTGAAGTGATGGACTCAAATTCCAATGGAGAAAGGTTTCGCTGTAGTAAAGGAACGAGCTCGCCGTGAGAATTGGTTCGCCAAGTGAGCGTTTCTTTCCAAGGCCAGATTTTGGGTAAGGTGCCGATCATTAATCCCGTAAGAAAAATTAAGGTCAAATCTCTAAATTGTTTGAGTAACCAAGACAATACGTGAGAAAAACTCAGTAAACCACCAATACATCCGAGTAAAAAGAGTGCCAAAATATCGGCTTGCATCTCTTTCACCGCGCCCAGTACCGGTGCGTACATACCAATCAGCAACAGGATAAAACTGCCAGAAATTCCCGGTAGAATCATGGCGCAGATGGCAATAGCACCGGCTAGAACTGTGTTCAGCGCTGTTGGTTCCATCTGCATTGGGTTAAGCACCGTAATACTGTAAGCAAACGCAACTCCCAGCAAAGCGAAGAGCAACCGAGAAAGTTTGAATTGCTCAATTTGTTTCACAATATGGAATACCGAAACTAGAATTAAACCGAAGAAGAATGACCAAATGGGAATAGGATGCGTGGCTAACAGCCAAGAAATGAGTTTAGCCAAAGAGAGGATACTGGTGAATATTCCCCCAAACAGTGCGAGCAAGAAGAAGCCATTAATATGTTGAAATGCGGCGGCTAACCCATCTCGTTTGACTATGCGCAATAAACTCGGGTTAATCCTACGAATGCTTTCAAGCAAAGTGTCATAGATACCAGTGATGAATGCAATGGTTCCACCCGAAACACCCGGCACAACATCGGCGGCGCCCATGGCCATCCCTTTTAAAAACGTACTGAAATAGTTCATTGAATCTGCATGATTAAGTGTATGTGCCGGAAGTATATAATGAAATAACTAAGAAATGCTTGTACAAAAGATGAGTGAGTGGTGCTGGCTTAAGGTGAAAAAGCGCAGAAAGTTAGTTTGTTTTATAGCAACTGGGTGAGTATTGTTTTGCATTCGTTTCGCATAATGCAATTTGCGTAATGCGAAAAAGTACTACATTTTGATGAATTAATGCGATGCATAGCTAAAAAGCAGACCTTTTTTAGTTGGCATACTTCATGCATAATACTATTCGACCCTTCTTAAAGCCGAGGGTCACCTAGCCAACTGACGTTGTTAGTGAATGAATTTGTTCACACTATATATAAGCCAATCGCATCATTGCGGTTGGCTCTTTTTTTGTCTGTTAGGTATGATACGCCTCCTCGCTCGTCTAATGAGAGTTTGCAAATGACAATCAAAAGCCGTGAGCGAAGATGTTTTTCGAGCAAAACCAGTTAGGCCATACGTTCGTAAAACCCATCAAATAAACATCGTATATCATTGAAAATAAACAATATCCATAAGGATGATCCGTATCGATCAATCGTATTTTTTTCGAGTTTATCAAGCTTTTCTTTGATGATCTCCAAACTCATTAAGGAAGATGAGTGAAGCAGTAATAAGAGGTTATATGCACCATTTAATTTCAATTGGGCCCCTTGAGTCTTTCTTAATCGCTATTAGCGTGCTTTTTTTAGGTCACTTTATTAACGCAAAACTGCCTATCTTGGAAAAATTCAACATTCCTGAGCCCATCGTCGGTGGCTTAATTGTCGCTTTCGCGATCACTCTTCTACATTTTTACGGCTTAGATTTAGAGTTCTCATTGCCGTTGCAGAATATTTTTATGCTGATGTTTTTCAGCACCGTAGGCCTTGCGGCTAATTACACTCAACTGGTTAAGGGTGGCGCAAAAGTCTTTCTTTTCCTCGCTGTTGCCTCGTTTTATATCATCATCCAAAATGGCGTCGGTGTATCGTTAGCGACGGCTCTTGGTCTTGACCCACTGATGGGGTTGATCGCCGGTTCTATTACCCTCTCGGGTGGACACGGTACGGGAGCGGCGTGGGCTCAAACATTCAACGACAATTATGGGCTTAGCAATACGCTAGAAATTGCCATGGCCTCAGCGACCTTTGGTTTGATCATTGGTGGGATTATCGGTAGCCCAGTTGCCCAAAAACTCATTAATAAAAACGGGTTTGAATCTGAGTATGGACGAGGAACCAAAACGCACGATAAGTTCCCAGAGCTGGTTACGTACAATGAATATGAAGAAGATAAAGTCACCGCTAAGAAAGTGATCGAGGGTTTGTTCATCCTTCTTATTTGTGTCACTGGTGCTAAATATTTAGAACAGTGGGTAAGTGCATTTGAAATCAAATGGTTGATGATCCCCGATTTTGTCTATGCGCTTTTCATCGGTGTGTTCATTACCAATATACTGGAATTGACGAAAGTTCATAAAATTGATGCTGAAACCGTTGACATCTTAGGCACCGTTTCTCTATCGCTATTTCTTGCAATGGCACTCATGAGTTTAAAGTTATGGAATATTTTTGACTTGGCTGTCCCATTTCTGGTGATTTTAGCGGTGCAATCGGTCGTGTTGGGTATTTTTGCTTATTTTGTGACATTTAAAGTCATGGGATCAAATTATGACGCTGCTGTGATCGCTGGTGGGCACTGCGGTTTTGGTCTTGGAGCAACCCCAACCGCTGTGATGAATATGGGCTCATTGGTGACACGATATGGGCCATCACCACAAGCGTTTATGGTAGTGCCTATCGTAGGTGCATTCTTTGTGGATATTGTGAATTTGGTTATCTTGCAGGGATATATTTCTTTTCTATACCCGTGATCATTGAAGATGCTTGATTTCTCATAAAATCAGGATCATGCTACGCACCATGAAAATAATACTGACTCCTCAACATAAACAACAACTCGAAGAGATGCACGATTCAACTCGTGATGGTCGAGTGCGTGACCGCATCAAAGCGGTTTTACTCGCGTCTGAAGGTTGGAGTCAGGCGATGATTTCTCAAGCTCTTCGTATTCACGAATCGACCGTTGCTCGTCATCTCAGTGATTATGTGCTCTCTGAAAAACTTAAGCCTGAAAATGGTGGTAGCCAAAGCCGACTTTCTGCTGGGCAAACCATGCAACTTATCGAACATCTGGCTGAGAAAACGTACTTTCATACTCACCAAATTGTCGCTTATGTACAAGCTGAGTTTGGTGTCCGTTATACCGTTGCTGGAATGAACAAGTGGCTACATCATCACGGTTTCTCATATAAAAAGCCGAAAGGTGTACCGCACAAGTTTGACCCAGAGATGCAGCAAGCCTTCATCGAGCATTACAACGAGACGCTAAGAAACAGCGAAAACCCTGTGTTATTCATGGATGCCGTTCATCCTACGCAGTCAACAAAACTAAGTTATGGCTGGATACGAAAAGGCCAAGACAAAGTGATTGAGGCAACAGGCAGTCGAACTCGTCTCAATATCATCGGTGCTTTACCGCTCCAAAATATTGGCGCAACCGTGACAGACACGTATGACACGATAAACAGCGAGAGCATTGTGCGTTTCTTCTGGAAGCTCAAAAAGGAGCATTACCCGTTGGAGCAAAAAGTACACCTAGTACTTGATGGTGCCGCTTATCATCAGTCAGAAATGGTAAGAAATGCGGCAAAAGTGCTCAATATCGAGCTTCATTACTTACCCCCATACAGTCCAAACTTAAATCCAATAGAGCGGTTATGGAAAGTGATGAATGAGTATGTGAGGAACAATATTTACTTCTCCTCGAAGGTAGAATTTACAACGGCTATTAATGAATTTTTCAATGTAACGCTGCCAAAAGTTGCAGGCTCACTGGTATCCAGAATTACGGATAATTTTCAGATTTTGAAACCTGCATCTTCGAGTTGAGCGGGTATAGGTTAAAAACAATGCAGTTAAAAGCAATGTAAAAAGTAAAAACGCCCTGACTTAACTTGTTTAACAGGGCGTTTTTATTACTTCAACGTCAATTTGGTGCCATCAAACTTCAGTTGACCTAATAAACTTTTCGCATTTTTGACACCTTCTTCATCAAACTGCACTCCGTAACGAGCATAGTGCAGTGAGCGTTGCAAGTTACAAACTTTACCCATCAAAGGCGCAAAGAATTGGCTGCTGCGAGGATCAGTAAATAATTCGAGACTAATCTTATCACCCACTTGGAAAGTACGCCCAAGAGGAGGTGTGACAAAACGACAGCCACTTTTGGAGAGATCTCTTACCTCACAATCCGACTTATGCGTTCCTACCGTTGCTTTTCCTGCTAGATTCACATCGTAACGAGCTTCTTTGCGCAGTTGGGTCACTTGCATGCTGTTGGGAATAGATAACATGGCGAGCGGTATAGGCTCTTGCAATACATGTAACAACTGGCTACGAAAATGGATTAAAGCTCCTTCGCCACGTGGTGAAATAGCTCTGATATTCATCCAAAAACCTTCTTGGAAGAAAAAAGAGAGATCATCTGCGGAAATTTTAGGAATTTCTACAAGGAGATGGGAATGAGAGTAGGTACCGATAAATGACGTTTTACACTGGAATTTCGTACCAACGGGAGTGGTTATACTTAAGGTTAGTTCGCTACTGTGTTCAACCATAGATAACGCATCAGTACTATTAAGTGTCGATAGGGTTTTATTACGTTCGGTTGAACGGTTTGGGTTCTGTTCATCTTTCAGCACTGCCGACTGCGATTCCATCTTAATTTTCTCCGTGATGCAGTAGCTGCATTTTATTCTAATTTTTGTAATAGTTTAAATTCTAGGGGTAGATGTTGGAAGATTCAATTCTGAGAATATCAATTTATTTGATTTATATATCAATTAGGACGTTACTATGATTCATGAAGTGCAACATGATATACAAAATTGTCAATATAAAGTACATCTTGAGGGAAATCTATTCGCAACTGTGACATACCAACAGCAGGATGAAGTGTTGTTTATTACTTCGACTCGCGTACCGGATGAACTTCAGGGTAAAGGATACGGAAAAATAATGATGGAGAGTGTATTACCGCAAATTGAAGCGCAAGGTTACACCATTAAACCTGTCTGTAGTTATGTTGTGCATTATTTAAATCGACACAGTGAATGGCAGCATTTATTGCATCGAGAGTCGTAGCATACAAACCCATTAGCTCGGTGTTGTGTTTACTTTTAATGTGACCGCGACCAGTGCATGGTCAGTACTAAAGTTATCGAGCTCATAGCTCGGGTTGACCAGATGTTGATCAAGCACAGTATAGTGGCTGATATAGCTTTTCATTGGCTGGGTAAAAGGCGCGAAGTCTGCGGAAAGGAGAATATAGTCGAGTACAGATCCCGTGGCTCCGGCGTAATGAGTGGCTTTGCGAGGCTGCTCAACACTCTCGGTATGCAGATCCCAAGCATCGTAAAGCGCATAGCCAGCCAGCGGTTGTTGTGTTTCTGGTCTGCGGTATAAGGCCTGTGATAGTAGTCCTTGAAACTCCTCGTGATGTAACGGTTTATTAAAATCGCCCATTAGCACACAAGGCCGCCCAGTTTGTTTTTGAGTATTGACGATATATTGGTGAGTCAGGTTTGCTTCAAAGCCTCGCTGAACAGTAGAGAGCCAGCGTCCTAGCGTTTCTTGTTGCCATTCATCGATCAGATGATGAGGTGCCGCAGGCGATTCTGCCGGACGTTGAGATTTAAAATGCACAATATAGACATCGATATCCCCGAGCATTGGCAGGCAAACCGTAGCGTGTAACGGTGTACGATTAAAGCAAAAAGGGGCAGCTTGGTTTGGTAGCGTGCCATGTACGGCGCTCACTTGGCGCAGAGGATAGCGAGAGGCAATCACCACAACCGGATGGCTGTAGATGTATCCATCTTTGACGATAGGTTCATCTACACAGGCCACATACGGGTAGCCTAAATCCATCATCTGGTTGCGCAGTTCATCAAAACTGAAAACTTCTTGAAAGCCAATGATATCGGCATCCAGCTGTTTGATCTTCTGGCTAAACCATTGCTTTTTTTGCTGCCACTCTGCTTGCGTGTAAATATTGTCGAACTGATAATATGCGTTCGGCGGAGCTAAATAATTGAATAAATTAATCGTTGCGAACGTAATCGTCATGTTAAATCCCAATATTTGTGTCTCGGTCGATCTTATACCCGAACGGTGTAATTTAGCAGTGCTAATCCCTAACCTTGTTTTCTGTTGTGATGAGCTCTCGCCTTTTAAGGCGACTTGAGTATATGATGCGCTGAAACATAGATAAGGATCTTTCATGTACCCTAAAGCTTCTCAAGGTTGGCGCACGCCACAAAATTTCCTATTGATTATCTCCATTATTGTGCCGATTGCATTTTCTAGTTGGATGGCACTGTTGAATAATTTCGTGATTGAAAAAGCGAATTTCGATGGTTCAGACATTGGCTTATTACAAAGTGTACGAGAAATCCCCGGATTTTTAGCCTTCACCGCCGTATTCGTTTTACTGTTCATTCGAGAGCAGCGATTTATCCTGATCTCATTGGGTATGTTGACGTTAGGAACCGCGATGACGGGTTTTTTCCCTTCTTTAACCGGGTTACTGCTCACGACATTATTGATGTCGACTGGGTTCCACTACTTTGAAACGCTTAAACAATCCTTGTCTTTGCAGTGGTTAAATAAAGATGAAGCGCCAGAAATGCTTGGCAAACTCATTTCGGTTGGAGCACTTGCATCACTGATCACCTACGGTGCTTTGTGGGTAATGTTAGAAGTGTTTCAGCTCGATTTTAAATGGGTCTATGCCATTTCTGGCGGTGCTGGTTTTGTGCTGGTGTTGCTCATTGCCTTTGCCTTTCCTGAATTTAAAGCGGAAGTGCCACAAAATAAAAAGCTCGTGCTACGCAAACGTTATTGGCTGTATTACGCCTTGACCTTCATGAGTGGTGCGCGTAGGCAAATTTTCACTGTTTTCGCTGGTTTCCTTATGGTGGAGAAATTTGGTTATTCAGCGGCCGATATTACCTTACTGTTTTTGATCAACTATTTGTTCAACTTTTTGTTTGCTAAACGTATTGGTAAGTTCATTGGTGTAGTCGGCGAGCGTAAAGCGTTACTGTTTGAATACACGGGGTTAATTGTTGTTTTTGTTGGGTACGGTCTTGTACAAAACGCACATTGGGCGGCGGCACTTTATGTGGTTGACCACCTCTTTTTTGCCTTGGCCTTGGCGATTAAAACTTATTTTCAGAAAATTGCAGATCCTGCGGACATGGCGTCTACAGCGGGAGTTTCTTTTACCATTAACCATATTGCGGCCGTGTTCATCCCCGCCACGTTTGGTTTAATTTGGCTTATCTCTCCGGCGAGCGTTTTTTATATTGGAGCGGTAATGGCACTTGTTTCGCTGCTTTTATCACTCAATATTCCAATTAAACCCGAAGCGGGTAATGAAGTTAGAATTCTGCGTTGGAGCGACAGGTAGCAAAAGGGTCGTTTACGACCCTTCGGAAAGTTACTCAGTGCACACTTGGTTGCGGCCATTCGCTTTCGCGCGATATAAGGCTTTGTCGGCGCGGTAGAATGTGCGTTGTGTATTTTCACCATCTCGATGCAAGGTTATACCGATACTGACGGTTAAGCCGCGCTCACCTAGAATATCGTGCCAACCAAATTGGAATATGCGTTCTCGATAGTTTTCGGCATGCATTTCAGCTTGGTCGAGCGAGCAATCTTCTAAAATCACCAGAAACTCTTCTCCACCAAAACGGACACAGGAGGAGCCTCGGAATTTAAAGTAGTTTTTCAACTCACGTGAAACATTGACTATCGCTTTGTCACCAACCAAGTGACTAAGTTCATCATTAATCGATTTAAAATGGTCAATATCAATGACTAGAAATGCAAATAGCTTCTCATGAAGCAGTAGGTCTTTCAGCTTTACATCTAACCAGCGGCGGTTGTGTAAGGTGGTGAGTGGGTCAGTGAAGACATCCTGTTGAAGTTGGGCTACAGCATTCTTTTGATGTTCGGTGGTTTCTTTGAGCTCGCGATTTTCAATCTCAGATAAGATCAATTTCAATTGCAATTCAAAGCGCGATAAGCGACGCAGTTGATTGGCCCCCAGCTCACTAATCGGGATGTTTTTCATCAGATCAGTTTCAATTCGAAAGCCTTTTTTTTCATAAATCAGGGCGGCTTGATAAAGGCCTTGGCGCTCGCACACGGCACTGAATGCTCGATACAGCTGCTTGGCCATCGTAGGTGACGTGTATCGTTGCAGACGTTTGTCTGTACTGGCCAGCATCATATTGGCAATATGACTTTTGCCTATTTTAGCCAGGCAGTTGGCCGTTTCAATTCGAATCATATTCGATAGCCAGGTGGAATTCATATTCCCAGCACTGTACTGAACACTAGAGAGCGTAATGAGCGCTTTATCGACTTGATCCTGATGAAGATAAAGTTGAGCTTGATAGAGTGAAATTTGCCCGGTAAGAATTTTATCGCTGACCAAAATACTCAGCTCTTCACACTCTTTAATTAGGTCGGTGGCGGCGGAGATTCGGTGCAGTTGAATGTAACACGATAGCATGTAAAGTTTATAACGCAGGCGTAATGAGCGGCTGGTGATTGCGTGATCAATACTATCAATTTTTTGATAGTAACGAAGGGCTCGGCTGTGCTCGCCATAAGCATCACACAGGTTACCCATGCCAATGACGGCTAGTACATATTCGTCAATGTAACCTGTGTCGACGGCAATATTAGAAGCGGACACATATTCGTTGAGCGCCGCGGCAAATTCACCGCTTTCCATTAGGCGATCGCTTAAACTGTTTTTCACAGACAAAATAATTTCGGCGTCCTTAGGCAATTCAAGTAATGCTAAGGCGTGACGAAGCTCCTCTATACTGGCGGACGACTGATGCAGTTCTGAACGATACTCTGCACTGATGATGTAGCTAAGTGCTTTTTCTTTTGATGTTGAGGCTATATGTTGTCGGACGTGATTCCAGAAAATGATGGCCTCTTCTCCGGAAACGGAGGTGGCATCCAAACCCGTATCTTTAATCTTACTGAGCAGTACTTCCATGCGACCATTCCTGAGGTTGACTGTCTTCCAGTTGTTCTAATGTGAATGGGAAACTCAAAATGTCTTGGAACATCACTTGAGGTAGCGACCCCGTTAATCCTTTTCTTTCCCAAGGGTATATTTCAATCATCTTAGCCAATACATGGAAGACGTGCAGCGCTGCATCGCCTTTATCGGCAAGAAGCAGCGCTAAGCGTTCGCTACTTAAACGAGAAACGAGATCTTTTTGGTTACAGAGCGAGTGGGCAATCTCGGTACATACATCGAGGTACTTTGAGTCGTTATGTTGGATGACAATGACGGCGTGATTAGAATGCTTCAACTCGGTCTTGAATAGCATGAGTTGTTCCCACCAATAAGTCTCTGAAACTACATTGGAGAGATGTTTCTCTGGGTCGTATTCGTGTTGACCACGAATACGGTTAATGAGTTTACGTGCTCGTTGCTCAAGTTGTCGCTTAGAGGCTCTTGCTTTATCAAGGCCAATGCGCGCCGTTTGTTCTCGAAGCATCTCAACCGTAAATTGGCGATATTTCTTAAATGAGGCTAAAGAAGCTTTAAAATCACCACGCTGCTCTGCGACTAGGGATTGTTGGTAGCAAATTTGTGAAAGTAGCTCACCTTTATCAAATGAAGCAGCAGAGGCTTCAGCAAGAAGCAACAGCTCAGTTGCTTTCTTGGAGTCTTTTCTCAGCAGTTCCAAACGAGCTCGACTAATGAATGAGTGAGCCTTCATCCACACAAGGTTATGCTCCACGGCAAGTTCGAGTGCTTTGGTGGTTGCCGCTTCCGCATCTTCGATTCGTTCAAGCCCGAGCAGTGCCAAGCCGCGAAAATCCCAAACCTCGGCTTGCCAAGTTTTATCGGGATGATCCTGTAGCGCTTCTTCTGCACCATCGAGCACCGTGAGCATATCGATGTATTGGTTAAGTAGATAGAGATCCCATGCCCACAGAATACGGGCTTTGCCTTCTAACCAATGGATACGGGCATTATTAGCGACTTTAACGGCTAGCTCGTGTGTTGAACATGAAAGTTGATATTCGTTAGTAATACGCCAAACATTACCCAGACCAATGAGGCACTCTATCTGGATATCAACTTCATCAACCAGAGCTGATTGTTCTAAGGCATTTATCCAATATTGTTGGGCGGTATAATATTTTGCCTGACCCCAAAGTTGCAGCGCGTGAATATGCAGAATTTCGGGAAGGCAGTCATCAGTATCGAGGGTATTTTGAGTGGATAAGGCTTCTTTAATGTATTTTAAACCCACGCGGTAGTCCATTAGACACCAAGCGCAGCGAGATAAAATGATCAAACATTGAATCGCCCCTTCTGGGAAAAAGATCTGCTGTGCTCTCAATAAACACTGCTCCGCGACGATCGACACCTTCTCCGGCTCAGTTTCAATACGGGCTCTAAGCTGTTCTATTTCAATTTCAAGAAGGTATTGGCTTTTATCCAAACGGGCTGTTCCTCAAAAGTAAGAAGCCTAAGTCACCGATTCATTATATGAAGCCAACGTTAAAGCGCACTATTTACTTTCCCAAAAGTGGGTGCATTGGTTATTCATTACCACAATAATCTGCGCTACTTCACAATCCACAGTCTAAATATAACCTAAAAATCTAAGAGAGTAGTTCTTTCAATGTCAGTGGATGTTTGGTTAAGTCCAAATTTTGGGCGGCGGTGAATCCATGTTTATCTTGGTAGCACAGATTGTGCCAAGCACGAAAAATATCCAGCATTGGTTGTAGGCCGCCAGGGCGAAGTTTGCGCCTCGGTTCGTTGATAAAGCTTTCGAACAACAGTTGGAAGCGTTTTTGATAGAACTCTGTTTGCTTAATCGATGCTTTATCGAGCCAAGCTTCGGGTGTTGGATTGTCTCCTGCCAAATAGCAAACACCTTTGGCAGCCTGTGCCTGATTGGCAATAGCCCAGCGATCTCGCCACCATCCCATGTGAACAATGTCCGTTTTATTCACGGAATGTCCATTTTGCCATTGCGGATCTTCCTCAACGTACATCAAGTCAACATTCTTACGCTTGATTCGCGGCAAACAGACGCTCAATGCGGCAGAACGTAAAACCGGATCTTGAGGCAGATAGATAGAAACTCGCTTATCTTCAAGGCACAAATCCAGCACGTGGAGGAAGTGAGCATAAGAGGTGTAAGGAGGGCGAATCAAGGCACCTTTAGAAGGGTAATGAAAAGTGGTGAGGTTACCCATGGGGTCTTCAACATTACCGCGGGCTAAAATTGTTTGGTATTTCTGATCAATACGCTCACGTAACAGCGGAGATGCGTCAGGAGTAGGTAGATTCGCTTCGGATGAATGTTCACGAGAAACAAAACGCGCGGGCGAGTGATAGGGGTTGTGATCAAGCTCGCCTGCAGGCTCTTCATTGGCGGAATAGTTTACGTGCTGACAGAGTATATAACCTGTTTTGGCTTCACCTGTTGCAAACCACAATACGCCGTTGTCGCTATGGGGCTGGAGCGGGATGTAATTGCAAGCCAGTTCATATTGGTTTGCATGATTCACCCAACGCGCATCAATCATGGCCAGTTTTCGCCGACAGCGACTGGCAATGTGCTCGACATGATCATAAAACGTTTTTGGGTTGATGGATAATTTACGGCAAATCTCTCGCACCGAATAACTCATGAAGAGCAGGCCGAGTAGGGTTTCTTGAAAAACGAGTTTTTTGTTGGCTCCTGACCACTTATCAACAAAGGTACTCTGACAAGCTTTGCAACGGTATCGCTGGCGATCGCCGCTGTAGCCAAAAGCGTGATAGAGGTGTTTGTGCGTATGAACAGATAAACCGAAATTTTGGCAATCATCACTGCGACAAGCGGGCAACCCGTCGCTGTGAAGCTGCCTTAAACGGTGTAATTCGTTTAACACTTCTCGGTTGTTAAGTAAGGGGGGGAAAGCTCCACATTCACGACAAACCATCGTTGGACGCTTCGGGTTTACGCGCTGCAGAACGTACCGTTCGGCTTCACTCAGTCCAAAGTTGTCACACGCCAATGTTTTACAAAAGTTGAGTTGTAAACCATCTGCGTCCTTGGGTAGTTGGTCGTTGGACACAATCGCCCCCTCGGGGTAATTTAAGGCTGCCAATTTGGGTGAACAGCTGAGGTTTAAAAATTAGATACTAATCGCTGTTTCAAGCGCGACTTTCATCATGTCGTTAAAAGAGGTTTGGCGATCTTCAGAGCTTAATTTCTCACCGCGAATGATGTGGTCTGACACCGTAAGAATCGTCAATGCTTTTGCGCCTAGATCCGCTGCAACACCATAAATACCGGCCGCTTCCATATCCACACCTAAGATGCCAAGCTTATTCATTTTTTCGAATAAATCACCTTCAGGTGTGTAGAACAGATCAGCGGAAAACACGTTGCCTACTTTCACGGGCACGTTTTGTGCGCGTGCTTGATTGACGGCCGTTTCAAGCAATCCGTAATCCGCAATCGCGGCAAAATCGTGGTTGTTAAAACGGATGCGGTTAACTTTGGAATCGGTTGAAGCACCCATACCAATAACGATATCCATTAGATTGACATCGTCACGAACTGCGCCACAGCTACCAATACGGATGATATTTTTTACACCGTATTCTGAAATCAACTCGTGAACATAAATCGAGCATGATGGAATGCCCATACCGTGGCCCATAACGGATACTTTTTTACCTTTATAAGTACCGGTATAACCGAACATACTGCGAACATCACAAACCTGTTTAGCATCATCTAAAAAAGTTTCAGCAATGTATTTTGCACGTAATGGATCGCCTGGCATTAGAACGGTTTCTGCGAAATCACCAACTTGCGCATTAATGTGTGGGGTTGCCATCGTTGTTACTCCAAAGTTTTCGAGTCAGCGATTTATCCGCAATAAGTGGATTAAATTACTAATTCTGTTGAATCTGATGTGTTTTGTTGAGGCAATACTAGCTAGACCTGACACTGTTCCTTGAGAGATTTGTCACAGAATGGAGGTTAATACCCTTTTTGTGGCTCATTGATAACTAAAAGTGTTGAAAGTGGTAAGGCAATCGATTTGGGTAAACGTTTACCTTTTATGTGTACATAAATATATTTTGTATAAGGTGGTTGGAGTGTGCTATACATTATACAACAAATATTTTTGTATATGAGGCGGCGATGAGTAATCCAGAAATTCGTATCGGGATCAGTGCATGTGTGCTGGGAGAGCAAGTCCGTTTTGATTCTGGCCACAAAGCGAGTGACTTTGTGACCAAAGAGTTAACGAATTATTTCTCTTTCATACCCGTTTGCCCAGAGGTTGCGATTGGCTTAACCGTGCCAAGGCCTACCATTCGCCTGATCTCTCACGAAGAGCGTTTAGCACTGGTTGAAACTAAAGATGAAACCAAAGATTACACGCAAGCCATGTTCGATTTCTCAGAACGAAAAGTTGATGAGCTCGAATTGATGAAATTGTGTGGTTATATCGTTTGTGCGAAATCCCCGACATGTGGCATGGAAAGAGTCAAAGTCTATAAGCATCAGCGAGCGGATAAAGAGGGCGTTGGTCTTTATACCGCCACTTTGATGCGTAAAATGCCGTGGTTGCCTGTAGAGGAAGATGGCCGTTTGCATGATCCTGTGCTTCGCGAAAACTTCATTACGCGTGTCTACTGTTTACATGACTTTTATCAATCGATAGGTGACAACCCGACACCGGGCAAAGTGGTGGCCTTTCATTCACGTTACAAATTGACGTTAATGGCGCATCACCCGCAAGCGTATCGAGAACTCGGCCGTTTAGTGGCTGAAGTCAAGCAGCATCCGCCACAGTATTTTATTGAGCACTATCGCCAAGGGCTAATGGATGCACTCAAACACAGAGCGAGCCGTAAAAATAACACCAATGTTCTAATGCACATTCAGGGTTATTTCAAACGAGCCTTAAACAAAGAGCAGAAAGTAGAGTTAGCGCAATTGATTGATGACTATCGAACTGGCGAGCTTCCTTTACTTGCGCCTATTACGTTGCTCAAACATTACATAAAAATGTATCCCGATGCTTATCTGCAGCAACAGCACTATTTATCGCCTTATCCACAAACGCTAAGGTTACGTTATGGACTATGAGAACCCACTGACTGAAAACATGATGACTGAAAAATTATATGCTATTCGAGACGTTGCCGAGATGACTGGAGTAAAGCCCGTTACCTTGCGTGCATGGCAGCGCCGCTATCACCTCGTTCAGCCACAGCGCACGGAAAAAGGGCATCGCCTTTATTCACAAGAGGATATTGCGACGATTCGCACTATTCAAGGCTGGCTGGCGAAAGGGGTTTCGATTGGCAAAGTGAGTGCATTGCTCAGTGGCAGTGAAAGTATCATTGATACTTTGGCAAATCATGGCTCAGAGCTTTTAGAGCAAGAACAATTGCTGCAAGCTTTAGTGGATCTCAATAAAGGCAAAGCGGAATCAACCATTGCTACAGTATTGAAAGAGTATCCGTTAGAGATTGTTGAGCAGCAGTTTGTCTTTCCTGTCATCGACACGTTAGAGCGGGTTAAAGGACCGTTGCGCAGTTTGCAAAAAGGGCTTTTTCAGGCACTGATGATAAGCAAGTTGAGCTCGATCATTGAAGCGGAAAACAAAGCGGCGACCAAGGGGAAATGTCTTTGCGTTAATCTTGATCCAACATCGAGCATACTGGCTTGGCTATGGTTCGTGGGAAAGGTGGAAGCTGGGTATAACCTCACTATCTTAGATGGTGTCGAAGATCTTACCGCTCTTGTTGATCATGATGCTTTAGCAAACTACCAACAGGTTGCGCTGTTTGCCAATCGAGCGTTAACCGAGCAGCAAGTTCAAGCGTTACGGAAATTGCGTATCTCACTGGGAGATACGCTTTCGTTGTCAGATGTGGTTGCTCGTCTGCACCATTCGTTAGATTAATCAGTAAGGATGTACAGTGAAATTACTCTGGCTGCGCCGAGATTTACGATCCGTTGATAATACGGCATTGCATGCCGCCATTGATGGTGAAGAACCTGTTGTTGCCGTATTCATTGCAACGCCAGCACAGTGGCAAAAACACCATCTTGCTCCGATGCAGGCGGATCTTATCTATCGGCGTTTATTTGAGCTGCAACGTGAACTGCAAGCACTCAATATTGCTCTATTGTATGAGGAAGTCGATGATTACGCTGATGCTGCGCAGCAGATCGCCACCATGGCTAAGCAGCTTAATGCCAGCGCAGTGTTGGTTAATCGCGAGTATGAAATCAATGAGTTGCAGCGTGATGAGATGGCGAGTCAGTTTTGCCTAGAGCGCCAGATCGAGTGGCGAGCATACGACGATAAGTGCATTATTGCCCCCGGTTTGGTCAAAAACAAGCAAGGTGATTATTTCAAAGTCTTTACGCCTTTTAAACGAGCGTGGTTATCACAAGCGGCTCTACCTCAAATTTTACCAACGCCTATTTCTGCACATTATAAACCCATAAAGGATCTTGAGCCGTTGCTGTGGAGCGAACACCGCTCGTTCAGCTATCCACGCATCAGCAGTGATCATTGGGTGGTCGAGTTCGATGCAATTCGCGCTAAATTACGCCAGTTTTGCCGTGATAAGGTACAGAATTACCACCAGCAGCGTGATTTTCCCGCGTTGGATTCGACCAGCGCACTGTCACCTTATCTCGCAATAGGGGCGCTTTCTGCGCGTCAATGTATGGCGCGTCTATACGCTGAATCGCAACATATTGGGTTGTCTGAAGGGGCGCAAACTTGGCTGAGCGAAATCATTTGGCGTGAATTCTATCAGCATCTGATCGGGTTCCGTCCTGATCTCTGTAAAGGAAAAGATTTTGCACCTTGGGGGAAACATGTATCTTGGTGGGAGAACTCAGCGGCCTTTGAACGTTGGCAGCAGGGGCAAACTGGGTTCCCTATTGTCGATGCGGCGATGCGCCAACTCAATAAAACTGGGTGGATGCATAACCGATTAAGGATGGTTGTGGCCAGTTTTCTAACCAAAGATCTGCATATCGATTGGCGACTTGGTGAACAATATTTTATGCAAACATTAGTGGATGGCGATTATGCATCGAACAATGGCGGTTGGCAGTGGTGCGCCTCAACAGGGTGTGATGGGCAACCTTATTTTCGAATTTTTAATCCTACCAGCCAAGGAGAACGTTTTGATCCGAAAGGGGATTTTATTCGTCAGTGGGTACCTGAATTGGCTTCGTTGCCAGATAAGTGCATCCACACGCCTTGGAAATTCCCTGCCGTCAATTCCTTGTCATATCCCGCGCCAATGGTTGATCATAAAGTAGAAAGAGAGATAACCTTACAGCTCTATAAAGACGCCAAGGATACCTGATCACCATGCTACGCAAGCTACTCTCTTTGTGTTGTTGCTGGGGTGCGCTCAGTGTGAACGCGTTTGCCGCGACTTATGATTTTCCTGCCGAAGGCAGTAGCATGGTTGGCCGAACTCAATATCACGTGATTGAGCAGGGCGAAACCTTAGCGCAAATTGCAAAACAGTACGATGTTGGGTTTTTATCTTTGATGGCGGCTAACAAAGGAATTGACCCATTTTTGCCGCAGCAAGAGTTTGTGCTAACCATTCCGTCACAAATTATTTTACCGCGCGTGGCTTACGAAGGCATCGTCATCAACTTAGCGGAACTGCGGCTCTATTACTTTGAGCCTGAAAAACGCAAAGTGCATATTTTCCCCGTCGGTATTGGCCGTATTGGTCGTGATACGCCCGAAATGGAAACCACTATCAGCCAAAAACGGCCGAACCCAACTTGGACACCTCCTCAATCGATCCGCACTGAATATAAAGCGAAAGGTATTGAACTGCCTGCGGTGGTGCCCGCTGGGCCAGATAACCCGCTTGGTGAATACGCGCTTCGTCTCGCTTATGGTGCGGGTGATTATTTGATCCACGGTACCAACAAAGATTTTGGTATTGGTATGAGAGTCAGCTCAGGTTGTATTCGTATGGATCCCAAGGATATTGAATGGCTGTTTAAGCAGGTCCAGCGTGGCGAGAAAGTGAAAGTGATTGATGAGCCGATAAAGCTAGCCTTAGAGCCAGATCGAAGCGTATTTCTTGAAGCTCATGAACCTTTGACGCGCAGTAACGGCAGTAAAAAAGAGTTACAGGTACCGCAAGAACTTCGCTGGTGGTTGGATGAATTTAACAAATCAGATGCGAAAGCGAGAGCGGTGATCTTGGCGCAAAATGGTGTGCCTGTCGAAGTTGTGGCTGCAGATTTTTCAACCTCATTGGAGTAATTAAAGAAGTTGATGAGTTCATTAATGGTGAACAATGTAATAGCAGCAATAAAAAAGGCTTGAATTAACAAGCCTTTAAGAAATTTCAGCTATGGAATATAACGAAATTATTTCGTGTATGACTGAGCAATATTATCGATACGCTCGTTTGCACGAGCCGCTTCTTCTTGCGCAGCGGCAGCGGCATCAGCCGCTTGGCTTACTTTAGACGAAAGTGTCGATTGCTCGCTCTTAAGTGCAGAAATTTGATCACTGAGTTGGCTAACTTGGTTGCTTAGCTGATCCATTTTCGTCATTGCTGCGTCATCAGGGCCTGATGCGCAACCAGCAAGTAGAAGTACAGAAGAGGCTGCAGCTGCAATTAACATCTTATTCATTATTGAACTCCTTGTTTGTAAGATTATTATCAATGACGCCCTATTATACTTTTCCTACTTGAAGCTACAGCGGTGCTGTTTACCTGCAACGTCAAGTTGTTTGGGTATACACTTGTTTGGAAATCATCATATAGTGACGAACTCAATTGTAGACACTATTCTAGCGTTCACCCAGTAGCCGAACGTCAAAATAATCCAAGAATTTCAATTTATGCTCATTTACTCCGCTATGTCTCATCGTTAAGAGACGTATTTTCTATCTTCTTATGCCTTGAAAAAGTGTGCGTGCTGATTATTTTTATGTGATCTCTATCTATCTAAGCGCCTTTCGGGCTATCATATTGCGTTTTCATTTTGACCTCTTGCCCTATTTATTGTGGCAACTTTACAAATTTTTGGAGAATCCTTTGCAGTTTAAAGATTTAGGCTTAGACAATCGCTTATTGAAGACCCTCAAACACTATGACTTCAAACAAGCGACAGAGATCCAACAACAAGCGGTTCCCGTGGCGATTGCAGGTAAAGATTTGTTGGCATCCTCTAAGACTGGTTCGGGTAAAACATTAGCGTTTGTTTTGCCAATGCTGCATAAGTCTCTCAAAACTAAAGCGTTATCAGCAAAAGACCCTAGAGCTCTGATTCTCGCTCCGACACGTGAGTTGGCCAAACAAGTGTACGGTGAGCTGCGTACTATGCTCAGTGGGTTGAGCTACGAAGCAACGCTGATTGTGGGCGGTGAAAACTTTAACGACCAAGTAAAAGCACTGCGCCGTTTCCCCCGTTTTATTGTAGCGACTCCCGGTCGTTTAGCGGATCACTTAGAGCACCGCTCGTTGCGTCTTGATGGTTTAGATACGCTGATCCTTGATGAAGCTGACCGCATGCTGGACCTAGGTTTTGCTCCGGAACTACGCCGTATTCATCATGCAGCGAACCACCGTCGTCGCCAAACACTGATGTTTTCCGCAACGCTTGATCACGGCCAAGTGAATGACTTTGGTACCGAGTTGCTTAAAGATCCAAAACGCATTTCGATTGGTGTTGTCAACGAAGAGCATAAAGACATCACCCAAAAATTCTACCTCTGTGATCATCTCGATCACAAAGAAGCCTTACTCGAACGCGTGCTGCAAGAAGCCGAATATCGACAAGTGATCATTTTTACCGCAACCCGTTCTGATACTGAGCGTTTAACGCTTAAACTCAACGAGCAGAAACTGAAAGCTGTTGCGTTGAGTGGTAACTTAAATCAAAACCAGCGCAACACCATCATGAGCCAGTTTGAGCGCGCTGTATTTAAAATTTTGGTCACGACGGATGTGGCTTCACGCGGCCTTGATATTGCAAACGTGACGCACGTGATTAACTTTGATATGCCCAAACATACGGAAGAGTATGTGCACCGTGTTGGTCGTACAGGCCGTGCGGGTAATAAAGGTGATGCAATCTCGCTGGTTGGCCCAAAAGATTGGGACAGCTTTAAGCGCGTGGAAGCCTTTTTGCAGCAAGATATCGAGTTCTCTCAATTTGATGATCTGAAAGGTAAATTTACCGGACTAAAACCACGCGTTCCGGCCTTTAAGAAAAACGCAGCCGCTAAGACTAAAAGTACTAAGCCCAAGGCGCACACCGCCAATAAGAAGCCCGTTAAACGCGATAAAACCTTTTATCAGAATGTGGCAGTGGGTGATGCGGTATTTGTGCCGAAAAAGAGAGTTGCACCTAAAGTTGACGATGAGTAACCGCGAGCGTCTTGTCAGCGTGACCTTTCGGTCAATCGAATCTGCTGACGGACTCAATGCCAGTATTTGCTGAGACAACCTCACACTAATTATAAAAACACCGCCAAATTGGCGGTGTTTTTATATACACGCAAACGTTCACCCTTATAAATTTCATAATTTCTCTATTTTATATAAAAATGATAATTGATCTCATTATCGTTTAGTGGCAAGCTGCGCCTCATTATAATAATTGGCTATGTTTTCACTGATCATAATGAAATTACTCAATATCATTGCTTTTGTTGTTGGTTTGTCTTGTTTTCATTCATCTTATGGTGAGTCACTGCAGTGGCTGGAAGATGGCTCGCGTAGCCAGCCTAAGGTTCGAGCACACCTTGAAGATCACAATAAAAAAACACAACAGTGGCTCAATCAAGCCACACCACTTTCTAATGCACTAGTCAAAACATGGTCAGAGAATCAGAGCGTAAAAGCACCGACACCTTGGCTCATCCAGTACCAAAATTACTATCATGATCAAGTAATTAAAGGTGAACGTTTTGTTGTTAAAAAGACCGCAGAAGGCAGCCCAATTGAGCGCTTGGTCAATATCAGTGTAAGACAGCAGCAATCAGATTATTACCAGTTAGCCAATTGGGCGGTGGCAAAAGGGGACCGCTTTATTGCATTAAGCGAAGATTTGACTGGGGAAGAGCACTACACGCTGACGCTGGTGGATCGTGTATCGAAGCAGGAAATCGTGCTTAGCCAATCTGCAACGACTCAAGCTATTTGGTCTGAAAATGGCCAATACCTCTATTTTTTGGCGGCAGAAGAAAGCCGTTCTTCTCGCTTATTACAGCGCTATGATGTGCTGAGCAAGCAGACAAAAACCCTATGGGAATGGGCTGATCCGCAGTGGATCGTGTCTCTCTATTTGGCGGCGGATCCGCATTTTGCCCTCGTGCAAGTCAACAACGAAAACAGCAGTGAACAACGTATTTTAGAGCTTAGTATCAAGTTTGAAGTGCGACACTTTTTAAAGATGCGCATGAATATACTCCAGTGGTGTTCTATACCCAAGTCTTTTGCGTGGGCGCATATTTAATTTGTGTGCAATTTCATTGCAGAGCTTC